>NZ_BAAAGX010000016.1:195144-323807 GCF_039524755.1 Cryptosporangium japonicum
CGCCGATCGGCTGTTCCGGAACTCCTCCGGGACGCCGATCCGCGCGAGGAAGTCGTCCCAGGCCGCCAGCGGGTCGGCGTCCGCGGGCACGTCGACGCCGGGCGGGCCGGGGATGACGTAGCCCAGGGCGTCGGCCCAGAACACCGACTGCGCGCGGGGGTCGTGGGCGTCGAAGGTGACCTGGACGGTCCGGCTCATCGGGGCGCTCCGTTCGTGTGCTGGTAGAGGTCACGCAGGAGCGCGACCTCGGAGAGATGGTGGATCAGTTCGCGGTGGATGTGCAGCACCAGGTCGGCCATCGGGGCGTCCGGGTAGGGCTCCTTCGCCCCGACCGGCACCGCGAGGTCGTCGTCACCGAGCCCGCGGACCCCGGCCGTCCAGACGTCCAGCTGAGTGTGGAGCTGGTCCAGGGCGGCCTGCGCGGTGCCCGCGTACGCCCAGGTCCCGTAGGCCGCGGGCGGCGCGCCGAAGTGGGCCGCGTTGCGTGCGGCGAGCACGCCGACGATGACGTGGCCGAGCCGCCAGGCGATCGTCGTGAACGGCGGCGGTGTGGGTTGGGGGAACGCGAAGTCGATCGTGAAGTCCCCGGTGCCCGGTTCGCCCTCCGCGGTTCGCCGGCGCACGTTCCAGGCCTCGCCGGGCACCGGTGACCAGAAGTACTCGTCGTCGGTGAGGCCGGCCAGGCGTTCCCGCACCTGACTGTTCCAGTGCCATTCCCACTGCTCACGAAGTGCGCGGTTCCAGTTCATGGGGACACTGTGGCAGCCCTGGCGGACAGGATCGGTCCGCTATTCGTGGTGAACTGGGTTCATGGACACGGCCGAGCGGGTGCTCGCGTTGCTGGGGCTGCTGCAGCAGCGCCAGGTCTGGACCGGGCCCGACCTCGCCGAGCGGCTCGGGGTGACGGCGCGGACGGTACGGCGCGACGTCGAGCGGTTGCGCACGCTCGGGTACCCGGTGCACGCGAGCCAGGGGGTCGGCGGCGGGTACCAGCTGGGGCCCGGGCAGGACCTGCCACCGCTGCTGCTCGACGACGAGGAGGCGATCGCCACCGCGGTGTCGCTGCTGGCCGGGGCCGGTGGCGGGGTGGCGAGCGCCGGTGACGCGGCGCTGCGGGCGCTGACGAAGCTCGACCGCCTGCTGCCGACCCGGCTGCGGTCGGAGGTGCGTGCGCTCTCCGGGGCGGTGGAGTCGTTCGGGCGCGGCGGGCGGACGCCGGTCGACCCGGACGTGCTGATGGTGCTGGCCCGGGCCTGCCGCGATCAGGTCGAGGTGGAGTTCGCCTACTCGTCGGGTCCGCGGCGGGTCGAGCCGTACCGGCTGGTCTCGTCGGACCGGCGCTGGTACCTGCTGGCGTTCGACCGCGACCGCGACGACTGGCGGACGTTCCGCGTCGACCGGATGACCGCGGTGACCGCGCGGACGTGGCACTTCCGGCCGCGGGCCGACGCTCCGGACGCGGCGACGTACGTGCACGAGGGCGTCGCGAGCCGGGTCTACGCGCGCCGGGCGCGGTTCCTGGTGCACGCGCCGGCGGAGCTGGTGCGCGACGAGATCCCGGTGTCGGCGGCCGTCGTGTACCCGGCCGGCGACGGGCGGTGCGAGGTGCGTGCCGGGGCCGACAACCTCGACGGTGTGCTGCTGCACATGGCGCTGCTCGACCACGAGTTCGTGGTGCTCGACCCGCCCGAGCTGGCGGCCCGCTGCCACGAACTGGGCACCCGCCTCCGTGCCGCCGGCTCATCCGCCCGGCCGGAACCCGGCTGACGCGGGTGCCACCCGGCGCACGCGGGACGCGTACCCCACCACCAGGCCGACGGTGGGCAGCGCGATCACGGCGCCGCCCGCGATCACGGCGTGCACCGGGGCGAACTCGGCGGCGGCGCCGGCGAGGGTCATGCCCAGCCCCTGCGCGGTCATCGACCCGGCGGTCAGCAGCGTCATCGCCCGGCCACGCAGGTGCTCGGGCACCACGTCGAGGAACCACGCGTCGACGCCGAACGTGTAGACGATCCCGGCGCCGACGCCGATCTGGCAGAGCAGCGCCACCGCGACCCCGGGGTGGGTCAGGTAGCCCAGCGGCGGCAGCGTGGCCGCGAGCACGACCGGGAAACACAGCCGCACCCGCGCGCGGTGGCCGAGCAGCGTCCCGGCGAGCAGCGACCCTCCGATCGCGCCGATCGGCATCCCGCACATCAGCGGCCCCAGCCCGGCCGGGCTCGCGCCCAGCGCGCCGACGTAGGACGTCAGCAGCCCCTCGGACACCACCACGAACATCGGCGGCACCCACGCCAGCGCCAACAACGCCCGTACCCGACGATCGGCGAGCAGCACCCGCGCGCCGCTCCACGAGGCGCTCAGCAGCGCGCCGCCGTCCACCGACCGCGCCGGGCGCGCCGGTGTGCCCACGGCGAGCAGCAGCGCGGAGACCAGGAACGTCGACACGGTGACGCCGAGCACCGCCCGGGGCGGGATCGCCGCCAGGAGCACGCCCCCGACCGCGAACCCGGTCAGCTGCGCGGTCTGGTTGGTCACCCGGAGCAGCGAGGTGCCGAGCGAGAACAGCGCACCGCCGGGCAGGACGTCGCCGAGCGTGGCCGCCCGCGTGCCGGCGAACACCGGGGCGATCGCCGCGACGACGCACCGCAGCGCCAGCAACGCGGCCACCGGCATCCACGGCACCAGCAGCCCGGCGGCCAGCCCGGCGCACACCAGGTCGCAGGTGACGAGCACGCGGCGCGCCGGGAACCGGTCGGCCACCGCCGAGAGCACCGTGCCGCCGAGCACGTACGGCAACAGCCCGAGCGCGAACGTCAACGCGCTGAGCAGCGGCGACGCGGTGCGCTGGAAGACCAGCACGGCGAGCGCGAGCTCGCACACCACGGTGCCCAGCGTGGAGAGCGCGTGGGCCGCGAACACGAACCGGAACTCCGGCACCACCAGGACCGCACGGTAACCCGTCGACATGGGCGGCAGCGTCGCGCGGCCCGGCGTCGGCGGAATAGTCTTTCGGCTGCTGACGAATGAGAGACGGATGCCTCTCCGACTCCGCTTCGCCGAAGCGGACCTTCTGCGGTGCCGGTTCGCGGTGTCGCCGCTGTGCGAGACCCACGAGGCGGTGCGTACGCTGCTCCGGCCGGCGCGGCACGGCTACCACCAGGCGTGGCTGGGCCGTACCCGGCCGGATCTCGGGCCGTTGCCGCTGCTCATGCCGGTCGCCGGGTATACGCCGGACTTCCTCGGCCCGCCCCCGGCCGCTCCGCTCGGCCGCGACCCCGACTTCGCCGACGAGCTCGCGCGGCTGCGCGCCACCGATCCGGACGCGGCGCGGGCCGAGATGAGCCGCTCGTTCGCGAGCACCGGCGCCGACACGACGCACCCGGCGCGCCGTCGTCTGCTCGACGATCCGGCCGCGGCGGTCCGGGCGCTGGCCGACGCCACCGAGCGGGCCTGGGACGCCCTCGTCGCTCCGCGGTGGGACCGGCTGCTGGCCGTGCTGGAGGCCGACATCGACGAGCGTTCGCGCCGGGTGGCCGCCGGTGGGCTCGGTGCGCTCTTCGACGGCCTGCACCGCGACCTGAGCTGGGACGGCGGCACGCTCACGCTGCACAGCGGCAGCGCGTCGTTCGCGCAGGACCTGGCCGGGCGGGGGCTGCTGCTGATGCCCAGCGTGTTCGCCTGGCCCGAGGTGATCAGCGGGTTCGCCGCACCGTGGCAGCCGACCGTGATCTACCCGGCGCTGGGGATGGCGCGGGCCTGGGAGATCCGCCGAGCGGCGGAGCCGCTGTCCCGCCTGCTCGGGCCGAACCGGGCCGCGCTGCTGAGCGGCCTGGACGAGCCGACGTCGACGACCGCGCTGGCCCGGCGGCACCGGCTGGCCGCGTCCACGGTGTCCGCGCACCTCGCGGTGTTGCGCGACGCCGGGCTGGTGACCGCCCGGCGGCAGGGCCTCGCAGTGCTCTACCGCCGGACGGCACTCGGCACGGCGCTCCTAGGGCAGTAGGACGTCCAGGAACGTGTTGCTGAAGATGCGGTGCGGGTCGGCCGCGTTGAGCGTGGCCCGGGCGGTGTCCCAGTTGTCGCCGGACGGCTGCCCGGCGCGGAGGCTCTGCGGGATGCGCCCGGTGAGCGTGGCGTTGTCGGTCCAGGCGCCGGACGGCGTGACCGCCCACGCCTTCGACCACTCCGGACGGACGGTCGCGTAGCTGCCGCTGTAGTTGGCGACGATCCACGCCTCCATGTCGGCGTAGAACGCGTCGCACTCCGGGGTGCCGGGGATCGTGCCCATGTCGAGCCAGACCACGGTGTCCCACTCCGGGTGGTCGGGGCGCGGCCGGGCCGCCGAGAGCTGAGGGCTCACGCCGCCGCCCGCCACCTCCGCCGGGGCGTCGACGCCGGTCACCCGGATCTCGACCGGGCCGTTCATCGGGAACTTGCCCTGGGCCTGGTAGGCGGTGATGCGCTCCTGGTACTTGACGTAGAACTCGTGGACGACCCGCTGGGCGTTGGCCCGCGAGGTGAGCACCGCGTACCCGGCCTCGACGATGCGCAGCGTGGTCGGCTGGACGTAGAGCAGCGAGTTCTTCGACCAGCCCCAGATGTCCCAGGTGCCGGTGACGATCAGCCCGGAGCCGACGATCGAGATCTGGAGGTTCTGGAACGCCGGGGTGCCGCTGACGTCGCCCTTGACGATCTTGGACAGGAAGTTGCTCTGCTCGGGCGTGAGGAAGTTGGCGAACGTGTACGCGTAGGGCGCGGTGACGGTCTTGGAGAGCACCGGTTTTGTCGGTGCGATGGTCCAGACTTTGAGCCAGGGCCGGTCGGTGAACGGGAACCAGATCGCTTCCACCCGGCCGCTGGAGTTCAGGTAGCTCGAGAGCGTGCGCCCGCCGGTGCCGGGCGCCCCGAACAGCGTGGCGGTGGGGATGTCGTAGAAGCTCTGGCAGCGCAGCCTGGTGTTCGTGCCCACCTGCAGCGTGGCGCTGACGACGAACGCGCGGCCGAGGTGCACCAGGAACGCGGCGATGTCGGGCTGGGTGCGGGTGTAGGTCTTCAGCGCGTAGGCGGTGCCGTTCCACGCGACCACGGTGAGCGAGAGGACGAGGTTGCTGAGCGTTCCGTAGCTGGTGCCGGGGATCCGGGTCTCCCCGGTGGCCGGGACGGCCGAGCCGTGGGCCCCGATCGCCAGCACGCCGCCGACCGTGAGGTTGCCGGGGGCGGTGAGGGCGGCCAGCCCTTTGCCGGCGTTCTCCAGGGCGACCGTGAGCTGGTCGATCGTCGCGCCGGCCTGCACGGTGACGCTGCTGCTGCCGACCTGGATGCTCTTGAGGTTCCTGGTCAGGTCGACGAGCACGACCTTGCTGACGTCGGCGCCGGCCGGCAGGAGCGTCGGCGACCAGCCGTGGCTCATGCCCTTGGGGCGGACCCGGTAGCCGTTGGCGTGGGCCCAGTTGGCGACCGTGACGACGTCGGCCGGGGTGGCCGGTGCGCAGGTCCAGACGTCGGCGAGGTCGATCTCGCCGGACCAGTTCACGTAGGCCTGCTGGTAGAGCTCGATACCGGAGGGGAACGCGGGGGGCGGGGCGAGCGTGGCGGCGGACGCCGGAAGGGCGAACGCTTCGGCGGCGAACCCGGCGGCGGCGAGTGCGGCCGCGCCTTTCAGGACGGTTCTGCGGTTGACGGGCATGGACCACTCCTCTCATCGGCGAGAGTGGGTGTGACCAAGCGATTGCTTGGGGTACGCGACCGTACTCCTCTTCGATGGTGTGGTTCCAGAGGTCCGATGTGGCCTTAAGGCTTAGATCAGAGTGTTCGCCGGGTCGGGGCCTTCGCCGGTGACCAGGAACGTGCCCAGCGCCAGCTCCTTGAGCCGCGCCGGGTCGTGCAGGGTGTGGGTGCGGGCGTTGCGCCAGTGCCGGTCCAGGTCGTGTCGGCGGTCGGCCGCGCTCGAGCCGGAGAAGTCGAACAGCCGGGTGGCGACGTCGAGCGCGACACGACCGGCGAACGCCTTGGCCGCCGCGACCTCGAGCCGGGCGTGGGTGACCCGGTCCGGAGCGGCCTGGGCGTCCGCGCCGGCGCCGGCGGCGTCCGCGTCGTCCACCGCACGGGCCGCGGAGACCAGCAGCGCCTCCGCGGCACGCACGTCGATCTCCAGCTCACCGGCGAGCCGGACCAGGTGCGGGTCGTCGACCGCCCGGTCGTACCCGGAGCCGTGCGCCGGCCGGGCCTTGTCCCGCAGGAACGCCACGCCGTCGGTGAGCGCGCCCCGGGCGATGCCGACCTCGATCGCGGCGTGGATGATCTGGCCGAACGCGGAGAACGTCGTGCCGGCGACGACGCGGAACGGCCGGCGCAGCACGTGTGCGGCCGGCACCACGACGTCGGTGAGCCGGGTCGTGCCGCTGAACGTCGCCCGCTGGCCGAACGCGTTCCAGTCCTGGTCGACGTCGACACCCGGCGTGTCCCGGCGCACGTAGGCCACCGAGACCTCGTCGAGCTCGTCGAGGCCGAAGACCGGGATCCACTGGGCGGTGAGCGCGCCGGTCGAGTAGTACTTCGTGCCGTTCACAACGTAGTCGTCGCCCCTCGGCAGGATCCGCGTCCGGTAGGCGCGCGAGGTCGTGGTGCCCCGCTCGGAGAGGGCGTTGCCGAGGCGCGCGCCGGCCAGGAACTCGGCCGCGAAGAACTCGCGCTGGGCCGGGGTGCCCGCGCGCAGCACCAGGTCGACGAACGCGACGTGGTTCTGCGGGATCTGGCCGACCGCGGGATCGGCGGCCGAGAGCACCCGGAACACCTCGGCGACGGTGGCGGTGCTGACACCGGCGCCACCGAGCTCCCGCGGCACCCGCAGGCCGAGCAGGCCGGTCGCGGCGAGCTGCTCGAGCTCGCGGTACGGGAGCGCGGCGGTGGCGTCGCGTTCCTCCGCACCGGCCCGGAGCGTCGGGGCGAACGCGGAGGCGGCGGCGAGGACGGCCGCGTCGTCGGGAAGGATCACGACGCCCACCCTAGGGGTGGCCCCGGCCACTCGACGTCGAGCTGCCGCGTGAGCGGTTGGTCCGGGCGCTGGAGCAACGCTGGGATCGCCGGCTGACCACCCTGGTCGCCGGGGCCGGGTTCGGGAAGACCACCGCACTGGCCCAGGCGTTCCGGGCGTCCGCGCTCGCTCCGCGCGGCATCGAGGCCTGGGTGAGCTGCGACCCGGAGCACGAGGACGCCGGCCGGCCGATCCGGGCCCTCCTCGACTCGCTACCGGGGGGCGCGGACGCGACCGACGTCGTCTCCGCGGTGATCGCACTCGCGCCGGCGGAGGTCTGCGTGACCGTCGACGACGCCTGCTCCGCCTCGACACCGACGATCTCGCGTTCACCGACGTGGAGGTCACCGCTCGGGGGCGTCGGCTGGCACCCCACACGGGCGTTGGCCGAGCGGCCCGGTACGACGGCTGGCCCGCGCTGGCCCGGCTGGCGCTGTCACGGCAGTTCGCCGTTGGTCACCGGGTTGCCGTTGTAGCACTCGTCCTGCGGGTGATCGCCCCCGTCGAGATGGTAGCGATCGCGGCCGCCTGTGCCTCGGTGAAGCCAGCGCACTCAGGCACGGCCTGCGCCGGTGCCGCGGCGAACACGGTCAGCGCCGTCATCAGAGCGAGACCGGCGGTCGCCGCCAGCCCTCGTGTCACATGCATCAGTTCTTCCCCTTCGTGGGTGTCGGCCACCGCGTTCGCGGCGCCTGCCGGAAGGGTCCGGGGGCGGCGTTAGCCGATCGCCAACGGGAGACGGAGGCTGACTCGAGCGTGCGGCCCGGCCGCCCCGGGGTGACATGATCACCATCGATGAGCAGCGATGAAGGTTCCATCCTCCGAGAGGCGCGTCAGCACCTTCGCACGCAGGTGAACGGAGCACTTCGTCGGCCCGGCATGTACGGCCGTCAGGAGACGGCGGAGCGGTTGCTGCTGGATGCGATGGCGGCCGTGGACGGCAGCTCACCTCGGTGGGAAGCAGAGCTCGACGGGCTCCGCAAACGCCACGCCTTCACCGCCACCGGAGTGGAGGGCGCCTACAGCAACGTGCTACCGGCAGACGGGTTGCGCGACGCCACCGCGTCGCTCTACGCCGCCATCGCGCACCGATGCGGCTGGCTCGACCTGGATCGAACCTTGGCGGCAGCGGAATACCACCGGTTGGCTGCGGACATCGACGACTGGGTCCGGGAAGATCGGACGCTTTCCCAGGCCCTCGACAGGTTCGGCGCCCCATCGCTGTGGGTCGGCGGCCGTAATCCTTTGTGGCCCAAAACACTCTGCTACGCCACGGCGAATCCCGACGACGAACTGATCTGCATTCACGTGTGGAACTCCGTGGGGAACTCCGACGCTGATGAGCAGGAGGGGATCCATCCGGAGCCGGTGGTTCTAGCCGTGCGCCATCGTCCGGGTGACTTTCCCCGTTCGTTCTCGTTCACCCCGGAGGGGATGCGTCGCCGGCCCACCGATGACCAGCGAAGTCCGCTGCGCACGACGGTCTGGATCTTCCACGGTGACCGGGCCCGCTACGCGTCAGGTGTCTTCGAGACCGAGAAGGCCGGGCTGACCTGGGCGGCCCACCACCGCGTGACCGGTGTCCTCGCCGAGTATGCCTACGGTGGCACCTACGACGCTGCGGTCAGCGAAGGCCGCTTCACGGCGTCCGAGGCTGGCCACGGCGTCGCCGCTGTTACTCCCGGCCTGCGGCGTGTCCACCTGGTTGACGGCCACTGGGACTGAACGGACACGCAGTGACCAGATTCGACCGGACAACCCGAATGCCCAGATGCCGCTGACTGTGGTTCCGGCTTGCCCTAGGTCGTGGCCCGGGTGAGTGCGTCGCGGACGATGTGGTGGATCGCGGCGTCGTGGAGGGGTTCGCGGGAGAACCAGCGGCGGTAGAAGAGGGGTCCGGCGATCGCGGCGACGAGGTCGGCCGGCTCCCGGCCGGCTGCGAGTTCGCCTCGGGCCTGGGCGCGTTCGGTGACGGTGGTGAACGGTTCCATGATTTCGGCGTGGAGGGTGGTGTGCAGGCCGGCCAGGTCGGGGTCTCGTTCGGCGGCGTCGATGATCGAGGGCAGGACGGCGGCCCAGCGGGCGGTACGCAGCTGCTCGGCCAGCCGTTCGGTCAGGGCGGTGAGGTCTCCCGCGAGGCTTCCGGTGTCGGGCGTCTCCGGTGGTGTGCCGATGCTCGAGCAGGCGTCGAGCAGGAGCGCGACCTTGGACGGCCAGTGCCGGTAGATCGTGGTCTTAGCCACTCCGGAGCGGCGGGACACTTCCTCGATACTGACGCCGCCGATGCCGCCCTCGGTCAGTAGCTCATAGGTCTGCGCGAGCACCGCCGCTCTGGATTTCTGCACGCGACTGTCGGGGGCCATCAGTGAACTCCGCTCTCTACTCCGCTACGCTACTGTATCGTAGCGGAATGATGAAGGAGAGTTCAGATGAAGCTCGCATCGGTACGGCTGGTGACTGATGACCTGGCCGCGCTCACGGCGTTCTACCGCGTCCTCCTCGCCACCGATCCGGTGACTCCCTTCGGTGGTGAGGACTACGTCGAGATGCACGCCGGCGGGGCGGTCCTGGCGCTGGTGACCACCGCGGGCGTCAACCGTTACAACAACGGGGCGGCCTCGGCCCGGGCCAACCGTTCGGCGATCCTGGAGTTCCAGGTCGAGGACACCGATGAGGTGCGTACGCGGCTTGACGGCCACGTCACCGACTGGGTTCAGGAGCCGGTCAGCCAGCCCTGGGGCAACCGGTCGATGCTTTTCCGCGATCCCGACGGGAATCTCCTCAACGTGTACTCGACCCCCAACTAGCGGCTGGGCCGGGAGCCGGCCCTCGGCTGCTACGGTTTCGCATGCCGAGTGGCCAGGCGTCCGAGCACGGCGCGCGCACGTCCCCGGAGTCGTCCGTCCTGGTGGTCCTGCGGGGGAACTCCGGCTCGGGCAAGAGCACGGTCGCGCGCGAGCTGCGCCGGCGGCACGGGCGCGGATGTGCGCTCGTCGACCAGGACTACCTGCGGCGCAGCGTGCTCTGGGAGCACGACGTGGCCGGTGGGCTGGCGCCGACGCTGATCGCCGCGACCGCGCGGGTGGCGCTCGCGCACGGGTACTCGGTGGTCGTCGAGGGAATCCTGACCGCGGAGCGCTACCGCTCGGAGCTGGTGGCGCTCGCGGCCGGGCACCCCGGACGCTCCACGTTCTTCTGGTTCGACGTCAGCCTGTCCGAGACGCTGCGCAGGCACGCGGGCCGGTCGCTGTCGGCGACGGTGGGCCCGGACGCGCTGACCAGTTGGTACCTGGAGTCGGATCGGCTCGGGGTGCCCGACGAGCACGTGATCGCCGAGTCCTCGACGCTCGAGGAGACGGTCGCGTTCGTCGCCGAGCGCAGCGGGCTCCCGCAGGACGGGCGCACCGAGGACTACCTGCCGCTCGGCCGGACCAGGCCGGTCTCGTAGGCGAGCACCACCAGCTGGGCCCGGTCGCGGGCGGCGAGCTTCGTGATGATGCGGGTGACGTGGGTCTTCGCGGTGAGCGGGCTCATCGCCAGCGCGTTGCCGATCTCGGCGTTGTTGAGGCCCCTCGCGATCAGCGTGAGGACCTCGCGCTCGCGGTCGGTGAGCGCCGCGAGCCGCTCCGGGCTCGACTCCGGTGGCTCCACCCGGCGGCTGAACTCGGCGATGACGCGCGCGGTGACGCTCGGGCTCAGCAGCGCCTCACCGCCGGCGACCACCCGCACGGCCCGGCAGAGTTCGTCGTGGCTCACGGTCTTGGACAGGAAACCGCTCGCCCCCGACCGCAGCGCCTCGAAGACGTAGGCGTCGATCTCGAACGTCGTCAGGATCACGATGCGGACGTCCGGCTGGGCGGCCGCGAGCCGGCGGGTGACCTCGAGGCCGTCCAGGTGCGGCATCCGGATGTCGAGCAGCGCCACGTCCGGACCGACCCGGGCGGCCTCGCGCAGCGCCTCCGGGCCGTCGGCGGCCTCCGCGACGACCGCGATGTCACCGTCGAGCTCCAGCAGGCTGCGCAGCCCCACCCGCACGAGCTGCTGGTCGTCCGCGAGCAGCACCCGGATCACGCGCCCTCCTCCTCGGCCGGTAGCCAGGCCCTCACCTCGAAGCCGCGGCGCGCGGCCGGCCCGGCGCGCAACGAGCCGCCGAGGCTCGACGCCCGCTCGTGCATGCCGGTCAGCCCGTGCCCCCACGCCCCCACCGGGCCGCCGCGCCCGTCGTCGGTGACGGTCACCGCCACCCCGTCCGGCGACCGGTCGACCACCACCGCCGCGGTGGACGCGGACGCGTGGCGCAGCACGTTGGTGAGCGCCTCCTGCACGATCCGGTAGACGGTCAGCCCCACCGCGGGCGGGTAGGGCCCGGCCTCGCCGGAGCGGGCCAGCGAGACGGTCACGCCGCTGTCCGCGGCCCGGCTCACGAGCTCGTCCAGCTGCGACTCGTCGGGCAGCGCCAGCACCGGCTCCTCGCCGTCACGCAGCAGCGTCACGCTGGCCTGCAGCTCGCCGATCGCGTCCACATTGATCCGGCGGGTGCCCTCCAGCAGCGTCTTGGCCGCCTCCGGATCGCGGTCCACCAGCTCCTTGGCCAGCGTGATCTGCAACCCGACGACCGCCACGGTGTGCGCGGTGACGTCGTGCAACTCGCGGGCGATCCGTAACCGCTCGGTGAGCACGCGCTCGGACGCCTCCCACTCCCGCTGCCTGCGCTCGGCCGCGAGGCGCGCCCCGAACTCCGCCGCGAGCCGGTCCCTGGTGCGCACCGCGGTGCCCGCGACCAGCGCCAGCGCGTACACCGCGACCTCGCGCACGACCATGTCGAGCAGCTCCAGCGGCGGCACGCCCGCACGCAGCACCCACCCGGCCCCGATCAGGATCGCGACGGCACCCACCCCGGCGCCGGTGAGCACCCGGCCGGTCCGCGCGACCGTGTACAGCGGCACCAGCAGCGGCCACAGCGGCCCCATCCCGGGGAACCCGGTGCTGTTGTAGGTGAGCACCGCGACCAGCGACGCCACCAGCACGGTCACCGGCCACCGGCGGCGCACCAGCAGCAGCGCGCCGAGCGTGACGCCGAGCGCGGACGCGGCGGCCACCGCACCCGGCCGGGCCTCCTCCGGGCTCACCACCACCGCGACCGTCACGGCCACCGCCGTCACGACGCTCAGCACGACGTTGACCACAGGCTCACTCCCCGTGCCGATGCGCCGGCGCGACGCCCCCGGACCCGACCACGACGTACTGCCCCATCATCCCCGCATCCTCGTGCGCGAGCAGGTGGCAGTGGTACATGTACGGTGTCCGGGCGTCGACGTGCGTGCCGTAGCGCACCGCGAGCGTCACCGTGCTGTCGGCCGGCACGAACACGGTGTCCTTCTCGCCGCGTTCGGTCTCCGGCGGCGCCGCGCCGTCCCGGTCGAGCAGGTGGAACGAGGCGCCGTGCACGTGGACGTTGTGCACGTTCTGGCCGGGGTTGCGGATCTCCCACCGTTCGACGGACCCCGGGGCGACCCGCCGGTCGATCCGCCCGTGCTCCAGCACCGCGCCGTTGAGGTGGAACTCACCGAGCTCCAGCCGGAACGGTTCGGCGACGGTGATCGCGGGTCGGCGCACCCCGGTCGTCAGCCGCTCCGGCACGGCCGGTGAGGGACGCAGCGTGGCCGCCGCACGCACCTGGACGACGTCGAACGTGTCGTCCCCGCCGGCCAGCCGCTGGGTGAGGACGTTGCCGCCGAGCTCGGGCGGCCAGGACCGGAGCACGACCCGCTCCCCCGGCTCGAACTCGACGACGATCTCGGCGCGCTCGCCCGGGGAGAGCCGCAGCCGCGTGCACCGCACCGGCGTCTCCAGCCACCCGGCGTCGGTCGCGACCAGCGTGACCGCGCGGTGGTCGGCGAACCCGAACGAGTAGACGCGGGCGTTGGAGCCGTTGACCAGCCGGAACCGCACCCGCCGGGTGACCACGTCGACGTACGGGTCGTACCCGCCGTTGACCAGGATCGTGTCGCCGAGCAGCCCGGTCGTGGCCAGGCCGCCGAACCCGAGGTTCGCCTCGTCGAGCCGCCCGTCGCGGGTGACGTTCCGGTCCTGGACGATCAGCGGGACGTCGTCGACGCCGTAGTCGTGCGGGAGCGTGTCGCTGTACTCGTCGTCGACGAGGAAGAGCCCGGCGACGCCCCGGTAGACGTGCCGGGCGGTGGTGCGGTGCAGGTGCGGGTGGTACCAGAGCGTGGCCGCGCGCTGCTCGACCGTCCAGGTCGGACGCCAGGTCGCGCCGGGCGCGATCGGCTGGTGCGGGCCCCCGTCGGCGACCGCGGGCAGGTGCATGCCGTGCCAGTGCAGGGAGGTGGTCTCGGGGAGCCGGTTGGTGACCGCGACGCTCACGCGGGCCCCGCGGCGGGCACGCAGCGTCGGCCCGAGGATCGCGCCGTTCGCACCCCAGGTCGGCGTGCTGCGGCCCGGGAGCAGCCCCGACTCCCCGCTCCGCAGCGTGAGCGCGGCGCCGGTGCTCGCGTCGAGCTGCGGCGGGATCGGCAGCCGGTTGCGGAACCGCAGCGTGCCGACGTTGCCGCGCCCGGCGTCGGCCCAGACGAACCCGGCGAGGCCCGCGGACGGCACGACGACCAGCGCGGCCGCCGCCGCGCCCCAGCGCAGCACGGCCCGGCGGGTGGGTGTTGTCGTCATGCCGGGAACGCTAGGAATTCGGCCGGGCCCGCTCATCCTCCCGCCGGTGTCGGCCGCCTACTCCCGCGGGAGTACGTGTGGCACCGCCGAGGGGCTCACCGTGGTCAGGCGGAAGGGGTCAGTGAGTGCGCGAAGCGGTCGGCGATCAGGCGGTGGGTCGCGGCGTCGGGGTGGAGGCGGTCGGGGAGGGGGTGCTCGGCGTGGTCGGCCTCGCCGTACAGGTCGAGCCCGTTCACCAGGCGCAGGTGCGGGTCGGCGCGGACCCCGACGAGCCTCGTCAGCTCGTCGCGGATCACGGTGAGGGTCAGCTTGTCGGGGGCGGGTTCGCCGGTCGCGACGAAGGCCACCCGGCCCTCGCGCAGCGCGTCGACGTCGAAGGCGCCCGGGCCCGGCGTGTTCTCGTGGATCGGGCAGTACAGCGGCGAGATCACCACGATCGGCGTCGTGGGGTGGCCGTCGCGGATCGTGTCGAGCAGGCCGTGCACGGCCGGGGCGAACGCCCGGCGGCGCATCAGGTCGGCGTTGACCAGGTTGATGCCGATCTCGACGCTGATCAGGTCGGCGTCGCTGTCGCGCAGGATGCGCCCGACGAACGGGTCGAGCAGCGCGCTGCCGCCGAAGCCCAGGTTCGTCACGTCGGCGCCGGTCGCCGCCGCGGCCAGCGCCACCCAGGTCGTGGACGGGCTCGCCGCGTTGGAGCCCTGGCTGATCGAGCTGCCGTGGTGCCACCAGCGCGGCCCGGCGTGCTCCGCGGCGGTGACCGGCGCGTTCGCCCGCAGCGCGACGAGCTCGGTGGTCTCGTGGTGCGGCAACCAGATCTCGACCCGCTTGTCGTGCCCGGGCAGGCCGTCGAACGTGAGCGTGCCCGGCTCGCCGACCTGACGCGTCACGGTGCCGGCCGCCGGGTCGACGGTGACCGTGTCGCCGCCGCCTACGCTGCGCTGCGCGGTCAGCACACCGTCGACCAGCAGGTCGTAGACGCCGTCCGGCCGGTCGGGCACGCCCGGGAACTCCCGCCGGGTGCGCACGCTGTCCAGCTCGACCGTGGTGGCCGTGGTGCGCAACGCCAGCCGCACCCCGGCCGGCTGGGCCTCGACGGTGTCGAGCTGCGGGTCCTGCGCCTGGGCGCGGGCCCACGCCGGGAGCCGGTGCGGACGCAGACCGCGGTCGGTCCGCTCGATCTCGACGGCGCCGTGGATCAGGTCGGGGGTGAGCATGCCTCCGATAGTACTTCGGGTTTTAGCTAGTTGCATTAGCTAGTACGCGACCCAGCCGGGCGTGGTCGTGGTAGTCGTGCGTCTCGGCGATGAGCCCGTCGCGGGAGCGCAGATACTGAACGTTCGAGACGCGGACACGCGCTCCGGTGGTCGTCACCTCCACGTCGTAGTCGAACTCCGCGATCGCGACGTCGGGATCGACGGTCTCGTGCACGACCAGCTTCGTGACCGCGAAACGGACCGGCAGGGACGTCATCCGGGCGAAGTGCTCGGCGATCTCGGCGCGGCCGTTCAGCACGGTCGGCTCGGGCAGGGCCAGCGGGATCGTCACGTGGGCGTCCTCGGCGTAGAGCGCGGCGAGCTGCGTCCAGTCGTCGGACGACAGGCCGTCGAGCAGGTGGCGGAACAGGTCGGCAGCAGGCATGGTTCTCTCCTCTAGAATCGGAGTCGTGACTCCGATTCCCTACGATACGGAGTCTCGACTCCGTTTGTCGAGGCCCCGATGACCGCCGACCGTCCGCTGCGTGCCGACGCCCGGCGCAACCGCGCCAAAGTGCTCGAGGCCGCCGAGACGGTGTTCGCCACCCGCGGCACCGGCGCGTCCACCGAGGAGATCGCGCAGGCCGCCGGCGTCGGCATCGGCACGGTCTTCCGGCACTTCCCCACCAAGGAGGCGCTGCTCGAGGCGGTGTTCCTGTCCCGGCTCGACCGGCTCGCCGCCCAGCTGCGCGCCGCCGCCGACCAACCCGACCCCGGGCGGGCGTTCCGGGAGCAGATCGCGCTGGCCGTCGACGCGTCACCGGCGAAGAACGCGATCGCCGACGCGCTGGCCGCGGCCGGCGTCGAACTGGACGCGGTGAAGGCCGGTGTCGGCACCGGCGTACGCGACGCGCTGGACCTGCTGCTCCGCCGCGCCCAGAGCGCCGGTGCGGTCCGCGCCGACCTCGACGTGCCGACCGTGATGGCGCTGCTGATCGGCGCCTCGTACGGCGTCGAGGCGGCCGGGGACGACCGCGGGCGGCGCGCGCTGGTCATCAACGTCCTGCTGGACGGCATGAGTGCCGGGTGAGACGGGCATGGCCGGTACATGACCGACCAGACCTTGCTCATTCTCGGCGCCAGCGGTGACCTGACCGCGCGCCTGCTCCTGCCCGGGCTCGGGAAGCTCCTGGAACTCGGCGGCGCGAAGGACATCGCGCTGGTGGGCTCCGGAATGGACGACTGGGACGACGAGCGGTGGCGCGCCCGGGTGCGCGAATCGTTCGGCCGCGACGAGGAGATCGACGCCCGGTACCTGCGTGCCGACGTCACCGACGGCGACGACCTCACGCGCCTGCTCGACGCGTGCCACGGCGAGATCGTGATCTTCTTCGCGCTGCCGCCCTCGGTCACCGCGAAGGCGTGCGCGGCGCTGCGTGACGTCGGCCTGCCCCCGGGCACCCGGCTCGTGCTCGAGAAGCCGTTCGGCGTCGACGAGAAGACCGCGCACGCGCTGAACGCGCTGCTGGTGCAGCTGGTGCCGGAGGCACGGATCCACCGGGTGGACCACTTCCTCGGCAAGTCGACGGTGCTGAACATCCTCGGCCTGCGGTTCGCCAACCGGATCTTCGAGCCGGTGCTGACCAACCAGCACGTCGAGTCCGTCGACATCGTGTTCGACGAGGACCTGGGCCTGGAGAGCCGGGCCGGCTACTACGACGGCGCGGGCGCGCTCGTCGACATGATCCAGAGCCACCTGCTCCAGATCCTCGCGATGATCGCGATGGACGCCCCGCCGAGCCTGGACGCGCACGAGTTCCGCGACAGCAAGGCGCAGGTGCTGCGGGCGACACACGTCTGGGGTGACGACCCGCGGACCGCCAGCCGCCGGGCGCGCTACACCGCCGGGACGATCGGCGAGCGGTCGCTGCCCTCGTACGCCGACGAACCGGGCGTCGACGCGGCCCGGGGCACCGAGACGCTGGCCGAGGTCGTGCTCGCGGTCGACACCTGGCGGTGGGCCGGGGTGCCGTTCCGGCTGCGGTCGGGCAAGGCGGTCGGGAACCGGCGCAAGGAAGCGGTCGTGACGTTCAAGCCGGCGCCGTGGGTGCCGACCGGGTTGACCGGCCCGGACCGCCCGGACCGGCTCCGGATCCTGTTCAGCCCGGACCGGCTCGAGCTCGACCTGGACATCAACGGTCCCGGCGACCCGTTCGTGCTGGACCCGGTGACGCTCGGGTCGGACTTCGGGCCCGGCGCGCTGCCGCCCTACGGCGAGGTGCTCCGCGGTGTGCTGGAGGACGACCCGACGCTGTCGGTGCGCGGTGACACCGCCGAGATGTGCTGGCACATCGTCCAGCCGGTGATCGACGCGTGGCGCGCCGGCGAGGTGCCGCTGCAGGAGTACCCCGCCGGCAGCGCCGGTCCGTCCGACTCGCTGCTGCCGGGCTAGGGCCTGTTTCACAGGTTCCGGCCGCCGTGGGCGTCGTCCGGTCCCGGCCCGGGAGGCCGTCGACGGCGGCCTCTCCGGTCAGGCGTCGGTGGGCAGCACCCGGTGCCAGAAACGGAAGGCGCCGATCGTGGTCGGGCCGTTCGGGCCGACGGTGACCGCGCCGGTCGGGAGGCCGGCCGGGAGCGCCGGGGCCTCGTCCGGCACGGGCTCGGCGGACGTGCGCGCCAGCTGCGCCCCGATCAGTCCCTGCAGCACGTAGGCGAAGTGCTGATCGCCCACCGGCGCCAGCGGCGCGCGTACCGGCCGCCCTACGGCCGTGGTCGCGTCGATGCTCGAAACCTGGGTCATGTCCACCTCCTCGGATGTGCGGTCGACGAGCTCATCGGTGCCCGCCGCACCGATGCGAGGTCCGCCGGCGCCACGCTCCCGTCGCGCACCCACCCGGGGAGCCGCCCCGCTCACCGCACCCGTCGCGCACCCGGCACGCACCCGTCAGGGCACCACCGTGACCGGCCATCGGCCGGCCTTCACGAGCCGGACGGCCAGGGAACCCACCCAGCGGTGGCCCGCGTGCGTCGACGCGCCCACCACCACCGCGTCGGCCCGCTCGTCGCTCGCCACCCGGCAGATCTCGGTGAACGGGTCACCGCGGACCGCGAGGAACCGCACGGTGACCCCGGCCCACGTCGCCGACGACTCGATGCTCTCGCGCAGCTCGGCGATGGTCTGCTCGACGGCCTCCTCGGCGACCTGCATCGCCTCCGGGGACATCGACGCGAGCGCCGGCCGCGAGGCGACGTAGACGACGAGGAACTCCGCCCCCTGGCGCCGGGCCAGCCCGGCCGCGTACGCCCCGGCCCGCACGGACGTGGGGCTGCCGTCCACACCGGCCAACACGAGGCCACTCCGGCGTTCCACGGGACGACACTATGCCGTACCGCGGAACGCCGGGGTGCGGACTTCAGTGCTCGTGGATCACGACCCCGCGCACGTTCTCCCCGTTGAGCAGGTCCTCGTAGCCCCGGTTGACCTCGTCCAGGCGGTAGGTCCTGGTGACGATCTCGTCGAGCTTGAGGTTGCCGTTCCGGTAGAGCCCGAGCAGCCGGGGGATGTCGGTGGTGGGGTTGCAGTCACCGAACAGGCTGCCGCGCAGCTGCTTGCGGAACAGCGTCATGATCGACCCGGGCAGCTGGATGTTCACCGCGTCGAGCTTGTTGAGCGCGGTCAGCACCACGATGCCGGCCTTGCCGACCAGGTTGAACCCGTCGGCGACGTTCTCGGTGGTGAGCAGGCCCGGGGTGAGGATCGCGGAGTCGGCCATCTGCCCGTGGGTGAGGTCGGAGACCGTCTGCAGGGCCTCCCCGGCCGACGCGAACACGTGGGTGGCGCCGAGTTCCTGCGCCTTGGCCCGCTTGTTCGCCAGCGGGTCGATCGCGACGACGTTCTTCGCGCCGGCGAACGCCGAGGCCTGCACCGCGTTGATGCCGATCCCGCCGACGCCGAGGATGACGACCGTGTCGCCGGGCTTCACCTCGGCGGTGTTGATCGCCGACCCCCACCCGGTCGGCACCCCGCACCCGACCAGCACGGCCTTGTCCAGCGGCACGTCGTCGTCGACCTTCACGACCGAGCTCTGGTGGATGACGCCGTACTGGCTGAACGTGCCGAGCAGGCACATCGCGCCGTACTCGCCGGACCGGCCGGTGATCGGGAACCGGCCACCGGGCAGTGAACCCTCCAGCAGGGTCGCGCCCAGGTCGCAGATCGACTGCTGGCCGTTCGCGCAGTACCGGCAGACCCCGCAGTTCGGAATGAACGAGCAGACGACGTGGTCGCCGGGCTTCACGCGCGTGACGCCCGGCCCGACCTCCTCGATGACGCCGGCCCCTTCGTGGCCGAGGACCATCGGCAGCCGGGCCTCCAGGTCCCCGTGCGCGATGTGGACATCCGAGTGGCACAACCCCGCGTAGAGGTACCGGATCAGCACCTCTCCGTCGCGCGGGCGGTCCAGTTCGACTTCTTCGATCTCGATCGGCTTACCGGGCTCGTAGACGACGGCGGCCTGGGTTTTCATGGGCGCTCCTCGCTCTGACGTTGAGCTGGATACGCCCCATCGTCACCCCGCGCCCGGCGATCCGGAACCCACTTCGTCAGAAACAATCGAGTCGTACGCTCTCGGAGCATGGGCAGCTACCGGGGCGACGCGGGGCTCCGCGCGTTCCGCGCCGAGCTCGCCGACACGCTCGTCGACCAGGACGTGTTCGCCGACGACGGGCCGTTCCGGGCCCGCCTCTCGGTCGCCGGGATCGGTGGCGTCGGGTTCGTCGACGCGGACGTCTCGCCGGTGCGCTCGCGTCGCCGCGCCGGTGACGTCCCGGGCGGGTCCGGGGTGTTCCTGCTGCGGGCCCGGTCTGCGGACGGCGTTCTCGAGCACCGGGGCGGCGCGGAGCCGATCCGGCCCGGGCGCCTGGTGGTGGTACCGGCCGGCGAGTCGTTCACGGTCTCCTACCGCGGCCCGGCCCGGCTGACGTTCCTGGCCGTGCCCGGCCCGGTCGTCGCGCGGCGCTACCCGCAGTTCGCCGGGGCGATCCGGGGCACGGCGCTCTCGCCGTTCACCCACCGGCTGTTCGGTGCGCTCCGCAGTGCCGCACCGGGCGAGGCCACGACCGCGGCGGCGGTGCTCGACGCGCTGCTCGGCGCCGTCGCCGGGGAACTGACACCGCCCGGCCCCGGCGCGGACGTGCGCGCGGACGCCGCCCGCCTCGTCGAGGAGCACCTCGGTGACCCGCGGCTCGGGGTGGCGTTCCTCGCGTCCCGGCTGGGGGTCTCGGTACGCACCGTGCACCGCGCGTTCGCCGACGGCGGGGAGAGCGCGGCCGCCTCGATCCGGCGCCGCCGGCTGGAGGAGGCCGCCCGGCGGCTGCTCCGGAACGCCGCGCCGGTCGGGGTCGTCGCGGCCGATCTCGGCTTCGCCTCGGCGTCCCGCTTCGCCGAGCAGTTCCGCGCCCGGTACGGCTGCCCGCCGTCGCGGTGGCGCGAGCAGGCGGACGCCGTGGCACGAATCGTGTCGCCGCACTGACCAGCGGATTCCTAGCCTCCGGGCATGCGATTCGTACTCGTGCACGGGTCCTGGCAGGACGAGCGGTGCTGGACCGAGACCGTCACCGCGCTCCGGAGCCAGGGCCACGAAGCCCACACGCTGACGTTGCCCGGCAACGGCCACCGCGCCGAGCCGGGCGTCACGATGGCCGCGACCGCCGCCGCGGTCAGCGACCTGATCCGCGACCGGGACCTGACCGACGTCGTCCTGGTCGGGCACAGCTTCGGCGGCGCGGTGGTGCAGCTCGCCGCGCTGCGGGTGCCCGACCGGCTGGCCCGGCTGGTGTTCTTCAACGCCTACGTCCTGGCCGACGCCACGTCGGTGTTCTCCTCCGTGCCGGCGTCGGCCGCGGCGGCCTTCGGTGCGCTCGCCGCGCCGGACGGCACGCTCACGCTGCCCTGGCCGTACTTCCGCGACCACCTGCTCAACGACGCCGACGCCGAGACCGCGAAGCGCGCCTACGCGCTGACCTCCCCCGAGCCGCTGGCGCGCAGCGCGGAGCCGGTGGACCTGACCGGATTCGCCGAGCTGCCGGTGCCGCGCTCCTACGTCTACGCCTACGGCGACAACGTCTTCCCGGCGGCGGAGTTCAGCTGGCACCCGGGAATGTCGCAGCGCCTGGGCGACTTCCGCCTCGTCGTGGTGCCCGGCGGTCACGAGCTGATGTTCTCCGACCCGGGCGCGCTGGCGGTCGCGTTGATCGACGCCGGCCGGGAATGAGCCTACTCGACGCGCCGCTCGCCCGGATCGCGGCCGCGGTGCGGGCCGAGCCGGAGCTGGGCGCGCGGCTCGCCGCGGAGGCCCGGCGGCGGATCGCGGCCCGCCCGGAGCTGGGTGCGGTGGTGGAGCTGGTCGCCACGCCGGGCCCGCCCCCCACCGGCGGGGCGCTCGCGGGGGTGCCGACGCTGCTCAAGGACCTGCAGGCCGACGCGGCCGACCTCCCGCTGCGGCGCGGGTCACGGGCGCTGGCCGACGCCCGCCCGGTGGGCGACTCGACGCTGGTGCGGCGCCTGCGCTCCGCCGGCGCGGTGATCCTGGGCCGCACGAACACCCCGGAGTTCGGGCTGGGCATCACCACCGAGCCGGCGCAGTGGGGGCCGGTACGCAACCCGCTCGACCCGGGACGGTCGGCGGGCGGGTCGAGCGGCGGGGCCGCGGCCGCCGTCGCGGCCGGATTGGTGCCGTTCGCCCACGCGACCGACTCCGGTGGGTCGACGCGCATCCCGGCGGCCTGGTGCGGGGTGGTCGGGTTCAAACCGAGCCGCGGGGTGAACCCGGCCGGCCCGCACCGGCTCGACGACTGGTTCGGGCTCAGCCACGAACACGCGATCACCCGCACCGTGGCCGACACGCGCCTGGTGCTCGCGGTGACCGCGGGCGCCGCGCCCGGCGAGTGGCTGCCCTGCCCCACCCCGGCCGCGCCGGAGCCGGGGGCGGCACGGATCGGCGTGCTGACCGCGGCACCGGCCGGGGACGCGGTGCACCCGGCCTGGGCCGCGGCGGCCGACGCGGCGGCCGGTGCGCTCGCCGACCAGGGGCACGACGTCCGTGCCCTCGCGCCGGCGGTGGAGGCGGAGCGGATCGGGCCGCTGTTCGGCGCGATCGCCGGCGCGCACCTGGCCCGGCTCGTGCCGCCCGACCGCGACGCGCTCCTCGAGCCGGCCGTCCGTGAGGTCGTCGAACGGGGACGGGCCCTGCGCGCGACCGACCTGGTCGGGGCGCTGCACGACCTGCACCGGCTGGCCTTCGACCTGGCCGCGCGCTTCGCCGACGTCGACGTGGTGCTGAGCCCCACCACGGCCTGGCCGGCGCCGCCGCTCGGCACGGTCACCACGCAGCGTCCGGCCGCGGAGCTGTTCGGGGAGATCTTCCGGCTCTCGCCGTTCGTCGCGATGTTCAACGTCACCGGCGGGCCGGGCATCTCGATCCCGTGGGGCCGGGACGGCGAGGGCATGCCGGTCGGGGTCCATCTCGGAGCCGCGCCGGGTCGGGACGGCCCGGTGCTCGCGCTGGCCGAGTCCCTCGAAGCGGCCCCTAGACGGCCGGGACGTCCAGGCCGATCACCCGGCTGAGCAGGGCACGCAGGGTGTCCCGCTCGCTGTCGCTCAGCGCACCCAGCTGGTCGGCGAGCCGGGCGTCGGCACGCTCCCCGACGCGGACCGCGACGCCGCGGCCGCGCTCCGTCGGCACGACGAGCTTGGTGCGGCGGTCGGCCGGTGACGGGCGGCGCTCGACCAGCCCGGCCCGGTGCAGGTCGTCGACGAGCGCGACGACCTGGCTGGGGTCGAGCGCCAGCACCTCGGCCAGGTCACGCTGGGAGAGCCCGGCGTCGGACTCGCAGACGAGCGCGAGCACCGAGTACTGGCGGACCCGCAGCCCGTCCTCGGCCAACGCCGCGTTCGTCGCGCGGACCAGCTGACCGCTCGCCCGGGACATCAGGAAACCGATGTTGTCGACGAACGGCATTAGATGAGCTCCTCATTAATTGACACTCTCAACGGTTGACTCTAGCGTGGCCCCATGGATCTGTCCGGCAAGGTAGCGATCGTCACCGGTAGTGGACGGGGCCTGGGGCTGGCCTACGCCCAGCGGCTGGCCGCCCACGGCGCGAAGGTCGTCGTCAACGACGTGGACGCCGCGGTGGCCGAGGCCGCCGTGAAGTCGATCGGCGGCACCGCGGTCGCGGAGGTCGTCCCGGTGGGCACGAGCGAGGCCGCGCAGGCGCTGGTCGACCGCGCCGTCGGCGAGTTCGGCCGCCTCGACGTCCTGGTGAACAACGCCGGGATCCTGCGCGACACCACGCTCTGGAAGATGACCGACCAGCAGTTCGACGACGTCATCACCACCCATCTGCGCGGCACGTTCACCTGCACCCGCGCCGCGGCGGTGCGCCTGCGCGAGCAGGGCGAGGGCGGCCGGATCATCTGCATCGGCTCCCCCACCGGCCAGGTCGGCAACTTCGGGCAGACGAACTACGCCGCCGCGAAGGCCGGCATCGTCGGCATGGTGCGCACCTGGGCGATGGAGCTGGCCCGCGCACGCATCACCGTCAACGCGGTGGTGCCGGTGGCCGCGACCGCGATGACCGAGACGCTGCCGTTCGTCAAGCCGTACATCGAGGCGCTGCGCAACGGCGAGGAGCTGCCCCCGTTCGCCCGGCGCGAGCTCGGCTTCGGCACCCCGGAGGACGCCGCCGGGCTGATCGCGTTCCTGGCCTCCGACGCCGCCGAGGGCATCACCGGTCAGGCGATCGGCATCGGCGGCGACCGCCTCGCGCTCTGGAGCCACCCCACCGAGGCCGTGGTCGAGTTCGCCGACGGCACCGGCTGGTCGGCCGACGCGATCGCCGACGTCTGGCCCGACCGGTTCGCGCCCTCGCAGCAGACCGTGGGGCAGCAGCTGCCCGAGGCACCGCAGTGAACGTCGACGCGCTCACCGCCATCGACGTGCACGTGCACGTCCACGCCGACCAGCACGGGCACCTCGCGCTGGACCCCGAGCTCTCGGGCGCGGCCGCCAAGTACTTCAAGGGCGAGCCGTACGACCCGACCGTGCCGGAGATCGCCGCGGACTACCGGCGCCTGAACATGGCCGCGGTGATCTTCACCGTCGACGCCGAGGCCGCGACCGGTCAGCCCGCGCTGTCGAACGCCGAGATCGCCGACCTCGCCGCCCAGCACCCCGACGTGCTGATCCCGTTCGGGTCGATCGACCCGGCACGGGGCAAGGCCGGCATCCGCGCCGCCCGCGCGCTGGTGGAGGAGCGCGGCGTCCGGGGCTTCAAGTTCCATCCGAGCTTCCAGAACTTCCTGCCCAACGACCCGGCCGTCTACCCGCTCTACGCGGAGCTCGAGGCGCTCGGCGTCCCCGCGCTCTTCCACACCGGGCAGACCGGCATCGGCGCGGGCCTGCCGGGCGGCCGCGGCATCAAGCTGCGCTACTCCGACCCGATGCTGCTCGACGACGTCGCCGCGGACTTCCCCGGCCTGACGATCATCATGGCCCACCCGTCCGTGCCCTGGCAGGACGCGGCGATCTCGGTCGCCACCCACAAGGCCAACGTCTACATCGACCTGTCCGGCTGGTCGCCGAAGTACTTCCCGCCGCAGCTCGTGCACGCGGCGAACCGCCAGCTCAAGCACCAGGTGCTGTTCGGCTCGGACTACCCGCTGATCCGTCCCGAGCGCTGGGTGAGCGACTTCGAGAAGCTGGAGATCCGCGACGAGGTTCGCCCGCTGATCATGAAACGGAACGCGATCGAGGCCCTAGGGTTGGGCCGTGCGTAACGCGGGCCTCGGGTCGTGGCCGGAGCGGCGTAGGACGATCTCGCCGCACCGGGACGCGCTGTGGTTCGAGGGCGTAACGACGTCGCACCGGCAGTTCTCCGACCGGATCCGGCGGGTCGCGGGCGCGCTCGCCGGCCTGGGCGTGCGGCCCGGCGACCGGGTCGGGTGGCTCGGCACGAACCATCCGGCCGCGCTCGAGACGCTCTACGCGTGCGGCCAGCTCGGGGCGGTGTGGGTGCCGGTCAACGCGCGGCTCACCGCGCCCGAGGCACGCTACGTGCTCGACCACTCCGGCGCGTCGGTCGTCGTCCACGGAAAGGACCACGGCTCCATCGCGGACGCGCTGCGGCCGCTGACCCACGTGCGCCACTGGGTGGCGGTCGAGGCGCCGCACGGCGAGTCGCTGCCGTACGAGGAACTGCTCACCGACCCCGAGTTCCGCGATCTGAACGTCGCGCTCGAGGACCCGTGCCTGATCATGTACACCTCGGGCACCACCGGGCGCCCGAAAGGCGCGGTGCTCACGCACGGCAACATGACGTGGAACGCCGTGAACCAGTTCATGGGCATGGATTTCGCGCAGGACGAACGCACGCTGGCGCTGGCCCCGCTGTTCCACATCGGCGGGCTCAACGGCACGGTGAACCCGACGCTCCTGCGCGGCGGCTGCGCGGTGCTCGTGCGCCGCTTCGACCCGGCCGAGACGCTCGCGGTGATCGAGGAGCAGCGGGTCACGTCGTTCTTCGCCGTCCCCACGATGCTCGACGCGATGTCACGCGAGGAGGGGTTCCGCACCCGGGACCTGTCCGCGTTACGCACGATCGGGGCCGCCGGCGCACCGCTCCCCCTGCCGACGCTGCGCACCTGGCTCGACCGCGGCGTCACCATGCAGCAGTGCTACGGCATGACCGAGGCCGCACCGGGCTGCACCGTGCTCGACTCGGCCGACGCCGTGCGCAAGGTCGGCTCGGCCGGCAAACCGGTGTTCTTCACCGACCTGCGCGTGGTCCGCCCGGACGGCACCGAGGCCGCACCGGACGAGGTCGGCGAAGTCGTCGTGCAGGGTCCGAACATCATGGCCGGGTACTGGAACGACCCGGTGCGCACGGCCGAGGTGCTGGTCAACGGCTGGTACCACACCGGCGACGCCGGCTCGATCGACGACGAGGGTTACCTGTTCATCCGCGACCGCTTCAAGGACATGATCATCTCCGGCGGCGAGAACGTGTACCCCGCCGAGGTCGAGTCGGCGTTGCTGGAGCTGCCCGGCGTGCTCGAGGCCGCGGTGATCGGCGTCCCCGACGAGAAGTGGGGTGAGGTCGGCGTCGCGTTCGTCGTGGCGTCCGGCGGGACCGCTCCGGACGCCGTGCGCGACGCGCTCCGCGAACGGCTGGCCGGGTTCAAGGTGCCGCGCGAGATCCGGCTCGTTCCCGCGCTGCCCAAGACCGCTACCGGCAAGATCTACAAACCCGACCTCCGGAAGGAACTCCAGTCATGAGCACCACGACCACGGTGGCCGAACTCCCGAAGCTCGCCGGCACGGAACTCGGCTCCAGCGACTGGTTCGAGGTCACGCAGGAGCGGGTGAACCTGTTCGCCGACTCCACCGGCGACCACCAGTGGATCCACACCGACCCGGAGCGCGCGAAGGCCGAGAGCCCGTTCGGCGGCCCGATCGCCCACGGGTACCTGACGCTGTCGCTGCTGATCCCGATGTGGTCGCAGGTGCTCACGGTCACCGACGCCACGATGGGCGTGAACTACGGGCTGAACAAGGTGCGTTTCCCCGCGCCGGTGCCGGTGGGCGCCAAGATCCGGCTCACCGCGACGCTCACGAGCGTCGACGAGGTCGCCGGCGGGTACCAGCTCACGGTCGCCGCGGTCATCGAGGCCGAGGGCGCGTCGAAGCCGGTGTGCATCGCCGAGCCGATCTTCCGGACGTACGGCCCGCGCTGAGTCAGCCGAGGGCACGCAGCCGGGCGTCGAGGAAACGGCGCTCGGCGTCGGTGGGTGCGGTTCGCCGGGCCGTGCGGTAGGCGTCGGCGGCCTCCCCCGGGCGGTTCAGCCGGCGCAGCAGGTCGGCGCGGGTGGCGTGGAGCAGATAGTAGTCGTCGAGGCCGGCGATGGTGTCCACCAGCGCCAGCGCCGCCCCGGGACCGTCGGCCTCGCCGATCGCGACCGCGCGGTTGAGCGCGGTGACCGGACCGGGAGCCCGGCGCGCCAGCTCGGTGTAGAGGCCGACGATCTGCGGCCAGTCGGTGGCGTCGGCGGTCGGTGCGGTGGCGTGGCAGGCCGCGATCGCCGCCTGCAACTGGAACGGGCCGGCCCGGCCGCGGCGCAGCGCCCGCTCGCAGACCTCGGCGCCTTCGGCGATCAGCGCCCGGTCCCAGCCCGAGCGGTCCTGCTCGCTCAACGTCACCAGGTCACCGGCGGCGTCGACGCGGGTGGGCCGGCGCGCCTCGTGCAGCAGCATCAGCGCGAGCACGCCGAGCACCTCGGCCTCGTCGGGCATCAGCGCGGCGAGCTCCCGGGTGAGCCGGATCGCCTCCTGGCTCAGCCGGGTGGTGGCCGGATCGCCGTAACCGGCGTTGAAGAGCAGGTACAGCACGTGCAGCACCGCGGAGAGCCGGTCCGGCAGCGCCTCGGCCGGCGGCACCCGGAACGGGATCCCGGCGTACCGGATCTTCTGTTTGGCGCGGAACAGGCGCTGGCCCATCGTCTTCTCGGACACCAGGAAGGCCCGCGCGATCTCGGCCGTGCCGAGCCCGGCGACCGTGCGGAGCACCAGCGCCACCTGCGCGTCGAGGTTCAGCGCCGGGTGGCAGCAGGTGAACATGAGCTCGAGGCGCTCGTCGGGGATCTCGCCGTCGGGAGCCGCCGGCGCCACGGTGGTCACCTCCCGGAGCTTCGCGGCCTCGGTGCTCGCGCGCCGGATGCGGTCGATCGCGCGCCGTCGCGCGGTGGTGGTCAGCCAGGCCAGCGGCCGGTCGGGGACGCCGGTGGCCGGCCAGGTGCGCAGTGCCTGCGCGAACGCGTCCTGGGCGCACTCCTCGGCGAGGTCCCAGTCGCCGCCGGTGAACCGGATCATGGTCGCCACGATCCGGCTCCACCCGTCGGCGTAGACCGCGGCGATGCGGTCGTTGACCGGGTCGGTCACTCGCCCAGCGGCCAGACCGGACGCAGCTCGATCAGGCCGCGCCAGGCCATCGGGTGCTTCGCGGCCACCTCGATGGCCTCGTCCAGGTCGGCGCAGTCCAGGACGTCGAACCCGGCGATCTGGTCCTTGGTCTCGGCGAACGGGCCGTCGGTGAGCAGCACCTCGCGGTTGCGCACCCGCACGGTCGTGGCGTCGGTCGCGGGCCGGGTGCGGTCCCCGATCACCCGGGTGCCGCGCGCGTTCATCTCGTCCACCCAGTCCTCGATCGCGGGCGCCCCGTCGTTCTCGTCCGGCGTGTGCCCGGGGTCCGTGCACACCAGCATCAGGTACTTCATCGTCGTGCTCCCCGGGTGCGGTCGGTCGCCATCGCGACAATGGTCGTGGTCATGATGCGGCAGAGGCTGACCAGGCGGTCGTCGATCGACCGCGGGTCCTGTCCGGCGCTCGTGCGGAGGCCGGTGGTGCCGGGGCCGTGCGTGAACGTGTGCCGCACGGCGGTGGCACCGCGGTCGTCGGTGTCACGCAGGTCGTAGCGCCAGATCGAGCCGACCTCACCGTCGGGGTCGAGGACGTGCCAGGCGAAGGTGCTCGGCCGCTCGGCTTCGGTGACCACGCACGTCACCGTACTTTCCCGACCGCTCGGGAAGCGGTTGTGGCCGACGAAGCGGGCGAATTCCGCCGGGCCGGTGGCGGGGTCGCACCAGCGCGCGCCGGTCGTTTCGGGGCTCCACTCGCCGATCCGCTCGATCGCGGTGACGAGGTCCCACAGGTGGTGACGATCCACTGGAACGGTCAGCGCGACCGCTACTTCGGCGCCGGTCACCAGGTCCATGTTCGGGCTCCTTTCCCGTTGTCCGCACGAATGACGAACGGGAAAGCCGGCCCACTACCGACGGGGCGAAAAATGTTCGGCCGGGTCGGTGATCAGGGGAGCGTCGCGCGGAGGCGACGGAGGGTTCTTCCCAGCTCGTCGCGGTTCTTGGCCGTCTTCATCCAGGTCGGCAGCTTCTCCAGCATCGACGTGCGGCCGCCCGCCGCGACGGTGCCGCGCTCGCGCCGCCGGGCCGCGACGTAGTCCTCGAGGACGTCGAGGTGCTCGGCGTTCCAGGCCCAGAGGACGTGGCCACCGCAGCAGGAGTCCCGGAGCCACAGCGGCAGCCGGAAGTGCGGGTCGACGTCTCCGCCGACCACGACGCCGCCGCGGTGGGGCCCGTCACCGCCGGCACCCCAGGAGGCGGTGCGGCCGCAGCCGGGGCAGGTC
Source organism: Cryptosporangium japonicum (assembly GCF_039524755.1). Lineage (NCBI taxonomy): Bacteria > Bacillati > Actinomycetota > Actinomycetes > Cryptosporangiales > Cryptosporangiaceae > Cryptosporangium > Cryptosporangium japonicum. The sequence continues at coordinate 224,317 of NZ_BAAAGX010000016.1, forward strand.
AGCCGGCGCGGCCGGACGAGCGCGGGCGCGTCGCCGGGGAGCGGCCGGCTCACCGCGCAGCCACCGCAGCGTGGGCACACGACGAGCACGTCGAACCCGGCGAAGTCCGTCAACCGGCCGCGCGGGTCACGGAACCGGTCCCGGTGGGCGTCCACGCCCTAGGTGTACTCGGCCGGGGGGCGCTTGCGGACCAGGGTGGTGCGTACCGCGGTGGCGACGACGTCGTCGTGCTGGTTGCGGCCGGTGTGTTCGAAGGTGACGATGCCCTCGCCGGGGCGGCTCCTCGACTCGCGCAAGTCGGTGATCACCGTCGAGGCGTAGAGCGTGTCGCCGTGGAAGAGCGGCTTGGGGAACGCCACCGCGCCGAAGCCGAGGTTGGCCACGATCGTGCCCTGGGTCAGCTGCGCCACCGACAGCCCGACCAGCGTCGAGAGCGTGAACATCGAGTTCACCAGGCGCTGCCCGAACGCGGTGCCCTCGGCGAACGCCGCGTCCAGGTGCAGCGCCTGGGTGTTCATCGTCAGCGTCGTGAACAGCACGTTGTCGGCCTCGGTGATCGTCCGGCCGGGGCGGTGGTCGTAGACGACGTCGGTCTCGAACTCCTCGAACCACAGGCCCCGCTGGACTTCCCGCCTCACAGGCCGGCCTCCCGCGCGATGAGCATGAGCTGCACCTCGGTGGTGCCCTCGCCGATCTCCAGGATCTTGCTGTCGCGGTAGTGCCGGGCCACCGCGTACTCGTTCATGAAGCCGTAGCCGCCGTGGATCTGGGTGGCGTCACGTGCGTTGTCCATGGCCGCCTCGCTCGCGACCAGCTTGGCGATCGACGCCTGCTTCTTGAACGGCTTCCCGGCCAGCATCCGCGCGGCCGCGTCGTAGTACGCGACCCGGGCGGTGTACGCCCGCGCCTCCATCCGCGCGATCTTGAACGCGATCGCCTGGTGCCGTCCGATCGGCGAACCGAACGCCACCCGCTCCTTCGCGTACCGCACCGACTCGTCGACACAGCCCTGCGCGGCCCCGGTGGCCAGCGCCGCGATCGCGATGCGCCCCTCGTCGAGGATGCGCAGGAAGTTGGCGTAGCCCCGGCCGCGTTCGCCGAGGAGGTTCTCGGCCGGCACCCGGACGTCGTCGAACGAGAGCGGGTGGGTGTCGGAGGCGTTCCAGCCGACCTTGTCGTAGGCGGGCTCGGCGCGGAAGCCGGGCGTCGAGGTCGGCACCAGGATCGTCGAGATCTCCTTCGGCCCGGTCACGGCGGTGACGGTGACCAGCGACGTGATGTCGGTGCCGGAGTTCGTGATGAACTGCTTGGAGCCGTTGACCACCCACGAGTCGCCGTCGAGGCGCGCGGTCGTGCGCGTGCCGGACGCGTCGCTGCCGGCCCCGGCCTCGGTCAGGCCGAACGCGGCCAGTGCGCGCCCGGACGTCAACGACGGCAGCCACGCGTCCTTCTGGGACGCGTTCCCGAACCGGAACACCGGCATCGCGCCGAGCGACACCCCGGCTTCGAGCGTGATCGCGACGCTCTGGTCGACCTTGCCGAGCTCCTCCAACGCGAGGCAGAGCGAGAAGTAGTCGCCGCCCTGGCCGCCGTACTCCTCGGGGAACGGCAGGCCGAACAGCCCCATCTCGGCCATGCCCGCCACGACCTCGTACGGGAACGAATGCTCGGCGTCGTGCTTGGCGGCCACCGGAGCGACCACCTTCTGGGCGAAGTCCCGGACCGCGAGCGCGAGGTCGCGATACTCCTCGGTCAACAAGTCGGTCACCGGAGGCTCCCTCAGTTAGTCGTCATTAACTGAAGCCAGCGTAGCGGCCAGCGCCATCCCCCGGAGGATCTCCCGGGAACGGCCGGGCGGCGCCGCCGCCGCGCTGTAGGGCGTCGAGTTGATCAGGCCGAAGACGGCGTGCGCCTGCACCCTGGCGTCGTCCTCGGCCAGGCCGGGGCGCACCGCGCAGAGCACCGTCACCCACAGCTCGACGTAGGTGCGCTGGGTCTGGCGCACCCGGTGCAGCGCGTCGGCCGGCAGCGCGGTGAGGTCGCGGTCCTGGATGCGGATCAGCTCCGGCTCACCGAACGCGAAGTCGAGGTGGAAGTCGACCAGCCCGTGCAGCGCCTCGTCCGGCGTGCTCGCGTCGACGACGACCGCGTGCCCGCCACGCAGCAGCCGGTCGCTGATGCCGACCATGATCTCGACGAGCAGGGCTTCCTTGCTCGCGAAGTGGCGGTAGACGGCCGGGCCGCTGATGCCGACGGCGGCGCCCAGGTCCTCCAGGCGCACACCGGGGAACCCGCGCTCGGCGATCAGCTCCGCGCCGGCACGCAACAGCTGCCGACGCCGGTCGGCCTTCTGCATGCTCCGCCGCGTGGGCTCGGCGAGCTCCATTCCCGCTCCGTCCAGCTCAGTTAACCGAAGTTTACTCAGCCGACACGGCGTTTAGGTAACCGCCCACCGAGACACGGAACAGGCGTGACCCTGCCCTCGCGATTACTGCGATCGAGCGACTGGAACACGGTGTCCGCCGCGCTGTACCTCGATCCGCCGGTCGCCGCGCCGTTCCGCACGGCCGCGTCCGACGATCTGCTCGTCGTGGCCGTGCTGAGCGGCCACTACACGATCGAGAGCGCGTCCGGGCGGACCACCTACCACCCCGGCTCGGTCGGCCTGACCGCGCCGGGCAACACGTCCGAGCTGCGCTGGGAGGCGCTGCGGCCGGATCCGATGGAGTCGGTCCACATCCGGCTGCGCCCGTCGCTGTTCGAGGGTGCGACCGGACTGCCGGACGCGCTCGTCACCGACGACCCGCTGGTCAGCGCGCTCGCCACCGCGCTGGGGGACGCCGTGTGGCGCGACGCGGACGCGCTCTACGCCGACACGATGGCGCAGGCGCTGGCGGTGCAGCTCGCCGCGCCGCCCCGGCGCGACCCCGGCCCGCTGGGCCGCAGGCAGGTCGACCGCGTCGTCGAGTACATGCGTGCGCATCTGTCCGACGACGTGTCGCTGGACGCGCTGGCCGCGCAGGCGAACGTCAGCAAGTTCCACTTCGTCCGACTGTTCACCCGCGCGACCGGCGACACACCCCACCGCTATCTGCGCCGCCTGCGTCTGCGCCGCGGCGCGGACCTCCTGGCCGGCCCGGAGTCCGTGCAGCGCATCGCGCTCGTGTGCGGCTACCGCAGCCCGGGCCAGTTCGCCACCGCGTTCCGGCGCGAGTTCGGCGTCTCCCCCACCGACTACCGGCGCGGCGACAGGAGGTCGGACAAGCCGACGCGCTCGTAGAACTCCGAGCGCACCCGGTCGCCCACCGCGTTGACCTCCTCGGCGCCGTCGTTCGCCGGGTCGATGTGCACCCGGAACGGCCGCTGCCCCTTCGGCAGCCCGACGACGCGGACGATCTGGCGCGCCACCTCCTCGGGGTCGGCGTCCGGTGGGGCGAGCGCGGCGAGCTTCTGCGACACCTGGTCGAGCAGGCCCGCGTACCGCTCGTCGTAGGCCGCGACGACCTCCTCGTCGGACGCGTGCCCGGCGTGCGCGAAGTGGTTCGTGCCGGTGGTGAACGAACCGGGCACGACGATCGTCGTGTCGATGCCGAAGCGGGCGAGCTCGGCGGCGTAGCTCACCGCGAGGGCGTCCTCGGCCGCCTTGGCCGCGAAGTACGGCGCCAGGTAGGGCGGGGTGCCGCCGCGGGTGCTGCTCGAGCCGACCCAGATCAGCAGCCCGTCGCCGCGCGCACGCAGCCCCGGCAGCACGGCCCGGTTGACCCGCTGGGTGGACAGGACGTTCGTGTCGTACACCTCGGCGAGCTGCTCGGGCGTGAACGCCTCGGTCGGCCCGAGCACCATGTGACCGGCGTTGTGCACGACGACGTCCAGCTCGCCGGCCTGCTTCACCGCGGCGTCCACCGAGGCCTGGTCGGAGACGTCCATCTCGACGACGTGCGCGTATGCGCCGGCCTTCGCCGCGGCCTCCTTGTTCCGGCCGGCGACGTCGCGCATCCCGGCGTACACGGTGTGCCCGGCGTCGGCGAGCGCCTTCGCGGTCATCGCGCCGAAGCCGCTGGAGGCCCCGGTGATCAGGATCCGGCTCATCAGGCGATTCCTCCGTTCACATAGATGGTCTGGCCGTTCACCCAGCGAGCCGGGCCGGCGAGGAACGCCACGGCCTCGGCGATGTCGTCGGGCACCCCGAGACGCTCCAGCGGTGGTTGTTTCGCCAGTTTCTCGATCGTCGACTCGTCCTTGCCGTCCAGGAACAGCGGCGTCGCGGTGGGGCCGGGCGCGACCGCGTTCACGGTGACGTCGCGGCCGCGTAGTTCGCGGGCCAGTACCGGCGTGAGCGCGTCGACCGCGCCCTTCGAGGCCGCGTAGGCCGAGTAGGTGGGGAGCGCGAGCTTGACGACCGAGGTGGAGAAGTTGATGATCGCGCCGCCGCCGCGGACCCGCTGCACGGCCTGCTGGTTGACGACGAACGTGCCCCGGATGTTGATGCGGTGCATGCGGTCGAGGTCGTCGAGTTTCAGTTCGGCGAGCGGGGCGAGGATCATGATCCCGGCGGTGTGGACGACGACGTCGACGCCGCCGTACTCGCGCTCGGCGGTCTCGAAGAGCGCGGCGACCTCGGTCTCCTCGGCGACGTCGGCCTGGGCGGCGGTGGCGGTGCCGCCCGCTTCCCGAATCGCGTCCACGGCCTCGTCGGCGCGGCGCGGGTTGCCCGCGTAGTGCACGAGCACGTTCATTCCGTCGGCGGCCAGACGCTGCGCGACCGCGCGTCCGATGCCGCCGGATCCTCCGGTGACCAGGGCTGTTCTTGTCATGCACCGCTGGTGCCCCGCGGCGGCGCGGTCGCCTTCCCCGCCGTTGCGCGCCTCGTCCCCGCGATTGCGCTATCCCCGCCGGAGCCGCGTCATCGCCGTCGGGGCCGCGTCTCATCGCCGCCAGAGCCGCGTCTCATCGCCGCCAGAGCCGCGTCTCATCGCCGCCAGAGCCGCGTCTCATCGCCGCCAGAGCCGCGTCTCATCGCCGCCGGAGCCGCGTCTCATCGCCGCCGGGGCGGCCTCATCGACGCCGGGGCGGCGGCTCGGTGCTGGGGCCCACGTGCTCGTCGAGCCAGCGGACCACCGGCGAGGCGGTCCGCCAGGTGTCGCGGACGAACGCGCGGCCCTCCTCGGCGCCGACGCCGCCGCCGACCGGGAGCCGCCGCCCGAGCGTGATGCTGGTGAGCCGGAGCAGCGCGATGCGGGGATGGTCCCGCGGGACGCCCCGCGGCGCGGTCGCCACACCCTGGCTCCACTGTTCCAGCCCCGCGCCCTCGGCGTCGGCGATGCGTGCGGCGAGGTCGTCGTCCGCCGCCGCGCGGTACCGGGCGAGCTGGTCGCGGGCCATCCGCCAGTACCCGGCACCGGCGGCGAGCCCGTCGGCCGAGACCCCGGCGAACAACCCGGCCGGGCTGAGCGACGACCCGCTCAGCACCCCGTACGTCCGCGTTTTGTACGGCGATTTGTCGGCCGAGAACCGCACGTCCCGGTGCTGCCGGAACACCGTGGTCTCCCCGCCGAGCTCCGCCGCGAGGTCCGCGAGCAGCGCCGTGAACTGCCCGCGAACCTGCTGTTCGTAATACGCCTTGTGCGCGGCGAAGTACTCCCGCGAGTTGTCGGCCTCCAGGCCTTCGAACCACGCGGTCACCCCGGCGTCGAACCCGTCGAACTCCCCCATACGGGGTATCGAATCACGCGGTCAGGGCGATGTACTTCTCCTCGAGGAACTCGAGGATGCCCTCGGAGCTGCCCTCGCGGCCCAGGCCGCTCTGTTTCACGCCGCCGAAGGGGGCGGCCGGGTCGCTGACGACGCCCCGGTTGACCGCGACCATGCCGGCCTCGAGGCGGCGGGCCACCGCGACGGCCGCGCGCTCCTCGCCGAACACGTACGCCATCAGCCCGTACTCGGTGTCGTTCGCCATCCGGACGGCCGCGTCGACGTCGTCGAAGCGCACGATCGCGGTGACCGGGCCGAAGATCTCGGTGGTCGTGATCGTCGAGCCGTGCGTGACGCCGGTGAGCAGCGTGGCGTCGTAGAACGCACCCTGCTCCGACGCGTTGCCGCCCAGCTTCAGCGTCGCGCCGTCGTCGACCGCGCCGGCCACCAGGGCGGCGACCTTGTCCCGCTCGGCCACCGACACCAGCGCGCCGAGGCCGTTGGCCCGGTCGAGACCGGAGCCGACCTTCACCTTCGCCAGCGCGTCGGTCATCAGCTCGACGAACTCGTCGTGCACCGAGTCGTGGACGTAGAAGCGGTTGGCCGCGGTGCAGGCCGAGCCGCCGTTACGCATCTTCGCCAGCAGCGCGCCCTCCACCGCCGTGGGCAGGTCGGCGCCGGGCAGCACGATCAGCGGGGCGTTGCCGCCGAGCTCCATCGACGTGCTCACGATGCTGTCCGCGCACGCGTGCAGCAGGTCACGGCCCACCTCGGTGGAGCCGGTGAAGCTGAGCTTGCGCACCTCGGGCCGGTCGATCATGGCCTTGACCAGCGGCCCGGTCGGCACCGGCGTGACCAGGTTGACGACCCCGGCCGGCACGCCCGCCCGGCGCAGCACGTCCACGACGTAGGCCGCGGTCAGCGGGGTCTCGCGGGCGGGCTTGAGGATCGTGGTGCAGCCGGCGGCCAGCGCCGGGGCGAGTTTGCGCGTCGCCATCGCGGCCGGGAAGTTCCACGGGGTGATCAGCAGCGACACCCCGATCGGCGACCGGTCGACGATGATGCGCTTGTCGCCGGCCGGGGAGAGCCGGTAGTCGCCGGGCACCCGCACGGCCTCTTCGGCGAACCAGCGGAAGAACTCCTTGGCGTAGCCGGCCTCGCCCATCGCGTCCGACCAGGACTTGCCGTTCTCCCTGACCATGATCTCGGCGAAGACCTCGACCTCGTCGGTGAGGATCTGGTACGCCGTGCGCAGCAGCTCGCTGCGCTCACGCGGCGCGGTCGCGGCCCACGAGGGCTGGGCGGCGGCGGCCGCGTCCACCGCGTCCATGCAGTCCTGCTCCGACGCGACCGCGAACTGCGCGACGACCGACAGGTCGGCGGGGTCGATGACGTCGAAGCGCGTGCCGTCGGAGCCCGGACGCCATTCGCCGTCGATGAAGAGGTCAGTGATCACGGGGCAACCTCCTGGTCGGGGTAGAGCCTCATACTGTCAGCGCTCCGTCGTGGGCTCGTTCGAGGATGTCGAGCAGGGCCTCGCGGGTCGGCTCGATCGGGGCGATCGCGAGCAGCCGCTGGGCGCCCAGCGCCAGGTCCGCGATCCGTGGCAGCTGGTCGCGTCCCAGCCCGATCTCCGCGAGCGTGGCCGGTACGCCGATCGCCCGGTTGATCTCGACGACCCGCGCGATCGGCCCGTCCGGCGCGCCGAGGGCCTCGCCCAGTGCGGCGACCCGGTCCGGGACGGCCGGGCGGACCGCGTCGAGCACGTACGGGAGCATCAGACCGGTGCCCAGGCCGTGCGGGGTCTTGGTGAGCGCGCCGATCGGGTACTGCAGCGCGTGGCAGAGGTGCGTTCCGGTGGAGCCGAACGCGATGCCGCCGAGCAGGGAGCCGCGGGCCACCTCGCTGCGCGCCCGCCGGTCGCCCGGAGAGGCGACCGCGACCTCCAGCCACGGCCCGAGGTGCCGCGCGGCCTGCAGCGCGATCGGCTCGATCAGCGCGTTCCGGCCGGTGAAGACCGGCAGCGGGGCGGCCCAGCCGGGATCGAACGCCCGGGCGGTGTAGGACTCCACCGCGTGCACGAGCGCGTCGATGCCCGAGTACGCGGTGACGGTCGCGGGCGAACCGAGCGTGAGCTCCGGGTCGACGATCGCCGCCGCCGGCACCAGGAACGGGCTGGAGATGCCCACCTTGAGCTCGCGGTCGGGGTCGGAGACCACCGCGACCGGCGTCACCTCCGACCCGGTGCCCGCGGTGGTCGGCAGCGCGACGATCGGCACGACCGGCCCGGGCACCAGGTTCTCGCCGTAGTAGCTGTTCAGCGGCCCGCCGTAGGCCGCGAGCAGCGCGATGAGCTTCGCGGCGTCGAGCGCGCTGCCGCCGCCGATCGCGACGATGACGTCCGGACCGTACTCGCGGGCGACCGCACCGGCGGCGTCGAGCGTGTCGACGGGCAGTTCCGGCGTGACGTCGGAGTAGACCCTGACCTGGACCCCCGCCGCCTCCAGCCCGCCGACGGCCGCGGCCAGGTACGGGGTGCCGGTCAGGAACGGGTCGACGACGGCGAGGACGCGGCGGCCGTAGACGCGCACGATCTCCGGGAGCTGTTCCCGGGCGTCGTAGCCGAAGTGCACGCGGTCCGGGAGTCGTAACGTGCCGAGCTCAGGCAACGAAGCCTCCGTCCACCGGCAGGATCACGCCCGAGAGATGGCTCGCGCGGTCGCTGAGCAGGAACGACGCGGTCGCGCCGACCTCGGCCCCGGTGCCGGCCTTGCGCAGCGGCGTCTTCGCGATGCGCTCCTCGACGCCGCCGGGGATCGCCCGGCGGGTCGCGTCGAGCATCGGCGACTCGGTGGGGCCGGGCGCGATCACGTTCACCCGGATGCCGAGCGGGCCGAAGTCGTGCGCCGCGGTGCGGGTCAGGCCGATCACCGCGTGCTTGCTGGCCTGGTAGGCGCCCATGCCGGAGCTGCCGCGCAGGCCGCCGATGCTGCTCATGTTCACGATCGAGCCGTGGTCCTCGAGCGCGCGCACCTCTTCACGGATGCACAGCCACGTACCGCGTACGTTCACCGCCATGATCCGGTCGAACTCCTCCTCCGGAACCTGGTCGAGGCGGCCGGCCTGGGTCATCGCGGCGTTGTTGAACGCGCCGTCGAGGCGGCCGAAGCGGTCGACGGTCGCGTCGACGAACCGCGCGACGTCGGCCGCGTTCGCCACGTCGCCGGTGGTGTACGCGACGTCGTGCCCGTCCTTCTCGAGCTCGGCGGCCAGCTCCGCGAGCGGGCCCTCGGTGCGGGCCACCAGCATGAGCTTCGCGCCGTCGGCGGCGAACACGCGGGCGGCGTCGGCGCCGATCCCCGCGCTCGCCCCGACGACGAGGACGACTTTCCCGTCGAGGTCAGGCATCTGTCCTCCGTGTGGTCGAGGCGGCCGCGCCGGGGTCCGCGACCGAGCGGCCGGCCTGGACGGCGGCGCGCGCGGCGGCACCGAGCAGGCTGCCGTCGTTGCTGAGCAGGGTGAACGTGAAGCCGGTGTCGACGGCGTAGCGCACCGCGTCGGCGGTGGCCCCGCCCGCGTTGCCGACCGGCACGTGCGCGGCGCGCGCGGCGTCGACGACGTCGGCGACCAGGTCGGCGACGTCGGCGCGGCCCTCGCTCACCGACAGGTCGGCCGCGCCGACGAGCAGCGCGTCGATGCCGTCGGTCGCGGCGATCGCGCCCGCGTTGCGCACGCCCTCGGCGCTCTCGATCTGCGCGATGACGACGACCTCCTCCTGGCCGTAGCGCAGGTACTCGGCGCGGGGCAGGGCGCCCCACTGCCCGGCGCGGCTGGTGGAGCCGACGCCCCGGGTCCCGCGCGGCGGGAAGCGCACCGCGGTGGCCACCTCGCGGGCCTGCTCGGGGGTGTCGACGTGCGGCACCATGATGCCGTCGGCACCGGAGTCGAGGACACGCTGGATCAGGCCCTGGTCGCGGCCCGGCACCCGGACGATCGGCGACACCCCGGTGTGCAGGGCGGTGCCGATCAGCCGGTAGGCGGTCTCCAGGTCGACCGGCGAGTGCTCGAGGTCGATCACGACGAAGTCGAACCCGGCCAGCGCGACCAGCTCGACGACCTCCATCGCCGGGATCTTGATCCAGGTGCCGAGCGCCGGGGGTTTCGCCAGCGCCGCGCGGAAGAGGCTGGCGCGCGTCACGGGGCCGGGTAGTCGTCGGCGTTCAACACCCAGCCGCTGGCCGAGAAGTCGACCCGGGGCGGGCCGAAGATGTCGATCAGCTGCTGGTGCTCACCGATGCCCTGGGTGGTGTGCACGGTGGGCGGGGGGATGACGCAGATCGACGGGGTCGCGATCTCGCGGTGCTCGTCCTCGCGCCACTGGGTGGAGTCCGGCCCCCACGGGTAGCGGATGTGGTGCACGAACCGGCCCTTGACCGCGAGCGAGATCTGCTCGAAGTCGTCGTGGTGGTGCGGCGAGAGCTTCTTCACCGGCCGGGGCGCCGACTCCTCGGCGAGGAAGTTGACCATCATGTTCGTGGTGCGGAAGATGCGCCCGAAGCGTCCCTCGGCGATCGGGGTGTCGACCAGCCGGTAGACGCGCAACCGGAACCCGCCGACCGGATCCGGCCAGGGAACCAGCGGCGCCGCCCGCAGGTCCGGCTCGGCGAAGGCGTCGGCGTTGAGCGCCGCGGACGTCAGATCGGACGCCACGGTCGAGAACAGCCGGATGAGGACGCCGTCCGCGTCGACCCGGACCTCGCTGTCACCGGGGGGCACCACGACGAACGCCTCCTCGGCGATCGACTCGGTGGCCTCGCCCGCGGTGACCGTCACCGGCGCGCTGTCGGAGTACAGCAGCACCGCGTACTCGTCGGGCTGCCCGGTGCGGGCGAACACGTCGCCGGCTTTCGCGTCGGTGTAGGCGATCACCAGGTTCGACGCCCGGGCCAGCCAGGTGCGGCTGCCGTTCGGCGCGGTCTCGCTCGGATCCCGCGAGAGGAACTCGATCCACTGCGAGTTCTTGATCGGCGTCGACGGGTCGACCGTGCGTGCCGGGGCCGCCGCCGCGAGCTTCGAGCGGATGTCGTCCGCCGCGTACGTGGTCATGAAGATGTCCTTTCCGAGCCTCGGAGCGCCAGCATCGAACGTGCCTCGTCGGGGGTGGCGATCTCCCGGCCGAGGTCCTCCACCACGGCCCGGATCTTGCGCACCTGCTCGGCGTTGCTCGTCGCCAGCTTTCCCTTGCCGATCCAGAGACTGTCCTCGAGCCCGACCCGCACGTTGCCACCGAGCCAGGCGCTGTGCGTGCCGAACGTCATCTGGTCGCGGCCGGCCGCGAACGCCGAGAAGTAGTAGTCGTCGCCGAAGAGCTTGTCCGCGATCCGCACCATGTGTTCGAGGTTCTCGTGGTCGGCGCCGATCCCACCGAGGATCCCGAACACCCCCTGGATCAACAGGGGTGTGGGGGCCAGCCCGCGGTCCACGAAGTGCGCCAGCGAGTAGAGGTGCCCGATGTCGTAGCACTCGTACTCGAACCGGGTGCCGTTCGCGCCCAGGGTCCGCAGCGTGTTCTCGATCCGGTCGAACGAGTTCACGAACGGCTGGGAGTACGTGTTGAGCACGTACGGCTTCTCCCAGTCGTGCTTCCAGTCGGTCACCTTGTCGGCGATGCCGGAGTACACGAAGTTCATCGAACCCATGTTGAGCGACGCCAGCTCGGGTTCGAACGTCGTCGCGCCGGCCAGGCGCTGCTCCATCGTCATCGCGGTGGAGCCGCCGGTCGTGATGTTGATGACGGCCCCGGTGCGCGCGACGATCGGCGGCACGATCTCGGCGAAGATCTCCGGCTCCCAGGCCGGGCGCCCGTCGGGGTGGCGGGCGTGCAGGTGCACGATCGCGGACCCGGCCTCGACCGACTCCACCGCCGCCGCCACGACCTCGGCTGCGGAGAGCGGCAGGTACGGGCTCTGGGACGGCACGTTCACCGACCCGGTCACCGCGGTCGTGATGATGACTTTCGACGCGCGACGCATCAGGGCTTCTCTTCCAGCCCGAGCAGGTAGGCGGTGTTCCGGCAGATCATCTGGCGGATGTCGGCCGCCGGGATGCCGTGGTCGAGCAGCTGCTGGCCCATGTACAGGTAGGCGTCGACGGGCAGCGGGTTGCCCTTCTGACCGAGGTCGGAGTTGATCACGGTGTGCTCGGGCCCGATCGTGCGGATCCAGTTCACGAGCTTCTCGGTCGGCCAGCCGACGGCCTTCACCTCGGGGTTGTACATCGCGAGGTCGTGTTCGACGAAGACGCCGAGCCCGATCATCTCCTCGATGATCGCGTCGTTCACGTTCACGATGTAGTCGGGGTGGTGCAGCATCATGCGCTTCACGCCGGCCTCGCTGGCCGCCTTGAAGAACGCCAGCATCGAGTCCCCGTCGAGGTGGCCGCCGGTGAGCATGATCCCGGCGTCGGCGACCAGCTTGAGCACCAGGCGGGTGTCGGCGCTGATCTCGCCCGACTCGTCGTAGATCGAGACTTCCTTCTCGTACAGCTCACCGCCGGCGCTGGGGAACCCGTCGCCGTCGCTGTGCGCGCAGATGTGCTGGCCGGCCGAGACCGTCGGGCCCCAGACGCAGCGCCCGCCCATGTTGATCGCCAGCGCGGTGGCCGACGGGTTGATGCCGCCGACCTCGGAGTTGAGCGCGACGCCGCCGTAGACCGGCGTCGGAGCGTCCTTGAGCTGCGTCTTCATGGCCAGGACGTCCATGGCCGTGTTGTGGTGGTGCGACTTGACCAGGATCGCGCGCATGTTGATGCGCGCCCCGTCGTACGAGGCTTCCACGTGGTCGAGCCGGCGCGGGAACGGGCTCGGTCCGGAGTGGCAGTGCAGGTCGACCGCGCCGTCGAGAACCTTTAACAGCGCGGCCGACGGAGCCGATGCCTCTGCAGTGGTGGCCATGCGGGCGCCTCCATCGTTTGTTCATATCGCGTACTGCGTGTGCACACTACGGACAAGAGTTCTGGCAGTCCAGCCCCGGATACGTGCACTTTGTGATGCGCGTTCGTCGGTTGAGTTCACATTGCGAGTTCGACGGTTGCATGTTGAACTTCCGCCTGCTTCACTGTCGGAACTTCAGACACCGACCGCGAGGAGGCGGACGAGATGAGCGTCGAGCAGCGCGGGAGCCCTCCCCGGCGGTGGCGCACGCCGAGCCCGCAGTGGCTGCTCGTGCTCCCGGCACTGGCCCTGCTCACGGGGATCCTGCTGGTACCGCTGGGCCGCAGCGTCGCCACGAGCGTGGGATCGCCGGACTTCACCCTGGAGCACTACACGACGCTGTTCACCGACGGCGTCACGCTGAAGGTGCTGCTGCGCACCGCGGGCACGGCCGCCGCGGTGACGGTGATCGCGCTGCTGCTCGGGTACCCGTACGCGTACGTGATGACCCGGGTCGGGCCACGCATGCGCGGCGTGCTCATGGTCGTCGTCCTGGTGCCGTTCTGGACGTCGGTCATGGCGCGCAACTTCGCCTGGATCATCATCCTGCAGCGCAACGGGCCGGTGCACTCGTTCTTCCAGCTGTTCGGGCTGGACGTCGTGCTCTTCCAGACCGTCGGCGGCGTCACGATCGCGATGAGCCAGGTGCTGCTGCCGTTCATGGTGCTCCCGCTCTACACCGCGCTGGCCGGCATCGACCGCCGGCTGCTGCTGGCCGCCCGCGGGCTCGGCTCGCACCCGGTCAAGGCGTTCTGGACGATCTACTGGCCGCTCTCCCGCGGCGGGGTGGTCTCCGGGCTGATCCTCGTCTTCACGCTCAGCCTGGGCTTCTACGTCACGCCGGCGCTGGTCGGCGCCCCGCAGCAGTCGCTCGTCGCGCAGCTGCTCGGTCAGCGCACCACCCAGCTGCTGGACTTCGAGGGCGCCAGCGCGCTCGGCCTGGTCGTGCTCGTCGTCTCGCTCGTGCTCGTGGCCTGGGCCAACCGGGTGGGCGGCACGATCTCGGCGATCGGCGCGGTCGCGTCCACCGCTCCGGAGAAGGGCCGCTGATGACCGCGACACTGACCGCCCCGAAAGCGGCCGGGAAAGCCAGGAAGGTCGACGCGGTCCCGTGGTGGCTGAAGCTCGTCACCGGGGTCGTCGCGCTGTACTTCGTCCTGCCGACGCTGTTCGTCATCCCGATGAGCTTCAGCAGGGCGACGACCTTTCAGTTCCCCCCGAAGGGCTTCTCGCTCGGGCTGTACGAGAACTTCTTCACCAACCCGGTCTGGCTCGACGCCCTGCGCAACTCGGTCGTCGTCGCGTTGCTGGCGTCGCTGCTGGCCACGGTGATCGGCACCGCCGCCGCGCTCGGTCTGCACAACCTGCAGGGCCGGCTGGCCCGGTTCGCCCGGACGATGCTGATGATCTCGATCGTCACGCCGGCGATCGTCATCGCGGTCGCGGTGTACATCTCGTTCCTGCAGTGGCGGCTGGTCGGCACGCTCGCCGGGTACGTCCTGGCGCACGCGGCGATCGGCGTGCCGTTCGTGCTGGTCGCGGTCACCAGCGCGCTGGGTGGTTTCGACCCGAAGCTGCTCCGCGCGTCGGCCTCGCTCGGCGCCCCGCCGGTGCGCACGTTCCTGCGGGTCACGATGCCGCTGATCAGCCGGGGCATCGTCACCGGCGCGGTGTTCGCGTTCGTCACCTCGTTCGACGAGGTCGTCATCGCGCTCTTCCTGCGTTCGCCGGCGCTCCAGACGCTGCCGGTGCAGATGTACAACTCCGTGACCGTCGAGATCGACCCGACGATCGCCGCCTCGTCCAGCGTCGTGGTCACCGCCGTGACCACCGCCTGCCTGATCCTGCAGTTCGTGGGCAGCCGCCGGAAGTCCCGTTAGGAACCCCCATGCCTGTCGAAGCAACCACCACCACGACCAGCACCGGCATCCGGCTGGAGAACGTCACCAAGAACTACGGTCTGGCGACGCCGGCCGTGGACGACGTGTCGCTGAGCATCGAGCCGGGCGAGTTCATGACGCTGCTCGGCCCCAGCGGTTCGGGGAAGACCACGACGCTCAACCTGATCGCGGGCTTCGAGACCCTCACCGCCGGCACCATCGCGTTCGACGGCGCCGACGTGAGCAGCCTGCCGCCGCACAAGCGCAACCTCGGCATGCTCTTCCAGAACTACGCGCTGTTCCCCCACATGACCGTGGCGCAGAACGTCGCCTATCCGCTGCGCGAACGGAAGGTTCCGAAGCCGGAGATCGCCCGGCGCGTCGCCGAGGTGCTCGAACTCGTCCAGCTCACCGGGCGGGACGGTCACCATCCGAACCAGCTGTCCGGTGGTCAGCAGCAGCGGGTCGCGCTCGCCCGCGCGATCGTGTTCGACCCGAAGGCGCTGCTCCTCGACGAACCGCTGGGCGCGCTCGACCGCAACCTGCGCGGCACGCTGCAGGCCGAGATCCGGCGGATCCACCGCGAGGTCGGCACGACGTTCGTCTTCGTCACGCACGACCAGGAAGAGGCGATGAACCTCTCCGACCGGATCGCGTTGTTCAACAACGGCCGGATCGAGCAGGTCGGCACACCGGAAGACCTCTACCAGCGCCCGGAGACGCTCTTCGCGGCCCGCTTCCTCGGCGACTCCAACGTCTTCGCGCTCGAGCAGGCGCCCGAGGGCGACAAGGTCCGCTGGGAGGACAACGTCTGGGCGGCCGAGCCCGGCACCGGGTCCGCCGGCGACGACACCGCGCTCGTCGTGCGTCCGGAGGACGTGCGGTTGGCGCCCGACAACGGCGAGACGCCGCCGGGCGCCAACGCTGTCGGCGCCACCGTCCGCGACCTCGAGTACCTCGGTTCGTACCGGATGGCCGTGCTCTCGCTCGGCCGGTCCGGTGTGACCGGCAAAGCGCGGCTCGACGCGTCGCACTCCGATCTCACGCTCGGTCAGCCGGTCACCGCGTGGTGGCCGGTCGACCGCCAGCGTCTCGTAGCCATCTGACCGACCCCCACCCCCTGCGAAAGAGGCAACGATGCCCAGACGTCTGTCGGCCGTGCTCAGCACGGTCCTCGCCGTGAGCCTGCTGGCCGCGTGCGGCGGCGGCGGCGCCGCCGAGAACGACCCCGACGGCAAGGTCACGCTCACCTTCACCGGCTACGGCGGCGACGGCCAGAAGGCCATGATCGCCTCGTACCAGAAGCCCTACTCGGCCGAACACTCCAACGTCAGCTTCGTCAACACCTCCCCGCCGGACGTGGCGCAGGTGAAGGCCCAGGTGCTGAGCAAGTCGGTGAAGTGGGACGTCGTCGCGGTGGCGCCGGCCGCCGCCACCCAGAACTGCGGCACCCTGTTCGAGGAGCTCGACTTCTCCGACCTGGCGGAGAAGAACAACCTGGTCGACGGCACGGTCGGCAAGTGCTACCTGGGCAACTGGATCAACGCGAACCCGATCGCCTACCGCACCGACGCCTTCCCGGACGCGGCCAAGGCCCCGAAGACGGTCGCGGACTTCTTCGACGTGAAGAAGTTCCCCGGTAAGCGCGGGGTGCTCACCAACATCCAGAACGGCGTGCTGGAGTACGCGCTGCTCGGCGACGGCGTCGCACCGGAGAAGATGTACCCGCTGGACGTGCCGCGGGCGCTGAAGAAGCTCGACACGATCCGCAGCCAGACGACGTTCGCGCCGAACGTCGGTGCGTTGCAGCAGGCCGTCGGCGCCGGTCAGGTGGACATGTTCATCCTCCCGGACTCGCGCCTGGTGCCGCTGATGAACTCGGGCACGAAGATCACCGTCACCTGGGACGTGACCGTCACGGCGCTGAACGCGTTCGCGATCCCGAAGGGGTCGCCGAACAAGGAGGCCGCGCGCCGGTTCATCGAGACCGTCGTTTCTCCACAGTCGGTCGAAGCGATCTCCGAGGCCCTGGGGACACAGCCCATCAACACGGCCGCGAAGGCCACACTGTCGGAGAACGCGCAGAAGGTCCAGGTGGCCGGTCCGCAGAACACCGGGAAGGTCGTCCAGCAGGACGTCGACTGGTACTCGAAGAACTTCGATCAGGTCAACACGCAGGTCAACAACTGGCTCGTAGGCTAGGACAGAACATGGCGAACTCAGACCCGAGTGATGTCTCGACCCCCGACATCCAGGCGGTCACCCGCGTCGGTCAGATCTGTGCGCTCTTCGGGCCCAGAGTCCCGGAACTGTCGGCGTCCGACGTCGCCGACCGCACCGGGCTGAACCGCACGACGGCGTACCGGTACTGCACGTCGATGGTCCAGGCCGGCATCCTCGAGCGCGGCACCCGGCGCGGCACGTTCGCGCTCGGGCCGCTGATGCTGGACCTCGGGGCGTTGGCCCTGGGGCGTCAGCGGGTCGTCGAGATCGCCCGTCCCCACCTGCAGAAGCTGAGGACCGCCGTCCGGATGACGGCGGTGCTCAGCGTCGCCGGCGCGCACGGCCCGATCGTCGCGCTGGTCGAAGAGGACACCAGCCGGGTGGTGGTGATGACCGTGCTTCCCGGGACGAAGCTCGACGTCACCGCCGCGCAGACCCGGCTGTTCCTCGCCCACGCCGACGCGTCGGCCACCGAGGACCTGCTCGCGGACCTGTCCCCGGTCGAACGGGTCCGCCTGGAGGCGGACGTTCGGTCGGCCCGCGAGCAGGGCTTCAGCTTCGTCCGGCCGCCCGGGGGTCCCACCGCGGTGGCCGCGCCGATCTTCGACGCCAACGGTCTGTGCGCGACCGTGGCGATCCTCTCGGCGGGCGACATCCCCGACCTGTCCCCCGCGCTCGAACACCTCCTGGCCACCGCCGGGGGGCTGAGCGACGAACTAGGAGCTGCCCGTGCCGCCGAAGTATGACGACCTGGCATCGGCCGAACCGCCCTACTCCAGCTGGGAGTACTTCGGCCGGGACGACCAGCGGGGCACGATCAACTTCCTGACGCCCGAGCGGGTGGCCGCCGCGGCGCGGCTCATCCGCACCGGCACGCAGTTCGGGCTCGACTACCCGGTGAACGCGTTCGAGCCGTACCCCACCGGCACGCGGCCGGCGACGCGGCACCACGTGTTCGCGAACAACGAGTTCCACCGCGACGACTGGATCGACTCGTTCTACCTGCAGTCCACGTCCCAGGTGGACTCGCTGCGCCACATCGGACACCCCGCGCACGGCTTCTACAACGGGCGGTCGCCGGCCGACAACGACCCGCCCTCCACCGACCTGGGGATCCACGTCTGGGCCTCCACCGGCATCGCCGGGCGGGGGGTCCTGCTCGACGTCGAGCGGTACTACCCGGGGCCGGACTACGACCTCGAGAAGACCGTTCCGCTCGACGCCGCGACGCTCGACGCGGTGGCCGACGCGCAGGGCGTGACCTTCTCCGGCGGGGAGATCCTGCTGCTGCACACCGGGTGGGCGAAGCACTACCTCGCCGCGCCGGCCGACGACCGGGCCCGGATCAAGAACCTGTCGCCCGGGCTGGCCCAGCGCCGCGAGGTCGTGCGCTGGCTCTGGGACCACGAGATCGCGCTCGTCGCGTCCGACAACCTGGCGGTCGAGGCCGATCCGGTGGTCGAGTCGGACTTCCGGATCCCGGGCGCGCGCCCGCCGGAGCGGGGCGTCAACCACGACGGCATGCTCCACCGGCCGCTGATCGCGCTGCTCGGAATGGCGATGGGCGAGATGTGGAAGCTCGACGAGCTCGCCGCCGACTGCGCCGCCGACGGTCGCTACGACTTCTTCCTGACCTGCAAGCCCCTGCACCTCATCGGGGGTGTCGGCTCTCCCGCGAACGCCATCGCGGTGAAGTGAACAATCGTTTGCCTCGGCGGGAACGTGCAACGATCGCGGGCATGTCCTCGAGAACGCCTGCTGTCGCCGACACCCACGACGTCATCCGCGTGCACGGAGCCCGCGAGAACAACCTGAAGGACGTCAGCGTCGAGCTGCCCAAACGACGGCTGACCGTCTTCACCGGCGTCTCCGGGTCGGGCAAGAGCTCGCTGGTGTTCGACACGATCGCCGCCGAGTCCCGGCGGCTGATCAACGAGACCTACAGCACGTTCGTCCAGGGCTTCATGCCCACCCAGTCGCGGCCCGACGTCGACGTCCTGGAGGGCCTCACCACCGCGATCATCGTCGACCAGCAACGCATGGGCGCCGACCCGCGTTCCACCGTCGGCACCGCCACCGACGCCCATGCGATGCTGCGCATCCTGTTCAGCCGGCTCGGGCAGCCGCACATCGGCTCACCGCAGGCGTTCTCGTTCAACGTCGCGTCGATCAGCGGTGCCGGCGCGGTGACCGTCACCAAGGGCGGGCAGACCGTCAAGGAACGCCGGGAGTTCTCGGTCACCGGCGGGATGTGCCCGCGGTGCGAGGGGCGCGGTTCGGTCAACGACATCGACCTCTCGGCGCTCTACGACGAGGACCGGTCGCTGAACGAGTCCACGATCAAGATCCCCGGCTACAGCATGGAGGGCTGGTACGGGCGGATCTTCCGGGGCGTCGGCTACTTCGACCCGGACAAGCCGATCAGGGACTACACGAAGAAGGAACTGCAGGACCTGCTCTACCGGGAGCCGACGAAGGTCAAGATCGACGGCATCAACCTGACCTACTCCGGGCTCGTCCCCTCGATCCAGAAGTCGTACCTGTCCAAGGACATCGACTCGCTGCAGCCGCACATCCGCGCGTTCGTGGAGCGGGTCGCGACGTTCACGACGTGCCCGGAGTGCGGGGGCTCGCGGCTCAACGAGGCGGCCCGGTCGTCGACGATCGACGGCATCAACATCGCCGACGCGTGCGCGATGCAGATCACCGACCTGGCCGGGTGGGTGCGCGGCCTGTCCGACCCGTCGGTGGCTCCGCTGCTGGCGACGCTGCAGCACACGCTCGACTCGTTCGTCGAGATCGGACTCGGCTACCTCTCGCTCGAGCGGCCGTCGGGCACGCTGTCGGGCGGCGAGGCGCAGCGCACGAAGATGATCCGGCACCTCGGGTCGTCGCTCACCGACGTCACGTACGTGTTCGACGAACCGACCATCGGGCTGCACCCGCACGACATCGCGCGGATGAACACCCTGTTGCTGCAGTTGCGCGACAAGGGCAACACGGTGCTCGTCGTCGAGCACAAGCCGGAGGCGATCGCGATCGCCGACCACGTCGTGGACCTCGGGCCGGGCGCGGGCACCGGGGGCGGCGAGGTGATGTTCGAGGGCACGGTGTCCGGCCTGCGCAGCAGCGGGACGCTCACCGGTCGCCACCTCGACGACCGGGCGTCGCTGAAGCCGTCGGTGCGTACCCCCACCGGGACGCTGGAGGTCCGGGGCGCGTCCACGCACAACCTGCGCGACGTCGACGTCGACGTGCCGCTCGGGGTGCTGGTCGTCGTCACCGGCGTGGCCGGGTCGGGCAAGAGCTCGCTGATCCACGGCTCGGTGGCCGGCCGCGAGGGCGTGGTGGCCGTCGACCAGACGCCGATCCGCGGTTCCCGGCGCAGCAACCCGGCCACCTACACCGGCCTGCTCGAACCCATCCGCAAGGCGTTCGCCAAGGCCAACGGGGTGAAGCCGGCCCTGTTCAGCGCGAACTCCGAGGGCGCGTGCCCGAACTGCAAGGGCGCCGGCGTCATCTACTCCGACCTGGCGATCATGGCCGGTGTCGCGACCGTCTGCGAGGTGTGCGAGGGCAAACGCTTCTCCGCCGACGTGCTCGAGTACACGTTCGGCGGCAAGGACATCAGCGAGGTGCTCGGGATGCCGGTCGCCGAGGCCGCCGGGTTCTTCGCCGACGGCGGCGGCAAACTCCCGGCCGCGCACAAGATCGTCGAACGCCTCGCCGACGTGGGCCTGGGCTACCTGACCCTCGGGCAGCCGCTCACCACGCTCTCCGGCGGGGAACGGCAGCGGCTGAAGCTGGCCACCCAGATGGGCGACAAGGGCGGGATCTACATCCTCGACGAGCCGACCACCGGCCTGCACCTGGCCGACGTCGAGAACCTGCTCGGGCTGCTCGACCGGCTCGTCGACGCGGGCAAGTCGGTGATCGTCATCGAGCACCACCAGGCCGTGATGGCCCACGCCGACTGGATCATCGACCTCGGCCCCGGCGCCGGCCACGACGGCGGCACCGTCGTCTTCGAGGGCACCCCCGCCGACCTGGTGGCCGCCCGCTCCACCCTGACCGGCGAACACCTCGCCGGCTACGTGGGCGGGTAGTACTCGAAGCCGTAGAGGCCGGCGGCGCCACCGGCCGCGACGAGACCGTCCGCGCCGACCGCGACCGAGAAGAGGGGCCCGTCGACGCGGACGTGCACCAGACCGCGACCGGCCGCCGGATCCCAGATCCGGACGGTCCGGTCGCTGCTCGCGGAGGCGATCCACCTCCCGTCCGGCGCGACCGCCACCGCGTTCACCGGGCCGGCGTGGCCGTCCAGCGTGCGGCGGAGGTCGCCGGTGTCGGCATCCCAGAGCCGGACGGTCCGGTCGCCGCTCGCCGTGACGATCCAGGTGCCGTCGGGCGCGACCCCGACCGCGGTCACCGGGCCGGTGTGCCCGTCGAGGGTCCGCAGACGCTCTCCGGTCCGCAGATCCCAGACGAGGGCGATCCCGTCGTGGCCGACGGAGACGATCCAGCGCTCGTCCGGCGAAACGGCGACACCGTACACGCGGCGCGTGTGGCCGGTCAGGGCACGGATCTTGGCGCCGCTGTGGACGTCCCAGATCCGCACCGTCGTGTCCGCGCCGCCGGTCACGATCCGCGTACCGGACGGGGTGAACGCCGCCGCGTGGACGTGCCCCCGGTGACCGGTCAGAGTCCGGACATGGGTCTGCCGGGGCGCGTTCCAGACCTGCATCGTCCCGTCGTGGTCCGCGGTGACGATCCACCCGCCTCCCGGGGAGATCGCCGCGGTGTTCACACGATTCAGATGACCGGCCAGGGTGGAGGCGATCGCGCCGGTCCGGGCGTCGCAGATCCGTACGCGTCCGTCGCCCCCACCGGTCACGACACGAGTCCCGTCCGCGGACAGCGCCACCGCGTAGACCCGGCCCGGATGGCGCTCGTCACTGATCCGTGGCGTCCCGGCGTCCGGGTTCCACACCCGGACGGTCCGGTCGTGGCTCGCGGTGAACAGCAGCCTGCCGTCCGGTGACAGCGCGGCCGCGCCGACCGCGGACGTGTGTCCGGTCAGGGTCCGGACTTCGCGCCGGTGCCGGGGATCCCAGACGTGCACCACACCGTCGCTGCTCGCGCTGGCCACACGTGTACCGCCGGCGGCCCAGGTGATCGCCTGCACGGGTGCCTGATGCTTCACCCCCCACCTCGACTGCGCCGTCCGCACCCCGCGGATCCGGACCGACCAGTCCCTACCGCCGGACGCGAGCCACTCCCCGTCCGGCGACACGGCCAGCGCCAGAGTTCCGTCGTCGTGTCCGCGGCGGACCTCGAGGAGGGTTCCGTCCGCCGCGTTCCACCGGCGCACGCTCGCGTCGTCGCCCGCGGTCGCGAGCCAGGCGCCGTCCGGCGACACCGCCAGCGCCCGCACCGCGCCGTACCGGCCCGGCAGCGTGCGCCGCAACGCGCCGGTGCCCGAGTCCCAGATCCGGACCGTGCCACCCGAGCTACCGCTCATGATCCCGCTGCCGTCCGGTGAGACCACCACCACCTGCACGGCGGTCCGGTGGCCGGTCAACGTCCGCAGCAGATCTCCGGTGCGAACGTCCCAGATCCGGATCTTCCTGTCGTCGCCGCCGGTCGCGATCCAGGTCCCGTCCGGAGAGATCGCGACCGTCCGGACCCCGCCGGAGTGCCCGTCCAAGCTGCGCGTCACGGCGCCCCGCCGCGCATCCCAGACCAGCGCCGCGCCGTCCTCGCTCCCGGTCACGAGCAGCGTCCCCTCGGATGACACCGCCACTGCGCGAACCGGACCGGTGTGGGCGGTGAGAGTGCGCAGGAGCGCCGGATCAGGTCGGTCGGGAAGCGGCCAGCGATTCGCGATCCGGGGCATCGCCGCATCCGCGGGTTGCCCGGCGATCAGCGACCCGAGCCCGGCATATCCGTCGAGCCTGGATCGGAGCGTCGTCTCCAGACTCTGCGGTGGATCCGCGGGGACGAGCAGGTGCGCGTTCTGGCCGACCGCCTGCGACAACACTCCACCACGAGGGTGACCGGCACGGGCCAGATCGATCTGCAACCCGCCGGGCCCCTCGTGGCGCAGCCGATAGGTCATCCACTCGATGCGCTCGACCAGCGCGCCCGCCTGATCGGCCTGCCCGGCGGCGACCAGGTGCACGGTGACGTGCGCGCGGAGGTAGGCGGACGCTGCGGGCAGCGTCCACCACGCGGCGGTCCCGCTGTCGCGCGTCAGCCGGGTCCGTGCGGCGCGCAGCAGGGCGAGGTGCGCGGCGGTCTGCTCGGAGGAGTGCCGCAGGTAGGCGTGCAGAACGTCGTGCAGTCGCAGAGTCTGCTGGTCGGCACGGTAGAGCGCGAGCGACCGGGCGGACAGCGTACGCACGAACCGCCGGCACTCGTCGGGGGTCAGCTGACCCGTCTCGCCCCAGAGCAGCTCGAGGACGTCGAGCGGGATCTCCGTGTCGTCGTCGAAGATCGCCAGCTCGGCGTACCGGGCCCGCCGAGCAGGCGCGAGCGTCGCGAGGCTCGCGCGGATCGTGGCGTCGAACGCGTGCTGCCGGTCGTCGGCGTCCTCCAACGCCAGGACCGCCGGGCCGTCGGCGGCGATCTGCCCAGCGAGGCGCGCGGCGGCCGCCCGGGGTTCGGCGCCCTCGTGGATGTCGGCATCGAGGATGCCCTGAACCAACCGGAGCAACAACGGCCAACCGCCGGTCAGGGCGATCAGCTGGTCGACCGAGGCTTCGTCGAGCGCGTCCAGCGCGCCGGTGACGAGGAGCGCCCGCGCCTGATCCGAGGTCATCGGATCGACCGGGACGCGGCGTGACATCGGTGGAAGGACGTTGCGGTCGCGGGTGGTGACCAGCCGCGTGACCGTCGACGGGCCGTGGAGGAACGGCTGGAGATCCACGGCGTTCCACACGTCGTCCACGACGAGCAACACAGCCGGGTACCGGGTGAGCACCTCACCGAGATGCAATCCGGCCTGTTCCGGATCGGCGAAGGACGGTCGGTCTCCGGTCAGCCGGGCCACGAGGTCGTTCACCTTCACGGCGATGTCCGCGGGTGCCGGGTGCTCGCCGAGCGTCACCCAGAGGACCCCGCCCGGATAGCGCGCAGCGATCCCGGGGCGCCCGCAGACGAGCTGCGCGAGCGTCGTCTTCCCGATCCCGCCCGCGCCGTGGATCCCGATCACGCCGACGGTCGCCTCGATCAGGGCGGTGACCAACGATCCGCTCAGCTCGGGCCGGTCGATCACGTCGGCCGGAGCGTGCGGAGCCAGGATCGGACGCGAGCGCGCCTCGATCGCGCGTAACGCATCGGTGAGGAGTTCCTTCAACCGCGCCGGGCTGTCGAACGAGGGGGCGACCCGTCCGGTCTGCGCCTTCTTCCGGAACGCTTCCTGCCGGTGGGCGGTCGGCGCCTCGTGGAACCGCGCCGGGACGGGAGCATCCAGGTCGAGCTGGAGGACCAAGCACGTCAAGCCACCCTCGGTGGCCGTGTCGAACTCCAGCTCGCAGTAGGAGCGCTCATCGGGGTCGCCGGGAACGGGCGATCCGTACCGGTGACCGAGGATCCCGACGTAGACGTCGCAGTCCAGGACCACCCGGGAGCTCTCGCGACCGGCGGACGAGTCGGCCGGGGGGAACCACCGCATGTCGACCGGCACATGGCCAGCCTTGCCGACCGCCTCGATCGCCGCGTCGACGTAGGAGAGCCCCTCCGGGAACGACGCCAGTTCACCGGTGTGGGACAGGAAGACCCGCAGAGGCACAGCACCATCCTGGACCATCGCGGTCGGCGGATCGCCGCGCTCGATGGGACCCATCCGGATTACTCATTTCCGCAGCGCTCCGGTGCGTCCTAGCGTTCGCGTCATGAGGATCCGTTCGGGCGGGCGCTGCGCGGGGAAGATCGTGGTCGTGACCGGGGCGGCGCAGGGGCAGGGGGCGGCCGAAGCGGCCGCCCTGGCCCGTGCGGGTGCCACCGTGATCGCCACCGACGTCCGTGATCCGGCCGAGGCCATCACCGGGGTGGTGTTCCGCACGCTCGACGTGACCTCGGCCGACGGGTGGGCCGCGCTGGCGGCCGAGCTCGGCGACGTCCACGGGCGGGTCGACGGGCTGGTCAACAACGCCGGGGTGGCGGCGCGTGACCGGCTGCCGGACGTGCCGCTCGACGCCTGGCACCGGGCGATCGAGGTCAACGCCACCGGGCCGCTGCTCGGCATCCAGGCGTTGGCGCCGCTGATGGGGCCGGGGTCGTCGATCGTGAACGTCTGCTCGGTCGCGGCGCTGGGCGGACACGCCGCGGCCGCGTACACCGCCAGCAAGTGGGCCCTGCGTGGCCTGACCCGCACCGCGTCGATGGAGCTGGGCGCGCGAGGCGTCCGCGTCAACGCGGTGATGCCGGGGCTGATCGACACGCCGCTGATGGCGGACGCCTCCCCCGCGTTCGCCGCGGCGGCGCTGCGCGAGATCCCGCTCGGCCGGGTCGGCACACCCGCGGACGTCGCGCCGCTCGTGGTGTACCTGATCTCCGACGAGTCGGGCTACGTCAACGGCGCCGAGATCGCCGTCGACGGCGGCCTGACCGCCCACGTCTCCCACAAGGGCATCGCCGACGCCACCCGCGCTTGACTTCGAGCGCGCTCGAAGGTCGACGATCGGGGCATGACCGAACGCATCACCACACCCTTCGGCGCGGCCTCGACCGCCGCGGACGTCGTCGCCGGCCTCGACCTGGGCGGGAAGCGGGCGATCGTCACCGGCGGCGCGTCCGGGATCGGGGTCGAGACCGCCCGGGCCCTCGCGCTCGCCGGCGCGGAGGTCACGCTGGCGGTGCGCCGCCCCGGCCCGGCGGACGAGGTCGCCGGCGACCTCCGGCGGTCCACCGGCAACCCCGCGGTGCACGTCGCACCGCTCGACCTCGCCGACCCGGCGAGCATCACCGCGTTCGCCGACGCCTGGACCGGGCCGGTGCACATCCTGGTGAACAACGCCGGGGTGATGGCGATCCAGGAGCTCACCCGCACCGCGGGCGGACGCGAGACGCAGTTCGGCACCAACCACCTGGGGCACTTCGCGCTCGCCAACGCGCTGCACCGCGCGCTCGCGGCCGCGGACGGCGCGCGGATCGTGTCGGTGAGCTCGAGCGGTCACCTGCGCTCGCCGGTCGTGTTCGACGACCTGGACTACCGGTTCCGCGACTACGACCCGTTCGGCGCCTACGGCCAGGCCAAGACCGCGAACGTGCTGTTCGCGGTGGAGGCGACCCGGCGCTGGGCCGACGACGGGATCGTCGCGAACGCGCTGATGCCCGGTGGGATCCACACCGCGTTGCAGCGCCACGTCGGGGGCAGCGAGTACATCGCGCTGGCGCGGGAACGGTTCGCCGCGGCCGGCGTCCACTTCAAGACGCCCGAGCAGGGTGCGGCCACGTCCGTGCTGCTCGCGGCCTCGCCGCTGCTCGACGGGGTCGGGGGACGGTACTTCGAGGACTGCGCCGAGGCGGTGGAGATCACCGAGCGCACGCCGGTGACGGTCGCCGGTGTGGCCGCCTACGCGCTGGACCCGGCCAACGCCGAGCGGCTCTGGGAGGTGTCGTTGGCCCTCACCTGAGCCGCCCGGCCCGGTGGATCAGGTGTCCAGCCGGTCGGACCCCCCGAGGTCAGGGGTGCCGTTCGGGGTGGAGCCGTTGGGGGCGGAGCCGTTCGGAGTGGCGCCGTTGGGGCGGCGCCAGACGCTCGTGTCGCCGGGGAACGTGGCCGCCTCGACGAGGACGACCGGCTCGTTCCGCGCGTCCCGCGGCAGCGACGCGGTGAGCTTGCCGTGGCTGCGGTGGGCGTCCAGCGCGGCCCGGTGGTACTCCTCGAGCATCGAGGTGAACCCGTCGTCGGCGTAGATCGAGCCGTCGACGAGCGGGCCCGGCCGCCCCTCCAGCACCGCGACGACGTCCTCACCGGTGAGCGTCTTGTGCGTCTCCAGCGCGTGCGCCAGCGCCAGCACCTGCGCCCGGTTCTCGGCGAGGATCTCCGCGGTGCGGGCGAGCATCGTGGCGAGGCTGTCCTCGATGCGGTCGGCGAGCGCCTTGCGGGCGTTGAGCTCCTCACCCTTGCCGGGCCCACCGGGCGCGCCGGTGCCCAGCTGCATCGAGTACGCGTACGACGACACGGTGGAGCCCATGCCCCAGACGCCCTCCATGTTCGTCGCCACCGCGGTGGCCGACTCCAGGTCACCGGAGACCCCCGACGAGCTGTCGCCGTCGAAGAACATCCGCTCACCGGCCAGCGACGCGAGCGACACGTAGATGTCGGACTCGTAGTGGCTGCGCCACGTCGTGAACTGGTCCTCGGGCGGGATCGACGCGACCATGCCCAGGTACCCCGAGCCCTTCTCGATCGTCGCGATGTCGATCTCCATGTGGTGGCGCGTGCGGTACGCGACCACCGCGTGGCAGGCCTCGTGCACCGCCACCGCGTGCCGTTCGCGTTCGATGTACTCGACGTTCTCGGCCGGGCCGAGTTCCTTGAGCTGCTTGGCGCGGATGATGTCGCGCCAGGTGATCGTGTCGCGCTCGTCGCGGATCGCGGTGATCAGCGCCTCGTTGACCATGTCCTTGATCGTGGCGCCGGTGGCGTACGGCGTGATCGTGGCGAGCTTGTCGATCTGCTCGGCGTCCAGCTCGTGCTTCACCTTGTCGAGGTAACCCTGGTAGGTGCGCACCCGCCCGGCCTTGGTGGGGTAGCCGACCTTGTAGATGCGGTCGATGCGGCCCGGGCGCAGCAGCGCCTCGTCGAGCGCTTCGGGCAGGTTCGTCGCCATCATCACGAGGATGCGGTACTTCGGCGGCGGCTTCGGCCGCATGCCCAGTGCGCGGCGCACGTACCGGTTGACGAATCCGCGGGGCTTCTTGAGGCCGGACAGCTCGGTGAGCAGCGCCTCCAGCGTGCCCATGCCGGCGCCGCCCCCGCCCATGCCCCCCATGATGATCTTGTCCTTCGTCGGCGCCACGTCGTTGCGCATGGCCTGCCGGGTCAGCAGCAGCCGGGAGTCGTCGGACAGGTACGAGAAGCCGTGACACCCGTCGGCGAACGGTGCCGGTGACATCCCGCCGCGCGGGAACGCGCCGCCGCCCTGGGCCAGCGCGCCGCGGTTGCCGAGCGAGTCGGCCTCGTCCAGGAAGACGATGACCCCGCCGTAACGCAGCGCGAGTTTGCGCAGCTTGCGGAAGAGCGCCTTGACCTTGAGGATGCCGACGCCCATGAACATGTTGGTGAACGCGCCCGGGTCGACGAACACGTACGGCTTGCCGGTCTCGCCGGCCACCGCCTCGGCCATCAGCGTCTTCCCGGTGCCGGGCGGGCCCCAGAGCAGGATGCCGCCGGGCACGTACCCGCCCTTGGACTCGATCGCCTCCGGGTTCTCCAGGTAGACGATGTTCTCCTTGACGCGGTCGAGCACGTGGTCCTGGCCCCACACGTCGGTGAAGCGGGTCTTCACGTCGTCGGGGTAGTAGACCTCGACGCCGCCGCGGGAGAGGAACCAGAAGATCGCGACGAACTGCCCGACGGCGATGAACAGGATGAACACGACCTGCAGGAACATCGGCGCGGCCTGCCACAGCAACGCCGGGACCTGGAACAGCGCCAGCAGCGGCGTGGTGTCGAGCACCGCGGCGAGCACGACCGCCAGCAGCGTCAGGACCAGCAGCCACTTGAAGACACGGATCAGGCGGAAGCGCGTCCAGTCGGAGAAGAGCCGGTGCGACGTGCGCTCGAAGCCACCGAAGATGCCGTGCGTCCACAGCCGGTGGTACCCGGACGCGTGCTCACTGACCAGGTAGTGCAGCTGGCGCAGCACCTCGACGCCGGCCAGCACCAGGATCGTGATGCCGGTGCCGCTCTGCAGCTGCAGCCGGTTGGCGTCGGCGAACGGCAGCAGCGGGTTGTCGGCCATCGCCGCCCACACCAGCGCGAACCACACCAGCGTGAACAGCAGCAGGAACTTGACGCGGTCCCAGAAGGGCAGCTTCTTGCGGGTGGTGCGCACCTGCTCGCGCGGCCCGGTCTCCGGCGGCCGTAAGCCCTCCACTGTGGTCATGTGTCGCTCCTCACCGTGAAGGACGTCGCGATCGTGTCGAGCTCGTCGATCCGGTCGCGGTAACAGCTGGTCGAGCATCGGATGATCAGCAGGTAGAGCATGGTGCCGCCGTTGTCGACGAGCGCGGTCTGGTCGAACGTGTGCAGCACACCGTTGGCCAGCTCGTAGTCGAAGATCACCCGGACGCCGTGCAACCCGTCGCTGGGCGTCAGCACCTCGCTGTGCACCAGCTCGAAGCCGGTGAGCGGGAGCGAACCGGCCGCGGCCTCGCGCGCGGCCGGGGTGACCGGCAGGAACGCGTCACGCAACAGGTCGAGCGAGACCTTGCTCTGCTGTTGCTCGGTGAGCGGCGAGACGCGCGCGTAGACGATCGGGTCGTCGGTGAGCCCGACGGTGACCAGGTGGTCGGCGGCCGGGGTGTCGGCGGCGTCGTACGCGACCGACCACCACGACTGCTCACGCATCTCGGCGGCGACCGAGTCGGTGTTCGTGCCGCTCAGCGCGTCGTCGAGCGACTTCGTGGCGGTCTCGTGCCAGCCGTGCGGCACCTTGAAGTACGTCTTGTGGCCCGAGTTCTTCACGTACGTGAAGTCGGGAGCGCCGCAGCCGGCGACGAGAGCGAGGACGATGATTCCGACGATGTGGATCCTGCGTATGTGCATGGCGACTCCACCACCCGCTCGGCCCGGCGCAGCGCTGTCAGTATCTACCCAGACTGTTACACCGTCGTGACCTTCTGAAATTTTCGGTGCATGCGTAAACAAAAGAGTCGGGGGTTGACCTTGACCCAGGGGCAACCCCGGAGGCTCTGGCCATGCGCGAAACCATCTCGGCGTTCTGCGACGCCGATCAGGTCCCCGGTTACGTCCTCGGTGTCTACCAGGGAGGCACGACGACCACGCTCACCCACGGCGTCGCCAACGTGACGACCGGCGCCCCGATGACCGGCGACACCGGCTTCCTGTTCGGCTCGGTCACCAAGATCATGACCACGACGCTCGTGCTCCAGCAGGTCGAACGGGGCACCCTGCGGCTCGACGAGCCGGTCGCGGACCACCTGCCGGGACTCCCGCCCGGCATCCTGGTCCGGCACCTGCTCAACCACACCAGCGGCATCGACGCCGACCTGTTCTTCCCCGACGCCACCGGCCCGGGCGCCCTCGCGGAGTACGTCCGGAGGCTTCCCCGCGAATGCGGGACGCTCTTCGCGCCCGGCGAGCTCGTCAGCTACTCCAACGGCGGCATGATCGTCGCCGGGCGCCTGCTCGAAGTGGCGACCGGGCGCACCTACCCCGACCTGCTGGCCGACGCGATCTACCGACCGGCGGGCATGGCGACGGCGAGCACGTCGGCGGCGGAGGCGATCCTGCGCCCGACCGCGGTCGGGCACTTCCCCGGCGAGGACGGCATCCCGCGGCGTACCGGGATGTTCATGCTGCCCGACACCTGGGGGCCGGCCGGCGGCACCCCGATCGGCACCGTCGCCGACCTGCTGGCGTTCGGCCGGGCCCACCTCGACGACGGCGGGCCGCTGCTCTCGGCCGGATCCGCCGCGGCCATGCGCACGGTCTCGGCCGACCTCGGCACCCCGAACACGTCACCGATCGGCCTCGGCTGGCTGCTGGCGCGGCACGGCGACACGACCGTGCTCTCGATGACCGGCGCCTCCCCCGGCGGCGTCGCGGTGCTCGCCGTCGCCCCGTCCCTGGACCTCGTGTTCGTCGCGTACGGCAACGCCCCGCAGGCCCTCGCGCTCCACGAGGACCTGCTCCTCGGCCTGCTCCCGGAGACCGACCGGCTCACCGTGTCCGAACACCCGCACGACCTCACCCCGTACGCCGGCACCTACCGCTCGAACCAGCTGCGTGTCGACGTCCGCGTCGTCGGCGGCGCACTGGAGGAGACCGTCACCTACGAGCCCGCGGACGCGTCGCAGGAGCGCATCTTCACCGGCTTCGCCGGCGGCCGGTTCCCGTTCCCGCCGATGCGGTACGTGCCGGTGGGGCCCGGGCTGTTCGCCCCCGAAGGGCTGCCGCTGGACCGCCCGCTCGGCTACACGCGCCAACTGCTGGTGTCCTACCACGGCGAGCACCGCAACGCGGGCGGCCGGCTGAGCCGCCGGGTGCACTGAGAGGCTTCCCCCATGGACCTGCTGACGATCGGCCAGCTCGCGGACTACGCGGGGGTCACGATCAAGGCCGTGCGTCACTACCACGCGCGCGGCCTGCTGCCGGAGCCCGGACGCGACGCGTCCGGCTACCGCCGGTACGGCGCCGCCCACGCGATCGCGCTGGTCAAGATCAAGACCCTTGCCGACGCCGGCGTGCCGCTCGCCCGGGTCGAGGAACTGCTCGCGGCCGACGCCGGGCAGCTGCGTGCCGCGGTGGCCGAGATCGACCGGTCGCTCGAGGCACGCATCGCCCAGCTCCAGCGGGCCCGGACGCAGATCGCGCGGCTGGAGAGCGGCGACCGGCTGTTCGTGCCGGCCCGGTGCGACGAGTACCTGCGGCGCCTGCGCGCGCTCGGGATCAGCGAGCGGTCGGTGACCTCCGAGCGGGACGTGTGGATCCTGCTGCGCGCGGTGTCGCCGGAGACCGCCGACCGGTGGGTGGACGAGAAGACCGCGCTGCTCGACGACCCCGGGTTCAGCGCGCTCTACCGGGAGTACGACGCGGCGTTCGGCTGGGACGCCGACGACCCGCGGTTGCCGGGCCTGGCCGCGCGGACCCGGGCCTGGCTGGCGGAACGACCGGCCGAGGACCCGGGCGACGCGGACCTCTCGATCGCGGCGCTGGCCGCGAACTCGGTGGCCGAGGAGTCCCCGGCCTGGCGGCGGCTCGCGTCGTTGCTGGAGTGAGCGGGTGCGTCTGGGCTTGTTATTTTGGGCCGGGTGGTCAGCGGGCGTAGCGCTCGACGGCGTGGCGGATCTGCGCCGGGGTCATCGGGTCGGTGGAGAGCGCGCTGTGCAGCACCAGTCCCTCGATGAGGGCGTCGAGCTCGCGCGCCGTGGTGGGGTCGAAGTGCCGTTCGAGCGCGTCGCGGCTGCGCTGCATCCAGGCCTGGGTGACCGCGCGCAGGGCCGGGTTGCGTGCGGCGGCGACGTAGAGCTCGACGGTGAGCACGAGGTCCGTTGAGGAGCCGAGCAGGTCGTCGCGGACCAGCGTGATCACGGCCTCGATCGCGGAGGCCCGGTCGGTGGCGGCCGAGAGGCGCTCGTCGAACACGGCCGCGACGGTGCCGGCGTGCCGGGTGAACGCCTCGGTGAGCACCTCGTCGAGCGAGGTGAAGTGGTAGGTCATCGATCCGAGCGGCACGTCGGCGACGCGCGCGATCTCCCGGTGCGTGGTGGCGGCGACGCCTTTCTCGGCCAGCACCACCAGGGCGGCGTCGATCAGCCGGTCGCGCCGCCCCGGGTCGTGCCGGCGCACCCGCCGCGGGGTGGGGACGCGTTCGGTCATCCGAGGGTCCGCACCACGCGGGCCGGGTTGCCGACCGCGACTACGTCCGCGGGCAGGTCGCGGGTGACGACCGCGCCGGCGCCGACGACCGTGTTGGCGCCGATCGTGACGCCGGGCAGCACGATCACCCCTCCCCCGAGCCACACGTTGTCGCCGATCGTGATCGGTTTCGCGGCCTCCCACTTGTCCCGGCGCGGTCCGGGCTCGACCGGGTGGGTCGGGGTCAGCAGTTGCACGTTCGGACCGATCTGCACGTCGTCGCCGATCGTGATCGGTGCGACGTCGAGGGCGACCAGGCCGAAGTTCGCGAACGTGCGCGCGCCGACACGCAGGTGGCGACCGTAGTCGACGCGCAGCGGCGGCCGGATCTCGGTGCCCTCCCCGACCGCGCCCAGCAGCGACGTAAGCAGCCGGCGCCGCTCGTCGGGCCGGCGCGCCGAGGTGGCGTTGTAGGCGTCCATCAGCTCCAGCGCGCGCAGGCTCTCCTCGGCCAGCTCCGGGTCGTCGGCGAGGTAGAGGTCACCGGCCAGCATGCGCTCGCGCATCGAGCGACCATCG
The DNA here is from genome assembly GCF_039524755.1 of Cryptosporangium japonicum. Lineage (NCBI taxonomy): Bacteria > Bacillati > Actinomycetota > Actinomycetes > Cryptosporangiales > Cryptosporangiaceae > Cryptosporangium > Cryptosporangium japonicum. Next base: position 257,237 of record NZ_BAAAGX010000016.1, read on the forward strand.
TTCTCCATGTGTACGATCGTACATACCGTCACGGGGCCACCAGGCGCAACAGCGCCGGCGAGCGCTCCGGCCCGTACTTGTCGGCGAACAGCGCGGCCGCGCGGTCACGCGTGTCCGGCCCGGCGTCGGCGAGCACGTACGGCACCGCTCCGTCGGCGACGATCGACAGCTCGTGCCCGATGCGCAGCGCCCCGGCGTCGACCCACGTCTCGCCGTCGAGCACCACGTACTCGAGCTCGAGGGGCGCGGTCGGCCCCGGCGTCCGCACCGCGAGCCGGTAGTGCTCGTCGATCCCGCGGAGCCCGGCGCCGTTCCAGCGGTTGTCGAACGCCTCCAGCGCGAGCGCGCCGAGGTCCCCGTGCACCCGCACCTCACGCTGGTAGTTCTCGCTCACCCGGCGGTTGCGGAACAGCCCGTAGGAGAGCCAGTCGTCGACCCGGTACACCGCGTGCGCCGGGCCCACCGAGCTGATCCGCACCTCGAACAGCGCGGCGTGCCGCGGCGGCAGGTCACGCCGGATCTCGTCGAGCCGCTCGATGTTCTCGCGCATCAGCGCGACCGCGTCGGTCGGCGCGACCTGGTTCGCCCGCCGGGCGGCGTCCGGGCACGACGGGTCGGTGAGCATGATCCGGAACCGCACGCCCCGGTCGAGCGCGACGCGCACCGCGTCGGCGAACGAGGCCGCGTGCGCCGGCTCGAGCAACCCGGTCCAGTACTTCCAGATCTCGACGTGGTCGCGCGCCCGGCCCACGCTGCGGACGACCTCGCGGTAGTCGAGCCGGTTGCGCCACCGCACCGCGTTGCGGTTGAGCGTGAGCACCAGCGGCTGCAGCACGAGCACGGCGAGCACCAGGTCGATGAGGTTCGAGCCGAGGTTGATCCGCAGCTCGGTCGCGAAACCGTCCACGTGTCTGACCGGGTACAGCACGGCGGACCCGGCCAGGAGCAGCGCCGCTCCGATGGCCACGTACAGAGTGGACAGCCGCCGCCCCGGTAACCGCATCGCCCCATGGTGCATCAACCCGGCCAGGCCCGGTCTGGCACAATGCGCGGCATGACGGTGCCGGGGATCCTGCGCGAAGCGCGCGCCCTGGTCTTCGTGCTCGTCTGCCTGAGCCTGTCCGCCACGCTGCACACCTGGGCCCACGGGGATCTTCCCCCGCTGATCGCCCTGGTCGCCGGGGCCGGGCTGGTCGTGCCGCTCGCGATCGTGCTCACCGGCCGGCAGCGCGGCCTGCCGCTCATCGCCGGCGCGCTCGCGGTCACGCAGGCCGCGCTGCACGCGCTGTTCACGCTGGTCCCGGCCGGTGCCGGGCACACGATGGCGATGCCGGCCCCCGGTGCGATGCTCACCGCACACGTCGTCGCCGGTGGGCTCACCGCGCTCTGGCTGCACGCCGGCGAGGTCGCGCTCTGGCGGCTGGTGCGCCGGCTCGCCCACCGTCTGCCCCGGCTGGGGCTGCTGTTCGCGCTGGCGGCCCGGCGGCTGTCGGCACCGGCTCCGCGTCGCTGCACCCGGGCGCGCCTGGCCGACCTCGCACCCGCGCTGCCCGAGCCCACGTGGCTACGCAGCGTCGTCCGGCGAGGGCCTCCCCCGGCCCTCGCCGTGACCGCCCGCTGACCTGATCCCGCCGGCCCGTGCCGGCGGTCGGGGCTCGTCCGGGTGGATCACGGCTGTGCGCCCGTGTTCCGTTCCACCCGCCCAGAGAGGGCACACCCATGTCTTTGCGCACCCGTCGTGCGTCCGTCCTGCCCGCGCTCGGCCTGACGCTGGCCCTGCTGGCCACCGGCTGCAGCGGCGATTCCACCGCCACCACGGCGTCGGCCGGGAAGCCCGCGGCCCCGGCGTCGTCGGCGGCGCCCGCGGCCGCGATCACGATCACCGACCCGTGGATCAAGGCCGCCGACCAGGGCATGACCGCCGCGTTCGGCACCCTGGTCAACACCACCGACGAGCCGCTCACGATCGTCGGCGCGTCCTCGGACGTCTCGGCGATGGAGCTGCACGAGATGACGATGAAGGACGGCGCGATGATCATGCGGCCCAAGGAGGGCGGCTTCGTGCTGCCGGCCAAGGGCACGCACGAGCTCTCGCCGGGCGGCGACCACCTGATGTTCATGGACCTGACGTCGCCGGTGCGTGCCGGTGACGAGGTCGCGTTCACGCTGACGCTCGCCGACGGCAGCACGGTGCCGTTCACCGCGGTCGCGAAGCCGTACTCGGGGGCCGAGGAGAGCTACGCCCCCGACGGCGGCATGGACATGCACGAATGAGTCCTCGCCGCCCCACGGTGAGCAGGCGGGGCCTGCTCACCGGCGGTGCGGCGGGGGNCCCCCCCTCCGCCACCGCCGTCACTGCGTCCTCCCCCGCCGACCGGCCCGCCGCGCGCCCCGAACCGGCCGACTTCGGCCGCCAGACCGTGCCGTTCCACGGCCCGCGGCAGGCCGGCATCGACACACCCCCGCAGGCGTTCGCGTCGTTCCTCGGGTTCACGCTCGCGCCCGGCACCGACCGGGACGCGCTCGGCCGGCTGCTGCGGCTGCTCACCGACGACGCGGCCCGGCTGACCCAGGGCCGGCCGGCGCTCGGCGACACCGAGGCCGACCTGGCGGCGATCCCGGCGCGGCTCACGGTCACGGTCGGGTTCGGGCCCGGTCTCTACGCGGCCGCCGGTCTCGCGCCCGCGGTCACCGCGCTGCCGGCGTTCCCGATCGACCGGCTCGAACCACGCTGGACCGGCGGTGACCTGCTCCTGCAGGTCTGCGCCGACGACCCGACGACGGTCGCCCACGCCCAGCGCATGCTCATCAAGGACACCCGGCCGTTCGCCGCCGTCCGCTGGGTGCAGCGCGGCTTCCGGCGCGGCCGCGGCGTCGAGGCCGACGGCGCGACCCACCGCAACCTGATGGGTCAGCTCGACGGCACGGTCAACCCGAAGCCCGACGACCCGGCGGTCTGGAGCGGCGACACCACGACGATGGTGCTCCGCCGGATCCGGATGGAGATCGAGACCTGGGACAAGCTGTCGCGCACCGACAAGGAGCTGGTCACCGGGCGCCGGCTCGACTCGGGTGCGCCGCTGACCGGCACCGAGGAGCACGACGAACCCGACTTCAGCGCGGTCGGGGAGTCCGGGCTGCCGGTGATGCCGGACTTCTCGCACGTCACCCGCGCGCACGTCAGCGATGAACGGATGCGCATCCTGCGACGTCCCTACAGTTACGACGGCGAGCCGGACGCCGCCGGAGTTCCGGACAGCGGGTTGATCTTCGCGTCGTTCCAAGCCGACGTCGCGACGCAGTTCCTCCCGATCCAGCAGCGCCTCGCCGAACAGGACCTGATGAACCAATGGATCACTCCGATCGGATCGGCCGTCTTCGCGATTCCGCCCGGCTGCGCGGACGGGGGGTGGATCGGCGAGCGTCTGCTCGCGTGAACCCTCGCCGCCGGCCGCCGGTGCGTGCGGCGCTGGTGCTCCTCGTGGGGGTGCTGGCGCTGCTGGTCGCGCCGCCGGCCCGGGCCCACTCGGACCTGGAGGGCAGCTCCCCGAAGGCCGGCAGCACGGTGACGAGCGCGCCGGAGGCCGTCACGCTGACGTTCGGCGAGGTGATCCGCGGGAACTTCAGCACGGTCGTGGTCACCGGGCCGGACGGCGTCGCGTACAGCGACGGGAAGCCCGACGCGGTCGACACGACGCTGACCCAACCGGTGAAACCGCTGGTCACGGGCGAGTACACGGTGGCGTGGCGGATCGTCTCGGCCGACGGGCACCCCAAGCAGGGCGTGTTCCGCTTCACCGCGGACGTGCCCGCGGCGCCGTCGCCGAGCGCGCCCCCCAGCGCGGCGCCCACCAGTGGGCCCGCCGTCGCGCAGGTGCCGTCGGCGAGCCCGGCCGCGGCCGAGCGGAGCACCGACGGGGGCGGGACGTCCTGGCTGCCGTGGGCGGTCTCCGGCGTCGTCGCGGTGCTCGCGCTGGCCGGTGCGGCCGTGCTGGCCCGGAGCCGCCGCGCGTCGTGATCCGGGCGCGCGCCCGGTCGGTGGGCGGTCGCGGACCGGGCGTTACGCTCTCCGGGTGTCCGAGGATCTGCGCGCCCGCCTGCGGCGGGCGGAGGACGAGCTCCGGTCACAGGTCGACGCCCAGGCCCGGCTGGCGTTCCTCGCCGCGATCTCGCTCGAGCTGGATTCCAGCCACGAGGTCGACGAGACGTTCCTGCGCGTCTCACGCATGATGGTGCCCGCGGTGGCCGACGCCTGCCTGGTCTACCTGCGCGACGACGGCGGACCGCGGCTGGTGGCCGCCGCCCACCTCGACGTGGCCCAGGAGCGGGCGTTGCGCGCGCACGTGCCGGGCTGCCCGACGCTCGTCGAGCGGGTCGACGAGGTGCTGCGCTCGGGCACGCCGATCGAGTCCGGCGTCGAGTGCGTGTGCGCCGACGGGCTGCCCGCGCGCTACGCGGACGGCGTGCTCGTGCCGCTGCGGGCGCGTGGCCGGGTCTTCGGCGGGCTGTGGCTGGCCCGTGACCGCCTCGGCGCCGACAGCCGCATGCTCGACGTCGGGTTCGTGGACGACCTGGGGCGCCGGGTCGCGCTCGCGGTGGACAACGCGCTGCTGCACCGCCAGCGCCGCGACAACGTCATCGCGCTGCAGCGGCGGCTGCTGCCCCCCACCCTCCCCCGCACGCCGCAGTTCGAGTTCGCCGCCGCGTACGAGGTCGCCGACGTCTCGCTCGACGTCGGCGGCGACTTCTACGACGTGGTCCGGCAGCCGGGCGGGGCGTTCGCGCTCGTCGTCGGCGACGTGTGCGGGCGGGGCGCGAGCGCGGCCGGTCTCAACGGCCTCTCCCGGCACACGCTGCGGCTGCTGCTGGAAGAGGGCTGGTCGCCCGCGGACGCGCTGGCCCGCCTCAACCGCTCGATCCGCGACGAGGGCAACCTGGCCCAGTTCTGCACCGTGCTGGTGGTCTCGCTGACCCCGGTGGACGGCGGCGCCACCGGCACCGTGACCAGCGCCGGGCATCCGCTGCCGTACCGGATCGAGGCCGGCGGCACCGTGACCGAGTGCGGCCGCAACGGCCAGCTGCTCGGCGTGTTCCCGCAGCTGCGGACCGAGGACGTGCCGATCCGGCTCGGCGTCGGCGACACGCTGTTCCTGTACACCGACGGGGTGACCGAGGCCAGGGGCCCGGCGGGGCTGTTCGAGGACCGGCTGGCCGCCGAGCTGGCCGCCGCCCCGGGGTCGAGCGCCGCCGAGACGGTGGAGCGGGTGCGTGCCGCGGTCACCGCGTACCGACGCTCGGCGGCCGACGACGTCGCCATCCTCGCGGCCCGGTTGCGGGCCCCGGACGCCGAGGGCATGCTGACGCGGGACGAGGGGGTCGGGGCTCGTGGTGAATGACGTCGTGCTCCTGGTCGAGGACTCCGACGAGGACGTCGAAGCGGTCCGCCGGGCGCTGCGGGTCACGCACCCGGCCGTGCGGGTCGAGCACGTGTCCAGCGGCGGGGAGCTGGTGCCGTGGCTGAGCGCCTCCGGGCGCCCGGCGCTGGTGCTGCTCGACCTGAACATGCCGGGCCTGGACGGGCAGGCCGCGCTGCAGGCGGCGCGCGAGCGCGCGGAGTTCGCCGAGATCCCGATCGTCGTGTTCACCTCGTCGACGCGCTCGGGTGACGTCGACCGGGCGTTCGAGGCCGGGGCCAGCGGTTATCTCGTCAAGCCGCTGAGTTTCCAGCTGCTCCAGCAGAGCCTCGCGCGGACCGTCACGTACTGGCTGACGAAGGCGGAAGCGTGAACCAGAACGTGCTGCCACGGCCCGGCCGCGAGTCGACGCGGATCTGACCGCCGTGCCGCTCGACGATGCGGCGCGCGACCGCGAGGCCCACACCGGCACCCTCGTAGGGGCCGCCGCGGGCGTGCAGGCGGCGGAAGATCTTGAAGATCTCGCCGTGGAAGAGCGGGTCGATGCCGATGCCGTTGTCGCGGACGTAGTAGGCGCCGTTCTCGGCCCCGATCTCGATCCGGTCGCCGCCGTACTTGATCGCGTTGGACAGCAGGTTCACCAGCACGTCGAGGACGAGGACGGGGTCGCCACCGGCCGGCGGCAGCGGCCGGGGGCGCACGATCCGGACCGGCGTCCCGGCCAGGCGGGCGGCGAGCGTCTCGAGCGCGTCGTCGACGACGCGCTCCATGTCGACGCGCTGGGCGGTGACCGCGGCCGAACCGAGCTGGGCGAAGTCGAGCAGGCCGTTGAGCAGGTCGTTCATCCGCCCGGCGAGGCGCTGGATGGTGGTCAGGCGTCGGCGTGACTCGTCGTCGAGGCGCTCGTCGGCGTCCTCGAGCACGAACGTCGCGTAGTTGGCGATGCCGCGCAGCGGTTCCTTGAGGTCGTGCGAGACCGCGTGGCTGAACGCGTCCAGGTCGGCGTTGCGGGCCGAGAGCTCGGCGTTGAGCTCGGCCAGGTGCGCGGCGTGACGCAGCTGGACGGCGGCGATCGAACGCCAGAGCTCGGCGGCGAGGTCACGGTCGCCGGTCGTCCAGGCCAGGCTGGTGCCGCGGACGGTCTCCCGCCAGACCGCGGACGACCCGCGCGGGCTCAGCCGCCGGCCACCGCGCCCGGTGACGACCGGGCGCTGCGGGTCGACCGCCCAGCGCCGGTCCACCGGCTGTTCCCGCCGGAACCAGGCGAGGTAGTCCCCGGCGTCGGTCAGCGGGACGACCAGCGCGCCGGCGACGGCGTCGTCCCCGGCGGCGTCCCCGGCGGCGGGCACGGCGGCGGGCACGGCCTCGCGCAGGCAGTCGGTGGACCAGACCCGCCCGGTGTCGCGGCCCGCGGCGGACAGGACCGCGTCGAGCGCGGCGGGCACCAGACCCGCGGACTCGGTCCGGTCGCCCACCCGGATCAGGCAGCCGTCGGCGTCGATCAGGTCGGCCATCGACACCGGGCCGTGCACGACCGCGCCGGGGAACGCCTCGACGTCGGTGTTGACCAGCGTGTTCAGTTCGCCCCGGCGGCCGGCCAGCGCGGTCGCCGCCTCCCGTTCGTCGACGACCGCGAGCTGCAGCGACAGCGCCGCGCCGAGCAGCTCGCAGGCCGCGCGGACCTCCGGATCGAGCCAGCGGGGCCGGCTGTCGTGACAGGCCAGCAGGCCCCACAGGCGTCCGTCGACGATCAGCGAGACCGACATCGACGCGGCGACCTCGATGTTGCGCAGGTAGTCGAGGTGGTAGCCGGACACCGTGCGCAGCACCGAGCCGGACAGGTCGAGCGGCCGGTCGGTGCCCGGGAGCAGCGGCGGGTCGAGCGTCACGCTCTCGTCGTCGACGTCGCCGATCAGCCGGATCCAGTTCCGGACGTAGAGGCGGCGGGCCTGCGGCGGGACGTCGCTCGCCGGGAACCACAGCCCGAGCCAGGGTGTCCGATCGGCGCGGACGTCCTCGGCGATCACCTGGCCGGGGCCCTCACCGGCGAACCGGTACGCGACCACCCGCTCGTAACCGGTGAGCGCGCGGACCTCACGCACCGCCGCCGCGCACAGCTCGGTGGCGGTGCGGGCGCCGCGCAGCCGGGCCAGCGCGTCGCGCACCCCCGGGTACAGCGGGCCCGGGGGTGCCGCGGGCTCGAACTCCACCACGGCGAGGCCGTCGGAGCGGTGCAGGGTGGCGTCGAAGGTCGCGCCGGTCGTCGTCCGCACCCGCACCACGGCCGACGAATCGGCGGCCAGGCGCGCCAGCGCGTCGCGCAGCGGCCCCGCGTCGGCCAGCAGCGTCCCGAGCCGGTCACCGCGCCGCGCGCCGAGCACCTCGGCGGCGTTCCGGCTGGCCAGCTCGATCGTCAGGTCCGGTTCGCGGACGGCGAGCAGCGCGCCGTAGGGCTGGATGCCGCCGAGCAGGTGGATCGGCTCGGTGAGGCACTGCGCGAGGTCGAAGGGAGTGCCCGCCGCGTACTCCGCGGCGAGTTCCCGGGCCGAGAGCCCCGCCGGCTCCGGTTGTCCTGGCACCACCGGTTGTCCTGGCACCACCGGCACACTACGCGGTCAGGTGACGACGACCCGGCCGGTGGTCCGGGCGCGGCCGGGCGGTCAGCACCTTGGCGTCGCTGATCGCGGTCGGAAGCGTCACCGCGGAGAGCGTGACCTCGGCGATCCGGTCGCCCATCACACGACCGTGGCGACGAGGGCGGCGAGCGCGGCCTGCTCGTCCGGGGTCAGGTCGGTCAGGGGCGGGCGCACCCGCCCGCCGTTGCGGCCGACGACGTTCAGGCCGGCCTTGACGATCGACACCGCGTACCCGCGGTTGCGGTCGCGGATGTCGAGGTAGGGAATGACGAAGTCGTTGAGCATCCGGTACACCGCGGGGCGGTCCTGGGCGCGCACGGCGGCGAAGAACCGCAGCGCGAACCGCGGCGCGAAGTTGTACAGCGCCGAGGAGTAGGTGGTGACGCCGAGCTGCAGCAGCGGCAGCGCGAACGTCTCCGCGGTGGGCAGCCCGCCGATGTAGAGCAGCCGGTCGCCGACCCGGGCGTAGGTCCGGGTGAGCCGTTCGATGTCGCCGACGCCGTCCTTGAGCCCGATCAGGTTCGGGTTCTTCCCGGCCAGCTCGGCCACCGTCACGTCGTCGAAGACCGCGTTGCTGCGGCTGTAGACGATGACGCCGACCTCGACCGCCGCACAAACCGCGGTGACGTGCGCGGCGAGCCCGGCCTGCGTGCCCTCGGTGAGGTACGGGGGCAGCAACAGCAGGCCGGCCGCGCCCGCGTCCTGCGCGGCCCGGGCCTGCGCGACGGCCTGCGCCGTCCCACCGGTCGCCGGCGCGACGACCGGCACGCGTGCGCCGACCTCGTCCACCGCGGCGCGCACCACCGCGTCGATCTCGGCCGTGGTGAGCGAGAAGCCCTCACCGGTGCCGCCGCCGGCGAACAGGCCCGCGACCCCGAACTCCGCCTGCCAGGCCAGGTGCTCCCGGTAGCGCGGCTCGTCGAACGCGAGCCGGTCGTCGAAGTGGGTCACCGGGAACGAGAGCAGACCGGCGCCCAGGCGGGCGGCGAGCTCGGCGGGAGGCATCGTCACCCGATCACGGTAGGAAGCCGCGACGATTCGCGTCCAAGAGCGTTTCCGTATGGCGCGATGCTCGTCAGGCATCACCGCGCAGCACCGCGACGGCCCGGCGCAGCGCCGGGTTGCGCGACTCCCGCGGCCACAGCAGGTGCAGCTCGACCGGACGCGCGACCGGCGTGCTCAGCGGCACGAACTTCACCCCGGGGACGCCGAGCAGGGTGGCCGACTCCGGCACGAACGCGACGCCCCGCCCGGCCGCGACCAGCCACAGCATGGTCAGGATCTGGCTGACGCTGTGCACGACCCGTTCGTGGGCCAGCGGCACCATGCTCACGACCAGGTCGTAGAAGTAGCGTGCCTTCTGCGGCGAGTGGAGGACGAGCGGCTCGGCGCCCAGGTCGGCGGGGGTCGCGGCCCGGCCGAGCGTGGTCAGGCGGTGCCCGGACGGCACCGCGACCAGCAGCGCCTCCCGGTGCACTTCGCGCGAGGCGAACAGCTCGGAGTCGAACGGCGGCCGCGCCAGCCCCAGGTCGATGTCCCCGGCGGCGAGCGCGGCGAGCTGCTCGCGCGTCACCATCTCGAACAGGTCGACCCGTACCTCGGGCAGCCGCCGCTCCAGGTCGTCGAGCAGCCGGCCGAGGATCCCGAACGTGGACGCGGCGGTGAACCCGAGCCGCACCACGCCCCGGCTGCCCGAGGACACCCGCTGCGCCAGGTCGGGCGCCGACTCGACGAGCGCGAGGATGCGCCGGGCCTCGGCGAGGAACACCTCGCCGGCCGGCGTGAGCAGTACCCGCCGGTTGTCCCGGTCGAGCAGGCGGGCCCCGACCGCCACCTCCAGCTTCTGGATCTGGCGGCTCAGCGGCGGCTGGGTCATCCGGAGCCGGGCCGCGGCCCGTCCGAAGTGGAGCTCCTCGGCCACCGCCACGAAGCCACGCAGCTGCTCCAGGGTGTAGGTCATGCCGGACATCTCTACCATGCCGGGAGAGCATCACTCGACGCAGCAAGAGGTTTGGACGAGCATCACTGCGATGGTCGTGTTCGTCGCGGTGACCCGACCGGCTTCCTGACCCGCCCCGTCTCCGGGACGCCGCTCACCGTGTTCGTGCTCGTCGCGCCGGCCCCGGTGGCCCGCGCCCGGCTCCGGCGGCGTGATCGAATAGCGGGGTGAGCACCCCCCGGCAGATGTGGCCGCTGTACGCCGCCGGCTTCACGACGGCGTTCGGTGCGCACGGCATCGCGGCGAACCTCGGCGGGTTCTCCGACGACGCGGTCACGTCGCTGCTGATGCTCGGCGGGTTGCTGGCGCTCTACGACGGCGCCGAGGTGGTGCTCAAACCGGTGTTCGGCACGCTCGCCGACCGGATCGGCGCGCGGCCGGTGCTGCTGGGCGGGCTGGTCGCGTTCGCGCTCGCGTCCGCGGTGTACGTGGTGGCCGACAGCCAGGCCTGGCTGTGGGCGGCGCGGCTGGGTCAGGGCGCGGCGGCCTCGGCGTTCTCCCCCGCGGCGTCGGCGCTGGTGGCGCGGCTGAACCCGGCCGCGAAGCGCGGGCGGGCGTTCGGGTCGTACGGGTTCTACAAGTCGATCGGGTACACGCTCGGGCCGCTGCTCGGCGGCGTGCTGGTCTGGGCCGGTGGGCTGCGGCTGCTGTTCACCGTGCTCGCGGTGCTCGGCGCGGCCGTGGCGGGGTGGGCGCTGCTCGCGGTGCCGGTCGTACCGCCGCTGCCCAAGGCCCGGCAGACGCTCGTCGACCTGGGCCGACGACTGGCCGACCCGGGCTTCCTGCTCCCCACCGGCGCGCTGGCCGGAGCCACCGCGGCGCTCTCGGCCGGCGTCGGATTCCTGCCGGTGAGCGGACGGGCCGCCGGGCTGGGCACGATCGCCACCGGAGCGGCGGTGTCGCTGCTGGCCGCCTGCGCGGCGGTCGTGCAGCCGCGAACCGGGCGCCTGCTGGACGACGGGCGGGTGTCGGCCCGGTCGGGGCTGACCGCCGGGTTGGTGGTGACGGCGGCCGGCCTGGCCTGCGCGACGGTCCCCGGCCTGGCCGGAGTGCTGGCCGCCGCCGCGCTGATCGGGGCCGGCACCGGCGTCATCACGCCGCTCGCGTTCGCCGCGCTGGCCGCGAGCACGCCGGAGGAACGGCTGGGGCAGACGATGGGCAGCGCGGAGCTGGGCCGGGAACTCGGCGACGCCGGCGGCCCGCTGCTGGTGGCGGGCATCGCCGCGGCGCTGACCCTGACGTACGGGTTCGCCGCGCTCGCCCTCGTGCTCGCGCTGATCGCCGTGATCGTGCGACGCGGCCGCCCGTCCCATGGGTCCCCTGGGGAACCCGGGGCTGTTGCGTGAAGCGCCCGCCCTGATCGTCGTCCCCGTCGGCGTGGCCCTCTCGGTGGCGTTGCACGGCCGGGCCCACGGCCATCCGCCGACGCCGCTGGCGCTGCTGGCCGGCACCGGCCTGCTGGTCGGGCCGGCGTTGCCGCTGACCGGCGCGCAGCGCGGTGCGCCGGTGATCGTGGGTGCGCTCACGGCGGCCCGGGCCGGGCTGCACGTGGTGTTCTCGCTGGGTGTCCGGCGCACACCATGGCGGGCTCGCCCCGGCCGGGAACGATGCTCGCGGCGCACGTCGTCGCCGGTGCGCTGACCGCGCTGTGACTCGTCGCCGGTGAGGCCGCGGTCCGGCGTCTCGCCCGCTGGTTCGCGCGGCGCCTGGTGCGGTTCGCGCTGACTGCCCGGCGGCTGCCGGGGCCGGCACCGCGTCCGGTGCGGGTGGGTCGGGCCGCTCGCGGAGGCGCGGTGGACACGCAGCGTGGTGCGGAGGGGTCCGCCGCTCGCGCCGGTCGGCCGACCCGGCGCTCGGTGAGCGCGTTCCCTTTCCCCGGAACGCGCCGGAGGCGGTGGGACGTCCTGGTCCCGCGACCGCGATCGGGGCCGCCGAGACGGTCAGCTCCGCCACCGACGTCTCCCCGGGCCGCGCCCTCACCGTCCAGGCCGGGCTGGCCCTCGCGGTGGCGGTCGGAGGGCGGCTCGTGCTCTCCCGCACCGGCACCGCCTGGATCGCGGTGGCCGCGCTGGCCGGTCTCGTGCCGCCCGCGTTCACCGGCCACGCCGCCGGGGCGGGGAACCACGCGGTCGCGGTCGTCGGCGCGGCCCTCTGGACCGGCGGGCTCGTCGCGCTGCTGCTGATCCGGCGCACCGACGTGCTGGCCGACGCGGCCCGCGCCTGCTCCCGGATCGCGCTGTGGTGTTTCGTCGCGGTCGGACTGTCCGGCGTGCTCAACGCCGGGGCGCGCCGGGGCAGCCCCGACGCGCTGCTGCACTCGCGCTACGGCCTGCTCGTCGTCGGGGCGGTGCACCGGGCCCGCACGCTCCCCCGGCTCCCGGGGGGGGCGTTCCGGTGCCGATCCCGCTCGTGCTCGGCGCACCGGCGACGCTCGCGCTGCGTGCGCTGCGCCCGGGCGGCGGCCCCCGGCAGTGGCGGCTGGCGGTGCTGCGCTCGCGGGCGCTGCGGGTGCTCGGTCATCCCGTCGTCGCGACCGGGAGGTTCGTCGGCCGCCTCTACGGTCTGTCTTTCTCCGACCTGTTCGAGGCGGCCATGCGCTCCCACCAGGGACACCTGGTGATGCTCACGCACGCCGGGCTGCACCGTCCGCGGCTTCCGGATCTGCTGGCCGACCAGAACCTGGCCGCGGGCATCACCTGGGCGTCCGGTGAGCTGCCGTCGGCGGCGGTGCTCGCGGCGCCGTTCCGGCAGTGGGTCCGCGCCGACTAACGCGAACAGCACCGCGTCGACCGGGGCCGGCGGACCGGGAGCTCGCCGGGTACAACGCGGCGCTGCGGGCCCCGCACCGGGCCGACCGGCGGTGACGGTTCAGCGCGGGCCGGCGGCCAGCAGGATCGTGAGGTCCCGGACCACGTCGTCGCAGGACTGGTTCGAGGCGGTCGCGAGCAGCGCGACGGCCAGGTCGGCGAGGACGAAGAACCCACCGGCCTTGGCCGCGTCGTCGGGGAACGACGCCAGCAGCGTTTCCGCGCCGGCGTGGTCACCGCGCCGGTGGGCGGCGATCACCCCGGCGGCGCGCTGAGCCGCGTCGGTCGCCGCATCCACCGCGGCACCGGGGTCGGCGCTCACGCCGCCGACCCGGTCGCGGCCGCGTAGCGCGCCGCCACGTCGGCCCAGTTGATCAGCGACCAGAGTTTCTGCACGTAGTCCGGGCGCACGTTGCGGTACTGCAGGTAGTACGCATGCTCCCAGGCGTCGAACACCAGCAGTGGCGTGGTGTTGACGCCGACGTTGCCGTGGTGGTCGTAGACCTGGTGGATCAGCAGTTTGCCGCTGACCGGCTCGTGCGCGAGCACACCCCAGCCCGAGCCCTGCACGCTGGTGGTGGCGACGGTGAGCTGCTTCTGGAACGCGTCGAACGAGCCGAAGTGCTCGGCGATCGCGTCACCGAGCGCACCGTCGGGACGGTCGCCGCCGTCCGGGGTGAGGTTCGACCAGAACTGGGTGTGCAGCACGTGCCCGGAGAGGTTGAACGCGAGCGTCTTCTCCAGCCCGACCAGCCCGGTGGGGGTGAAGCCGTCCTTCTCGCGTACCTCCGCCAGCTGCTCCAGGGTGTCGTTGGCGCCCTTGACGTAGGCGGCGTGGTGCTTGGCGTGGTGCAGCTCGAGGATCTCGCCGGTGATCGCGGGCTCGAGCACCGCGTAGTCGTAGGGCAGGTCCGGCAGCGAGTACGTGGCCATGGGAGCGGGCCTCCGGGGAGCGGGGTGGTGGACGTCGCCGAGGGTCCTCGGTCTAGAGTCTTAATGCAAGTGGCTTGCAAGAGCAGACTGATCGCACCAAGGAGGGGCGTGGAGGCCGTCGACGCGCTCGGATTAGCCGCCCGGCGGCGTCGCACGGTCGGGTGGCTCGCCGTCCTGACGCTCGGGCTCGTCGCCTCGGTGGTCGCCGGGGTCGGCTCCGGAGCGGTCGGGATCAGCCCGGCCACGGTCGCCGCGGTCATCGGTCACCACCTGGCCGGCTGGCCCGGCGAGGCCACCTGGGACCTCGCCGACGACGCGATCGTCTGGGACGTCCGGCTCCCCCGGGTGGTGCTCGGCGCGCTGGTCGGCGCGGGCCTCGCGGTCTGCGGGGTCGCGCTGCAGGCGATGGTGCGCAACGTGCTCGCCGACCCGTACCTGCTCGGCATCAACTCCGGCGCGTCCAGCGGCGCGGCCGCGGCGATCCTGTTCGGTGTCGGCGCCGGGTTCGGCGAGCACGCGCTGCCGGTGAGCGCGTTCCTCGGCGCGCTCGCCGCGTCGTTCGGCGTGTTCCTGCTGGCCCGCGGCGGCGGGCGCATCACGTCGCTGCGGTTGCTGCTCGCGGGCGTCGCGGTCGGCTACGCGCTCTACGCCGCCACCAGCTTCCTGATCTTCGCGTCCGGCTCCGCCGAGGGCGCCCGCTCGGTGATGTTCTGGCTGCTCGGTTCGCTCGGCCTCGCCCAGTGGGACGCGCCGCTGGCGGTGGTGGCCGTCGTCGTTCCGCTCACGACGACGCTGCTGACGATCTGGGGGCGGCGCACGGACTCGCTGGCCATCGGCGACGAGACCGCGCACACGCTCGGCGCCTCCCCCGAGCGGTTCCGGATCCGGCTCCTGGTCCTCGTCGCGCTGTGCATCGGGGTGCTGGTGTCCGCGTCGGGCTCGATCGGGTTCGTCGGCCTGGTGGTGCCGCACCTGGCGCGGCGGCTGGTGGGCGCCACCCACGTCCGGGTCGTCCCGGTCGCCGCGCTCCTCGGCGCGATCCTGCTGATCTGGGCCGACGTGATCGCCCGGACGCTGCTCCAGCCCCAGGAGATCCCGATCGGCATCATCACGTCCCTGCTGGGCGCCCCGTTCCTGCTCGTGCTGATCCGTCGCTTCCACGCCTCGTGAGGAAACCCGTGCGCAGACTCGCCCTCGCCACCGCTCTGCTGCTGACCGTCGCCGCCTGCGGTGACGACGGCCGCACCGGGTCCGCGCCCGGCGGCGGCCACTACCCGGTCACGATCGACAACTGCGGCACCGACGTCACGTTCGACGCCGAGCCCGAACGCGTCGTGCTGCTCAAGAGCGCCGCCGTGCCGTTCCTGCACGAGCTCGGCGTCCTCGACCGGGTCACCGCGCGCGCCGGGCAGTACCCGACGGCCTACTACGACGCCGCGACGCTCGCCGAGCTCGACCGGATCCCGCTGCTCACCGATCGGACCGACACCAGCGGCCACCTGCAGATCTCGAAGGAGGTCGTGATCGCGCAGAAGCCGGACCTGGTGCTCGGCCAGGTCGACAACCTCTCCCGCGAGACGCTCTCGGCGGTCGGCATCCCGCTGATCGAGGAGCCGGCGCTCTGCGAGACGACCACGACCGCGCCGACGTTCGACTCCGTCTACCAGCAGCTGGAGACCTACGGACAGGTCTTCGGCAAGCGGTCCGAGGCCGCGGCCGCCGTGGCCGGGCTGAAGAAGCGCGTGACGAGGACACCCCCGACCGGACGCACCGCCGCGGTGCTCTACCCCACCGTCGGCGGCGGCACCACGTACGCCTACGGCACGCGAAGCATGGCCGACCCGCAGCTCGAGGCGGCCGGGTTCACCAACGTCTTCGGCGACGTCGACGAGCGGGTCTTCGAGGTCACCCGCGAGGAGCTGCTGGGTCGTGACCCCGACGTGCTGATCCTGCTCCACAGCGACGGCGACCCCGCCGCGGTGGAGAAGGCCGTCACCGGGCTGCCGGGCGCCGACCGGCTCACCGCCGTGAAGAACGGCGCCGTCCTGACCCAGCTGTTCAACTTCACCGAACCGCCGTCGCCGCTGTCGATCACCGGCCTGGAGATGATCCGGAGGCACTTCGGATGATCACCGCCACCGGCGTGTCCTGGACCTACGGGTCGACGCTCGTCCTCGACGGCGTCCACGTGCACGCCGCCGGGAACCGGGTGCTGGGGCTGATCGGCCCGAACGGGAGCGGCAAGACGACGTTGCTGCGCCTGCTCTACGGCGCGCTGCGCAGCCCCACCGGGCAGGTGGGCGTCGACGGCGACGCGCTGGACCGCCTGCCGGGCCGGGAGACCGCGCGACGGCTCGCGGTCGTCGTCCAGGAGACCGGCGGCGAGACGTCGCTGACCGTCGGCGAGATGGTGCTGCTGGGCCGCGGCCCGCACCTCTCGACGTTCCAGCGCACGAGCGCGCGGGACCACACGATCGCCGCCCGCGCGCTCGAGCGCGTCGGCGCCGCCCACCTGGGGGCGCGGCCGTTCGCCGCGCTCTCCGGCGGTGAACGCCAGCGGGTGCTGATCGCCCGGGCACTCGCCCAGCAGGCCACCCACCTGCTGCTCGACGAGCCGACCAACCACCTCGACATCCGCTACCAGCACGAGGTGCTGCGGCTGGTGCGCACGCTGGAGACCTGCTCGGTCGTCGTGCTGCACGACCTGAACCTGGCCGCGCGCTACTGCGACGACCTCGTGCTGCTCGGCGACGGCGGCGTCGTGGCCGCCGGTCCGGCCGGCGACGTCCTCGACCCGGCCGTGCTGGAACCGGTCTACGGCATCGGCATCCACCGGGTCGAGCTCGACGGCCACCTCCACCTGCTGTTCCGACCCGAAGGAGCGACCGCGTGAGCGTGCAGGAGCGCATCAACAGCTACTGGACGGAGCGGGCCCCGTCCTACGACGACTACCAGCAGCGCCCCGACCGGCTCGACGCCGACCGCGAAGCCTGGGGCGCGATCTGGGCCGCCGCGCTCCCGGCCGCGCCCGCCGACGTGCTCGACGTCGGCACCGGCAGCGGGCAGGTCGCGCGCACCCTCGCCCGGCTCGGCCACCGCGTCACCGGCATCGACCTGGCCGAGGGCATGCTGGCCCGCGCCCGCGCGTACGGCGACGACGTCCTGTTCGCGACCGGCGACGCGGTCGAGCCACCGTTCCCACCCGGCCGCTTCGACGCCGTCGTCAGCCGCTACGTCATGTGGACGCTGCGCGAACCGGCGCTCGCGGTGGCGAACTGGATCCGGCTGCTGCGCCCCGGCGGCACGATCGCCGTCGTCGACAGCACGTGGTTCCCCGAGGGGCTCGACGCGCCGGGCGGGACGTTCGGGCACTGGTACGACGCGTCCGTGCGGAACGCCCTGCCGCTGGCCGCCGCGGCCTCGATCCAGCGCACCGCCGACGTGTTCACCGCCGCCGGGCTCACCGACGTCCTGGTCACGCCGCTTCCCACGATCCTCGCGCTCGACCGGGAGTTCGGGGTGGCACCGGGCCACGCGGTGCGGACGCAGTACCTGATCCGAGGAGCCGCCCGATGACCGACCTCTCCGCCCTCGTCCGCCGCTGGGACGACCAGCAGGCCGCCTACGTCGCCGGGCGCGAGCAGCGCTTCACCGCGATGCTCGACGTCCTCGAGCTCACCGTCGGGGGCGGCGGCACGATCGTCGACCTGGGCTGCGGCCCCGGCTCGCTGGCCCGACGCGTCCTCGAGCGCTTCCCGGACGCCCGTGTCGTGGCGATCGACCACGACCCGGTGCTGCTCACGCTGGCCGCCGGGACGCTCGGCGAGCGGGCGACCGTGCTCGACGCCGACCTCACCGACCCCGGCTGGGCGTCGTTCGACGGCGCGGTGTCGGCGATGGTCTCCACCACCGCGCTGCACTGGCTCCGGCCCGACCAGCTGATCCGGCTCTACACCCAGGTGCACGACCGCCTCGCCCCCGGTGGGGTGCTGCTCGACGGTGACCACTTCCGCTTCGACGCCCGCGACGCCGCGCTGCGCTCGATCGCCGCCGACCACGACGACGCCACGCAGCGGGCGGCGTTCGCGGCCGGCGCCGAGGACTGGACGGCCTGGTGGACCGCCGCGAGCACCCATCCCACGCTGGCCCCCCACGTCCCCGACCGCGAGCGGCGCTACGCCCAGCGGGTCAGCGCGCCGGAGACCACTGTCGAGTTCCGCCTCGCCGCCCTGCGCCAGGCCGGTTTCCGGTCCGTCGGCACGGTCTGGCAGTTCCTCGACGACTACGTGGTGTTCGCGCGGAGGTCACCGGCGTAAGACGCAGTCGCCGCACACCGGGCCGGGCGGGCCGGGGCTGAGCCGGTAGATCAGGCAGCAGCTGTTCCGGCGGAACCCGGCCCCGACCCGCGGTGCGGCCCGGGTCCAGGGTGGACGGCGGAGCAGCGCGTCCGCCAGGTCCGCCGCGCGCCCGGCCAGGGCGGGCCGGGCCGCGGCGAGCATCGTCACCGAGCTGTTCAGCGCCGACGCGCTGTTGTCCAGGAGGATCGCGGGCGCGATCGGGCAGGTCGGGGCGGCCGCCGCGGTGAGGTCGACGACGAGCGGCACGACCGAGCCGGCGACGGCGTCCACCAGGGAGCCGGGCGCGGCCGGCTCCGGCGGCGCGAACGAGACCGGCACCATCCCACCGGGCGCCGGCTGCCACCAGACGTCCGGCGGCACGACCGCCGAGGACACCACGGCCAGCGCGAACGCCGGCGCGAGGATCCGCGCGACGACGCCGAGGTGGGCGGTCGCGAACGCCACCCGCTCCTCGACCGGACCGCCGGCCATCCGCTCCAACGCCGCCCGGACGTCCGCGGTCCGCGTCCGCCACGCGTCCCCCGACGCGTCGAGCAGCGCGGACACCGGCTGCCACGGCGGCGACGGCGTGGCGTCGGCCGGGTGCGTGTGCGCCGCGAACGCGGGCCCGAGCTCGTCGAGCACGGACCCGCTCCCGCGGTCGGTCACCGTCAGGCGGGCACCGTGTCACCGGCCGGGGCCGGCGTGGGCCTCCCGAGCAGGGCCCGCTCGGCCAGCGGCCCGAAGACCAGGCCGAACGCGCCCCAGAGGAGAGCCTGCGCCGCCACCGAGTAGAGGCGGAAGGACGCCAGCACGTCGGCCGGGAAGGCCGGGTAGACGATCCGCCCGCCCGGGTCACGCAGCGGTTCGGGCATCTCGGAGATCGTCGGGAGCAACAGCATCACCGCGGCCACCGCCACCACGTAGACCCCATTGGCGAGCAGCGTCGCGTTCCAGTTGCCGAACCGCACGGCCAGCCGCTGGCCGAGCCAGACCGACGCGCCCAGGATCACCAGCGACGCCAGCACCATCGCGAGGTAGAGCCCACCGCGCGTGCCGATCGTGTCGTCGTCGCCGACCGCGGGCGGGTTGGCCGGGTACTTCAGCCACGGCACCAGGAACAGCCCGAGGAACGCGCCCCCGGCGACCAGCACCGCGAGCACCCGCGGCCGGAGGTTGCCGACCCGGCCCAGGCAGATCAGGTAGATCACGGTGGCGAGCACGCCCATCGCGACGCCGAACACGATGATGCCGGTGCCGATGCCGACGTTCGCCTGGATCGCGCGGCTGAACACCTCGGGCTCGGCGGCCGGGACCGGGAGGCCCGCCGCCCGGTCGAGGGCGTCCTGAGCGGCGCCCCGGCCCTCCTCGTAGTCGATCGCCTTCTGGATCTGCGGTTCGGCGAAGACGCGCGCGAACAGGAACGCCAGCAGGCCACCGACTCCGCCGGCGAGTGCGCCGCGCAGCAGGAGCTTGAGTTCCATCAGTGGCAGGGGAAACCGAGGAAGTGACGCGCGTCGTGAATGTACTCGTGGACGTGCACGTCGTTGCCGAAGACCGACGTGGCGCCCTGGTCGACGCCGATGAAGTAGTAGGCGAGCAGCGCCAGCAGCACGGCGGCGCCGAGGTACACGGCGGCTCGCGAGCCGGAGATCACGACGGGGGTAGCGACAGCGGTAGGGCTGGTCACCTGGAGCCTCCTCCGGGGATCGTGCGTCCCCTGTTGCGACGGGCTTCGTGACGGCACCAGTATCTGACTCACCGACGGTGGCCGCCGGCTCACAGTGGCGCGACCGTGCTGGATTCGCACCAGCTTCCTCGCGCCGTCACGTGTCGGGAGAACCGTAGGACCGCGCGGCCCTGCGGTCAACGTGAGTTAGCGCTCCCTGCGGCGGATGAGGTAGGTGTCCATGATCCACCCCTTTTGTGCACGCAGTTCCGCCCGGGTGGACGCCACCCGGTCGGCGATCTCGTCGAGCGGCCCGGCGATCAGCACCTCGTCGGGCGCACCGAGGTAGGCACCCCAGTAGAGCTCGGCGTCCTCTCCGGTGAACCGGCGGAACGCCAGGCTCGCGTCGAGCATCACGACCAGGTCGGTGTCGTGGTCGTGGTGGCCGTTCGCCACCCGGCGACCGGTGGTGACGACCACCGCACCGGCCGTGCGGGTCAGCGTGACGCGGTGCCGCGCGGCCAGCACCTGCACGCTGCTGATGCCCGGCAGCACGTCGTAGGCGCAGGCGACCTGCCCGCGCCCGACGATCGTGTCGAGCATCCGGATCGTGCCGTCGTAGAGCGCCGGGTCGCCCCAGACCAGGATCCCGGCGGTGCCGCCCGCGGCCACCTCCGCGCGCAGCGCGTGCTCCACCGCCGCCGACCGCGCGTCGCGCCAGGCCTCGACCGCGCCGGCGTAGTCGTCGGCGGTGCGGTCCCGGGGCGGGTCGGCGATCGTAACGACCCGGTAACCGTCCGTGCCCAGGAACCGCTCCAGGATCGCCTGCCGGGCCGCGGTCAGCTCCGCGGTCGTCTCCCCCTTGTCCAGGACGAGGAACACGTCGACGCTGCGCAGCGCGTCGACCGCTTCGACGGTGAGCAGGCCGGGATCGCCGGCTCCGATCCCGATGACCCGAATGTGTCGCACCCGCAGAAGCCTAGGTGGCGGCCGATCGGGCGCGGCGTCGGGCCAGGCCGCCGAGCAGGGCCGCGGTGAGCCCGAGCACCAGCGCCACGACGCCGCCGACGATCCCGCTGCCGCTGCCGGGACCCCCGTCCGCGGTCGCGACGACGAACCCTCCGGCCAGCACGCCGGTGCCGCCGGCCGCCAGCGCGGAGGCCGCCGTCAGCCGGCCGGACCGGCGCAGCGCGACCGCGCCGAGGACGACGCCGGTCAGCGCGATCACGGCCGCGGTGCTCGACACGAGCCGGCCGGTGGTGAGGCCGTACACCGTGGACTCCAGAACCATCGGAACTCCTTCCGTCGTGGGTGACCCGATCGTCGCGCGGCCGGGGCCGGTCGCGCGTCGTGCGGACGCGGGCGCCGCGCGCTGCTGCGAACGCGGTAGCCGGGTCCTCCTCGCGCAGGAGTCGCCCGGCCGGGACGCCGGTCTAAGGTGCCCGCATGGGCCGGGTCCGGGACAGCGCGATCGCCCTCGGCCTCACCGTCGTCCTGGTGGTCGCCGGGCTGTCGGAGAGCGGCGGGGCACCGTTCGGGTACGTGTTCCTGGCCGGGGGCGGGCTGGTGCTGGCCGTCCGCGGCCGGGCACCGGTCGTCGTGCTCGTCGTCGCCGGTGCGTGCGCGATCGGTCACCGGGCGGCCGGGTTCGACGTGTTCGCGGTCGGCTACCTGGTCGCGGTGTACGGGGCCGTCCGTGCCGGGCACCGCACGCTCACCGTCGCGGTGAGCGTGCTGGTGCTCGCCGCGCTGCCGGTGGCCACCTGGGTGTCCGGAGTGCACACCGCCGGCGCGGCGCTGACCCAGGCCCGCGGGGTGCTCGAGCTGGCCTGGCTGATCGCGGCCGGCGCGGCCGGGGAGGCGCTGCGCCAGGCCGAGCGGCGGGCCGACGAGGCCGAGCGCACCCGCGAGGAGATCGCCCGGCGCCGCGCCGACGAGGAGCGGCTGCACATCGCGCGCGAGCTGCACGACTCGCTGACCCACCAGATCTCGGTGATCACCGTGCAGTCCGACGCCGCCGTCCACCTGGCGACCAAGCGCGGTGAGGAGGTGCCGGCGGCGATGCTGGCGATCCGGGACGCCGGCCGGGAGGCCTCCCGCGAGCTGCGGGCGACGCTGGAGGCGCTGCGCGACGACACGCGCACGCCGCCGCGCGGAATCGACGACATCCCGGCCCTGGTGCGCCAGGTCGGGGTGGAGACGTCGCTGACCGTGGAGGGCGACCGCGGCGACGTCCCCGCCGCGGTGGACCGCACCGCGTTCCGGATCGTGCAGGAGTCGCTGACGAACGTCGCCCGGCACGCCGGGGCCGCGTCGGCGTCGGTCCGGATCGCCTACCGTCCCGAGGTGGTCACCATCCAGGTCGACGACGACGGCCCGGCCGGTCCGGCGGTGACCGCGGTGCCCGGCGTCGGGCTGGTCGGCATGCGTGAGCGGGTGACCGCGCTGGGCGGGACGTTGTGTGCCGGGGCGCGCGACTCCGGTGGGTTCAGCGTCCACGCCGAGCTGCCGCGGTGATCCGGGTGCTGCTGGTCGATGACCAGCCGCTGATCCGCAGCGGGTTCCGGGCGCTGCTCGAGGCCGAGGACGACGTCGAGGTGGTGGGCGAGGCCGGCGACGGGCGCGAGGGCGTCGCGCTGGCCCGGCGGCACCGGCCCGACGTGGCGCTCGTCGACGTGCGGATGCCGGTCGTCGACGGCATCGAGGCCACCCGGCGGATCGCGGACGACCCCGCGCTGGCCGGGGTGCACGTCGTCATCCTCACCAACTACGGCCTCGACGAGTACGTGTTCGACGCGCTGCGCGCCGGGGCGGCCGGTTTCCTGGTGAAGGACATCCAGCCGGAGGACTTCCTGCACGCGGTCCGCGTCGCCGCGCGGGGTGACGCGCTGCTCGCCCCGTCGATCACGCGCCGGCTGATCGAGGCGTACGTGACCCGGCCCGTCCGGGTGGACACGGCCGCGCTGGCCGAGCTGACGCAGCGCGAACGGGACGCGGTCGCGCTGGTCGCGCAGGGGTACTCGAACGAGCAGATCGCGCAGCGGTGGGTGATCAGCCCGGTGACCGCGAAGACGCACGTCAACCGGGCGATGGTCAAGCTGGGCGTCCGGGACCGGGCCCAGCTGGTCGTCCTCGCCTACGAGTCCGGCCTGGTGCGGCCCTAGCGCGCCGGGCGGTGGAGGCGGGACCGGTGAGCGACACTGATCCAATGCCCGACGAGACGCGGTCCCCGGTGGACGTCGTCGCGCTGGTGTCCTCCGCCGGTGGCCTCGACGCGGTGACGACGATCCTGCGTGAGCTGCCGGCCGACCTGCCGGTGGCGATCGTCGTCCAGCAGCACCTCGGCCGGCAGGGCAGCTCGCTGCTGCGCATCCTGCGCCGCCGGGTCGGCCAGCAGCTGCACTGGGCGACGCACGGCGGCGTGCTCCGGCTCGGGCAGGTGACGGTCTGCCCGCCGATGCAGCGGATGGAGATCTACCCCGACCACGGCTACGGCCTGTTCCCCACCCCGGACGGGGCCCGCGACCACCCCCACGACGCCCTGCTGATGTCGCTGGCGGACTCGCTGCGCAGCCGCGCGCTGGCCGTCGTCCTCACCGGCATGCTCCGTGACGGCGCCGCCGGCACCGCGGCGCTGCTGGCGGCGGGCGGCGTCGTCATCGCGCAGAGCGAGGAGACCGCCGAGCAGCCGTCGATGCCGCGCGCCGCCGCCGAGGCCGGCGCCGACCTGGTCCTGCCGCTGCACGGGATCAGCCCGGTCGTCGCCGACGTGGTGCGCGGCCGGCCGCTCCCCCGCCGCCCCGACGAGACCGGCGCCATCAGCGCGACGTTCGGCGACGACGGGACGGTCGCGCAGCTGGCGCGGCACGTCGACTGGGCCGGCACCGCGCTCGGGGCGGTACGCACCTGGCCGGACGCCCGGCGGGTGGCCGTCCGGCTCGCCGTCGACTCCCCGCACGCGGTCGCGCTCTACTTCGGCGACGCCCACCTCCAGCTGTTCAACGAGGCGACGGTGCCGTCGCTGGGCGGACGCCACGCCGAGGTGTTCGCGCAGCCGTACGCGGCCTCGTATCCGCAGCTCGTGGACTACATGCTGCCGGTGCTGGCCGCCGTGTACCGCGGCGAGCGGATCTACCACCCGGCCCAGCTGGTCGTGCTGGAGCGGCACGGGCGGCTCGAAGACGTCTGGTTCGACATGTCGTACACCCCGATCCGCGACACCAGCGGCGCGGTGATCGGGGTGTACGAGTCGTTCCACGAACGCACCGACGAGGTCCTGACCGCCCGGCGGCTCCGGACCGTCAACCGGCTCGCCGGCGCTCCGGTCGGCCCGAGCCGGACCGCGGCGATCCGGACCCTGGTGGCCTCGCTCGCCGCGTCCGACGACGTCCCGTTCGCGGCGGCGTACGCGGTGGACGCGGGCGGGCAGCGGGCCGGGCTGGTCGGCGTGGTGGGCGCCGACGAGGGCGGCGCGCTGGCCCCGTGGGACGTCCGGCTGGTCCCCGGCACCGCGTGGCCCGTGCACGAGGCGGTCCGGTCCGGGGGCCCGGTCGACCTCGACGACGTCGCAGCGCGTTTCCGGGGCGCGCGGGACGGCTCCGGGCCGCCGGCGCTGGAGCGCGCGGTGCTGTTCCCGCTGCGTGACGAGGCCGAGGACCGCGTCGTCGCCGTGCTGGTGCTCGGCGTCCACCCGCGCCTGCCGCTGCACGAGCACTACCGGGAGTTCCTGGAGCTGGTCGCCGACACGGTCGCCGCCAAGGTCGCGGAGTCGCACGCCCGGCAGCGCGAGCGGCAGCGGCTGGCCCGCCTGGCCGAGCTGGACCGGGCCAAGACGGAGTTCTTCTCCTCCGTGAGCCACGAGTTCCGCACGCCGCTGACGTTGATGCTCGGACCGCTGGAGGACCTGCGCACCCGTCCCGACGACCGGATCTCCGACCGCGCCGCCGACCTGGATCTCCTCGTGCGCAACACCCAGCGGCTGCTGCGGCTGGTCGGACACCTGCTCGACTTCTCCCGCGCCGAGGCCGGCCGGCTGCGGGCCGGCTTCACGCCGGTGGACCTGTCCGCGCTGACCGGCGACGTCGTGGCGCTGTTCCGCGGCGCCGCCGACGTCGCCGGCCTGACGTTGACGCTCGACACCCCGCCCCTGGCCGAGCCGGTCTGGGTCGACCCGGACATGTGGGAGACGATCGTCGCGAACCTGCTGTCCAACGCGCTCAAATACACCTGGAACGGCTCGGTCACGGTGACGCTGCGCGGGTTGCCGCAGCACGCCGAGCTCGTCGTCGCGGACACCGGCGTCGGTATCCCGTCTGCGGAACTCCCCCGGCTCTTCCAGCGCTTCCACCGGGTCCGGGGCGCCCACGGCCGCACGTCCGACGGCGCCGGGATCGGCCTCGCGCTGGTGCACGAGCTGGTCCGTGCGCACGGCGGCCGGGTGCGGGCCACGAGCGAACCGGACGCCGGCACCACGGTCACCGTCTGGGTGCCCCGCGGCACCCGGGCCCGGGCCGGTGACCCCGAGCGGGCTCCGTCCGGTCAGCGGCGGGTGGCCGCGACGATGGCGGCCGAGGCCGAGGGCTGGGACGGCGGGTCCGCGCTCGATCCGGGGGACGACTTCCCGGCCGGTCCCGGTGATCCACCGGCCCGCCGGGCGCCCGGGGCACGCATCCTGGTCGTCGACGACGACCCGGACATGCGCGGGTACCTGCGCCGGCTGCTGGGCGAGGCCTGGACGGTGGTGGCCGCACGCAACGGGGACGAGGCGCTGCGCGCGGCCGAGAAGGAGCCGCCCGACCTGGTGATCACCGACGTCACGACGTCCGGCGCCGACGGGTTCGCGCTGCTGCGCGCGGTCCGCGGCCACCCGGCGCTGGAGTCGCTCCCGGTCGTGCTGGTGACGGCCAGGGCCGGTGAGCGGGCCGCGATCGACGGGCTGCTCGCGGGCGCCGACGACTACGTCGTCAAGCCGTTCTCGGCGCGGGAGCTGGTGGCGCGGGTGAGCGCGCAGCTCGACCTGTCCCGGGTGCGCCGGGCCGCCGACGAGCGGCTGCGTCAGGTGCTGGAGGCCGGGGTGATCGGCTCCGCGTGCTACGACGTGTCCACCGGCACGCTGCTCGACGCGAACGACGAGTTCCTGCGGATGACCGGCTACACCCGCGCGGACGTCGAGGAGCGGGCGCTGTCCTGGGAGCGGCTGGCCCCACCGGGGTGCGCCGGGAGCGGCGACCGGCCCTGGGCCCGGCCGTCGGCCACCGGCCGGATCGGACCGTCCGAGAGGGAGTACCTGGACGCGGACGGGGCGCGGCGCCGGATGCTGGTGGCCGGCCGCGACCTCGGGGACGGGACCGTGTCCCAGTTCTGCGTCGAGATCACCGGGAACCGGTCAGTGGCCCCGTGACGCCGAGCGCACGAGGGCGGCCGCCACGTCGCGCAGCTTCAGGTTGCTGTTCTGCGAGGCGCGGCGCAGCAACGCGAACGCCTCTTCGGGGCTGATCCGCTGACGGGCGATCAGGATGCCGATCGCCTGGTCGATCGTGGCGCGCGAGGTCAGCGCCTCGCGGAGCTGGCCGATGAGCTCGACCTGCTCGACGTGGCGCAGCGCGACCCGGAGAACCTTCCCGACCTCGGCGGTGTACGCGCCCGCGTAGGCCCGCTCGGTCGCGCCGAACCGCGCGGGCCGGTCACCGTAGAAGTTCGCCGCACCGACCGACCGGTCGTCGACGACCAACGGCAGCGAGTACGAGCTGCGGACGCCGGCGGCCAGCGCCCGCGACCGGAACCGCGGCCAGCGGCCCTCCTCCTCGAACACCGGCACGTCGACCGGTTCGTGGTGACGCGCGGCGTCGAGGCACGGTCCCTCGTCCATCTCGTACTGCTGCTCGTCGACGGCCGGACCGAGCTCGTCGCTCGCCGCCGCCGTGACCGGGGGGCCGTCGCGCAGGATCGTGATGCCGCAGGAGACGCCCGGCGCCAACGCGCTCGCCGCCCGCACGGCCGCGTCCCGCAGCAGCACCTCGACGTCGGGCATCGCGACGAGGAGGTCGGTGAGCTCGGCGGAGGGCACGACCCGGCCACCGGCCGCGATCGGCTCGATCATCGGGCACCTCCACATCGGTCAGTGCGTGGCGAGCGTCGCCCACACGGATTTCCCGTCCGGCACCGGCAAAACGCCCCAGCCGCTGGCGAAAATGTCGACCAGCCGCAGGCCGCTTGCTCCGCGGCCGACCGGGATCGTCGACGGGGCGGCCGACCCGTCGGTCACCGAGAGGTGCAGGTAGGCACCCCGGTAGGTCATCGTCACGATCAGGTCCGTGCCCGCGTGCCGCACGGCGTTGTCGACCAGCTCGGTGACCACCACGGCCGCCGCCGCGCCCACGTCCTCGATCGACCAGGCCGCGCAGGCCGCCGCCAGCATCCGGCGCGCCTCCGGGGCCGCGGCCGGAGTGGGACGCAGGTACAGCCGCAGATGGGCGGTGTCCGGCATGTGAGACTCCTCGGGCCTCGGGAAGAAAAGCGGTACCCGCGCCCACCGGGCGGAACCCTCGAACCGGGGTTAGACTCCAGACTGGGTTCGGCCCAGAGCCCGGTCATGCACGCGCGCCGCCACGGCACCCTGACCGGAGGTCTCCGTGACCGATTCGTACTTTGCCGACCCCGACACCCCACTCACCGTCACCGTGCACCGGTACCAGACCGGCGTCCGCGTGGAGTTGTCCGGCGAACTCGACCTCCAGACCGGGCCGCTGCTGCTCGGAGCGATCGACTCGCTGCTGCCGCGGCCCGGCGGCCCGGTCGTGCTCGACTGCACCGCGTTGCGGTTCATCGACGCGCGGGGCCTGGCGACGCTGCTGCGCGCGCAGGCCACGCTCACCGACGCCGGATACGGCCTCGCGGTGACCAACCCCTCCGGTCCGCTGCGCCGCATCCTGTCCGCGACCGGCCTGACCAGCTCGCTGCCGGACGCCTCCCGCTCGGCGCTGGAGCGCTAGCGGGTGGCCCGTTCGGCCGCCGCCACCGCGTTGCGGAACAGCATCGCGACGGTCGTCGGTCCGACGCCGCCGACCCGCGGCGTGATGGCCGACGCCACCTGCTCGCACGCCTCGTCGACGTCGGGCAGGAGCCGCCGGCCGGCGTAGCGCACCCCGGCGCCGATCACGACCGCACCCGGGCGGACGTGCTCGGGCCGGACGATGCCCGGCACGCCCGCCGCGGCGATCAGGATCTCCGCGCGCCGGGTGTAGCGCTCCCAGTCCCCGACACCGGTGTGCACGACGGTGACCGCGGCGTTCGCGGTCGGCCGCTTCTGCGCGAGCAGCATGGCCAGCGGCCGGCCGAGCGTCGCGCCCCGCCCGAGGATGACGACCTCGCGCCCGGCGACCGGGATCTCGTAGTGCGCGAGCAGCGCCTCGATGCCGGCCGGGGTGCACGGCAACGGCCCGGGCAGGCCCACCGCGAGCCGCCCCATGTTCACCGGGTGCATGCCGTCGACGTCCTTGTCGGGGTCGAGGGCCTGCAGGGCGGCGTCGTAGTCGAGGTGGCCGGGGATCGGGTACTGCACGAGCACGCCGTGCACGCTCTCGTCGGCGTTGAAGCCGGTGATGACCTCGAGCAGGTCGTCCTGGCCGGCGTCAGCGGGCAGGTGCCGGTGCGGCGAGTCGAAGCCCAGGTCGGCGGCCTGCTTCTGCTTGATGCGGATGTAACCGGCGCTGGCCTCGTCGTCACCGACCAGGACCGTCGCCAGGCCGGGCCGCACGCCCCGGGCGCGCAGCGCGTCGGCCCGCCGGGCGACATCGGCGAGAACGGAGGCGGCCACCGGGCCGCCGGGCAGGAGTCGGGCGGACATCGACGCTCCTCTTCAGAGCGGAAGCCCAGGCGGTCGACTCCCGCGCCGAGGCTCCCCGATGGTTCCGACCATCCCAGTGCCGCCAGTCGCGTCTACCGGTCAGGATACCGGGGCCGGGGTGAGCGCGGCGCGGGCCGTGGCCAGCGCCCCGAACGACGCGACCAGCACCACGTTCACCACGACGGCGAGCCAGCCGACGTTCGCGATGTGCGCGACCGGCCAGCCGACCGCGGCGACGGCCAGGCCGGCCGCGACCCACGCGCGCTCGCGGCGCAGGCCCACCGCGATCAGCAGGAGGCTGAGCGGGAAGCAGAGACCCAGCACCTTGATCAGCGTCGCGGCGCCACCGGCGTCGTTGAGGTCGGTGTCACCCAGCGCGACGTGCAGCGTGTTGAACCCGTACCCGATGTTCCCGGCCGCGCCGAGCACCCCGACCACGAGCAACGCGACTGCGAACGCGCCCCGCCGGGTGGCGGCGGCCCGGAACAGCACCAGGACGTACCCGGTGGCGCCGAGCACGTGCAGCACCCCGGCGGCCGGGTCGTCCCAACCGCGGAGCGCGTAGAGCAGGTCGGCGGCGAGGTAGACCGGCGGGGCCACGAGCAGGGACCCGGTCAGCAGGCGGTCGGTGGATGTCACGGGGCGCTCCCTCGGTAGGCGGACTGCGCTCCACGATCGGGGCCGCGGCGGCCCGGGACATCGGGGCCGGCCCCTGCGGGTCCTAGGGCCAGCCCTGATCCGCACGGGCCCGGAGTTCTGCGACGATGCGGCCATGACCAGCACCGTTCGCGCGGCGATCGTCGGCGTGGGCGTCACCGCGCTCGTCGTCGCCGGGTTCGTGCTGGGCCCGCACCTGGGCAACCTGCACAACGGTCTGATCGGGGCGTCGTTCGGCGCGGTCGGTCTCTACGTCGTGCGACGCCGGCCGGCGGTCCGCGAGGGGTGGCTGTTCGTCGCCACCGGGGCCGCGCACGCCTGGATGTTCGCCGCGCGGGAGTACGGGCTGCACCCCGGCCCGCTGCCGGGCGCGTCGTGGATCGGCTGGCTCGGGGTGTGGCCGCTGCCGCTGGTGCTGGTGCTGGTCGGCGTCACGATCATGGCGTTCCCGGACGGGCGGCTGCCCTCGCCGGGCTGGCGGCCGGTGGTCGGCGTGCTGGCCGCGGTCGGCCTGGTCCTGTCGGTCGTGTCGGCGTTGTGGCCGGTGGAGTACGCCCGCACCGGGCTGGTGGCCCCGCACCCGCTGCACCTGCCGGGACGGGCGGACGCGTTCTACCAGGTCGCCCGGGGCGTCGGTTATCTGCTGTTCCAGCTGGTCTGGGTGGTGTGCGTCGTCGTCCGGCTGCGCCGGGCCCGCGGCGACGAGGCGCGTCAGCTGCGCGTGTTCGTCGTCGCGGCGGTCGGGTCCGGCGTGGTCATGGTGGCCGGCCTGCTCGTCTGGGGCAGCCCGCTGGCCGGGGTGCTGGCCGTGCCCCTGGTGGCGGTCGCGGCCGGCGCGGCGATCCTCAAGTACCGGCTGTACGACATCGACCCGGTGCTCAACAAGGCGTTCGTGTTCGCGGTGATGGCCGGCCTCGTCACGCTGGGTTACGCGGTGCTGGTGACGAGCATCGGGCAGCTGGTCTCCGGCTACGCCTCACTGGTGGCCACCGGGGTGGTCGCGGTGGCGTTCGAACCGCTGCGCCGCCGGGTGCAGCGGCTGGCCGACCGGCTGGTGTACGGGCACCGCGCGACCGCCTACGAGGCGCTGGCCCGGCTGTCCACGCACCTGGCGACGCCGGCCGGGCGCCCGCTCGACGGCGTCTGCGCCACGGTCGCCGACGGGGTCGGGGCCCGCGAGGTCGTGCTCTGGGCCGGAACCGCCGACGAGCTGCGTGCGGTGTCGGCGTGGCCGGAGAGCGCCCGCCCGGCCGGGGTGTGCGCGCTGAGCGACGTGTCGGGGGTGCCGATCGTCCACGACGGGCGGTTCCGGGGTGCGCTCACGGTCGTCAAGGCCGACCCGCTGTCGGCCGCCGAACGTCGCCTGGTGGGTGAGGTCGCGGCCCAGGCCGGGCTGATCCTCGAGCTGCAGGGCACCGCGCAGCGCCTGGTGGCCGCCGGCGACGCCGCCCGCCGCCGGTTGGAACGCGACCTGCACGACGGCGCCCAGCAGCACCTGGTGACCGCGGCGTTCGAGCTGGGCAGCCTGGTGCGGCTGGCCGAGGCCTCCGGCGACGGTGCGCTGGCCGCCCGGGCCGAGTCGGCGCGGACCCGGGTGCTGGCCGCGACCGCGCAGCTGCGTGAGCTGGCCCGGGGACTGCACCCGGCGGTGCTGACCGAGGACGGGCTGGGAGCGGCCGTGGAACAACTCGCCGACCGGTCGGCGATACCGGTGCGGGTCGCGTTCGACGTGGCGTCCCGGCTGCCCGCCGAGGTCGAGGCGACCGCGTACTTCTTCGTCGGCGAGGGCCTGACGAACGCGGCGAAACACTCGGGGGCGTCGGTGGTGCGGGTCGGGCTGACCCGGCGCGGGGACCGGCTCGCGATCGACGTCACCGACGACGGCGGTGGCGGCGCCGCGTTCCGCACCGGCAGCGGGCTGGAGGGGCTGGCCGACCGGCTGGCGACGCTCGGCGCGCGGCTGGAGGTCGACAGTGGCCCGTCGGGAACCCGGATCGCGACGGTGATCCCGTGCGCGTGATGCTCGCCGACGACTCCGTCCTGCTGCGTGAGGGCGTCGCCCGGATCCTCGCCGAGACCGGGTTCGTGGTGACCGGCCAGGCCTCCGACGGGGCGGGGCTGCTGGCCATGGTGCGCCGCGATCCCCCGGACGTGGCGGTGGTCGACCTGCGGATGCCGCCGGGCTTCTCCGCCGAGGGCATCGACGCCGCGGCCGCGATCCGGGCCACCGCGCCCGAGGTGGGGCTGCTGATCCTGTCGCAGTACGTCGAGGTGCACCACGCGCTGCGGCTGATGACGCAGTTCGACGGCGGGGTGGGGTACCTGTTGAAGGACCGGGTGTCCGACCTGACGGCGTTCGCCGGTGACGTCCGCCGGATCGGGGGCGGCCAGACCGTGATGGACCCCGAACTCGTGGCCCAGCTGGTGCGCCGTCGACGCGAACAGGATCCGCTCGAGGAACTCACCGCGCGGGAGCGGTCCGTGCTCGGGCTGATGGCGCAGGGCCTGTCGAACGCGGCGGTCGCGGCCGAGCTGCACCTGTCGGTGAAGACGGTGGAGGCGCACATCGGGGCGATCTTCGCCAAGCTCGGCCTGGCTCCGGACGACCGCGAACACCGCCGCGTGCGTGCCGTGCTCACGTTCCTGCGGGCCTGAGCGCGTCGTGGTACGACGGGGGGTTCGCGTCGCACGGAGCCGGGTGCGACACCGGCGAACCGGTGGTGCGTGAACATGCTCGGGGTCACGTCGGCGGCCCGGTCCACGGCGGCGAGGGCGGCGAGAACGAAACGGTGCCGTGGTAAGAAACCGTCCACACGGGGTAACCGCTTCGGCATGACCGACCTCGGGATCCTGCTGCTGCCGATCGTCGTCGCCGTCGCGCTCGTGCTGTTCCTGCGGGGACGCAGCCCGGGCCTGCCGGAAGGCACCGACGGCCTCGACCGGGCGTCGAGCACGCAGGTGCGCCGCGCGGTGCGCCACGGTGACGCGGTCACCCGCCCCGAGCTGGCCGGCGCCGCCGCGTCGCACGCGCTGTACGTGCTCGCCGCGAACGAGCACGGCGTACGCCGGATGCGGTCGATGCGCTGGGTGTTCTGCCTGCTCGGCGCCGGGCTGATCGTCGCCGGCCTGGCGGCGTTCCTGGACGAGCCGACCGCACGCACCGCGCTGACGCCGGCGGTGGGGGTGCTCGCGTGCGCGCTGCCGTTCGTCAACCCGGTGACGAACCGGCGGCGGATCGCCCGGGCCGAGGCCGCCCTGGCCGCGAACCGCGCGCTCGCCGCCCCGTTCCACCAGGCCGTGAGCTGACCGGTGTCCACCGCGCTCCGCGCGGGGCTGGCGGGCCGGGGTACCTTCCGTACTCATGACGTACCCTAACGACCCGCAGCAGCCGTACGGGAGCGGCCCGCAGCCGCCGCACGGCTCGGGGCCGCCGTACAACCCCGGCCCGCAGCAACCGTACGGCGACCTTCCGCAGCCGCCCTCGTACGGCGATCCCGCCGCAGGTCAGCCCTATGGTCAGCCGCCGTACGGGCAGCCCGCCTACGGGCAGCAGCCGTACGGTCAGCCGGCGTACGGGCAGCCGGGCCCGCCGCCGTACGGCCAGGTCCCGCCGCCGAAGAAGTCGAACGGCGGCAAGATCGCCGCGATCATCGGTGGCGTCTTCGTCGCGTTATGTCTGGTCTGTGGTGTCGTGGGCTTCTTCCTGTACAACGGCGCCAAGGACGCGGCCAACGAGGCCGCCGACCGCTACAGCTTCTCCCCGCCCGCGATCACCAGCGGCGCCCCCGACAGCGGCGCGAGCGACGCCCCGGCCGGCGGCCCGGAGGGCGCGCTGAACACGCCGGCCCGCGACGGCGACGCCGAGTTCACGGTCACGTCGGTCAAGTGCGGCATCAACGAGATCGGCCAGTACGCCAAGTACACGCCCAAGGGCCAGTACTGCCAGATGAAGGCCACCGTGAAGAACGTCGGCAGCGGCGAGGTCTCGCTGGTCGCGGCGTCGAAGTACCAGGCGACGACCGACGGCGGCGACACCGTCGACGCCGACATCACGGCCACTGTCGCGTCGAACCCCGACGACACCAGCAAGTTCCTCGGCGACGTCGCGGCCGGCGGCAGCGAGGACATGATCGTCGCGTGGGACATCCCGAAGGGCCAGAAGATCACGAAGCTCACGCTCTACGGCTCGTTCGGGAGCTCCGGCGTCGTCGTCAACGTCTCCTGACCGCGCGGTGACGGGCCGGCGCACCGGCCGGCCCGCCGCGCGGCGTCACACGTAGTCGCCCGCGTACAGCTCCAGGTGCCCGCACTGGCGGCACCGGAACGCGCGGACCTCGCGCCGCGGTTTGCCCATCGTCCTGGCCCCGCCGAAGATGCCCCGCTGGAGCGGCCCCTCGATCCAGCGGGTGTAGCCCCGCGAGGACTCGCCACCGTCCTCGAGGAAGCCCTCGTCGAACTCCTGCGCACCACACCCCGTGCACGTCATGGGGCGAGTATGGCTCAGCTGTGCCAGAGAACGCCGCCATCGGCGTCGAGGATGCGCACGTCGGTGCCGGCCAGGGCGACGTCGAGGTGCTCGCCGCCGCCGCTGACCCGGTAGGTGTACTCGGTGTTGGTGAGCGTGAGCGCCTCGGTCGTCGCGGAGTGCAGCCAGGGGTGGCGCCGCCGGAGCCCGATCAGGTCCTGGTGGGCGCGGTGCAGGCGCTCGCCCCACGGCGCGAGCTGCGCGGGCTCGTCGGGGAAGGCCGGCCGGACCGCGTCGTCGCCGCCGAGCCGTTCCTCCTTGACGCCGGTGAAGCCCTGCTCGTCGCCGTAGTAGATCGACGGCACCCCGCCGACCGTGAGCAGCACCGCGAGCGCGGCGAGGGCGCCGTCCGGGCCGACCGTGGTCGCGATGCGGGTCACGTCGTGGTTGCCCACGAACGTGTTCAGCCCGACGTCGCCCACGTACCGGTCGTGGCGTCGCAGTGACCAGTCGAGCTCGTAGAAGTTCCGGTCGGCGAGGCTGGACCAGATCGCTTTCCAGAGCTCGTACTGGGTCACCGCGTCCACACCGGACGCCTTGGCGAACGCCCCGTAGTCACCGTGGATCACCTCGGCCAGGAACCAGGCGCCGGGGTGGCGTTCCCGGGTGCGCCCGAGCGCCTCGCGCCAGAACGCCGGGTCCACCGAGTAGGCCGCGTCCAGCCGCCAGCCGTCGATGCCGCGGTCCAGCCAGTGCGTCAGCACCGCGGTGGTGTAGTCGAGCGCCTCCTCGCTCCGGTGGTCCAGGCGCGCCAGCCCGTCGTGGCCCTCGAAGACCCGCGGTTCACGCCGCTCCCAGTCGATGTCGAAGCGGCCGGCGCCCGGCGCGCCCCGGCCCTCGCGCAGTGCGCGGACCAGGTCGGGGTGGGAGCGCCCGACGTGGCTGAACACGCCGTCGAGGACGACGCGTAAGCCGCGGGCGCGGCAGGCGGCGATCAGCTCGTCGAAGTCGTCGGCGTTCCCGAGCCGCGGATCGATCGCGAAGTGGTCGAGGGTGTCGTACCCGTGCGTGCCCGCGGTGAACACCGGCCCCAGGAGCAGGCCGTTCGTGCCGAGCTCGATTGCGTAGTCGAGCCAGTGGAGCAGGCGGCGCAGCCGGGGCGCCGGCGCCGGATCCTCCTCCCGGATCGGGGCGCCGCAGAACCCCAGGGGATACACGTGCCACCAGACGGCGTGCTCGATCCAGCCCATGCCACTCCCTTACTGAGTCGAACTCACTAACGGCTAGAGTAGCAACGTGAACCGACCGGACCGCCGCCCACGCCGACGGCTCGATCCCGGGCAGCGCCAGGAGACGATCCTCACCGCGGCCGCCGAGGCCTTCCGTGAACACGGGTACGCCGGCACGGCCGTGAGCGTGATCGCGGCGCGGGCCGGCGCCTCCGAGGCCCTCGTGTACCGGTACTTCGCCGGCAAGGACCAGCTCTACGCCGCGCTCGTCCGGCGGGCGATCGACGCGCTGCTCGCCCAGCAGGCCGAGGCGCTCCGGGCCCTGCCCGACGGCGTTCCGGCGCGCGACCGGCTCCGCGCCACCACGCTCGTCTACCTCGATCACATCGCCGGGCACCCGGAGGCGTGGGCCGTCCCGTTCCGCCACCCCGGCGGCGAACCGGCCGCCGCGGCCGCCGTGCGCGCCGACGCCCGCCGGGATTACGTCGAGCGTCTCCGCGCGCTGCTCTCCCCGCGCACCGGGCTGCGCCGGGAGTTCGCGCTGTGGGGCTATTTCGGGTTCCTGGACGCGGCGTGTCTGCGCTGGGTCGACGCGGGGTGCCCCGCGGACGCACGGTGGTCACTCATCGACGCCGCGCTGGGGGCGCTCGAGGGAGCGTTGGGCGATTGGGACGCGTGATCGGTTCGGCCGCGGGTGTGCGGGTGGTGGAGCCGACCGCGCTAGCCGGCGGCTCGGGCCGCGGCCACGGAGCGGCCCTGGTCCGTGTCGGGATAGCGGGCCAGCATCTCGCGGACACCGGCCGCGTCCACGTTCGCGCCGAACAGCTCCGCGCCCGGTTGCAGGCGCACCCCCTCCGCGAGCGGACCGGCCACCACCGGGTCGAAGCCCAGCGCGTCGACGAGCCCGGCGACCGTGGCCATGGCCGCGTCGTCGTCGCCGGCGATCGCGATCGCCTTGCGCTCGGCGGCGCCGGCCTCACCCTCGAGGTCGTGGTAGCCCATGTGGTTGAACGCCTTCACGACGCGTGACTCCGGCAGGTAGGCCTGCACGATCTCGCTCGACGACGTGCGCGGGTCGGTCAGGTCGTCGCGCACACCGTCGATCTCCCACCAGTAGTTCATCGCGTCGACGACGACCTTGCCGCGCAGCTGCTCCACCGGCACCGCGCGGTACTTGCCGAGCGGCAACGCCAGGACGACGACGTCGGCGCCGGCCGCGGCGTCGGCGGCCGGCACCGCCCGGGCGCCGGGCGCCAGCACGTCGACGATCAGCGCGATCTTCGCCGGGTCGCCGGAGCCGGCGATCAGCACGTCGTAGCCGGCCGCCACCGCGAGCCGGGCCAGCACCGTGCCGACCTTGCCGGCTCCGAGAATTCCGAGGGTCGTCACCCGGCCACCATCTCACGGACCAGCGGCGCGACCTTCGCCCCGTACAGCTCGACGGCACGGGTGCGTGCGCCGACCGACTGCGCGCCGACGGTGTAGATCAGGTCGAACCGTCCCACGCCCAGCGTCTTCACCGCCGCGGCGACGCGCCGGGCGACGGTCTCCGGCGCGCCGACGTAGAGCGAGCCGCCCGACACCTCGGCGTCGAACTCCTCGCGACGCAGGGGCGGCCAGCCGCGCAGCGCGCCGATGCGGTCGCGCTGCACCTTGTACGCCGGGTAGAACAGCTCCCTGGCCTCCTCGTCGGTGTCGGCGACAAAACCGGGCGAGTGCATGCCGACCGGGTGCGCCTCGGTGCCGAGCTGCTCGGCGGCCCGCCGGTACAGGTCGACGTAGGGCGCGAACCGCCCGGCCGGCCCGCCGATGATCGCGAGCATCAGCGGCAGCCCGTAGCGCGCGGTGCGCACGACCGACTGCGGGGACCCACCGACGCCGACCCAGGTGTCCAGGTGACCCGACTCGGTCTTCGGGAACACGTCCGCGTCGACCAGGGCGGCGCGGGTCGTGCCATCCCAGGTCACCGGCCGTTCCTCGAGGAGCTCGGCGAACAGGTCGAGCTTCTCCTCGAAGAGCACGTCGTAGTCGCTCAGGTCGTACCCGAACAGCGGGAACGACTCGGTGAACGAACCGCGCCCCAGGATCACCTGGGCCCGGCCGTTCGAGATCGCGTCCACGGTGGCGAAGCGCTGGAACACCCGCACCGGGTCGTCCGAGCTGAGCACGGTGACGCCGGACGCGAGCTTGATCCGCCGGGTGCGTGACGCGATGCCGGCCAGCACGGTCTCCGGCGTGGAGATCGAGTACTCCGGGCGGTGGTGCTCGCCCAGTGCGATCACGTCGACGCCGAGCTCGTCGGCGAGCACGGCCTCGTCGATCACCTGGCGGATCGCGGCGGCGTGCGAGACGGGCGCGCCGGCGTCGTCCACCGGTACGTCACCGAACGTGTCGAGGCCCAGTTCCAGGTCGGTCATGACGGCTCCCTCCAGTATCATTGACACGTCAATCACTTGGAGGTGGCCGCTATTCCCCGGACCCGGAGGCTGCCGACGCGCGACGAGCTCACCGTCTGGCGGGACTTCCTCGAGACCACCGACCGGCTCAAGGCGACGCTGGCCGCGCGACTGGCCGCCGACACCAGGCTCTCCCCCGGCGACTACGCGGTCCTGCTGGCGCTGAGCGAGGCCGAGGGGCACCGGCTGCGCTCGTCCGCGCTGGCCGACGCGGTGGGCTGGGAGCGCAGCCGCCTGTCGCACCACCTCGGGCGGATGGAGCGGCGGGGGCTGATCCGGCGGGAGAACCGCACCGGGGACAACCGCGGCCAGGAGGCGGTGCTCACCGCGGAGGGCGCGGGCGCGTTCCGGGCCGCGACCGTGCCGCACCTCACCGCGGTGCGCGAGCTGTTCGTCGACGCGCTGACCCCCGAGCAGCTCGCCGCGGCCGGTGAGATCGCCGCCGCGCTGGACGCGCACCGGCCGGGCCCGGGGGCACCGCACTAGGGTGGGCGGATGCCCGCGCTGCCCGCGCTGTCCCTGCCGGAGTGGATCGTGCTCACGCTCGTCGACGAGCACCCCACCCACGGCTTCGCGATCGCGACGCTGACCGCGGCGCAGAACGACGTCGGGCGGGCCTGGCACGTGCCCCGGCCGATCGTCTACCGGTGCGTCGACCGCCTCGTCGACCTCGGGCTGGTCCGGCGCGACGCGACCGAGGCGGGCGACCGGGGCCCGCGTCGATCGATGCTGAGCAGCACCGCCGAGGGCACGTCCGCGGTGCGCACGTGGCTGCGTCAGCCGGTCGCGCACGTGCGTGACCTGCGCTCGGAGCTCCTGGTCAAGCTCGCGCTGCGGCTGCGCCGCGACCTGCCGCCGGACGAGCTGGTCGCCGCGCAGCAGCGGGCACTGGCGCCGGTGCGCGACGCGCTGGAGAACCAGCGTCAGCACGCCGAGGGCTTCGGCGCGGTCCTGGCCGGCTGGCGCGTCGAGAACGTCAACGCCGCCCTGCGTTTTCTGGACTCGCTGCTCGTCCGCTGACGTCCTCCCTCATCGCGTCGCTCATCGCCCGGACCAGCCCGCGGATCTCGGTGGCGTCCCAGCGGTAGCCCGCGACCCGGTCGGCGAGGTCGAGGAGCGGCCGGGTGAGCCGGTCACGCTCGGCCTCGTAGTCGCCGAACGCGTCCGCGACGACCGCGTCGGCCAGCAGCTCGGCGTCGCGCAGCGCGTCGGAGAGGCCGGAGGTGCCGATCGGGTCCTTCCACGAGCCGGCGTCGCCGACCAGGGCCCAGCCCGGCCCCCAGGCCCGGCGCAGGTAGCCCGGCCGCCCCGGGAACGTCCGCACGATCCCGTGCGGGGTGCCGGCCGCGACCCGGGCGGCCAGCCCCGGTGACGCCTCGGCGAGCAGGGCGTCGAACACCGCGCGTCCGCCGCGTCCCACCCGGGCCGGGCTCGCGCCGGTGAAGACGCACACCCGCCCGTCGTTCGTCGGGATGAACCCGGCGGCGACGGACGGACGGTAGGCCCACTCGTAGCCCGCCGGCTCCACCCCCGACCAGTAGCCGTAGACGTAGGCCCCGGCGTCGCGGGCCTGGTGGACCACCACCGCGCCGGCCAGCCGCGCCACCGCCGAGCGCACCCCGTCGGCCCCGACCACCAGCCCGGCGCGCACCGCGACCTCCGGCCCCCGCCGGGACCGCGCACGCACGCCGGTGACGCGCCCCTCGACGTCGACGTCGAGCGCGGTCACCTCGAAGCCGTAGCGCACCTCGGCGCCGGCGCGCACGGCCGCGTCGACCAGGGCGGGGTCGAGCACGGTGCGCCGCGGGGCGCAGAGCGCGTCGACCCCGCCGCCCGGGCGCACCGGGACGCTCACGGCGTCGTCACCGTAGTGGAACGTCACCGACGGGACCGGGGGTGTGCCCGCGGCCCACAGCGCGGGCAGCACGCCCCAGCGGGCGAGCCGGCCGACGCCGCCGCGCATCAGCGCGTGCGTCGAGAGCGTGTCGAGGCCGTACTGGCCGCGGTCGAGGACCAGCACCGACAATCCGGCGCGGGCCAGCAGCAGCGCGGCCGACGCGCCGGCCACCCGGGCGCCGACCACGACCACGTCGTACGCCGAGTAGAGGGGACGCGAGTACAGCGGCACGTTCAGGGACACGGTGCTCCGTTCGGGTCGGGCGGATGCGGGGTCGGCCGGGACCGCGGCAACTCAGCCGCCGTCGACGTCGATCCGCACCGCGACCCCGCTGGTGAGCACGTCCAGCACGGCCGAACGGGCCGCGGAGCGTTCGACCACGTCGCGCAGCTTCGCCGGGTCGTCGCCGCGCAGATGGAAGCTGATCCGGATCTGTGAGAAGCCGTTCCGGACGCCCTCGTCGAGGCCGAGGATGCCGCGCAGGTCGATGTCACCCTCCACCGTGGACGACACCTCGGTCAGCGTGACGCCGCGGGCGGCGGCGATGTTCGCGATGCCGCCGGTCAGGCAGGCCGCGAGCGCGTGCAGCAGGAACTCCGGTCCGGTCGGGCCGTGGTCGGCGCCGACCAGCACGGCCGGGTGGTCGGCGTCGTAGCTGCGCGGCTCGGCGTGGTTCATCTCCTGGGTCGCGCCGTAGAACCCGTCGATAGTCGACCGGTTGTGGGTGCCGCTGACCCAGGTGTTCGTCGCGCGGAACCGGAACTCGGCGATCCGCGGGTCGGCCTTGACCGCGTCGATGGTGGCGAACAGGGCCCCGGTGTCCACGCCGTTGGCGAGTGCAGTTGTCATGGTTCCCACTCTGGGGCGGCCCGCGTGCGGGGACATCCGTGCGCGCCACGGAGGTTGTCCGTCCGTGGCCACCACGCAAGACTGGGTCCGTGGCCGAGACGCTGACCGCCCGTGAGGCCGAGGTACTGGCTCTGCTCGCCGATCGGCTCACGAACGTCGAGATCGCGACGCGGCTGGTGGTGTCGGTGCGCACCGTGGAGAGCCACGTGTCCGCCCTGCTGCGCAAGCTCGGGGTCGCCGACCGGCGGGAGCTGGCCCGGCTGGCGCCGACCGCGGGCACCCGGCCGTCGCTGCCGTCCCCGCTCACGTCGTTCGTCGGACGCGTCCGTGAACTCGACGCGCTCGTCGGCGCGGTCACCCGGGAACGCCTGGTCACCGCGACCGGGCCCGGCGGCGTGGGGAAGACCCGGCTGGCGGTGGCGGCCGCGCACCGGCTGACCGGCGACTACCCCGACGGCGCGACGTTCGTCGACCTGGTGCGCATCGTGGACCCGGCGATGGTGGTGGCGGCGGTCGCCGACGCGGTGGGGGTGCCGGAGCGGGCCGGGACGAACCGGGAACAGGCGCTGCTGGCCGCGCTGGCCGGGCGCGACGGGGTGCTGGTGCTCGACAACTGCGAACACGTCGTCGACGGGGTGCGTAGTGCGGTGGAGCGGCTGCTCACCGGGTGCCCGCGGCTGCGGGTGCTGGCCACCAGCCGGATCCGGCTGATGCTGCCGTACGAGAGCGTGTTCGCGGTGCCGGGGCTGTCCACCGCGGACGCCGGGCTGTTGTTCGCGGCCCGGATGGTCGCGGGTGGGGCGCCGGCTCCGTCGGCCGGCGAGGAAGAGGTCATCCGGGGCATCTGCACCGGCCTCGACGGGATGGCGCTGGCGATCGAACTGGCGGCCGCGCGGGTTCCGGCGATCGGGCTGGACGGCCTGCTCGGCGCCGACCTCCCGCTGCTGACCGCGGGGTATCGCGCGGAGGGCCGGCACACCTCGCTGCGCGCGACGATCGACTGGAGCTATGCGCTGCTCGGGCCGGAGGAGCGCGCGGCGCTGCGTGCCGCGGCGGTGTTCGCGGCGCGCTTCGACGCCGAGTCGCTGGCCGCGGTGCTGGGCCGGCCGCGGACGGCGACGCTCGACGTGCTGGGGCGGCTCGTCGACTGGAACCTGGTGGCGCCGCGGCGGGGCGCGGTGACCAGCTACCGGATGCTGGAGACGATCCGCCAGTACGCCGCGGAGCTCTCGCCGGACTACCGGGAGGAGCACCTGCGCTGGTCACGCGACCGCTTGGCCGCGCTGCTCGCCGAGGCCGACCCGGACGCGGACGCCGCCCGGACCGGCCACCGCGCCGCGGACGCGGGCCGGGCGCTGCGTAACTGGTGCGCGGTCGCGGACCCGGTGCTCGACGACGGGCGGGCCGCGCTGCGGTGGGTCGGCGCGCGGCCGGGGCGGGGCGCGGAGGCCGCGGGGCTGGCCGAGCTCGTCGCGGCGGTCTCGTTCCGGCGCGGGCGCCCCGGCGAGGCCCAGCTGCGTTACACGCAGGCCGCCGACTGGGCCGACGAGAGCGCCGACCGCCACCGCCACCTGCGTTACGCCGCCGGCGCGGCCGCGGTGCGCAACCTCGGCTCGGACGCCGTCGACCTGCTCGAACGGGCCGCGGCCGGCGCCGACGACCCCGACGACGCCGCCGAGGACCTCGCGCTGGCCGCGATGTACGAACACCGGTGCCGCGGCATCATGGGCCGCACCGTTCCGGCGGAGCAGACCGAGGAGCGCCTGGCCCGGGCCCGGGCCCGCTCGGCCGGTGGCCCACGGGCGGTGGCCGCGATCGCGATGGCCGAGGGCTGGGCCCCCGGCGCGACCGCACGTTCCCGGGCCCGCACCCGCGCCGCGCTGGAACTGGCCCGCGCGGCCGGCGACCCGCTGCTGGAGAACATCGTGCTCGACCAGCTCATCGTCGTCGAACTCGCCGACCGCGACGTCGCCGCCGCACTGGACGCCGTCCGCGGCCGCCTGCCCGTGCTGTCGGGCGAACCGATCGACGCCCGCACCGGGTTCGAGTTCTTCGACGCCGCCCAGATGGGCAGCAACCTGTTCCTCGCCGCCGGTGACCTGGCCGAGGCCCGGCGGCACGCGGACCTCGTCGCGGCGTTGCCGTTCTACCGCGAGGAGGAACACATCGGGCTGGCCCGCCGCATCGACGTGGACACGCTGGCCGGCGAGTTCGCGTCGGTCGTCGAGGCCGGCGAGCGGATGGAACGGGACTGGGTGCGGGCCGGCCGCCCGGTGGCCAGCAACCTGGCGGTGAGCGCGTACTGCGTCGCCGCGGTGCACGGCCTGCTCGGCGACGACGACGCGAGGGCGCACTGGACCGGGATCACCAAGGCGCTGCTCGGCGCGTACCCGGACGTGATCCGGCAGCGGGCCGGCTGGGTGCCGGTGCTCGACGCGCTCGTCGACCTGCACCGGGGCGACGCGCCGGCGGCGTTCGCCCGGCTGGCGGCCGAACCCGAGGACGCGTCGGACTGGGCGAACGCGAACCTGGTGACGTGGCAGGCGTGGTACGCGGCACTGTGGGCCGAGGCGGCGGTGCTGGCCGGGCACGC
This sequence comes from Cryptosporangium japonicum, assembly GCF_039524755.1. Lineage (NCBI taxonomy): Bacteria > Bacillati > Actinomycetota > Actinomycetes > Cryptosporangiales > Cryptosporangiaceae > Cryptosporangium > Cryptosporangium japonicum. The sequence goes on from NZ_BAAAGX010000016.1 coordinate 300,023, forward strand.
CTCGGCGCCCGGCCGGTTACCGGTGGCCCGGACCGTGGCCAGGGCCAACCCGATCGCGCTGACGATCATCGACCGCGGCGACGCGCTGCTGCGCGGTGAACGCGCGGAGCTGCCCGCGCTGGCCGAGCGGTTCGCGGCCGCCGGTTGCCCGTACCAGCGCGACCGGACATATTCGCTGGCATGACGACGACCTGGAACGGATGGGCCGCGGCCGCCGCCGTGCTCGACGAGCTCTACCGCCCGCTCGCCGACGCGCTGCTCGGCACGATCCCGCCCGGCGACGCGCGCCGGATCCTGGACGTCGGGTGCGGAACGGGGGCCACCACGATCGCCGCCGCCCGGCGTGGCCACTGCGTCGGGGTGGACATCTCCGAGCCGATGGTGACCGCCGCCCGCGAACGCGCCGGTTCCACGGTGGAGTTCGTGCTCGCGGACGCCCAGACCCACCCGTTCCCGGCAGGCGCCTTCGACACCGTGATCTCGCGGTTCGGGGTGATGTTCTTCGACAATCCGCGGGCCGCGTTCGGGAACCTGCGCCGGGCGTGCGTCGAGGGCGCGGCGCTGCGGTTCGTGGTGTGGCGCAGCGCGGCGGAGAACCCGTTCCTGCGCGCGGCCGTGCCCGCGGCCCGGGCGGTGCTGCCCGACCTCGGGGAGCGCCCGACGACCGGGCCGGGACCGTACGGCCTGGCCGACCCGGTCTCCGCCCGGCAGCACCTCGACTCCGCCGGGTGGGCGGACGTCGTCGTCCGGCCGCTGGACGTCGAGTGCCGGATGCCGGAGGCGGACCTCGAGGTGTACCTCACCCGCATCGGGCCGCTCGCTCCCGCGCTGGCCGACGCCGACGCGGAGACGTACACGCGCGTGTGGGACGCGGTCCGCCCGGCCTACGACCGCTGGGTGCGCGACGGCGAGGTGCACCTGCCGACGGCGTGCTGGCTGATCGAAGCCGAGGCGCGCCCGGCCTGAGCTGTGCGCGCGGGTTCGAGACGTCGGCCGCTCCGGGCTCGTGGTGATCGGGGAAGTCCGGTCGACGGTGCCGCCGTCGACGGAGCCGGGCCGCCGCACCAGGCGCTGTTGACCGGGCCGCCGCCCCAGGCGCTGTTGACCGGGCCGCCGCCCCAGGCGCTGTTGACCACCGCTGGACGAGCCGGCGCCGTGGCCGTGCCGGTGGTCGGCCACCGGGCTTCGGCACGCGGGCCGGCGAGCAGCGCCGCGCCGGCGAGGGCGGCCTCGAGCGTTACCGAGCGGTCGCGAGCCGGTGCGACACCAGGGGGCGCGTCAGCCGTTCGGGCGGGACTTCAGGCCCTGCAGGGACCAGGAGTTGCCGTCGGGGTCGGTGAGGTGCACGAAGTCGCCCCACGGCTGCGGGTCCACCTCGCTCGCCTCCACGCCGGCCTCGAGGAGCTGGGCGCGGGCGGCCGCGGCGTCGGCGACCACGACCTGGATCTCCTGCGTGCCCGGGGTCTTCTCGGTGATGCCCTCGCCGATGACGATCGAGCACGCCGAGCCGGGCGGGGTCAGCTGCACGAACCGCAGGCCTTCGCGGACCCGGTGGTCGTGGTCGGCGTTGAAGCCGATCTTCTCGTAGAAGGCCTTGGCGCGGTCGACGTCGGTGACCGGCACCGGAATCAGTTCGATCTTCCAGTCCATGCCCGGCACTCTAGGAGACCGGTACGACACTTTCCGCCACCACGAGCGGCGGCCGGCCGGGACGCGATCGGCGACGAGGCGCTGACCCGGCTGCGGCTCTCGGTGCCGGGCCGCGCGGTCGTGGTCGCGCGGGCGATCGTCACCGGGCCGCGCGAGGTGGCCTACGCGCCGAGGAACCGGCGCACGGCGTCGGCGAAGAGGTCCGGCGCGGTGTGGGTGGCGAAGTGCAGGTGGCCGGGGAACACGACCCGCTCGGCGGCCGGGAGCACCGCCGCGAGGGCGTCCATCGTGGACGGGATCGGCTCCCAGCTCTCCCCGCCCTGCAGGAGCAGCACCCGGGCGTCGATCGACCGCCAGCGTTCGACGTCGCCCGGGTCGGCGGCGAGAGCCTCCAGATCGTGCAGCGACCCGACCGCCTCGGCCAGCGCCGCGCCGTCCGGGGCCGCGTCGGCCGGAACCGCGTCGTCCGGAACCGGATCCGCCGGTGCGGCGGCCAGGGCGGCGAGCAGCGGTGCCGGTACACGCGCCACCTCCGCGGCGAACAGGTGGTTCGCGCCCGCGAGGTCACCGGCGGCCACCAACGCCCGGTACTCGTCGACGACCCCCGCCGCCCCGGACGCTCCGGCGGCGAACAACGGCGGCTCGAACAGCACGAGCGACCCGACCCCACCCGCCCGCGCCGCGTGCAGGCCCACGATCGCGCCGTACGACGCGCCCACCACCGCGGCCGATCCCGCGGCCGCCGCCACCGCACGCAGGTCGCTCACGTCGTCGGCGAAGGACTTCGGCCGCGCGCAGCCGCCGCTGGGCGCGTACCCCCGCCGCGCGTACGTCCACAGCTCGAACGAATCCTCGAGGTACGGCGCCACCGGCGCCCACGAGTCGAGGCCACCGGCCGTGCCGTGCACGAGCACGACCGGCGTCCCCCGCCCCCGGCGCCGCGCGGCGAGGCGCGTCCCGTCGTCCGCGTGAAGAGAGATGTCCACGGGCCGGAGCCTCGCACGCCCCGCGTCGGCACCGCACGCGAGATTCGCCGGTTCTGAGAACTCGCTCAGAACTTCTGCCGGGACACCTAAGCCGGCCCGGCAGGGTGCCGGCCATGACACCCATCCTCCGTGGCGCGGCGGCCACGCTCGCCGCTCTGGCCGTGATGACGGGCCTCGCGGCGACGGCCCTGGCGCTCCTCGACGCGCCGATGGCCCTGGTCCCCGCGGTGCTCGCCGCGGCCGCCGGCGCCCCCGCCGGACTGGCCGGCGAGATCGCGACCCCGCTCGTCCCGATCGCTCTGCGTGGCACCGTCGACGTCGTGCCGCTCGGCGTCGCCGCGCCGGGCGTCGTCGTGCTCGCGGTGGTGTTGTGGGGTTCGGCACGGACGCCGCTCCGGACGCTCGCGCTGCGCACGGCCGGGGCCGCCGGAACCGCGGTGGTGGTGCTCGCGGTGCTCGCGCGCGTGGACGGCGCCGCGGTCGACGTCCCGCTGCCGACCGGGCGGATGCCGCTGCCGACGAGCGCCGCGCTCACCGTCGCGCCCGGCTCCGCGGTGTTCACCGGCCTGCTGGTCGTGCTGGGGCTAGGGGCGGCCGGCGCGTTGCTCACCCGTGTGCACCACCGCCGCGTCCTGGTGGTGACGGCGTTCGCCGGTGCGGTCGCGCCGGTCCTGATCGGACTGGTCGCGGCCGTGGTCGTGGCGCCGCGGCAGCCCGCGCTCGCCGGGGCGGCGCTGCTGTTCGGCGCGAACGCCGTGCTCGCCGCCGTCGGGATGTCCGCGCCGACGACGTCGGCCGGGCCGCTGTCGCCGCTCCTGGACACCGCGGCCGGCCGCGGCAGCTGGCTGCTCGTCGTCGTCGCGCTGTCGACCGTCGCGGCCCTGGCTCTCACCGCGCCCCGCCCGGCTCGGCCGCCGGTCCCGGGCGACCGGTGGCGTCGCGTCGGGGCCGAGGCGGTGGCGGCCGGAGCCGTACTCGGCCTCACGCTGGCCCTGACCGCGCTGCTCACGACCGGTGGGCTGGACCTCGCGATCTCCGTCGCGGTGTTCCGCACGCCGCTGCTCGACCTGCGGCTGGAGCCCTCCCCCGGCTGGGCGCTGCTCGCCGGCGCGCTCACCGGCGCACCGGCCGGCGCGGTCGGGAGCTTGACCGCCGACGTACGGTGGCGGGCGCAGCAGCGCCTCGTCCGGCGCATCCGCGCCTACGGGTGAGGTCAGGCAATGCAGCGCTTGCTCGTGGTCGACGACGACGACACGGTCCGCGGCCTCCTCGCCGACGCGCTGCGGTACGCCGGCTACGACGTCACCGCGGTCGCCACCGGGGCGGACGCCATCGACGCGGCCCGGCACGACCCGCCCGACCTCGTCGTCCTCGACGTGATGCTGCCGGGCATGGACGGCTTCGACGTGGTCCGTCACCTGCGGACCGCCACCGACCACGTCCCCGTGCTCTTCCTGAGCGCCCGCGACGACTACTCCGCCAAGGTCGACGGCCTCACGCTGGGCGGCGACGACTACGTCACCAAGCCGTTCCACCTGCCCGAGCTGATCGCGCGCATCGAGGCGATCCTGCGCCGCGCCGGCGGGGTGCCCAGCGCCCTGAGCGTCGCCGACCTCACGCTCGACCCCACGACCCGCGAGGTGCACCGCGGCGGCCGGCCGGTGCGGCTGTCGCCGACCGAGTTCCGGCTGCTGCAGTACCTGATGGAGCGCTCCGGGCAGGTCGTCTCCAAACCGCAGATCCTGGAGGACGTCTGGCGTTACGACTTCGCCGGCGACACCAGCATCGTCGACACCTACGTCAGCTACCTGCGCCGCAAGGTCGACGCCGGCGAGCCGAAACTTCTCCACACCCTGCACCGCGTCGGCTACGTGCTGCGCGGGCCGCGGCGATGATCCCGCGCTCGCTGCGGAGCCGGCTGCTGCTGACCACCGTCGTGCTGCTGGTCGTCGGTCTGCTCGTCAGCGACGCGGTCGTCACCTCGGCGCTGCGCCGGCACCTCGTGGACCGGGTCGATCACCAGCTGGTGCCGATCACGCTGGTGATGTCGCGGCTCGATCCGGGCGCGGTGCGCCTGGACGGCGGAGTGCCGCTGGCACGCGCGCTGGACCTGATCAACGCGGTGTCGGTCGCCTACCTCGACGCCGACGGGCGCGTGACGCACGTCGAGAGCACCGGGTCGTCGCCGCCGCGGTTCGACGCGTCGCTGGCCGGGCGCCCCACCGGCACGGCGTTCACGCTGGACGGCTCGTGGCGCGCCGTGGTCGCCCCGCGGCCGGGCGGCGGGGTCGTGGTGGTGGCCGCGTCGCTGAGCACGATCGACGCCACGATCGGCCGGCTGCGCCTGGTGTGCCTGCTCACCGGACTGCTCGTGGTAGCGCTGCTCACCGGCGTCGGCTGGCTCGCGATCCGCGCCGGGCTGCGCCCGCTGCGCACGATCGAGAACTCCGCGGCCGCGATCGCCGGCGGCGATCTGACCCACCGCATCCCCGACGCCGGTCCTCCCGGCACCGAGGTGGCCCGCCTCACGTTCGTGCTCAACACCATGCTGACGCAGATCGAGCGGGCGTTCGCGGCCCGCGCGGACTCCGAGGCCCGGATGCGCCGGTTCGTCGCCGACGTCAGCCACGAGCTGCGCACCCCGCTGTTCGGCATCAAAGGGTCGGCCGAGCTGCACCTGATGCGCGGCGGTGCCGACGAGACCATGCGGCGCATCGACCGGGAGGCCGGGCGGCTCGCCGCGCTGGTGGAGGACCTGCTGTTGCTGGCCCGGCTGGACGAGCCGGCCGCCGGACCGCTGCTCGAACCGGCCCCGATGGACCTGCGCACGCTGGCCGCCGACGCCCGCCACGACCTGCTGGCGCTGGACCGGGACCGGCCGGTCTCGCTCACCGGTCCCGGGGCGTCCGAGCCGCCGGGCCCCGCGCTGGTGCTGGGCGACGAGGCGCGGCTGCGTCAGGTCGTCAGCAACCTCGTCGGGAACGTGCACGCGCACACGCCGGCCGAGGCGGCGGTGCGGATCGGCGTCGGCCGCCTCGGCGACGAGGCGATTATCGAACTGGCCGACAGCGGGCCCGGGGTGCCCGGCGACGACGTGGAGCGCGTGTTCGACCGTTTCCACCGGGGTGACCGGTCACGGACCCGAGAGGTGGCGATCGGCGCGGACTTCGGGTCAGCGCGTTCGGGACCGGCCGATTCGGGGCCGGCCGATTCGGGGCCGGCCGATTCGGGGCCGGCCGATTCGGGGCCGGCCGATTCGGGGCCGGCCGATTCGGGGCCGGTGGAGGGGGATTGGTCGGAAGCCGGACGGGGTGGCTCCCGGGTGGGGGCCGGGTTGGGGCTGGCGATCGTGCGGTCGTTGGTGGTCGCGCACGGGGGCCGGGTCGAGGTGCGGCCGACCCCCGGCGGCGGCGCGACCTTCCGGATCGCGTTGCCGTGGCTGACCGAGCCCCCGGCCCCGTGAGCTCACTCCCGCCGCGACTCACGCACCCGCGATCCGAACGCGGCGACGAGGAAGACCGCGAAGATCACCAGGTTCACCAGCCAGCGCGGATCGCCCACGTGCAGCCCACGCGCGAACTCGGCCCGCTCCGCCGCGGTGAGACGCGCCGTCGAGTGCTCCGCGCCCGCGAAGTCGAGCCGGGCCCCCGCGAACACGAGATACGTCCAGATCCGGAGCAGAAAGTACAGCCCGGCCGCGACGAGGATCAACACACGCCGGAGCCCCGGCCGCCACCCCACGATCAGGAGAACAGGGATCACCACGAGCTCGATGGGCACGTTGGCGAGGATCGCGATCGGAATGCTCGGCAGGAACATCGCGATCATCACCTCGCCGGTGACCGACTCGGTGCCCAGCGCGGTACGCAGCATGAGCAACCCGATCGCCCCGCCGAACGCGAACAACGCCATCGTGGTGGCGCCCAGCGCCACCAGCACGTCCTCGGTCCAGGCCCGGCGGACCGGCCCACGCGCCACCCACCGCGCGACGACCGCGACCAGAGCGGCCCAGACCGCGGCGACCCCGACCGCGATCGGAGCGGGCAGGAACTCGACGAGCGAGAGACCTTGCACGACGAGCGTGAAGACCGTGGCGAGCACGACGCTGACTTTTCCGGGTGATTCCATGCCGGCCGACGCTAGGAAGCGGGCCGGTTCCCGGCATCTGCCGAACGGCCTAGACCGGGTCTACTCCAGCAGCCCGGCGTCGCGGGCACGGGCCACGGCCTGCAGTCGGCTGGTGGCGCCGAGCTTGCGGAAGATGTGGTGGAGGTGGGCCTTCACGGTGCCCCGGGCCACGAACAGGGCGGCCGCGATCTCCGCGTTGGACCGCCCGGCCGCGAGCTCCCGGAGCACCTCGATCTCGCGGGCACTCAGCGCCTCCCCCGGCCGGAGACCGCGCACTCCGGACGGTCCGTCGGCCGACGTGGGGGCGGCCCGACCGGGATCGGCCGTCATGTCAGCGGCCGGCCCAGCAGCGGCCGGCACGGCTGCTAGCGGCACGGCGGCAGGCGCCCCGGCAGCGGGCAGAGTGGTGGCGGGAGAGTCGACGGCAAGTGGCTCGCTCGCGGGCGCCACAGCAGCGGGCAGCTCGACGGCAGGCGCCCTGCCAGCAGACGGGCCAGCAGCAGACGCCTCTGCGACGGGCGCCTCTGCGACGAGTGGGTCGGTAGCGGACAGCCCGGCAGCGGACAGCTCAGGGGCGAGCGTTTCCGGCGCGGGCGGCACCGCGGTGGGCGGCACCGCGGTGGGCGGCTCCGTGGCGGGGGTCGGGCCCCGGGGTGGGGAGGGCGGGTGTGGTCGGAGGGCGGAGTGGACCGCGTAGATCGTGGTGAGGAGAACGGCGGCGCCGAACGGGGGGATGATCCACCACTGGTCGAGGCCGCGTTCGATCATCGCGAACGACAGGCCGACGACCACCATCGCCCAGGTGAAGCAGCCACTGACCACCACCGTGGCGAGTACTGTCCGACGGGTTCGCATCGGGTCGGCCTACCCGGGTGGGTCGGTGTGCAGGGTGAGCCGGGTCCAGGCACCGATGTTGACGGTGTCGCCGGTGCTCAGTGGCACGGGCCGTTCGGCTTCGATGGGGTGGGCGCTGCCGTTGAGGTAGGTGCGGTTCGTGGAGCGCAGGTCGATGATCGCCCAGGTGCCGTCGGGTTGGGGCACGAGCAGGGCGTGGGTGGCGGAGACGGCGGCGTCTTCGGGTGGGCCGGTCAGGTCGATGTCCGGGTAGATGCCGCGGGAACGACTGCGGCGGCCGATCAGGAGCTGCCGGGGGCCCAGTGCGAAGCGGCGTTCCGGGACGAACGCCGGGAAGCCGACGTCGGCGGCGTCGGGTCCGTCGAGGCTCTGCATTCTGTCGAAGTAGGCGCGATCGGCGGTGACGCTCACCCACCACACCTCGCCGGTCCGTTGCCGGGGTGGGGTCGCGAGGTCACCCCATCCCGGGGCGGGCACCCCGCCGCCGAGCGGCCGCCCGCCGCCTCCCCCATACGCGAGCGCCCCACCGCCGCGACCTGCCGCCCCACCACCGGAAGCAGCTGCCTCCCCACCAGAACCTGCGGCCTCCCCAGGAGGAGCTGCCGCCTCCCGGCCGGAAGCCGCCGCCGCACCGCCAAAAGCTGCGGATTCACTGCCAGGAGCCGGGGCCGCACCGCCAAAAGCTGCAGCTTCACTGCCAGGAGCCGGGGCCGCACCGCCAAAAGCTGCAGCTTCGCTGCGAGGAGCTGCCGCCGCAGCGCCAGAAGCTGCGGCTTCACGGCCAGAAGCTGCGGCCGCACTGCCAGAAGCTGCGGCCTCATTGCCAGAAGCTGCGGCTTCACTGCCAGGAACTGCCGCCGCACTGCCAGAAGCTGTGGCTTCGCTGCCAGGAGCCGGGGCCGCAGCGCCCGAAGCTGCGGGTCCGCTGCCAGAAGCTGCCGCCACACTGTCAGAAGCTGGGGCTTCCCCACCGGAAGCAGCTTCCGCGCCGCCGAGAGCTGGCGCCGCACCACCAGAAGGTGCCGCAGCAATGCCAGATGCTGCCGCCGCGCTGCCAGAGGCTGGGGCCTCCCCGAACGCCTGCGCCGCACCGCCAGAAGCTGCCCCCACATCGCTCGAAGCTGCTGCCGCACCGCTGCTCGAAACTGCCGCACCGCTGCTGGAAGCTGCTCCACCGCTGCTGGGAGCCGCTCCACCGGTGCTGGGAGCTTCCGCTGAGTTGCTGGGAGCTTCCGCTGAGTTGCTGGGAGCTTCCGCTGAGTTGCTGGGAACCGTCGCCAGGCTGCTGGGAACCGTCCCCGGGCTGCTGGGAGCCGTCCCTGAGCTGCTGGGCGCTATCGCTGTGCCACCAGAGGGTGGCGCCGCGCTGCTCGATACGACCGCCGCGCCGCCGGGAGCGAGGTCGCCGCTGCCGGGAACTGACATCGCGCTGCTGGAGGCTGCAGCCTCGCTGCCGAGTGCAGCTGTCGCACTGCTGGGACCGGTCGCCGCACTGCCGGGAGAAAGCGCCGCACTGCCGGGAGAGGGCGCCGCGCTGCCGGAAGAGGGCGCCGCGCTGCCGGAGGAGGGCGCCGCGCTGCCGGGAGGAGCGGTCGACGCGCTGCCGGGAGGGGTGGTCTGACTCCTATCGGGAGTGGATGGTGGGGCCATAGGTGCGCCGGGGTCGGGGGCGACCTTAGGTGGAGTAGAGGTCGGTGGGGCCAGAGAGTCCGCGCCGCATTCTTCGCAGAAACGACCGGTGAGATCCGTGCCGCACTCGGGGCACACCGTGGCAGTCCCGCCCGGAGCGCCGCCCGACACAAGTCCCGCAGCGCCGCCCCGCGCTTCCCCGGCGGCAATCCCGGCAGCACCACCGGCACCACCGCCCGACGCGAACCCCGCAGCACCGCCCGACGCGAACCCCGCAGCACCGCCCGACGCGAACCCCGCAGCACCGCCCGACGCGAACCCCGCAGCACCGCCCCTCGCATTTCCCGCAACACTGCCTGCGGCACCATCCGCGACACCAGCCGGATCGGACGTCGGCAGACCGCCTGGATCAGAGCCTGGAGCAAACCCCGGCGCACTGCCCGGCGCACTGCCCGGACCAACCCCCGGCGTACTGCCCGGAGCACCACCCGGTGTACTGCCCGGAGCACCACCCGGTGCACTGCCCGGAGCACCACCCGGTGCACTGCCCGGAGCACCACCCGGCACAGCCCCGGCCAACCGGACGCCGCACTCGTCGCAATAGTCCGTTGACTCGGACGTATGCCCCTTCGGACACACCACCATGCCGAACCCTTCAGTCCGCCGGTCGCGGGCGGACCTGCTGCGTCTTTCGGGACGCCACCGCCGCCATCTCGGCGTCGATACTCGCAGCCACCTTCCGCAGCCGCACCGTCCCGGTGCGTTCGTCGACCACGTCCACGACCTTCGCCAGCAGTTTCGCGGTGTCCTCGCGGCCCGACTCGGCCGCCAGCTGCACCGCCCGCCCCAGTTTCAGCGTGGCCCGGTCGAGGTCACCGGCCTTCTGCGCCGCCGTTCCCTCGAGGATGGCGTCGGCCAGCTCGGTCTCGTTCGTGTAGTGCGCGACCTGGCGGTTGATCGTCGTCGTGGAGCTCAGGTCGTCGGTCCACACCGCACGGACCAGCGACTGGCCGAGCACGTCGTCGCCGTGCACGACCGAGACCCGCGCGGCCAGCACCTCCTGGCCCACCGGGTGGGGTTCCAGGTCGATGTTCAGGTGGTAGTCGCGGCTCTCCGCGCCCCAGGCGCCGATCGGGTACTCGCCGACGCGGGCGCCGGTGTCCCGGCGGCGCCCGGTCAGGTCGATGATCTCCGGGTGGACCTGCTTGACGAACCGGATCGTCGCGCCCGCCGGTGTCCACAGCCGGAGCCGGACGTCGGCCCTGGTCTTGCCCATCGCGGTCCGGGTCATCGCGACGAAGTCCGCGGCCAGCTCGCCCGGGTCGGTGATGCCCGACGCCGTCCCCAGCAGGTGTTCGGCGATCTTGATCAGGTCACGCGCGACCCAGCCGTCGCCGACGCCGCGGCTGTCGCAGACGAACAGGCCGGCGCAACGCTCGAGCACCCGGTCGAACGACTTCTCCGATTCGCCGTTGGCGCCGTCGGTGAGCAGGATGGCGTGGTTGATCGTGGCTCCGTGCCGCCGGAACAGGTCGGCGGCCAGTGTGAGCCAGGCGCCGATCGTGGTGCCGCCGCGGGTGCGCAGGCGCTGGACGGCCAGCCGGGCCTCGGCCCGGTTGGCCGGCGAGGACGTCGCGAGCCGGCTCCGGCCGGGGTAGACCGTCCACGCTTCGGTGTCGCCGGCCACGATCGCGAACGCGACACCGTCCGGAATGACGCCGAGCGCGGCGATCGCGGCCTCCTTCGCGGCACGCAGCTTGGCGCCGCTCATCGAGGCCGAAACGTCGATCATCACGACCTCGGCCGCGGCCGCACCCCGGGCCGGGGCCGCGGACACCGCGCCGGTCTGCGTCACGGTGACGACCGCGTCCACGGTGCGGCCGCCGGCCGGGAGGAACTCGTTCTGGTGGGTCTCCACGGTGACCTGCGGTGTGCTCATGGCACGTCTCCTCCCGGGTTGCGGCGGGGTACCGCCAGCAGGGCAACGGCGATGTTGTCGACGCCGCCGGCGGCCAGCGCGCGCCCGACGAGGGTCTGCGCGGCGGCGGCCGGCGACGAACCGGCGACGCCGGTCAGGTCGGCCGGGCCGTCCAGGTAGCGGGACAGGCCGTCGGTGCAGAGCAGCAGGAGGCCGGGTCCGTCCACCGCGACCGCCACCACCCGCGGGCCGACGTCGGGCGCGTCGCCGCCGAGCCACCGGGTGAGCGGCGCACCGGGCCGGTCGGGCCGGGCGTCGTCCACGGTGAGGCACCGCGCCGCGCCGGTGTGCGGGATCCAGTACGCCCTGGAGTCGCCGACCCAGCCGACGACCACCGCGTCCCCGGTGACGATCCCGGACACGTACGTGCAGCTGGGCGCGTCGGCCGCGGCCGGGTCGGCGAGCGCGTGCACCGCGGCGGAGGCGTCGTCGAACGCCGCTTCCGACGCCCGGTGCGCGCCGCCGCCGTCCCCGAGCACGCGGAGCGCGGCGGGGAGGGCGGCCTCGCAGGCGGCCACCGCGGCCACGTCGGCGCGGGGTGAGCTGGCGACGCCGTCACAGACCACCGCGGCGGCGCCGGCGGCGGTGCGCCCGATCGCGATCGCGTCCTCGTTGGCGTGGCGGCGCCGGCCGCGGTCGGTCAGCGCGGCCACGTCGGGCAGCTCCAGCGCGGCCCGGTCGCGTCCGGCGCCCCGGCGACGTCCGCACTCACCGCAGTACCCGCCGACCGACGCGTCCGCTCCGCAGTGCGCGCACCGCCCACCGGCCGCCCCGGAGCCGAGCCACCCCGAACCGGGCCACCCCGAACCGGGCCACCCCGAACTGAGCCACCCCGAACCGAGCCACCCCGGCGGGGCCGCGCCGAGCGCGGTGCCGCAGGCCTCGCAGAACTGGTCGGTGGCGGCCGCGGGCGCCGCGCACCGGGTGCAGGTCATCCGGGTCACACCAGCGTCCGGGGCCGGACCCGGTTGGCCCGGTCGACGAGCGTGATGCGCGTCCCGGCGTCCGGGGCCAGCTTGGCCAGCGTGCGGTACACCGTCTCCAGGCCGAGCCGGACGTCGCGCTCGGTCAGCGCGCACCCGAGCACCGTGCCCGCCGGGCGCGGTGTGCCGGTGCGGCGGCCGGTGGTGAGCCAGGTCAGCGCCGCGGTGAGCACCTCGGCCGCGAGCCGGGCGCGTGCCTCGCCGTCGAGCGGCAGCCGCTCGACGCGGGCGGACACGTCGTGGAACCCGGCGGCCGACGGCGGCGACTCCAGCCGCGCACGCACCGCCGCGACCTGCGCGGTCAGGTGGTGGCTGGACGAGGCCGGGACCTGTTCGAGCACCTCGATCGCGCCCGCGTGGTCCCCGCGGGCGCGTCGGACCCGGGCCAGGCCGAACGCGGCGCTGACGTACGCGTGGTCGCAGGTCCACACGCGCTGGTAGCGGGCGAGCGCGGCGTCGGTTTCGCCGGCCCACTCGGCCGCGACGGCCAGCGCGAGCTGGGGCGCGAGCTCACCGGGCAGCGCGCGGTAGACGGCGTCGAACGACGTGACGGCCGCGCGCGGATCGGCGTCGGCGAGCGCCGCGAGGCCCCGTAACCAGTCGGGACGCCAGTCGCGCCGCTCGTCGCGCGCCAGCTGGTCGATCAGCGCCCCGGCGGCGGCGGCCCCGCCGGCCAGGAGGTGGGCGCGGGCCAGCGCGATCGGCACCTCGACGCTGTCCGGCGGCGCGCCCCGGGCCGCGGTCGCCAGGTCGGCGGCGCCCAGGTCGCGGGTGGCGAGCAGGAACGCGGCTCCGGGGTCGGCCGGGTCGACCTGCGGCACCGGCAGCGCCGCCGCGATCGCCGCCCCGTCGAACGCCGTGCCGCCGGTCGTGGTGGCGCCGGTCGTGGTGGTGAAGGCCGCGCCCTCGTGGGTGAAGCGGGTGGAGGCGGCCGGGCGGGGGATGCCGTCCGCGGCGCAGAGCACCTGACGCAGGACGCCGAGCAGCTGATCGGCGAGGTCGGCGGCGGACTCGAAGCGGCGGTCCGGGTCGGGGTCGGTGGCACGCAGCAGCAGCCGGTGGTAGGACTCCTGCTCGGCCAGGAGCGGCTGGTCGGCGGGGTCGGGCAGCCGGTCGGCGTACCGGGTCGAGAACCCGCGGAAGTCGAAGCTGAGCACGGCCATCGTGCGCGCGACCGTGTACAGGTCGGAGCTGATCGACGGCCCGTCGGTGGACACCTCGGGGGCCTGGTAGCCGACGGTGCCCCACACCACGCTGACCGGGTCGTCGAGGCGACGTACCGCGCCGAGGTCGACGAGCTTGAGCCGGTCGTCGGTGTGGATCGCGTTGTCGGGTTTGAAGTCGCAGTAGAGCAGGCCGTGCTCGTGCAGGTAGCCGAAGGCGGGCAGGATCTCCAGCCCGTACGCGAGCACCCGGTCGAGCGGAAGGGGCCGGGCCCCCTCGGCGGTGCGCAGGTCACGCAGGGAGCGCCCACCGACGTACTCCATCACGAGGTACCCGACGTCGGCGGAGGTCTTCGGGTCCGGGTGCAGCGCGAAGTCGTGGATCTTGACGATCGCCGGGTGGTCGACCGAGACGAGGAAGCGGCGTTCGGACACCGCGGCGGCCACGGCGTCCGGGTCACCGGCGTCGATCAGGCCTTTGAGGACGACCCAGCGGTCGCTGACGTCGTCGCCGACGTTCTTGTCGCGGGCCAGGTAGATCCAGCCGAGGCCGCCGTGGGCCAGGCAGCCGAGCACCTCGTAGCGTCCGCCGACGAGCGTGCCCGGGGCCAGCGCGGGCACGAACGAGAACGGCGTGCGGCACGCCGGGCAGAAGCCCTCGACGCGGCCGGGGCGCCCGTCGCGGTCACGCCCGACCGGCCGGCCGCAGCCGGGGTTGCCGCAGAAGCGTCGGTCCTGGGCCACCCGGGGGTCGGCGAGCACGGCGGTGGCGGGGTCGCGCCGCGGGACCAGCGGCAGGTCGAGCAGGCCGCCGCCGACCCGGCCGCGGCCGGGCCCGGTCCGCCGCGACGGCCCGGTCCGACGGGACACCCCGGACGTCCGGGTGGAACCGACCGGCTCGGAGACCCCGGAGACACCGGTCGCCGCGGGGGCCTTGCGGCCGCACTCGTCGCAGTAGCCGTCCGGGTCGTACGCCCCGGGACACCCCGCACGCACGCAGGAACCGCTCATCCGGCACCGCCTCCCCCGGCCAGCGACCGCTGGTACGCCACCACCGCGCGGGTCGAGGCGGCCAGATCACACGGCGCCGTCCACAGCAGCGACCGCGCCGTCTCGTACGCGGCCACCACCGCGGGCTGCTCGGCCACCCCGGACCCCACCGCTTTGGCCCGGTAGGACTCCAACCGCCCACGCAGCTCCTCCCGGCGGGCCAGCAGCCCGTCGGCGAACTCGCGGCGCTGCGCCACCGCGTTCAGCGCCGCGCCCACCGCCTCCTCCAGCGCCGGGAGGGCCTCGTCGAGCGCGGTGACGTCGAGCCGCGCGAACGTGTCGAGCCGGCGCCGCAGGCCGGCCGACACGACGACCTCGGGCGGCAGCCGGGGGTCGTGGATGCGGGCCAGTGCCCGGGCGTCGGCGTCCCGCACCGCGTTCTCGTCGGACGCCAGGCGGGTCAGCGACTCCGCCAGCGCCGCCCGCCGCGCCGGGTACCCGGCCCGCCTGGTCGCCAGCCCTCGCAGCCGCTCGACGGTCGCTTCGGTCGTCGCGATCAGCGAGGTGGCCGCGGCGGCGTGCAGGTCGATGCCGAGCGGGTCCGCGCCCGCCCGTTCGCGCAGGTCACGCAGGGCCGCCGCGATCGCGGCCTCCCCCGCGCCCGCGGCCCGCGAGGCGTCGTCGAGAGCGGCTTCGAGCAGACGCAACGCGTGGACGGTCGCGAGCCGTTCGCTGACGTCGGTGAGTTCGGCGCGGACCTGCCGGCACTCCTGCTCGAGCCACTCGCCGACCCTTGCCACCGGCACGCCGCGCACCTGGTCGGGCACGTCGGGGCCGGTGAGCGGGCCCAGCAGCCGCGCGGAGAGCGACGTCAGCTGCGCGCGGTTCCACCGGTCACCGGGTGGGCGGGCGGCGTCCAGAGCCGCGCCGAACGCCGCGAAACCGGCCCAGAGCACGTCGATGCGCTGGCGCAGCCGCTCCCAGAACTCCCGGGTGACGCCGTCCAGCGACGCCGCGCGCAGGTAGGCGAGCCCGCCGTCGGAGCCGTCCATCGCCAGCAGCGCGCCGGCGAGGCGCCCGCGTTCGTCGGCCAGCTCGGTCAGCAGCCGGGTGATCGCCGCCCGGTTCGTCGTGGTGAACATCGCGGTCAGTCCCGGTAGACGGCGGCCGGGGTGGGCGCGGGACCGAGCGCGTGCAACCAACGCCGGTAGCTGCGCGCCAGTGCGCCGGTGGACCGCAGCCGGTCGAGGACACCGTTGGTGAACCGCACCAGGTCGACGTTCTCCTTCGGGATGCCGACGCCGGACGGCTCGCTGCTCAGCGGCGGCCCGACCAGCTCGGTGCCGGGGTCCTGGGCGACGAGGCCGAGCAGGATCGTGTCGTTGGTGGAGACCGCGTCCACCTGGCCCTGCTGGAGCAGGACGAGGCAGTCGAGCGTGCTGTCGGTGCTCACCGGCCCGATCCCCGGGATCGTCGCGATCGTGGCGATGCTCGTGCTGCCCTTGGTGGCGCAGACCTTGCCCCGCCGCGCGGCCACGTCGTCGAGCGAGGTGATCCCGGACCCGCGGTTGACGACGATGCGCTGCCGGGCACGCAGGTACTCGGTGGAGAAGTTGACCTGCTGCCACCGGGCGCAGTTCATCGTGACGGTGCGGATCACCATGTCCACCTCGTGCCGCTGCAGCACCGGGATCCGGTCCTGCGTGGTGATGTGCCGGAACTGCACTCGGCCCGGGTCGCCGAAGAGCGCCCGGGAGATCTCCCGGGCCAGGTCGATCTCGAACCCGGCCAGGTCGCCGGTGGTGCGGTCGCGGTAGGCGAGCAGGTAGGCGTTCTGATCGATCCCGACGACCAGCCGGCCGCGCCGGACGATCCGGTCCATCGTGCTGCCCGCGGGCATCCGGCCGGGCGCGGGCATCGCGGCCGGCGGCCGGTAGCTGGCCAGCGGGTCGCACCGCGGCTGCGGCGACGGGCTCGCCACCACGGCCGGGTCGGCGACGTTCTGCGGCCGGGGCCGGAGCGCGGCGGGGCGCTCCTCGGTCCCACCGGCGGGCGGGGCGGCGGAGCAGGCGGTCAGCGCGAGCACGACCAGCGCGAGCGAGAGACGCCTCATCGGTACTCCCCGATCCGGTTGCGGGTGCCGAGCACCACCGCGGCGAGCACGAGCAGGCCGAGCCCGGCCACGGCCGTGCGCGCGCCGGCCAGGTCGGCGGCGGCCTGGTCGGCCCGGGCGTCGAACCAGTGCCCGGTGGCGTCGACGTACTCGTCGAGGGCGCGGTCGAGCTGCTCGAACGTGGCCGACGGGGGCCCGGACGCCAGCTCGACGGCCTCGTCGTACCGGCCGCCGTCGTCGAGCTCGCGGACGTCGTCGTGGAGCGCGCGCCAGCGGGCGGCCAGCCCGGCGATGCGTTCGACCTGGGCGCGGTCGGCGCCGGGCCCGGCCGCCACGTCGCCGAGCAGCCCGCCGCGGCCGTCGTTCCCGATCAGCCCGGTCAGCATCTCGGCGTAATGGCGCTCGTCGGCCCGGCCGTCGCCGCGCGCGATGAGCGTCAGCGACTCGTCCGCGCGGGCCTGCAGTACCGCCACCCGCGCCTCGGCGAGGCGGGTGAACTGCTCCGAGCCGGACTCCCGGCCGATGTTCAGGTTCCCGACCGCCGACCCCACCGCCACCACGAACCACACCAGGGCGACGACGGTCGCCAGCGACGCCACCGCCAGCCCCGGGTTGATCAGCCGGTTCGTGCGCCGGGTGAGGAACGCCTGGGCCCCGGCCAGCGCGAGCAGCAGCACGAGCCCGGCGATGAGCACCGGCACCGGGAAGTCGGCGCCGCGGCGCTGGGCGTCGGCCAGACGGCCGGTCTCCAGCGTGACGAGCCGCTGCGCGGCCGGGAGCAGCGTGTCGCGCATCAGCCCGGAGGCTTCACGCAGGTAGGCGGCACCGAGCGGGAGCTGCTGGCGGTCGTAGGCCCGCGCGGTCTCGACCAGTCCGGTGTAGACCGGCAGCCCGGCGGCGAGCAAGCGCAGCTGGTTCTCGCTCGCGCGGCCGGGGTCGTTCGCGCTGCTGGTGGCCCGCAGCGCCGACGCGATCGCGGCCCCGGCCTCGGCGACGTCGTCGAGGTAGCGGGTGCGTAGCGCGGACGTCTCGGTGCCGGCGCCGAGGAACGCCGCCGCGGCGGTCGCGTCCGCATCGGACAGCGAGCGGTAGATGTCCAGCGCGTGCACCGACAGCGGCCCGCTGACCGTGCGCACGTCGTCGACCCGGTCGGCGCGCCGGCCGACCGCGAGCAGCCCGGCGACGCTCCAGAGCAGGCCGAGCGCGACCAGGCCGGCGGTGATCGCCGTCAGCAGGCCGGGGGTGGTCCGGGCGCGCTGGGCGGCCGGTGAGGCAGCGATCCGAGTAGGTACGTCCAGCAGCACGACCGCCCCCGTTCCACGGGCCGAGCACCGAGTACGCCTCAGGTTAGGGACCGGGTCAACCGGTGCGCGGCCCCGATTGTCGGCAACACGACAACCGACGGTGATGTGTAGGTGACGTGTAGCGGCCGGGGTCACGCTCGGCGTCCACATCCGGCACGCGGTGACGGGGCGCGGTGATGGACCTCCTTCTGGCGGCGTTGCGGGAGAGCGCGACTCCCGCTCTCTACCGGCGGAACACGTTCCGCCTCACCGGGCTGCCCACCGGCGCGGACCGGCGCACCGTCCGGGAACGACGGCAGAAGGTCCTCACGCGGCTCGAGGTCGGCGCCGACGTGGACGGAGCCGCCGTGGACGGGGCCGCCGTGGACGGGGCCGCCGCGGACGGGGCCGGCGCCGATCGCCGGGAGGTCGCCCGTGCGTTCGACCTGATCCTCGGTGACCCGCGCCGGCGCCTGGTCGACGAGCTGTTCTGGTACTGGGACGGCGACACCACGGCCTGCTCCTGCCCGAGCACCCTGCACCGCGACCACGACGAGGCGGTGCTCTCGCACCGGGAGGTGCTCGAACGGGAGGCGCGCAGCGTCCAGCTCTCCGACGGCGAACGGCGCGAGCTGGACGAGGACTGGGCCGACGCCGCCGCGGAGTGGGCGTCGGTGCTGCGCCGGGTCGCGTTCTTCGACCACGTCCGCCACCGGATCGCGGTCCTCGACGACAAGCAGCTCGACGAGTCCGCGCTCGACGTGATCCGCGACGAGCTCCCGCTCGTGCTGGTCAAGCCGCTGGTGCTGCTCGCGGCGGGCTCCCCGGACCGGCCGGCCCGCCTGCGCGCGGCGGCGCTCGCCTGGCCCGCACCCCGCGACCAGGTGCTCGACCTGCTCGAACAGTCGGCCGAGCCGCTCTACGACGACGTCACCGCGGCACTGCAGGAGGCCCGGGACGCGCTGGAGAGCAACCGGCCGCTCGCCGCCGCGACCGCGCTGAGCACGTCCGCGGTGCCGCGGCTCGCCCGCCTGGACGCGCTGGCCCCGGCGGCGGAGCACCGCCGCACCAGCCGCACCCGCAACGACGTCGCGATCGCGTTCAACAACTGCGCCGTCCAGGACATCGACACCCGGGGCGCCCCCGCCGAGCAGGCCGCGCGCCGGTGGCTCGGCACCGCGAAGAGCCTCGCAACCGACGCGGACACCCGCACCGCGATCACCCGGAACACCGAGTACGTGGGCCAGGTGGTGCTGGCCGAGCGGCGGCGCGGCGTGCCCCGCGAGGCCGAGTGGACACCGGCCCCGCCGACCCCGGTCTCCGGTGCCGGTTGTCTGCTGTGGCTGGTGCTGGTCGTGCTCCTGGCGCTGTTCCTGATCTGGGTGAACCGCTGATGGCCCTGGTACGCGGCGGTGAGCGCATCGGCGACTCGCTCGTCGTCGACCGGATGCTCGGCGAGGGCGCCTTCGCCGAGGTGCACCGCGTCGAGCACCGCCACCTCGGCCGGCTGGCGATGAAGGTGTTCAAGCGGGTGACCTCCGAGGCGGAGACCCACGACCTGCTCGGCGAGGCGCGCCTGCTCTCCACGCTCGGGCACCGGAACGTCATCCGGCTCTTCGACGTCGGCGTGCTCACCACCGCCGAGGGGCGGCGCGGGTACTTCACGATGGAGTACGTGCCCGGCGGCACGCTCGAGCGGTTCGTCGCCGCGCACCGCCCGGCGGTGCCCACCGACGTCGCCGCCGAGGTGACGGCGCAGATCGCGGCCGGTCTCGCGGTGGCGCACGGCCAGCACCCGCCGGTGCTGCACCGCGACCTCACGCCGGCCAACGTCCTGATCGGCTACGACGGCGCCGGGCTGCGGATCCGGATCAGCGACTTCGGCCTGGCCGTACGGGCCGACCCGGTCACCCGGCTGGCCGGCGCCCAGGGCACGTACGCGTTCATGGCGCCCGAGGTGCTGCGTCACGGCGGGTACTCGTGCGCCGGCGACGTCTGGTCGGTGGGTGTCCTGGCCTACGTCATGCTCACCGACCACCTGCCCTACGACGACGGCACGCCGTTCGCCCCGCACCGCCACGTCCGGTTCCGGCGGCCGCTGCTGCCGCCGAGCCGCTACAACGAGACCGTCGACGAGGAGCTGGACCGGATCGTCACCGCGGCGCTCACCGTCGACCCGTGGCAACGCACCCCGACCGCCCGCGAACTCGGCGACGCACTGGCCGCGCGCCGCGTGCGGGCCCCGGCGCCCGCGGTGACGACGGCCGAACCGGGCCCGGGCGCACAGCGGCTGGTCGCCGACGCGTACGCGCTGGCACGCACGCCAGGCGGGCTCGGGCGGGCCGCGGATCTCCTGGAGGAAGCCATCGGCCTCTCCCCGCGCCTGGCCGGACGGCACGCCCACACGCTGATCCGCTGGCGACGAGGAGTGGTGCTGTGAAGCCGACGACCCGCCTGCGTGCCGCCCTGCGTCAGCGACGGCAGCCCGCGAGCTTCCGGATCGCGCCGCCGGACGACGACGAGCTCGTCGCGCTCCTGACCGGGCTCCTCGACGCCCTCCCCGACGAGAACGCGCCGGACGACGCCCGGGACGACGCCCGGGACGACAAGGCGCTGGCCGACGCGGCCACGAACCTGTGGCGCGCCCAGCGGCGGCTGGCCCGCGACTCCCCCACCGCCCGCGACCGCCAGACCGGCCGCTACCTGCGCTCCTGCCGGGACGCGCTGCGCTACGCCGGCCTGGTCGTCCAGGAACACGACGGCGACGCGTTCCACCCCGGGCGCTCGATCGAGGTGCTGGCCGTGCAGGAGGAGGCGGGCCGCACCGCCGAGGTCGTCCTCGAGACGGTCCGCCCGACCGTGTACCGGCACGATCGCCGCATCCAGATGGGCCAGGTCATCGTCGCGGGCCCGGCCGTGAACACCGCGAGGAGTGAGCATGCCGGTCAGCAGCACGATTGACGTCGGAATCGACCTGGGCACCACGAACAGCGCCATCGCGGTGGTCACCGGCGGTGAGGCCGTCATCGTGAAGAACAACGACGGCTGGGACACGACGCCGTCCGCGGTGTGGTTGCCGAAACCGGACGTCGTGCACGTCGGCCGCCGCGCCCGCGAGCGCGTCGAGTCCGACCCGGACAACACCGCGGCCGAGTTCAAGCAGGAGATGGGCCTGGCGGACGCGCGTCACCCGTTCGCCCGCGCCGGACGCGAGCTGACCCCGCCGCAGCTCTCGGCCGAGGTGCTGACGTCGCTGCGTGCGGACTTCGCCCAGCGGCTCGGCACCGCCCCGCCGCCGTTCGCGGTGATCACCGTGCCGGCCGCGTTCACGCTCAACCAGAACCAGGCGACGGTCGAGGCCGCAACGCTCGCCGGGTTCGAACCCGGCTGCCCGCTCGTGCAGGAACCGACCGCGGCCGCGTTCGCCTACGGCTTCCAGGACGCGGCCGAGCACGGGTACTGGCTGGTGTTCGACTTCGGCGGCGGCACGTTCGACGCGGCGATCGTCCACCAGCGCGACGGTGACCTGCGGGTGCTCAACCACGCCGGCGACTCGTTCCTGGGCGGCAAGCTCATCGACTGGGCCCTGGTCGAGAAGGTGCTGGCGCCGGCCGCGAGCCGCGCGCTGGGCTTCGCCGACTTCCGCCGGGACAACACCGCCTGGCGCGCGAACTTCGCCAAGCTCAAGCTGGCCGCCGAGGAGGCGAAGATCCAGCTCTCGCGCACCGACCGGGTCGACGTGGACGCCGTGCTGCGCGGCCCGGACGGCACCGAGGAGGAGTTCGAGTACACGCTGCGCCGCGACGAGCTGGACACGATCGCCGAGCCGTACTACGTCCGCGCGATCAACCTGTGCCGCTCCGCGCTGCGCGAGGCGTCGCTGGAGCCGGCCGACGTCGACCGGCTCCTGCTCGTCGGTGGCGTCACGCTCTCGCCGGGGCTGCGTGAGCGGCTGGCCGACCCGCGGCACGGCCTCGGCGTCGCGCTCGACACCAGCCTCGACCCGAGCACGGTCGTCGCCCGGGGCGCCGCGATCTTCGCCGGCACGATCCGCCGCCCGGCCACCGCGTCGAGCCGCGCCGCGGCCCCGGGTCGGTTCGTCGTCGACCTGGCGTTCGAGCCGAGCGTCACGACGACGACGCCGACGGTCGGCGGGCGGTTGCGGAGCGTCGGCACACCGGACTGGAGCTCCTACGGCGTCACGCTGTCCAACCCGGACGGGCACCCGCCGTTCCGGTCCGGTCTCGTCCGCCTGAACGCGGCCGGTGCGTTCGCCACCGAGGTCGACCTCGACCCGCACACCACCTCGCACTTCACGGTGGAGCTGACCGACGCGGGCGGCGCCCGGCAGCCGCTGACCCCGGACACGTTCTCGATCACCCACCGCGACGTGGAGTTCGGTGGGGTGCGGCTGGCCCACTCGCTCGGCATCCAGCTCGCCGACCGCGCGTTCGCGGCGATCCTGCGGAAAGGCGAGACGCTGCCCGCACGCGCCCGCGAGGTGTTCCACACCTCCGGCGCGCTGCGGCGCGACCACGCCGACGCGGTGATCCGGATCCCGATCGTCCAGGGCGAACGCCCGCGCGGTGACCGCAACCGGCAGGTCGGGATGCTCGAGATCCGCCCGCGTGACGTGCGCATCGACCTGGCCGCGGGCACCGAGGTGGAGGTGACGTTCGAGGTCGACGCGTCCAGCCTGGTCACCGTCGTCGCCGACGTGCCGCTGGTGCAGGCGCAGTTCGAGGC
Source organism: Cryptosporangium japonicum (assembly GCF_039524755.1). Classification (NCBI taxonomy): domain Bacteria; kingdom Bacillati; phylum Actinomycetota; class Actinomycetes; order Cryptosporangiales; family Cryptosporangiaceae; genus Cryptosporangium; species Cryptosporangium japonicum. Next base: position 322,527 of record NZ_BAAAGX010000016.1, read on the forward strand.
CGAGATCAACCTCGACGCGGTGCGCACGGCGAGCGTCCGGAGCCTCCAGGAACAACTGGCCGAGGTCGACCGGCGCCTCGATCGGCTCCGCGAGGCCGGCGGTGGCCGGGAACAGCTCGACCGGCTGGACGACGAGAGCGCGCTGGACACCGTCCGGGACCAGGTCGGGGCCGCCCGGGTCGACCGGGGCGCGGCCGCCGCGGCCGAGGAGCGCCTGCGTGACCTGCAGGCCGAGCTCGACGACATCGAGGAGAACGCCCAGCTGCCGGAGCTCACCGGGCAGCTGCGGAGCCTGCTCGACGAAGCCACCGAGACCGTGGACGCCGCCGGCGACGCCGCCGACCGCCGCGAACTGGCCGACCTGCGCCGCCGCGCCGACGCCGCGATCGCGTCCGGAGAGCTCGCGGCGGTGCGCGCGGTGGTCGATCGCACCTCGTCGTTCGTGATCGAGCTCGAACGGCGACGCCCGGACTGGCCGGTGCAGCTGTTCTTCGCGCTGGAGTCGATGGTGCCGCGCTCGGCCGCCGCCGACGGGTTGCTGGCCGAGGGGCGCCGGGCGATCGGGGCCCAGGACGTCACCGGGCTCACCGCGGTCAACCAGCGCCTGGTGCGGCTGCTGCCGAAGGACGCGCAGGACAAGGTCATCGGACTGCGGCCGGCGTCGTCGTGACCGCCGCGCCGCGCGCCGCGCTCGACCGGCGGCTGACCCTGCACCGGGCCCGCGCCGCCGCGTACGCGGGTGATCTGGAGACGGCGTCGACGCTGTTGGCCGGGCTCGATCCCGGCGAGGACACGCCCGCCGGGGCCGGCACGGGCCGAGCGCACGATCCGCGGGTGGGCCCCCGGCACGGCGCCGCGGACACGGACCGAGCGCATGACCCGGGGGCGGACACCCGACGCGGCGCCGCGGACGAGCACGACCCGGGGGCGGACACCCGACGCGGTGCCGCGGACACGCACGACCCGGGGGCGGACGCCCACCGCGGCGCCGGGGACGCGGACCGGGCGCGGGTGCTGGACCTGGGCGGGGAGTACGGCGACGCGGACCGGGTGCGGGTGCTCGAGCTGCGGGCCCGGGTGCGTGCCCAGCGCGGGGAGTACGAGGCCGCCGACGCGGACTGGGTGCGCGTGCTCGAGCTGCGGCCCGGCGATCCGGACGCGGTGGCCGGGCGGGCGGCGCTGGCCCGGATCGCGGCGGGGCGGCGGGTCCGTCCGGTGTACACCCCGGCCCGCGGGGTGGCGGCGCTCGCGACCGCGCTGCTCGTGGCGTCGGCGGCGGTG
>NZ_BAAAGX010000016.1:323826-397137 GCF_039524755.1 Cryptosporangium japonicum
GGTGGTCGGGTGGGGTGTCGACCGGCCGGAGCCGCCGGCCGACGCGGTGGCGGGGTTGCGGCAGGAGGTCGCGACGCTGCGTGCGGAGCGGGACGCGCGCACGGCCGCGGCGGCGCGCCGGCAGGACGCGCGGACCGCCGCGGCGGCCCGGCAGCGCGAGCGGCTCACCAGGGTGGCCGACGCGTTCGCCGGGCTCGACGGGGTGCGGGTCGAGCGGCGGCCCACCGAGGTGAGGCTGGTGTTCACGTCGGGGTTGTTCCGCTCGTCGACCGAGTTGACGGCGACGGCCCGGCCGGTGCTGGCCGAGGTGGGTCGCCGGCTGGCGCCCCTGGCCGTGGTGACCACCGTGGTGGGTCACACGGTCGCGGTGCCGGGCGGACGGACGAGCGGCGGTTCGGTGGTGGGGTACGGCCGGGCCGAGGTGGCGACGCGGGAGCTGGCGGCGGCGTCCGGGTGGTCGCTGGCGGAGTTCGTGCTGGAGAGCGCGGAACAGTCGGACGGGCCGTTCCCGGACGCCCGGCGCAACCGGACGGTGACGATACGGCTGCGCCCGGTGTGATTCCCGGTGAAGTCCGGCGCGCGCCCGGACGCGGCTGCGAGGCTGAGGAGCGATCGCTGGCCTCCCCACGGCGAACGGAGGTGCAACCGTGCCCGCACCCGACGCCACCCGAGCGCAGGACGGCCCCGAGCCGGACGGCGAACCGTGCGACGGTCCCGGCCCCGATCGTGATCGGGACGATGACCACGGGCCGGGTCCTGATCGGCGCGATGGCGATAAGGCCGGTCGTGACGCGGTGGAGGGCCACGGGCCGGGGCGAGACGCCCGAAATGGCCACTGGCCCGGTGGTGATGCGCCGGCCGGCGACGGACGGGGTCATGGTTCGCGCGACGGTTACAGAACGCGTGGTGAGGTGCCGGACGGGCGCGGGGCGCTGGGGGGCGGGTTGGAGGAGTTTCGGGCGGCGGCTCGGGCGGCGGCGTCGGCTCGGGCGGTGATGACCAATGCGGCTCGGCAGCGGGAGGTGGCGCTGGCGGCGGTGCGGCAGGCGGAGGAGTCGGCGCGGCACTACCGCGAGATCGATCTGCTGCGGACCGAGGACGCCCGCCTGGACCGGGAGCTCGAGGCCGCCCGTACCGAACTCGTGGCGGCTGAGCGGGCGGCGGCCACCGCGCGCAGTGCCGCGGGCCGGCTGCCGTTGACCGCGCTGACGCGTCGGCGGGAGGCCAGATCGGACGCGGCCCGGGCCACCGCGATCGCGGACGCCGCCAGGGTTCGTCTGGTCGCGGCGGAGGAAGCGGCCGGGTCGCGACGGACGCTCACCGACGCACGGGTGGCGCGCGAGCACGCGTCGGTGCGGTTCTCCCGGGCCGAGGTCCACGCCCGACTCGAGCGCCTCCGCGACGCCGACGAGCGCCTGCTCGCCGCGCAGGCCGCCGCCGAGGACGCGGCCGCGATCGAACGCGCCGCCGCGGCCCGCCGCCGCCCCCGACCGAGCCCGCCCCCCACCGAGCCCACCCCCGACTGAGGGCGCCCCTGATCGAAGCCGCCCCTGACCCAACTCGGCTCTGAGCAACGTCGCCCGTGGACGCGGACGGAACCCGCTGGCGGGCGGGGAATCACCCCGCGTCGGAAGCGGCGTCGACAATGGCCGGATCGGGTTCCGGCTGGCCGGGGAAGAGTCTTCGCCACAGATCGCGCTGGGCTGCGGCCGCGGAACCGCCGAACTCCCCGACGGACTCCCGCCACCACCCGCTGACCTCGGAACAGCCGGCCATGGCGCGTGCCAGCTCGTCGCGCAGCCACGTGTAGTGACCGTCGTCCAGGCTGGCGCGGAGGTCGGCGATGCCGCTGGGATCGAAGTTCCAGCAGTAGGTGCGCAGGATCTGGCGTAAGCGCAGGGACGGGACGGTGCGATCGTGCGTGCCTGGTATCGAAGGAGCCTGCATGGCGTGTTCCTCCCGCAACGGCGTGTTCACCCGAGCGTCAGGCTAGCGATACGCAACGCACATGAACACACTCCGACGGGCTCGAATTTGTGAGAACCAATGTGTGAATCGCAAATCTGCAATTCCCGCAACAACCGTCAGGCGTAGCTGGGGAGGGCCGGGTCCGACGCGAAGTTGTCGGTGCTCTTCAGCAGCAGGTCGCGCACGAACGCCCGGCGGAACAGCGAGTTGCGCAGCCACAGCCCCGACCGGGTACGCGGCGCGAGGAAACGGCCCGGGTCGGCGCGCTTCTGCCAGCGGCCGGCGTACGGGCGCAGGTGCTGCTCGTACGCGCTGAGCGGGCGGCCGGCCGCCAGCTCACCGGCGAGCACGTACGCGCCGACGATCCCGGTACCCACGCCCATCCCGCCCAGCGTGACGCCCCACGCTGCGTCGCCGAGCAGCGCGACCCGCCCGTTCGTCCACGTCGGCGCCTGGACCCGGCTGATCGAGTCGAAGTAGAGCTCCGGGGCGTCGGCCAGGCCGGCCAGCAGCTCCGGCACCCGCCAGCCGAGGCCGCGGAACGTCGAGGTGATCAGTTCCTTCTGTTGTGCGACGTCGTGGAAGTCGACGGGCAGCTCGGGTGCGGCGAACACGAGCATCGCGGCGGTCGGGCCGAGCACCGCGAGCCGGCCCGGCACCCCGTAGTGCAGCACGTCGGAGCCGGTGCCGGACACGTTCCAGCCGGCCAGGTAGTAGCGGAGATGGCGCACGAAGTCGCGCTCCGGCCCGAAACTGAGCCGCCGCACGCCGGAGTGCATCCCGTCGGCGCCGACGACGACGTCGAACGTGCGGGTGGCCGCGCGCCGGAACTGCACCTCGACGCCGTCGGGGGTCTCGGTGAGGCCGGTGATCGTGTCGCCGAAGACGTACTCGGTGGACGGGGCGCTGTGGCGGACCAGCGTCGCGGACAGGTCGCTGCGCCGCACCTCCAGCTCGCCGCCGGTGAACTCGGGCGGTAACCGGAAGATCTCGCTGCCGTCCTCGGCCACGAACGTCATCGCGCTGCCGTGGGTCTGCTGCTCGCGCAGGTCGTCGAGGACGCCGAGTCGTTCGAGGACACCCAGGTGGGTGGGGCCGCGGAAGTCGACGGCGAAGCCGCTGGTGCGCACGCGCGGTGCGACCTCGACGACGGTGACGTCGGCGCGGGCGTGGACACGCCGGAACGCCAGCGCGAGGGCCGGGCCGGCCACGCCGGCTCCGGAGATCAGTACTCGAATCGTCATGGGCAAAACTGTATCCGTTGGATACAGATTACGCTAGACGCAGTTGACGACGACGACGCGAGGAGAACGAGTGGATGTCCTGTGGGGCGAGCGGCCCACACCCCGGCGAGGCCCGCGCCCGGCGTTCGACCGCGAGCGCATCGCCAGGACCGGCATCGAGATCGCCGACCGGGAGGGCCTCGCCGCGGTGACCATGCAGCGCGTCGCCGAGAGCCTCGGCGTCACGAAGATGGCGCTCTACCGGTACGTGCCCGGCAAGGCCGAACTCGTGGCGCTGATGGTCGACATCGGAATCGGCGAGCCGCCGGAGGTCACCGGCGCGACCTGGCGTGCGGTCCTCGCGGTCTGGGCGCGCGAGCTGTTCGCGCGTTTCTCCGAGCACCCGTGGTCGCTCGAGGCCACCCGCGGCGCCCGCCTCGTCGGGCCGAACGAGCTCGGCTGGATGGAGGTCGCGGTCGCCGCCCTGGCCGGCTCCGGGCTCGACGGCGCGGAGACGCTCGACACGGTCGTGGTGCTGACCGGCCACGTGCGTGCGCTCGGCGAGCAGACCGGGGCGTTCGACACGGTGTCGGCCGAGGACGCGCTGACGACCGGGTTCCAGGCGATCCTGGCCGGACGCGAGGACCGGTTCCCGGCGGTGACGGCGGCGTTCGCCTCGGCCGCGGCGAGCGGCAAACAGAACCAGGCCCTCGATTTCGGCGTCGAGCGCATCCTGGACGGCGTGGCCGCCCTGATCGCGTCCCGCCGGTAAAATCGAGTATGGACACCGAGGCGATGTACCAGCGTTACGTCCTGGCCGGCGCGATCCGGCGCGACCCGGGCGCGGTCGCCGAGCTCTTCACCGCCGACGGTGTCCTGGAGTCGCCGCTGGTGCCGGCCGGGCATCCGTTTCCGCCCCGGCTCGCCGGCCGCGACGCGATCCGCCGCGGCCTGGCCGACTACTACGCCCGGTCGACGCCGCGCGGCGGCACCGTCGACGGCGAGCGGTCCTCGCTCGTGCTGCACCACGCCGGCCCGGACACGCTGATCGCCGAGCTGGACGCCGCGTTCACCGACGCGCCGCCGGTCTCGATGGTGCAGGTCTTCCGGTTCCGCGACGGCCTGATCGCGCACCTGCGTGACTACTTCCACCCCGACGCGCTCGGCTGACGCCCCTCAGCGCGACCACTCGGGGTCGCGGCCGAGGAAGCGCAGGAGCCGGGCCGCCGCGTCGTCGCCGGGCTCCGGGTCGAGCGCGGGGCCGAACGCGAACGCGCGCAGGGCCCCGGCGATCAGCTCGGCGACCGGGATGAGGTGCGCGGCCAGCTCCGGCGTCAGCGGCGAGGGCTGACCGGTCGCCACCGCGACGTCCCACGCGTGGACGGCGGCGTCGAGCGCGGCCGCGTCGACCACGGTCTCGGCCGGCAGCGGCCCGAGCGGTAACGGGCACGCCACCTCGGGCGTGCCCGGCGCGACCGTGGCGAACGCCGCCGCCGCGGCGGCCAGCGCCGCGTCCAGGTCGGTGGCGCCCGGCCGGCCCTCCGACGGCGCGAACGGGTCCTCGGCCGGCCCTCCGCTCCCGGTGATCGCGGCCGCGTAGCCGAGCTGGTCACCGGCGGCGTGCCGCACCACCTGGGCGACGTTCCACTTCTCGCACGGCGTGCGCAGCGCCCAGCCGCTCTCCCCGATTCCGGCGACGACCGACCGCAGCGCCCCGTGAGCCTGCTCCAACACGGTCCACGACATCGCACAGCTCCCTCGTTTCGGAACGGAACCAATCGTTCCGTTCGAGGTCTCCACCCTAACGGAATGGATCGTTCCGTTCAAGGGATATGCTGACGTCATGCCGAGCCTGAGCGGACGTCGCGCCGAAGCCGCGCGCAACGACCGGACGATCCTCGAAGCCGCCCGCGAGGTGTTCCTGCGCGACCCCACCGCGCCGATGTCCGCGGTCGCCGACGCCGCCCACGTCGGCATCGGCGCGCTCTACCGGCGGTACGCCAGCAAGGACGACCTGCTCCGCACGCTCTGCGGCAACGGGCTCACGCAGTTCGTGGCGATCGCCGAGCAGGCCGCCACGGTCGACGACCCCTGGGACGCCTTCGCCGGCTACATCACCGCGATCGTCGAGGCCGACGTGCACTCGCTGACCGTCCGCCTGGCCGGCACGTTCACCACGACCGCCGAGCTGAGCACCCTGGCCGGCCGGGCCTCGACGCTCGGCACCGCGCTGTTCACGCGCGCGCTGGACGCCGGAGCGCTCCGCGGCGACCTGCAGCCCAACGACGTCACGATGGTCTTCGAACAGCTGGCGGCGATCCGCCTCGACGACGCCGGGCGCACCGCGGCGCTGCGCCGCCGGTATCTGACGCTGCTGCTCGACGCCCTGCGGCCCGCGGCCGCGGCGACCCCGCTGCCCGGCACCGCCCCCACCCCCGCTGAACTGGGCGAGCGCTGGCGCCGCGAGTAGACGACAGTTGTCGGTCTGCTCTAGCGTCGGCCGATGTGAGCGCCAAACGGCCGATGATCGACAACACCGACCCGCGGGCCGTCCGCACCCGGGAGAAGCTGCTGGCCGCGTTCCGGGACGCGGTCCGCACGCAGGACCCGGCCCAGATGACCGTGGCCGCGCTCACCCGCACGGCCGGCGTCAACCGCACCAGCTTCTACACGCACTTCGCGTCGCCCGAGGACCTCGCGGTGCACGCGCTGAGCGAGCTGTTCGACCTGGTCGGCAACGCCGACATCGTGCTGCGCGCGGACGGCTCGGTGACCGGCGTGCAGGCCAGCCGGCGCGCGCTCACCGACATCGTCGGGTTCGTCGCCGAGCGCCGCGCCTCGTACGTGAACCTGCTCGGGCCGGGTGCGGCGCCCACGGTGAAGAAGGCGATCACCGACGCCTACGTGCGGCGCACGATCGAAGCGCTGGAACGCAACGAGAACCGCCCGCCCGACGTCGACCCGGTCGTCACCGCGCACTTCCTGGCCGGCGGCGTCCTCGGGGTGCTCGGCGGCTGGCTCGCGGCCGAGGAGCCCGAGCGCTCCCCCGACGCGCTCGTCGAGGCGCTGATCCGCTGCCTACCGGCCTGGATCGTCGCCGGCTGACGGCCACCTCTAAGGTGCGCACGTGCCACTTAGCGACACCGACATCGCCGCCGCGCTCGCGGACGTCCTCGACGGCGACCTCACGCTCCCCTACCCCGGCGACTGGGGCATCGGCCCCGACGGCAACGGCCGCACCCGCGTCGCCGTCGACCAGGGTCTGTCCACCATCGTCGTCGACCGCACTGACGGCACGGTGCTGCTGGTGGGCCCGGACGGCGACGAGTCGGTGATCAACAGCTCCCCGGACACCCTCGCCGAGTTCGCCGGGCAGTACAGCGCCGCGCTGGGCGCGTCGGCGGTGCCCGACGACGCGGACGAGGCCGACGAGTACTGGGAGTCGCTCGGCGAGCAGCTGCTCGAGCGGTTCCGGGGCATCGACCCGGTGGCCGTCGAGGACGCGGAGAGCTTCTGGTCGGTGGCCGTCGAAGAACTCGGGTACGGCATGCACGCCCCGAACTGACGCTTACGGTGAGCGGGTGGACGTGCTCGACTCCGGCGGCGCGGACCGCCCGCCCCGGTTCCGGCCGCCCCCGTTCCGGCCGCCCCCGTTCCGCCGGCCGCGGCTCGGGGTGCGGGGCCGGGTGGTGCTGGCGGTCGTGCTCGCCGCGGTGCTCGGCACCGTGGTCTGGGCGAACCGGCCGTCGGACACGATCACCGGCGCCCGCCTGCTCACCACGCTCGACGACGGCGGGACCGGCGCGGGCATCGTGCGCAGCGTCGCGTTCAGCCCGGACGGCCGGCTGCTGCTGACCGGCGGGGACACCCGGTCGCCGACGCTGTGGGACGTCGCCGCGCGCCGGGCGCTGCGCACGTTCGAGGTGGACTACCGGCTGCCGGTCAGCAGCGTCGCGTTCAGCCCCGACGGGCGCACCGTCGCGTTCGTCGGCGGACCGCTGCAGCTCTGGGACACCGCCACCGGGGCCCGCCGGCCCGGTCCGGCGTCCGGCCAGGCCATCGGCGTCACCGCGGTGGCGTTCGGGCGTACCGGCCGGATCGCGACCAGCGACACCGGCGGGAGCGTCTACCTCTGGGACGCGGCCACCCGCACCGCGCTCGGGCCGCCGATCGAGGTCTACGACATCGGTGACGTGCTCGACGTCGGGTTCTCGCCGGACGGGCGCCGGATCGCCACCGCGGGCGGCGACGGTGTCGTCGAGTTCTACGACGTCGAGACCCGGCGCCGCAGCGGCGGCGAGCTGATCGGGCACGAGGGCCCGGTGCTCGGCGTGTCCTGGAGCCCGGACGGCACGACGCTGGCCACCGCCGGCTCCGACGGCACCGTCCGGCTCTGGGACCTCGCCGGCCGCGAGCCGATCGGCGCGCCGCTGACCGGCCACGACGGCAGCGTCTACGAGGTGGCGTTCGCGCCCGACGGTCGCACGCTGGCCAGCGCCGGCGAGGACGGCACCGTGCGGCTCTGGGACATCGGCGACCACGAACGGCTGCAGGTGCTGCGCGGGCCCGGCAGCGCGGTCTACGACGTCGCGTTCTCCCCCGACGGCCGCACGCTGGCCACCGCGGGCGCCGACACCCGCCTCTGGGAGCTGCGCCGGGGCTAGCGGAACCGGGCGATCGTGGCGCTGAGGAGCACCAGGAGGAGCGCGGCGGCCGGCACCACGAGCAGACCGGTCCGCAGCGTCCAGGTGTCGGCGAGCGCACCGATCAGGGGCGGTGCCAGCAGGCTCCCGACCCGGGACACGCTGCCCACCAGGCTCAACCCCACCCCGGCACGCAGGCCGGGCAGGCCGTCGGCGTAGCGCATCGCCGCCGGGATCATGGTGGCGATGCCCAGGCCGGCCGCGCCGAACGCGGCGATCGTGCCCGCCGTCGACGGGACGGCCAGTGCCGCGCCGACGCTCACCCCGGCGAGCGCGGCGCCGGCCCCGGCGACCAGCGGGTCGCCCCAGCGGGTGACCAGGCGGTCGCCGACGAGACGCCCCAGGGTCTGCATCGACTGCAGCGCAGCGAACGCCAGCCCGCCGACCGCCGGCGCGGCGCCGAGACCCTCGCGCAGGTACACCCCGCTCCAGGTCGCGCCGGTGTCCTCGATTCCCTGGGCGAGCGTGGCCAGGCACCCCAGCACCAGGACGCCGACGCCCAGCCGCACCCGCCGCCGCACGGGGGCCGGCGCCGCACCGGGCCGGGCGAGCGGACCGGCGGGCCGGCCGTCCTCGCCGGTGAGCAGGAACCGGGACGCGGTCGACGCGACCAGCCCGAGCACGACGGCCACGATCGAGAAGTGCACGACCGGCGGCACGTCCCCGCCGGCGGCCGCGCTCCCGAACACTCCCCCGGTGACCGCACCGATGCTCCAGACGGCGTGCAGCGAGTTGAGGATCGAGCGGCGGTAGAGCCGTTCCACCCGCAGGGCGTGCGCGTTCTCCGCGATGTCGGCCACCGTGTCCAGCGAGCCCGCGACGAAGAGCGCGGCGGCGAACGACCACCAGGACCCGGCCAGCCCGACGACGACGAGGTTCGCGCAGGCGCCGAGCGTCACCGCGGTGGCCACCCGGCCCGATCCCCAGCGGCTGACGACCAGGCCGCCGCCGAACCCGACGAGCAGCGCGCCGAGCCAGAACGCGGCCACGGCCGAGCCCAGGCCCGCGTTCGACAGCCCCAGGTGCTCCTTCACGTCCGGGTACCGGGGCACGACGCTGGCGAAGACGGCGCCGTTGGTGAAGAACAACGCCGCCACCGCCGCCCGGGCCCGCCGCGCCGCGGGGCCGGGCCGGAGGGCGCCGGGGCGCTCGGGAGAGGTCACCGGAGCAAGCCTGCCGCAGCCGACCCGCTCTGCCCTCCCCCCACGCCGGAGGCCGGAAAGCTAGGCCCGGGCCGCGGTGACGAACTCGGTCCAGGTCTCCGGGTCGATCGGGTACGCGGTGTACGCGGACGCCCGGTCCACGACGCCGCTCAGCTTGGCCGCGAACGCCGCCCCGGCCGCGGCCGGCGTACCGACGACGGCGAACTCGTGCAGCATCTCGTTGTCGATCAGCCCGGCCATCTCGTCCCAGCGGCCCTGTTTGGAGAGTGCGGTCAGCTCCGGCTGGACGTCACCCCAGCCGTGCAGTTCCAGCACCGACCGGTACGCGGGCGTGGACGCGTAGAACGCGATCTGCTTCCTCGTACCGGCGACCGCCGCCGCCAGCGACGCGTCGTCGCGCCCGGTCGCGACGAACGCCGGCCCGCAGATCGTGAAACCGGTCAGGTCCTCCCGGCCGCGCCGCAGCGCCGGGAGCGTGACCTCCTCGACGTAGCGCCGGGTGGTGAACGCGTGCAGGATGAACCCGTCCGCGACCTCGCCCGCCACCGCGGTCATCTGCTCGCCGACGCCGGCCAGATACACCGGCGGCGGCCCCCACTCGTGCGGCGGCGGCGCGAACATCGGCGTCATCAGCGTGTGCGTGTAGAACTCGCCGCGGAAGTCCAGCGGGGTGCCGTCCTGCCAGGCCGACCAGATCGCCCGCAGCGCGAGCACGTACTCACGCATCCGCGCCGCCGGGCGTGACCACGGCATCGAGAAGCGCCGCTCGACGTGGGCCTTGACCTGCGAGCCGAGGCCCAGCACGAACCTGCCCCGGCTGTAGCGCGCGAGGTCGAAGGCGGTGCCCGCGAGCGTCATCGGCGAGCGGGCGAACGCGATCGCCACCGACGTACCGACGTCGAGGCGCGTCGTGGCGTCGGCGACGCGCAGCGCGATCAGGAACGGGTCGTGGGTGGTCTCCGGGATCCACACCCCGTCGTAGCCCGCGGCCTCGACCTCCCGTGCGGCCTCGGCCGTGCCCTCGCGCAGGCCGCCGTCCAGGCGCATCAGAAGCCTCCCGCTCCGCCGTCGACGACCACCCGGTGCCCGTTGACGTACCCGGCGCTCACCAGGAACAGCACCGCCTCGGCGACCTCGTCGGCCGAGCAGACGTGCCCGTAGGGCGACCGGCCGTCCAGTTCGCGGAGGTCGGCGGCGCCCACGGTCGCGCGGGCCAGCCGGAAGCCCATCTCGGTGTCGACCAGCCCGGGCGCGACCACGTTCACGTGCACGCCGTGCCCGGCCTCCTCGCGGGCGAGCGTGCGGGCCAGCGCCTCCACCGCGGCCTTGCCCATCGTGTACGGCGCCCCGCCCGGCGGCGCCGTGTGCGCGGCGATGCTGGACACGAAGACCAGGTCCGACCGCGGCGCCCGGCGCAGGTGCGGCAGCGCGACCTGGGCGAGCCGGTGCGGCCCGAGCGCGTGGACACGCAGCACCCGCTCGAGTTCGGCCGGGTCGGTGTCGACGACGGTGCGGCCCCGGCTGGCGATGCCGGCGTTGCTCACGACCAGGTCGAGCCCGCCGAGGTCGGCGACCGCGGACGCCACCGCGGCGTCGGTCTCCCCGGCGTCCGCGATCGACGCCCGGTAGGCCCGGGCGCGACGCCCGAGCTCCTCGATCGACGCGACGGTGTGCGCGGCGGCGTCCTCGTCGCGCACGTACGTCACCGCGACGTCGGCACCGGCCGCGCCCAGCGCCAGCGCGACGGCCCGCCCGATGCCGCGCCCGCCGCCGGTGACCAGTGCCCGCCTGCCTGCCAGCTGTCCCATCACCGCACCCTAGGCGCCGACGAAGTTCGGGGACCGTTTCTCCAGGAAAGCCCGTGGCCCCTCGGCCGCGTCCGCCGAGGCCATCACCGACCGCCCGAGCGCCTCCTCGATCGCGAACGCCGACTCCTCGGGCAGCGTCTCGGTCTGACGCAGCGTCGCCAGGATCGCCCGCACGGCCAGCGGCCCGTTCGCCGCGATGCGCGCGGCGATCTCCCGCGCCGTGGCCAGCGCCTGCCCGTCCGGCACCACGCGGTTGATCAGCCCGAGTTCGTAGGCCCGGGCCGCCGGGATGTCGGCCCCGGTGAGCAACATCTCGGCCGCGACCGCGTACCCCATCTGCCGGCGCAGCCGCACCGCCGACCCGGCCATCGGGAACAGCCCGCGCTGCACCTCGGTGACGCCGAACACCGCGCTCCGGCCGGCCACCCGGATGTCGGTGCCCTGCAGGATCTCGGTGCCACCGGCACGCGCCACGCCCTCGGCGGCCAGGATGACCGGCTTGGTCGGACGGTACGTCTTGAGGTAGGCGGCCAGCGAGATGCCCGGCTCGTCCTGCAGCCGGGCGATCCACTCGTTGTCACGCACGCCCGCGCGCAGCCGTCCGATCTCGGCCAGGTCCATGCCGGCGCAGAACGTCGGGCCGCGGCCGGTCAGGATCGCCACCCGTAACGTGTCGTCGGCGTCCAGGCGTTTCCACGCGTCCAGCAGCCGGCACAGCACCTCGGCGTTGGTGGCGTTGCGTTTCTCCGGACGGTTGAGCGTGACGGTCAGCACGGGGCCGTCCGCCTCGGCCAGCACCAGCGGTTCGGTCACGGTGCACCTTTCGAATCCTCGAGGTGGCCGCGGATCGCGGCCCCGATGGCCGGGGACTGCAGGAGCTCGGCGAACGCGGCGCCTTCCCGGCGCCGGGCCGCGGCGACGAGGTCCCGCCGGGCCGCGGTGATCAGCGCCTTGGTGGCACGCACCGAGGCCGGCGGGTGCGCGGCGATCGTGGCCCCGAGTTCGAGCGCGGCCGGGAGCAGGTCCTCCGCCGGGTGGCGCGCCAACGCCAGACCGGACGCGACGGCGTCGGCCGCGGAGATCCACTCCGACGTCAGGAGCGCGGCCGCCGCACGCTGGAACCCCATCCGCTCGGGCAGCAGGTAGCTGCCCGCCGCCTCGGGCACGACCCCCATCTGTGTGAACGGCGCCCGGAGGCGCGCGTTCTCCGACACCAGCACCAGGTCGCAGTGCGCGAGCAGGGTGAGCCCGAGCCCCACCCCGGCGCCGTTCACGGCGGCGATCAGCGGCTTGCCGAACGCCACCACCGCGTCCAGGAAGACGTCGAACGGCGGACCGGCGGCGCCCTCGGCGGCGTTCGCCATCTCGGCCAGATCGGTGCCCGCGGTGAACGACCGCCCGGCGCCGGTGAGCACCACGACGCCGACCGTCTCGTCCCGGTCGGCGGCGGCGAGCGCCGCGGCGGCGGCCCGGTAGAGCGCCGCGTCGAACGCGTTCGCGCGGTCCGGCCGGTCGAACGTCACCACCCGCACCCGGCCGTGGTCCTCGATCCCGACGCGACCTTCCGAAGCAGCGGCCACCCGAGTCCCTCCGCTTGACGCAACACTGTGATTACACCGTAATCTAGAACGCGTTCTCGCTTCGGCGAAACCCCGAACGGAGGGTCGGATGTGACAACGTTCGTCGAGTCGACCGTACGGTTCCCGTACAAGCGGTCGTTAGGCCCGGTCATCGGGCACTTCATGACGCAGCTGACCGAGAAGCGCCTGGTCGGCATCCGCTCCGGGGAGCGGGTGATCGTCCCGCCGCTGGAATGGGACCCGGACACCGCCGAGCAGCTCGAGCCGAACTTCGTCGAGGTGGGGCCGGCCGGCACCGTGCGCAGCTGGTGCTGGGTCGCCCGGCCGTCCGCGCAGCACCCGCTCCGCCACCCGTTCGCGTTCGCGTTGATCCAGCTGGACGGGGCCGACACGACGGTGATGCACGCGGTCGACGCCGGGGAGATCTCCACGATGGAGACCGGCATGCGGGTCGCGCCGCGGTGGCGGGCGACGCGCGTCGGGCACATGACCGACATCGAGGCGTTCGTCCCCGGCGAGGAGCCGGTCAGCCCGGCCGACGATCAGGGCCCGGCCGCCGAGCCGGTCACGATGATGAACTACGACGCGCAGATCGCGTACACCACGCCGGTGCCGGAGACCCAGCTCGTCTTCGCGAGGGCGTTCGCGCAGGGACGCATCGTCGGGCTGCGGTGCCCGAACTGCAACCGGATCTACACGGGTCTGCAGCAGGCCTGCCCGGTCTGCGCGATCCCGCTGACCGCGAGCCACGAGGTCGAGCTGCCGCAGACCGGCACGATCACGACGTTCACCATCATCACCCCGGTGCAGTACCCGGGCCAGACCGAGACCGAGCCGTTCGCCCGCGTCCACGTCCTCTCCGACGACGCCGGCGCCGTGCACGCCTACCAGCCGGTCGTCGACCTGCCGAACGAGGACGTCCGCCCGGGTCTGCGGGTCAGGGCCGTCTGGACGGAGCAGGACGGAACGAAGGAACTGGCCGGCTGGACCCCCACCGGCGAACCCGACCTCGACGACCCGACGATCGTGAATCGGATCTTCTGATGGAACCTATCGCCATCGTCGGCTGGAGCATGACTCCGATGGTCCGGCGCACCGACAAGTCCGAGGCCCGCCTGCTCTTCGACGTCGTCACCGGCGCCACCGAGGACGCCGGCATCACCCGCGCCGACGTCGACTTCTCCTGCGCGGGCTCCTGCGACTACGTGGCCGGGCAGGCGTTCTCGTTCGTGCAGAACATCGACGCGGTCGGCGCCTGGCCGCCGAAGCGTGACTCGCACGTGGAGATGGACGGCGCCTGGGCGCTCTACGAGGCCTGGGTGCGCCTGCAGCTCGGCGACATCGACGTCGCGATCGCGATGGGTTCCGGCCGGTCGTCGACCGCGGACCCGGCGACGATCTACCCGATGGAGATGGACCCGTACTACCTCGCACCGCTGGGCGCGGACGCGCTGTCGTTCGCCGCGCTGCAGGCCCGCGTGCTGCTCGACGCCGGCCTGGTGACCGAGCGGCAGCTGGCCGAGATCGCGGCACGCACCCGGCGCGACGCCCGGGACAACCCGTACGCCCAGGTCTCCGGCGACTTCGACGTCGACACGCTGCTCACCGAGGATTTCGTCCGGGCTCCGCTGCGGCGCCACGACGTCTCGCCGATCACCGACGGTGCCGCCGCCGTGGTCATCGCCCGCGGCGACAAGGCCCGGGAGCTCACCGATCACCCGGTGTGGATCACCGGCTTCGCGCACTCGGCCGAGCCGCACCAGCCGGGCGTGCGTGACCTGACCACGTCGAAGTCGGCCGCGCGGGCCGCGAAGGCCGCGGGCGCCGACCGGGGCCCGATCGAGGTCGCCGAGCTGCAGACCGCGTTCACGCACGAGGAACCCGTCCTGGCCGCCGCGCTGGGGCTGGAGAACGTGCCGATCAACCCGTCCGGCGGCCCGCTGGCGGCCAACCCGGTCATGGCCACCGGGCTGGTCCGGGTCATCGAAGCCGCCCGGGCCGTCCGCGACCACGGCCGGCACCGGACGCTCGCGCACTCGACGTCCGGCCCGTGCCTGCAGCAGAACCTCGTCTGCGTGTTGGAGGGATCCCGGTGAGCAGCAAGCCCTGCGCCATCGTCGGCATCGGCCAGACCCACCACAAGACCCGTCGCTGGGACGTGTCGCTCGGCGGCCTGGTGCGCGAGGCCGCCACCCGCGCGCTCGAGGACGCCCAGCTGACCTGGGCCGACATCGACGCGGTCGTGCTCGGCAAAGCGCCCGACCTGTTCGAGGGCGTGATGAAGCCCGAGCTGTACCTCACCGACGCGCTCGGCGCCGCGGGCAAGCCGATGTTCCGCGTGCACACGGCCGGGTCGGTCGGCGGCACGACCGGCATCGTGGCCTCGCACCTGGTCGAGTCCGGCGTCCACCGCAACGTTCTGGCGGTGGCGTACCAGAAGCAGTCGGAGGGCAACGCGCAGTTCGCGCTGGGCTCGGGCAAGGGCGCGTCGCTGGGCGCCGGTGGGGCGTTCGCGCCGTACATGCGCGCGTACATCCGCACCACCGGCGCGCCGGCCGACATCGGGCCGATGGTCGCGGTGAAGGACCGGCTCAACGCGCTGAAGAACCCGTACGCGCACCTGAAGCTCAAGGACATCAGCATCGAGACGGTGAAGGACTCCCCGATGATGTGGGAGCCGGTGCGCTACCTCGAGTCGTGCCCGTCGTCGGACGGCGCGTGCGCGGTCGTGTTCACCGACGAGGCGGGCGGGAAAGCGGCGGCGTCGGACGGCCGCCCACCGGCGTGGGTGCTGGCGTCCGCGGTGCGCTCGGAGCCGTCGTCGTTCCCGGGCCGCGACCCGGTCTGGACGGTCGGGGCCGCCGACTGCGCCGCGGAGATCTACCGGACGGCGGGCATCACCCGGCCGCGTGAGCAGATCGACTGCGCCGAGCTCTACGTGCCGTTCAGCTGGTACGAGCCGATGTGGCTGGAGGCCCACGACCTCGCCGACCGCGGCGAGGGCTGGAAGATGGTCGAACGGGGCGACACCGCGCTCGACGGCTCGTTCCCGGTGAACATGTCCGGCGGTGTGCTGTCCAGCAACCCGATCGGCGCGTCCGGCCTGCTCCGCTTCGCCGAGGCCGCGCTGCAGGTGCGCGGGATGGCGGGCGAGCACCAGGTGGAGGGCGCGAAGGTCGCGCTCGCCCAGGCCTACGGGGCGTCCGCGCAGTACTACAGCATGTGGCTGGTCGGCAGCTCACTGGACCCGGTCGGTTGATGCCCACCGCGGACGAGATCGTCCGCGCCGCCGTCGGGATCCTGTACGAGCAGGGTCTCGACGCGGTGAGCATGCGCACGGTCGCCGCCCGGCTGGGAGTGTCCCCGGTGCCGCTCTACAGCCGGGTCGGCAACAAGGAGGCGCTGCTCGACGCGGTGGCCGACACCGTGCTCGCCGACGTCGCCCCGGCCCATTCGCCCGGCGAGAGCTGGCAGGACTACACGGTCCGCTGGGCCTCGACGCTCCGCGACCGCCTCACCGCGATCCCGGACATCCGGCGGCTGCTCAGCCTGCGCCGCTCCTCGCTCGTGCCCGCGGCCACCGCTCTCGTCGCGACCCTGCGCGACGAGGGCGGGTTCGGCGGCCGGGCGGCGATCGAGGCGGTGCAACTGCTGTCCTGGGCGACGATCGGCTACGCGGTGCTCGGGCACCCCCCGGACTCCCCGCCGCGGCCCGGCCCGTCCACCGTGACCAGGGACCAGGCCGACCACCTCTTCGACCGGCACATCAAGTACCTCGTGCAGGGGCTGGAGCGGGACCGGCCGCGTACCGGCTGACCCCGCGGAGGAACGCGACGGTCTCGTCCTCCCGGTTGGTCTCCTCGCCGGCCGACGTGCCGTAGGCGCGGTTCGCCGAGAGCTTCACGATCGTCGCGCGGCTCGGCGGATCCACGTACACGAACTGGTTGTAGACGCCGATCGCGCTGAACTCACCGCGGTTGCCCTCGGGCAGCCACCACTGGTAGCCGTACCCGAGGTTGACGCGCTCACCGCCGACGACCGGCTGCCACGGCGCGAGGTGCGGCGCACCGACCACGGTGGAGTCGTGCACCCAGTCGGCCGGCACGAGCTGCGTCCCCCGCCAGCGCCCGCCGAGGCGGTAGAGCTCGCCGAGGCGCGCGTAGTCCCGCGCGGTGAGGTTCAGCCCGCCGTAGGCGACCTCGGTGCCGGCCGAGTCGGCCAGCCAGTACCCCGGCGACTCGAACCCCAGCGGCTCGACCAGCTTCTCGGTCATGTACCCGCTGAGCGAACGCCCGGTCGCGTGCGCGATCAACGCGCCCAGCACCTGCGTCTCCCCGGAGTTGTACCGGCAGATCGTGCCGGGCCGGGCCTGGCGGGCCATCGTCGCGACGAACTCGTCGAGCGTGCCGAAACCGGCGAGCGCGGCGTTCAGCCGGAAGACGTCGGATCCCGGGTCGGCGTAGTCCTCGTTCCAGCGCGCGCCCGACGACATGCGCAGGACGTCGCGGATCGCCACGCCGTCGTAGGCCGACCCCGGGGCGACCGGCACGTACGTGCTGATCGGCTCGTCGACGCCCGCGATGTGCCCCTCGGCCAGCGCGATCCCGACCAGCGCGGAGACGAAGCTCTTCGCCACCGACATCGACAGCCACGGCACACCCGGCCCGCCGGTGAGCCAGTAGCTCTCGTGGCGCACGGCGCCGTCGACCAGCACGAGCAGCGCGGCGGTGTCGGTCTCGGCGAGGAACCCCTCGGTGGAGCGGGCCCGGCCGCGGTACTCGAACGTGTCCGGGAGCCCGACCGGGTCGCCCTGCGGCCAGGCGTACGGCGCGGATGACGGCGCCAGGTCGCGGGTGGGCACGAAGTCGTTCATCCGGCAGAAGTTCTCGTGCTGCGGCACCCCGGTGAACAGCCCGACGTCGACGATGGACTTGGCCATTGATCCAGTTAACAGGAAGTCGTGCCGGTCGGCAGCCGACCGTGGTCAACCCGGTAGTTCAGGCACCGCCGGCGGCGATCGGCGGCGGCCCGGTCCGGGTCCGGGAACGACGCCTCGACCGTCGCCCGGCAGGCGTGGCCGGTGGCGTCGCGCCGGCAGTTCCGCTGCTGCGTGCGCATCTCCCGGGTCCGGTGCGCCCCGGTGGCGACGCCCCACCGGTACACCGCCCAGGCGCCGCCGGCGTCGCGGGCGTCGAGACGGTAGACCCAGGACCCGGTGGCCACGGCCCGCTCCGGCGGGCCGGACAGGATCGTGAGCAGCAGCGCCGCGGTGATCAGCGCGAGCACCGCACCGGTGGCCGCGCGGACGGGAAGCATCGTCATCGGGTACCGAGCGTAGGCGAAAACGCACTTACGGTAGGACCCGGCCATCCGGGGGCAGCGGGACGTTGAACGGCGTCACGACCTGGATGTTCGACGACGTCGAGCCGACCGGGCCCGGCAGCGCACCGTGCGCGCGCAGCAGCAACCGGCAGGCGTGGCGCACGTCCTGGTGCAGATCGTGGTGCAGTACCGCGGAGAGCGCGCCGTTCCGCAGCAGCCGCCGGTTGTCGGCGTCGAGATCGTGGGCGACGAACACCGGCCGGTGCGCCCCGAACGCCTCCACGATCGCCGCGTTCCCGCCGCCGATCGAGTACACGGCGGCGACGTCGCGCCGGGGCAGCCGTTCGATCAGGCCGCGCATCGTCGCGTCGAGCCCGTCGCTGTTGTCGATCTCGACGACGGTCCGGTGCGGCAGCGCCCGCCGGAACCCGGCTTTGCGCTGGTCCTCGCCGTGGAAGTACCCGCGGCTGAGCGTCAGCAGCACGTCGCCGGGCCGGTCGCCGAGCCACTGGGTGATCAGGTACGCGGCGGTGGCGCCCGCGGCCCGGTTGTCGATGCCCACGTACGCCAGCCGCCGGCTGCCGGGCAGGTCGGTGGCGAACGTCAGCACCGGGACGCCGGCGCCGGCGAGGTCGTCGACCGCGTGCCGGACGGACGGCACGTCCGGTCCCTTGAGGATGACGCCGTCCGAACCGCGCCGCCGGAGGCGACCGAGCGTGGCGACCAGCTCCTCGGGCGTTCCGGTCTCGCGCAGGTGGTAGCGCACCCGGATGCCGGCCGGGCGGAGCAGCGGTAACTCCGCGTCGAACGCCCGGCGCACGGCCGAGGAGAACCGCTCGGGCGTCTGCATCACGAGGTCGACGAGGAACGTGCGGCCGGTGAGCCGCACCTGGGTGCGCTGGCGCTCCAGGTCGGCGATCGCGCGGTGCACGTCGTTCGTCGTGTCCGGGCGGACCCCGCCCCGGTGGTGGAGGACGCGGTCGACCGTCGCCTCGCTGAGCCCCGCCTGCCTGGCGATCTCGCGGATGCGGAACGCGTGGCCCACCGCGGCCTCCGTTGAGGGGTTTTTGAGGGATCCGGCCGCTTGATTATCCGGAGCGCCTTTCTACGCTGCAAGGTGTCGAAGGGAACGCCCATGTGGTTTTCGGAACGCGACTGCCGGGTCGAACATCTCGCCGCTCTGGTGGACACGAAGACAGCACCCGACGATTATCCGTTCGCCTCGTCGATCGAGCAGAACGTCGTGGTCTACGACGCGAATCGGTTGCCGGACCCGGCCGAACTTTCCCTGGCCCTGTCCGACGGGCCGGGTGTCGTCGTGATCACCGGCGCGTTCGCCGACGCGTCGATCGTCGATCGCGCGACCGCGGTGTTCGACGCCATGATCGCCGATCAGCCCGCGGGCGGCGACCATTTCGCGCCGCCCGGTGCGAACGACCGGGTGTGGAACGCGCTGGAGAAACTCGCGCTGCGCGCCCCGGACGTCTTCGCCGAGTACTACGCGAACGACGTCGTCGCGCTGGCCGCGACCGCCTGGCTCGGCCCCGGCTACCAGGTGACCTCGCAGGTCAATGTGGTCAATCCCGGGGGTGCGGCGCAGAGCGGCCACCGCGACTACCACCTCGGCTTCATGTCCGCGGCGCAGGCCGGGCGCTACCCGGCCGCGGTGCACAGGCTCTCGCCGCGGCTGACGCTGCAGGGCGCGGTGGCGCACTGCGACATGCCGGTGGAGAGTGGACCGACGATGTACCTGCCGCATTCGCAGAAATACGAGCCGGGTTATCTCGCGATCGAACGGCCGGAATTCCGGGACTATTTCGACGCCCATTCCGTGCAGTTGCCGTTACGCAAAGGGGACGCCGTGTTCTTCAACCCCGCGCTGATGCACGCCGCCGGCACGAATCGGTCCGCCGACATCCGGCGAATGGCGAACCTGCTGCAGATCTCGTCGGCGTTCGGGCGGGCGATGGAAAGCGTGGACCGGGAGCGCATGTGCGACGCGGTCTTTCCGTTCCTGCTCGCGATGCCGGATCCGGGCAACGTCATCGCGGCCACCGCGGAGGGCTACGCGTTCCCCACCGACCTCGACCGCGACCAGCCGGTGGACGGGCTCGCCCCACCCAGCCAGGCCGACGTGTTACGGCGCGCGGTGTCCGAGCGGTGGTCACCCGGCACGTTGCGGAACGAACTCGCGGCCCACTCCGCGCGGCGGCGGTGATCACGATGCGACTCGGACTGATCGGGCTCGGCCGCATCGGACGTTTCCACGCCGGCCTGCTGCGCGGCCTCCCCGCGGTGAAGGACCTGCTGGTCACCGACCTCGACCCGGCGCTCACCGCGCAGGTCGCGGCGTCCCTCGACGCCGAGCAGGCGAGCTCGCCGGAGGCGCTGCTGGCGGCCGGCGTCGACGGCGTGGTGATCGCCACCCCGACGCCGGCGCACGCCCCGCTGGTGCTCGCGGCGGTGGCCGCCGGCATCCCGGCGTTCTGCGAGAAACCGCTGGCCACGACCGCGGCCGGTGGGGCCGCGCTGGTGCGTGAGCTGGCCGGCTCCGACGTGCCGGTGCAGGTCGGGTTCCAGCGGCGCTTCGATCCCGCGATGGCCGCGGTGCACGACGCCGTGCGGCGGGGTGAGCTCGGCTGGCTGCACAC
This sequence comes from Cryptosporangium japonicum, assembly GCF_039524755.1. NCBI lineage: Bacteria > Bacillati > Actinomycetota > Actinomycetes > Cryptosporangiales > Cryptosporangiaceae > Cryptosporangium > Cryptosporangium japonicum. The sequence continues at coordinate 344,245 of NZ_BAAAGX010000016.1, forward strand.
CGTCCGGTCCACGACCCTGGACCCGGCGCCGCCGCCCCGGGCGTACATCGCCGCCTCCGGGGGCATGTACCGCGACTGCGGTGTGCACGACTTCGACATCCTGCGCTGGATCACCGGCCGCGAGGTCGCCGAGGTGTACGCCACCGGCAGCAACAAAGGTGCCCCGTGGTTCACCGAGGTCGGTGACGTCGACACGTCGAGCGCGATCCTCACGTTCGACGACGGGACGCTCGGGCTGGTGTCCAACACCCGCTACAACGCGCGGGGCTACGACGTGCGCCTCGAGGCGCACGGGTCGGCCGACAGCGTGGCCGCGGGCTGGGAGCCGCGGGTGCCGGTGCGGTCCCTGGAGCCCGGCGGGTTCCGGCCGGCCGCGCAGCCCCACCAGTTCTTCATGGACCGCTTCGCCGACGCCTACCGGCTGGAGTTCGAGGCGTTCACCGAGGTGGTGGCGGGCGCCCGGCCCTCGCCCTGCACGATGGCCGACGCGCTGGAGGCCGACTGGATCGCCGAGGCGTGCGTCCGCTCGGCCGCCGAGCACCGCCCGGTCGCGCTCGCGGAGGTGCGCACCTAGGGCGGGCCGGGCGGGGCCGGGCGGAGCAGGGCCGCGAGGATCGTGTCGCGGGCGGCGCGGACGGTGGCGTCGTAGGAGGACGGGTCGCGGCCGAGGCGTTCGGCGCCGGCGCGCAGGGCGCCGGAGAGCAGCTCGACCGTGAGCCCGACGTCACCGACGTCGCGGAACTCCCCGCGCGCGACCCCCGCGCGGACCACACCCTCCACCTCGGCCACGACCGCGGCGAACGGGTTGCCCGGCCCTTTCGGCAGCTCGTCGACGAGCGGCCCGGAGCCCGGGCGGAACATCGGCTGCAGGGCCTGATCGGTGGACGCGTCGAGGACCGCCTCGACGATCTCCCCCATCCGGTCCGCGGCCGGCACCTCCGCCCTGGCCGCGATCGCGGCCACCCGGTCGAGCGTCGGCCGGGCCGCGCGCTCGGTCAACGCCAGCACCAGCGCGCTCTTGTCGCGCGCGTAGTTGTACAGCGTGTTGCGCGCGAGCCCGGCCCGGGCCGCGATGCTCCCCATCGTGATCGCGTCGTAGTCCTGCTCGAGCATCAGCTCGCGCAGGGCCGCGGCGAGGTCGGCCCACACCCGCTCGTGGTGCTGCTCGATGCTGGCTCCGCGGATCCGGGGCATCTAGCTCCCCACGCCCGCGAGGTGCGCGTTCTCCTGGTAGGAGGCGGTGAGCCGCACCTGGCTGAACCGCCAGCCGTCCGCCGTCCGTACCGCCTCGTTGTCGTAGAACCCGACCACCAGCCAGCGGTCGGGCCCCTCGCCGGGAAGCCAGTGCTCGGCCCGGACGTGGGCGTGGGCGCTCGCGCGGTCACCGTCGAGCGTGACGACGTGCCCGGTGATGGCGTGATGGGTGGCCAGGAACGGCGCGAACGAGGCCCGCAGGATCTCGACGTAGTCGGCGAGCGGCAGCGTCATCGGCGCGATCCCGGCCACCGACTCGAAGTCGAGCGTGACGGGATCGGTGAAGACGAGGCCCGGCAGCTCGTCGTACTTCTTCTGGTCGGCGAGGTCGGCGTAGCGGCCGAACAACTCGACGATCTCCGCGTGCGTGTCCATGCGTCTCTCCTTTTAGCGACAACCTGTCGTAAACGATACGACAGGTCGTCGCAAACGGCCAGCGCGCGAGGTCGTTGTGGAGATGCTCGATTTTGTAGTACACCTACTACATGCCGGCCGATGTGACGATCGACGTGCGGAACTTACGGATGCGCTATGGGGACACCGACGTGCTGACCGGGGTCTCGTTCACCGCCCGACCGGGTGAGGTCCTCGTCCTGCTCGGCCCGAACGGGGCCGGCAAGACCACCACGATCGAGATCCTGGAGGGGTTCCGGCGGCGGTCGGCCGGCGACGTGCTGGTGCTCGGCGCCGACCCGGCCCGCGGCGGGGAGAGCTGGCGCGCCCGCGTCGGCATCGTCCTGCAGTCGTGGCGCGACCACAGCAAGTGGCGGGTGCGTGAGCTGCTCGAGCACCTGAGCCGGTACTACCGCGCGTTCGCCACCGACCGCCGCCCGTGGAACGTCGACGACCTGCTGGTCGCGGTCGGCCTCACCGCCCAGGCCGGCTCCCGGATCAGCAGCCTCTCCGGCGGCCAGCGACGCCGGTTCGACGTCGCGGTCGGCATCATCGGGCATCCCGACCTGCTCTTCCTCGACGAGCCGACCGCGGGCTTCGACCCCGAGGCCCGCCGCGAGTTCCACGACCTGGTGCACGAGATCGCCGACGACGACACCACGATCCTGCTGACCACCCACGACCTGGACGAGGCCGAGAAGCTCGCCGACCGCATCCTCATCCTGTGCGGCGGCACGATCATCGCCGACGGCTCGGCCGACGCGCTGACCCGGCGGATCTCCACCCAGGCCGAGGTGCGCTGGAGCGTCGACGGCACCCGCTACGTGCACTCCACCGAGGACGCGACCGCGTTCGTGCGCGGCCTGTTCCACCGGCACGACGACACGATCACCGACCTCGAGGTGCGCCGGGCCAGCCTCGAGGACACGTACATGACGATGGTCCGGCAGTTCGAGGCCGGCCGGCGCGACGCCGCGGTCCGCGAGTTCTCGGAGGTGGCGTCGTCGTGAACCCCACGCTGAACGCCGTCCGCGCCGGTGTGTCCCGTGGCCTCATCGAGCTCCGCCAGACGCTGACCACCCCGATGGACCTGTGGAACCACGTGCTGCCCAGCGTCATCTACCTGGTCGTGTTGTACTTCACCCGCGGCGACACGGTGCCGGGCACGGCGTTCTCGCTCGGGGCCAGGACGCTGCCCAGCCTGATCGGGATGACGATCGTCTTCAGTGGCCTGTCGACGATGATGATGTCGCTCGCGGTCGAACGGGAGGACGGCACGCTGCTGCGCGCCAAGGCCGTGCCGAGCGGCATGGTCGGGTACCTCGTCGGCAAGATCGTGCTGGTGTCGTCGATGACGATCCTCAACATCGCGGTGATCCTGGTGCCGAGCCTGTTCCTGCTCGACGGGCTGGCGATCGGCAGCGTCACGTCGTGGCTGACGCTGGCCTGGGTGCTGGTGCTCGGCCTGGTCGCGACGCTGCCGCTGGGCGCGGTGCTCGGCGCGCTGATCGACAACCCGCGCAACGGCGGCCTCGCGATCCTGCCGATCATGGCGCTGATCGCGATCTCCGGGATCTTCTACCCGCTCGACGGGTACCCGGACTGGCTGGCGTCGCTCGGGCGGGTGTTCCCGGTGTACTGGCTCGGCCTGGGGATGCGCTCGGCGCTGCTGCCCGACGGCATGGCCGCGGTGGAGCACGCGGGCTCCTGGCAGCACCTGGAGACGCTCGGCGTGCTGGGGGCCTGGGCGATCGCCGGGCTGGTCGCGGCGCCTATCGTTCTGCGCAGGATGGCGCGCCGGGAGTCCGGCTCCGCCGTGATCGCGCGGAGGGAGCGGGCCCTGCAGCGGGCCGCATGAGGGGACCATGGACAAGAACGAGGCCATTTACAACCGGATCGCGATGCTCCGGGCCGAGCGGGGCATCTCCCGGCGCGAGCTGGCCGAGGCACTCGGCGTGCACTACCAGACGGTCGGCTACCTCGAGCGCGGCGAGTACAGCCCGTCGCTGCACCTCGCGCTGCGGATAGCCGGGTACTTCGAGGTAGCGGTCGAGGTCGTCTTCTCCACCGCCCCGTTCCCCCGCCTCGGCAGCTCCCGCCGATCGGCCTAGCGGGGGTCAGCGGGCCAGGCCGGCGATCAGGAAGCCGACCACGCGGCGGGCGTCGTAGCGCGGATCGTTGCCGATGCACAGGTTGCCGACCGCGTAGAGCAGCTCGAACGGGTCGACGTCGTCGCGGATCTCGCCCGCGGCGGCCGCGGCGGCGATCAGGTCGCCGCAGACCGGCTGGAGACGGTCGAGGAAGTACGCGTGCAGCGAGTGGAACCCGGCCTCGTCAGACTGCAGTGCGGTCGCCAGCCCGTGCTTGGTCACCAGGAAGTCGACGAACATGTCGATCCAGCGGGCGAGCGCGGCGTGCGGCGTGCCGCTCGACTCGAGCAGGGCGGGCCCGGCCGCGGCGGTGGCCTCCACCTGGTGCCGGTACACCGCGATGATCAGGTCCGACCGGGTCGGGAAGTGCCGGTAGATCGTGCCCATGCCGACGCCGGCCGTGGCCGCGATGTCACGCACCGGGGCGTCCACGCCCGAGGCGACGAAGACGGCCGCCGCCGCGTCGAGAAGCGCCTCCTCGTTCCGCCGCGCGTCCGCCCGCTTCGCCATGGCCCCATGGTGCCCCACGACCTGCCCGGTTGCTAAACGGAGCATTGCTCCGTATGTTTGTGGAACAACGCTCCGCTTAATCGAGAAGGTACCCCGCCATGAGCACCACCGTCGTGTTACCCGCCCCCGACCGGGGCGACGACCTGCCGGTCCGCGTGTCCGTTCCGGCAGCCGGCGACCACCTCCCGGTGATCGTCTTCTCGCACGGCTTCGGGGAGTCGAAGGACGGCTACGACCCGCTCGTCGACCACTGGGTCGCGAACGGGTTCGCCGTTCTGCAACCCACCCACCTGGACTCCCGGACGCTGAACCTGCCCCCGGACGACCCGCGCACGCCGGAGATCTGGCGCCTGCGCGCCGCGGACCTGACCCGGGTGCTCGACGCGCTGCCGACGATCGGCCGCCTCGACCTCGACCGGGTCGCGGTCGCCGGCCACTCCTGGGGCGCCCAGACCGCGGGCATGCTGCTCGGCGCGCGGGTCGTCGACGTCGACGAGGACTGGACCGACCCGCGGATCAGCGCCGGCATCCTGCTGGCCGCCACCGGCACCGGCGAGGAGCTCGTGCCGTTCGCGGCCGAGAACTTCGCGTTCATGCGCCCGGACTTCGCGACCCTGAAGACCCCGACGCTCGTCGTGGCCGGCGACGCCGACCAGTCGCGGCTCTCCACCCGGGGCCCGGACTGGTTCACCGACGTCTACCGCCTGAGCCCCGGGGCCACGCACCTGCTGACGCTCTTCGGCGGCGAGCACTCCCTCGGCGGCATCACCGGCTACGCCTCCGCGGAGACGACCGACGAGAACCCGGAGCGGGTCGCGCAGATCCAGCGGGTCACCACCGCCTACCTGCGCGGAACGGACCTCACCGTCGACGCCGCGCAGGGGAAGCTGGAGCAGAAGTGACGCCGACGTTCGGCATCATGACCGCGCCGGCCCAGGTCGGCTACGCGGACCTGCGGAGGGTGTGGCACGAGGCCGACACGGTCGCGGAGATCGACCACGCCTGGCTCTACGACCACCTGATGCCGATCTTCGGCGACCCGGACGGCCCGGCGTTCGAGGGCTGGACGCTGCTCTCCGCGCTCGCCGCCCAGACCTCCCGGCTGCGCGTCGGGCTGCTGGTGACGAGCAACCGGTTCCGGCCGCCCGCGATGCTCGCGAAAATGGCTGCGACCGTCGACGTGGTGTCCGGTGGACGACTCGACTTCGGCATCGGGGTCGGGTCGCGGCCCGGTCATCCGCTGGCCCGCCGCGAGTACGAGGCGCACGGTCTGCCGTTCGCGGAGACCGCCGACGCGATCGGCGCGTTCGCCGAGGCCTGCGCGGTGATCCGGCGGCTCTGGACGTCCGACGAGCCGTTCGACGCCGACGGGGAGTACGTGCGGCTCACCGGCGCGTTCGGCAACCCGAAGCCGGTGCAGCGCCCCGGCCCCCCGATCGTCATCGGCGGGCGGGCGTCCTCGACGCTGCGGGTGGCCGCCGAGCACGCCGACGTGTGGAACATCCCCGGCGGCGGGGACATCGCCGACCTGGCCGAACGCAGCGCCCGGCTCGACCGGTACTGCGCCGGGATCGGCCGGGACCCGGCCGAGATCGTGCGGTCGATGCAGCTCGGCGTGGCGTACGAGGCACCGGGAGCCGCCCGGGACACGATCGGCGCCGCGCTCGACGCCGGGTTCCGGCACTTCGTGCTGAGCGTGCCGGCCCCCTACCCGGACGGCGTGGCCCGGTGGCTGGCCGACGAGGTGATCCGGCCGGTACTCTCGTCTTGAGCGACCGCTCAAAAATCTGTCGGACGAGGAGTTCCGCCATGAGGTTCACCGCCGCTGCTCTGGTCACCGGTCTGATCGGCGGGGCGGTGACCGCGGCGTTCTGGGCGCTCGTCGAGGTGGCCGAGTCCCCGGCGGAGCAGGTGCTCGCGGTCACGCTCCCGGTATTCCTGGCCGGGCTGATCGGGTGGCGGCTGGCCGGGGCGGGCCGGGCACCGGGGGCGGCACCGGGCGCGTGGCGGCTCGGGGCTCTCGCGGCGGCGGGTGCCGCCACCATCGCCGCGGCGCTCGGCGCGCCCCAGGTCGACGCCGTCACCGGCGACCTCGTCCACAACCTCGGGGTGTTGCTGCTCGTGCTGTTCGTGGGCGCGGTGCTGGGAGTGGTGCCCGCCGTGGCCGTCGCGCTGGTGGGCACGGTGGCGCTACGCCCGCTGCGCCGCGCCCCGCTTCCCGTCGCCCAGCTCACCCTGACGCTCGTCGCGATGGCCGTGACCGCCGGGTTCGCGCTCTGGGCCGCCCCGCAGCCGCGATCCGCGCTCGTCCTCGGCCTCGCCACCACCCTCGCGGGCCTCGGCGCCGCCCTGCTCACCCCCTGGGCCCTGGCCCCCGGCGGCGTCGCGCACCGCAACCGGTGACGTGCCGGTCGGGAGCCGCCCGGGTGCAGACCGGGCCGCGGGCTACAGCGGACACCACCGGCAACCGAAGAGCACGGTGTCCACGTCACCGGCCCAGGGAGGGGCAGCGCCATGCAGTTCGTCGAATCGACGCTCGGTGACCCCGCGCGCCTGGCCGAGGTCGGGCGCTACGACCACCGCGACCCCGCGCTGACCGCCGCGCTCGACGACATCGCCGCCCGCACGGTCGCCTGGACCGGCCGGCCGATCAGCCTGATCACGCTGCTGGACGGCGGCACCCAGTACTGCGTCGGGCTGCACGGGCTGCCCCCGGTGGTGCGGGTGGGCGACCGGGTCGTCGACCGGTTCAGCGTCCCGGTGCGGTGGTCGTTCTGCGCACCGATGGTCCGCAGCGGGCACTCGCGTGTCGTCGGGGACCTGCGTGCCGAGCCGATGCTCGCCGCGAACCCGTTCGTCACCGTGCTCGGGCTGCGCGGCTACGTCGGTGTGCCGCTGATCATCGAGAGCGGACGGGTGGTCGGCAGCCACTGCCTGCTCGCCCCGGAGCCGATCACCGTGGGCATCGCCGACATCCTGGCCCTGGAGACCGGCGCCGCCGACGCCCTCGCCGTCCTCGGCCGGCACCGTTCCTGACGCCGGGCGCACACCGGCCCCGCCGGTCCGATGTCCGTACCGGGCCGTTGCGTTGCACGCTGTCGGCTAGATGACCGTAGGTGGCGCGTCCACTGTGACCGGTAGCACCCTCGTCGACACCACCGGACCGCCCGGTGAGAACGGGGAACCAGTCATGACACTCAGGACACTGCGCGGACGTCTGGCCACCGCGGCGGCGTTCGCGATGGTCGCCGCCGCGGTCGGCGGGATCGCCGCACCGGCGTCCGCCGCCGCGGCCGCACCCCAGGCGCCGTCCTCACCGCCGCCGCTCACCACGTCGCGCACGATCGACGCGTTCGACTGGAAGAACGCGACGCTGGACACGCCGTGGACCCGGGCCCGCCTGCGTGACGGGCTGCGCTGCCCGAGCGGCCGGGTCACCTTCCGCGAGGTGGCCCCGGACGAGAGCGACTACGGCCAGGTGATCCGGGGCCGCGCGACGCTGCTGGTGCGCAAGGTCGACACCGCCGACGTCAACCGCGACGGCCGGCCCGACGTCCTCGTGCACTTCCTGTGCCAGCGGACGAACAAGGACGTCGGCTACTCCTGGTACTACGTCTACACCTTCACGAAGGTGCGTGGGTACCACGGCTCGTTCAAGGGCTACCGGCCCCAGGTGCTGGACTTCGTGACGTCGTCGGACTTCGCGTCGAACGGCCGGTGGAACATCACCGCGATCGACGCCCGCCGCGGCGGCGTCGACGTCGAGCAGTGGGTGCGGGCCCGGCGCTCGTTCACCGTGGACCGGACGTTCCGGTGGACCGAGCGCTGGGGCCTGGTGCCCAACCGCCCGCTCCCGATCCACCCGGAAGCCGACCGCGCGCCGCGCTGAGCACCACGGGCCCCGGGGATACACCCCGGGGCCCGTCCCGACTCAGCCCAGCAGGTCGGCCACGTCCTGACGCACGCTCGCCAGCTCCGGGAAGAACAGGTCGCCCGGGCACAGCGTCGCCGCCCACTCCCGGTGCCCCGGGATCGTCGGCACGGTCTTGGTGGCGCCGCTGATCGGGTTGACGTACGCGGTGGTGCCGAGCGGGTCGAGACCGCCGAGCGCGACGATCGCGGCCAGCAGGTAGGTCAGCGACCGGCGGGCGGCCGCGGTGGGCTGCCGTCCGGTGAAGTCGCCGAGCAGGACGATCCCCACGTTGCCGGCGTTGAAGCCGCCGACGTGCGCGGCGTTGTTCATCCTCGGCCGGCCGCCCGGACCGAGCGGGCCGCCGTACACCGGGAACGGGTCGGTGCCCGACCAGCGGCCCTCGTAGACCCGGCCCGCCTCGTCGATCGCCAGGTGGTAGCCGAAGTCACCGAAGTCACGCGTGATCGTCTGGTCGTAGTAGATCGCGCGCATCGTCGCGGCCGGGTCGGGGTCGTCGTTGATGCCCGCGGAGTGGTGCACGGTGACGGTCTGCACCGGGTAGTAGTCGGCCGGGAACCGCTCGACGCCGTCGTCGGTGAAGCGCAGCGTCTCGTCGGCGCCCCAGGCCGCGCGGCTCAGGTACGGACGGCCGACCTTCCGGGTGGAGAGCGGCGTCGACGAACCGGTCGCCGCGGCGGTGGCCCGGGTCGGGCCGTCCACCGTGTTCAGCTCGGTGACCGTGCCGGTGCCGGGCAGCGTCAGCTCGTACCCGACCCCACCGGGGACGTTGATCAGCGCGCGCTTCGCGACCGCGCGGCCGTCCCGCCCCCCGTCGCAGCCGTGCAGCGCGGTCCAGTCGCCCCAGCCCGACCGGGTGCGGACCCGGACCGCGGCGCCGTCCGCGGGCCCCGTCCAGCCGACCGCGAGGTGGGTCAGCGGGAACTTCGACTCGTCGGCCTTCCGGCGCGCGTTCACCGCGAGCTTGCTGGCGAGCGTGTCCGGGATCGGGCTACCGGCGGCCGGAGCCGGCCCCGGGGCGGCCAACGCGGTGCCCGGCGCCCCCAGGACCGGTAACCCGGCTAACACTCCGGCGGCGGCGGCGAGTACGGAACGACGGGACGGCATCGGTGTCCTCTCGGCGGGAATCATCCACTCCGGACTTACTTAACCGGAGTTGTCAAGATTCCCACCGGTAACTTCGGTTCCACCGGCGGGGTCGGGCGGAGCACCAGGTACGCCTCACCGGCGACCAGGAGGAGCCAGAGCGCGCCGTTGGTCCCGCCCAGCATCCAGTCCTCGGTGGCGATCGTCGGCACCACCGCCAGCACCCCGACCGTGAACCAGGCGGCCGGCCACCCGCCGGCCCGGCGTCGGCGCAGCGCGTGAACGACGAGCAGTCCGACGCCGAACACGAACGCGGCCGCGCCGAGGACCCCTCCGCGCCGGAAGGCGCCGACGGCCGCGTTGTCGGTGTTGAGCTGGCGGCGCGGACCCTCGGGCGGCGCACCGTCGTCGAGCCGGGTGACCACCGCACGGGACGTCGTCGCGTTCCCGAACAGCTTCTCGGCGAGCGGCGCGTCCTCCCAGTCGCGCCAGACCTGCCGCCAGGTGTCGGTGCGCCCGCTGGTCGCCGCGGCCACCGGGCTGCCGCCGGGGCTCGCGCCGGTGTTGAACCGGTCGCGGGTCAGGTGGTCGAGGCCGCCGGACGAGACGTACACGATCACCAGCACGAGGAACGGCGTCGCGGCCGCCGGCCACCGGCGGCGGTAGTCCGGCAGGTCGGCGCGGCGGCGCCGGAGGACCAGGAACGCGTGCACCACGGCGGCGCCGCCCGCGAACACCAGGCCGGTCCGGGAGTTGCTCAGCAGCAGGAGAAGCCCGGCCAGCCCGGTGACGGCCAGCCGCTGCGCGAGCCCGAACGCCCGGTCGGCGCCGACGCGGATCGCGGCGATCACCGCGAGCCCGGCGAGCGAGTTCGGGTGGTAGAAGAGCCCGAGGCCGCCCCAGAAGCGGTCACGCATGCCCTGCGCCGAGCCGGCCGGCGCCTCGCGCACCGTGTCGAACACGCTCCCGGCCCCGGCCCACAGCAGCGCGGCCACGCCGAGCAGGATCGCGGCGGCGACGGCGACGCTGGGGTCGCGGCCGGTGCCGCGCACGAAGGCGATCACGGCCAGGACCGCGAGCGCGAACACCCCGGCGTACGCGGCCCGCTGCGCGCCGACGGTCCAGTGTCCGACCAGGGCCGCACCGGCGACGCCGAGCGGCCAGTACGCCAGCCCGGTCCAGGCCCCGCCGAGGCGCGGCACCTGCCGGAGCCCGCCGAGCCACGGCCGGCTCCACCACGCCCAGAGCACTCCCCCGGCCCCGAGCACCGCCCAGATGACGACCGGCCGGTCGGTGGAGGTCCAGGTGAGGATGCCGGCGAGCACCAGCGTGCCGCCGAGCACGGTGCCGCGCACGCTGGCGCCGGGGAGCGTGAGGGCCAGCGCGGCGACCCCCGCCGCGATCAGCGCGGCCACCGCCGCCTCACCGGCCTCGGTGACGCTGCTCGTCCGGACGAACTCGACGATCGCGGCCGCGACCACGAGGGCCGCCGCCGGCAGGAGCCTGATCATCCGGCCGCGGCCTGGCCCAGCACGCGGTCACGCACGGCGCGCCGGAACCCCGGCGGGAGCAGCCACACCTGGGCGTAGGTCAGGTAGTCGATCGGGCCGGGCCGGCCGTGCCGCACGGCCTCCCCGAGCAGGTCGGCGAAGACCCGCGGGCTCCTGCTGGTGGCGGCCATCGACGCGACGACGCTCATCGCCAGCGCCGCGTACGCGCGGGGGGTCACGCGCTCGCGGCTCTCCTTGAGCCAGGCGATCGACTGCTCCCAGGGCGCGTCGGCGCTGATCCGCTGACGGTTCTCGTCGGCGTGCCAGATGACCAGCGGCTCGTCGGCGTAGACCAGGCCGACCCCGTCGTGCTCCAGGCACCGCAGGCTCCAGTCGAGCTCCTGCAGCCGGCGTAACCCGGGGGTGAACGGCACCCGGCGCAGCAGCGCGGTGGGCGCGGTGATCGTGGAGGTCTGCAGGAATCCGTCGCCGTGGAACACGCCCCGGCGCACGGTCAGGTACTCGGTCGGTTGCTCGCCGTCGTCCGGTAAGCGGCGCGGGAGCACGGTGTCGGCCCGCGGGGTGCGCATGTACAGGCGGCTGGAGACGATCGGCAGCGCGTACGGCGACGTCCGGGCGAGCGCCAGCTGGGTCGCGAGCTTCTCCGGCAGCCACTCGTCGTCGTCGTCGAGGAACGCGGTCCACTCGCCCCGCGCGGCGCCGACGCCGGCGTTGCGTGCGTCCGGCGCGCCGCCGGACTCCACGAGCTCGACCGCGCGCACCCGGTCGTCCCCGATCCCGTCCAGCGCCGCCCGGGTCGCCGGGTCCGGGCCGTCCACGACGACGACCACCTCGAGGTTACGCAGCGTCTGCGCGAGCGCGCTCCGGACCGCACGCACCACCAGTTCCGGGCGGTTGCGGGTGGGGATGACGACACTCACCGGGAGACTCTGCACGAGTCCACACCGTTCGCGCTCGACCCGACCGACGCGCGACGCGCGGGTGGGCGTCAGGTGAACAACTGATTAGCGCCAGACTGGGCCCATGAGTCGTGAACAGATCCTCGTCGACGTGGTGAGTCTCCACGCCGCCGAGCGGACCCCGGCGTTGCTCGACGTCCGCTGGGCCCTCGGCGATCCCCACGGTCGCGACCACTACCGCGAGGGCCACCTCCCGGGAGCGGTCTTCGTCGACCTCGAGGCCGAGCTCGCCGGGCCCGCGAGCCCCGAGGGCGGGCGCCACCCCCTGCCCGACGTCGCCGACCTGCAGGCCGCCGCGCGCCGCTGGGGGCTGCGCGAGGGCGAGCCGGTCGTCGTCTACGACAACACCGGCGGGCTCGCGGCCGCCCGCGCCTGGTGGCTGCTGCGCTGGGCCGGGTGCGGGTCGGTGCGGGTGCTCGACGGCGGGTTCGGCGCCTGGGTGGAGGCCGGCTACCCGACCGAGACCGGCGACCACGAGCGCGAGCCCGGGAACGTGACGCTCAGCCCCGGTCACCTGCCCGCGCTCACCACCGACGACGTCGCGGCGTTCCCGGGCACCCTGCTCGACGCCCGCGTCGCCGAGCGTTACCGCGGCGAGGTCGAGCCGGTCGACCGGCGCGCCGGTCACATCCCGGGCGCGCACAACCTGCCGACCACCGGGAACCTCGGCCCCGACGGCCGGTTCCTGCCCACCGACGCGCTCCGGGAACGGTTCGCGCCCTACGCCGACACCGAGATCGGCGTCTACTGCGGGTCGGGCGTCACCGCGGCCCACGAACTGGTCGCGCTGGCCGTCGCGGGCATCCCGGCCACGCTCTACCCGGGCTCGTGGTCGGCCTGGTCCGCCGACCCGGCGCGTCCGGCCGAGACCGGGGAGCGCGCCGACCCGGGTGATTGACTCTGCGTTGTAGAGTTCTTGGTATGACAGAGGCATATCTGGACGAGCTCCGTGGCCGCGTCCGCAGCGACCGGCGGGCGGTCACGGCCCCCCTGCTGACGTTCGGCGCGCTCGTCGTCGCGCACGTCCTGATCGCCGCCGCGGTCTCGGCGGCGACCGAGAGCGCGATGGCCGCGCACCTCACCGCGCTGGTCTACTGGCCGCTCGCCGGAGCGCTCGGCCTGCTCGCGCTCTGGCGGTACGCCCGCCACGTCGCGGCCCGCGACGGGGTCGGCGAGGGGCCGCGCTCCTACCGTCCGATCACGATCGGCTACCTGGTCAGCGTGCCGCTGCTCGCGCTCCTGTTCGTCCCGGTGCTGTTCGTCGGCGTCTTCGCGCCCCTGGTGTGGCCGGCCGCCGTGCTCTACGCGATCGCGGTCAAGCAGCACACCACCGAGCTGCGGACGGTGGCGAAGGTGCTGGCCTTCACCGGCTGCCTCGGCGCGCTGGCCGCGCTGTCGGGCAACCCGTGGCTGTTCAGCGGCGTGGAACTCGCCGGGGGGCTCGCGCTGCTCGGCCGGGGCCTGGCCCGGCGGTGACCGAACCGCACCCCGCACTCGGGCTCGACGACACGATCCACCAGAAGACCCGCCTCGCACTGCTGACCGTGCTGGACGAGGCGGGCCAGGCCGACTTCCCCTACCTGAAGAAGCTCCTGGGCCTCACCGACGGCAACCTGGGCCGCCACCTGGACATCCTCGCCGCGCAGGGCCTGATCGAGATCACCAAGGGCTACGAGGGCCGGCGTCCGCGCACCTGGGCGGCGATCACGCCGGCGGGTGAGCAGGCGTTGGCGGCGGAGATGCGGCTGTTGTCCAGTCTGGTCACCCGCTTCAACGAGAAACGCCGATGAGCAAACGCGTCCCGGGCTGCACGGATCGGCGGGTCCGGGGCGTGTGAGGTAGGTGGACCCCAACGGCTTCGACGCCTACGTGGCGGCGCACGGTACGCCGCTGCTCCGGTTCGCGTTCCTGCTGACCGGCAACTACCACCTCGCCGAGGACATGCTTCAGGAAGCCCTGATGCGGGTCCATCGGCGCTGGTCGACGCTGGAACGCACGGACGCGATCGGCAACTACGTACGCAGGGCGATCCTGCGTCAGTACCTGAGCTGGCGGCGGCGCCGCTCCTCGGGCGAGACCCCGTCGGCCACCGCGCCCGACGTGGCGCTGCCGGGCAGTGACCACGCGGAGCGCTACGCCGAACGGGACGCGCTGCGGCAGGCGCTCACCGCCCTGCCGCGCCAGCAGCGCGCCGTGCTCGTGCTGCGCTTCTACGAGGACCTCGACGACACCGCGATCGGCGAGCTCATCGGCTGCTCGCCGGCCACGGTGCGGGCGCACGCCAGCCGCGGGCTGGCCCGGTTACGCGGAACAGTGCACGAGTTGGAGGGGGGACGGCTCCGATGAACGAGACCGAACAGGCCGTGCGGACCGCGCTGACCGACTGGGCCGCCGAGGTCTCCGCGCGGCCGGGACTCGCCGGCGCCGTGCTGGCCCGGAACACCCGCGCGCGCCGGCGCCGGCGGGCGCTGCTGAGCTGCGTCGCCGCGGTGGTGGTCCTGGCGGGCGCCGGCGCGCTCTGGGTCGTCGCGCCCTGGCGGACCCCGGACCGGCTCGTCCCGGCCGCGCCACCCCGCCCGGCGGACAGCGCGCCCCCGTCGCCGGTGGACTTCGGCTGGCTCCCGGACGGGTTCGACACCGAGCAGCTGGATCTGGTTCCGCCGGGCGTGTGGAGGCTCACCGCGACGTCCGGCCGGGAGCCGATCGAGGTGACGATCTCCGACCAGGAGCTCACGCCGACCCGCGGCACCGGAAGGACCGGAACCGTCGACGTCAACGGCGTCACCGCGACGACGTACTCGGTGCCGCCGCACGAGGTCGGCGCCCCGCCCTACGGCACGAACCCACCCGACGCCGACGGGGCGACCGAGGAGATCACCTGGCAGCGGAAGCCCGGCCAGTGGGTCCGGGTCCACCTGCACTTCGCCGGCGGGAAGAAACCGCTGGCCGCGACCGGGGAGGAGCTGCTCCGGGTCGCGCGGGGCCTCCGCGACACCGAGCGCCGGGTGCCCGCCCTGGTCAGCATCGCCGACCCGACCGGCCTGCACGTGGTCGCGAGCCAGTACGACGAATGGCGCGGCGCCACGATCAACCTGATGCGCGGATCCGGGAAGGTCTGGATCACCGCCGACTCCGGGGAGAAGGACCTGACGCCGTGGATGATCCGGCTCGGCAACGCGGACACCATCACCGGTTACGCCGGCTTCCGGGACGTCGAACCGGTGCTGGAGACCCGGGAGCTGCCCGGCCGGACGGTCCTCCGGAAGCGCTCCTACCAGGCGCTCTGGAAGACCGCGCTGGTGCGGTTCCCGGAGAACCAGGTCGCGGTGGTGCTCGTTCCGAAGAACACGAGCGACGCGGACCTGATGACCCTCGCGTCCGGGGTCACCCCGGGCCCGGACTACATCCCCGTCCGCCGGTGAGCGGACGGGGACCCGCTCACCGGTTCAGCGGATCGCGCGGCAGGCCCAGGATGCGCTCGGCGATGACGTTGCGGCTGATCTCGGACGTGCCACCGGCGATCGTCATGGCCCGGGAGTACAGGTAGCCGGTCGTCAGCAGGTCCGCGGTGCCGTCGATCGCCCCCGGGCCGGCGAGCAGCAGGCCGAGCTCGCTCAGCGACTGCGCGAGCTCGGCCCCGATCAGCTTCGTGAGCGCACCCTCGATGCTCGGTTCGGTACCGCCGACCACGGCGCGGGTCACCATCCGCAGGTTGAGCAGGCGCGTCGACTGCTCGATCGCGACCAGCCGGCCGTACTCACGCAGCAGGCCGACGTCGGTGACGCCGAACCCGTCGATCACCCGGACCAGCTGCGACGCGCGGATGCCCAGCGTGGTCTCCCGGCCGATCGACACGCGCTCGTTGCCCAGCGTCGCGCGGGCCACGGTCCAGCCCGCGTCGACCGCGCCGACGACGTCCTCGTCGGGGACGAAGACGTCGGTGAAGAACACCTCGTTGAACATCGCCGCGCCGGTGATCTCCTTCAGCGGCCGCACCTCGACGCCGGGGGCGGTCAGGTCGACGACCATCGCGGTGATGCCCTGATGCTTGGGCACCTCGGGGTCGGTGCGCACGGTCGCGAGCCCGCGGTTGCAGTACTGGGCCCCGCTGGTCCAGACCTTCTGCCCGGTGACCCGCCAGCCACCCTCCACCTTGATACCCCGGGTCTGCACGGCGGCGGCGTCGGAACCCGCGCCGGGCTCGCTGAACAGCTGGCACCACACCAGGTCGCCGCGCAGCGACGCCGGGATCCAGCGTCGGATCTGCTCGTCGTCGGCGTGCTGGCTGATCGTGAGCGTCACCCAGCCGCCGATGCCCAGCTGCGGGACGTCGACGCCGGTGAATTCCTGTTCGATGACGAGCTGTTCGATCGGCCCGGCGGCCCGGCCCCACGGCTTCGGCCAGTGCGGCACGAGGTACCCGGAGTCGACCAGCAGCCGACGCCGGTCCGCCGGCTCGGCCGCGCGGTAGGTCTCCAGGAAGCCGCGGGCCTCGGCGCGGTACGCCTCGGCCTCGGGCGGCAGGTCCACCGCGTACTCGCGGCGCACCCCGGCCAGCGCCGACGCGGCGACGTCGTCCCTGGCCGTGGTCACCGGGCCCCAGAGCGCGGCGAGCGTGATCGCGCGACGCAGGTACAGGTGGGCGTCGTGTTCGAAGGTGAAGCCGATGCCGCCGAGGATCTGGATCGCCTTCTGCGCGTTGGCCTGGTAGGCGTGCAGCGCGCTCGCGGCGGCGACCGCGGCGGCCTGATCGGCCTGGACCCCGTCGGCCGCATCGGCCCCGGGCGCCCCGGCGGCGGACGCCGCGCGGGCGGCGTCCCAGGCGGTGGCGGTAGCCGTCTCCGCCTCGACGAGCATGTCGGCCAGGTGGTGCTTGACCGCCTGGAAGCTGCCGATCGTGCGCCCGAACTGCTCGCGCACCTTCGCGTACTCCAGCGCCATCGTCAGCGTGGCGTGCGCACCACCGGCGGCCTCCGCGGCGGCGAGGGTGCGCCCGATGCGCACGGCGAGCCGGGCGGCGCCGGGGAAGATCCGCGCGGCCACGTTCTCGGCCCGGAGCCTGGCCGCGCCGAGCGACGGGTCGAGGCCGGGCGTCGGCTCGCTGACGACGTCGGCGAGCGGCAGGAGCGCGAGGTCGTCCGCGCCCACCCGCACCACCGCGTGGTCGGCCCAGCGGGCGCCGGGCACCGGCCCGACCGCGCCCGACACCGTGCCGCCGGACCCGGTGAGCGCGCCGGTGAGGCCGAGCACCACGATGCGCGAGCCGTCGGCGAGACCGGGCAGCAGCCCGGCCTTCACGTCGTCGGGGGCGACCGCGTCGAGCACCGCACCGGCGGCGACGGCCGCGACGAACGGGCCCGGCGCGGGTGCGGCCCCGAGCTGTTCGGCGACGACGGCGAGCTCGGTCAGGCCGGCGTCGGAGCCGCCGTGGGCCTCGGGCAGGTGCAGGCCGGTCCAGCCCAGGTCGGCGATCTGCTTCCAGGCCGGGTTGGTGGGGGTGTCCCGGGTCAACGCCTCGCGGGTGGCCCGGCGCAGCTCGTGGGCCGTGGCGAACGAACGGACGACGTCGGCCAGTTGCCGGTGATCGTCGGTCAGGGCGAGGGCCATCCATACCTCCGGGAGCAGTGACACGCGCGACGACGGGCGGTTCCGCAGCCTCCGTTCTACGGCGTCGGTCGGTCCACGTCAGCCACTTGGCCGAACCGGCGATGTGAACGACGATTTGCGGGATTACGGTAGGAGCATGACCGAGCGCCGGGCCGAGTTGCGCGAGTTCCTCCGGAGCCGGCGGGCGCGGGTGACCCCGGCCGACGTCGGCCTCCCCGACACCGGACGCCGTCGCACGCCCGGGCTGCGCCGCGAGGAGCTGGCGATGCTCGCCGGGGTCGGCGTGTCCTGGTACACGTGGCTGGAGCAGGGCCGCGACATCCGGGTGTCGGACGCGGTGCTCGACGCGATCGGCGCGGTACTGCGTCTCGACGCGGCCGAGCGCGACCACCTGTTCCGGCTGGCCGGGCTGGTCGCGCCGCCCCGGGTGGAGCGCCCGGCGCCGCTCTCCCCGGAGCTGCTGCGGCTGCTCGACGCGTGGGCGCCGCGCCCCGCGTACGTCCGGGACCGGCACTGGAACTTCGTGGCGGTCAACGAGACGGCGCGGCGCGTGTTCGGCTACGGCGGGGCCGACGACAACTGCCTGGTGGCGTTGTTCACCGACGCGCGGTTCCGGGCCGTGCAGCGGGGCTGGAGCGCGAACGCCGCCGCGAGCGCGGCCGCGTTCCGGGCCGACGCGGCGCGGTACCCCGGCGACGGCGAGTTCGACGCGATCGCGGCCCGGCTGTCCGCGGCGAGCCCGGAGTTCGCGGCCCTGTGGGCGCGCCACGACGTCGTCGAGTACACGGCCGGGGTGAAGGAGATCGAGCACCCCGACGCGGGCCTGCTGGTGTTCGAGGCCACCGTGCTGCCGGTGCCCGGCCGCCCGGGGCACCACCTGGTGCTGCACAACGCGCGGCCGGGCACCGGCACCGCGGAGCGGCTGGAGGCGCTGCGCAGCCTGGTGGTGGCACACCCCGGATGAGCAGGCACTGCCTCCGGCGCCGCGGTCGCCGGAGAGTGGCGGCATGCGTGCGATCACGATTCCGTCCTTCGGCCCCGCCTCCGTCCTGACCCCCGCGTCGGTGGAGACGCCGACGCCGGGACCCGGCCAGGTCGCGATCGACGTCGGCTTCGCCGGGGTGAACTTCGCCGAGGTGCTCTACCGGCGCGGGCTGGTGGACGTGCCGTTGCCGTTCGTGCCCGGGATCGAGGTGGCCGGGCGGGTCCGGGCGCTCGGTGCGGGGGTCACCGGCCCGCCGGTCGGGACGCCGGTGGCCGCGCTGACCGTCGTCGACAGTGGTGGGTACGCGGGCGTCGCGGTGACCGACGCCCGGCTGGTCGCGCCGCTCGGCGACGTGCCCCCGCGGACGGCGGCGGCGGTGCCGTCGAACAGCACGACCGCGTTCCTCGCGCTGGACCTGGTCGCGCGCCTGCGGCCGGGCGAGAGCGTGCTGGTGCACGCCGCGGCCGGTGGACTGGGGAGCCAGCTGGGACAGGTGGCCCGGCTGCTCGGCGCCGGCCGGGTGGTGGGAACCGTCGGTTCCGCGGCCAAGATCGACGCCGCGCGCGCGTTCGGGTACCCGGAGGTCGTGCTGCGCGACGCGGTGACCGGGTCGTTCGACGTCGTCGTCGACATGGTCGGCGGCCCGGCGCGCCGGCTCGATCTGCTCGCGCCGCTGGGGCGCCTGGTGGTGCTGGGAAACGCGTCCGACGCCCTCGACGTGGCGGTGTCGGCGAACCGGCTCTGGTTGTCCAGCACCGCCGTGCTGGGGTTCAACCTGGCGGCGGTCTCGGCGCACCGGCCGGCCGAGGTGGGTGCGGCGCTGCGCCGGGCGGTCCGCGCGGTCGCCGCGGGTGAGCTGCGGGTCGACGTCGAGGCGCTGCCGTTCGACGCGGCGGCGGAGGCGCACCGCCGGATCGAGGCCGGGACGACCACCGGGAAGCTGGTGCTTGACCTCACGCCGGTGCGTCGCTAGCTTGGCTTTAAACCGATGAGTTGAAAAGAGGGGCCGATGCCGGTCGACGAGCTGTCCCGGGTGTTCGCGGCGCTCGCCGACCCGACGCGGCGCGACATCGTGGCGCGGCTGTCGGTCGCCGACGCCACCGTCAACCAGCTCGCCGAGCCGTACCGGATGAGCCTGCAGGCGGTCTACAAGCACCTCCGCGTCCTCGAGGACGCCGGCGTGGTGACCCGGGTACCCGGCCCCCAACCGCGGCCGGTTCACCTCGAGATCGAGGCGCTGACGTCGATGGACGAATGGATCGAGCGGTACCGCCGCCGGGCCGAGGAGCGCTACCGGCGCCTGGACCAGGTGCTGGCCGCCCTGAACGAGGAGGAGTCCGCCCCGTGACCGAGATCGAGGCCGATCCGGCGCTGCCGATCATCCGGATCAGCCGGGACTTCCGCGCCACCCCCGCGCAGTTGCTCCGGGCCCACACCGACCCGGCGGTGTTCGTGCGCTGGATCGGGCCGGACAGCCTGGACAACCGCATCGACTACTGGGACGCGCGCACCGGCGGCCGCTGGCGCTTCGTGTCCAGCCGGGCCGGCGAGGAGTTCGCGTTCCACGGTTCGTTCCACGAGATCCGGCCCGACCGCATCGTGCAGACGTTCACCTGGGAGGGCGACCCGGACGGCGTCTCGCTGCAGACCCTGCGCTTCGCCGACCTCGGCGACGGGCGCACGCGGCTGCTCACCCAGTCGCTGGTGGAGAGCTTCGAGAGCCGCGACGCCTGGTTGAAGAGCGGCATGGAGGTCGGGTTGAACGAGGGTTACGCCGCACTGGACGGGATGTTGACCGATGGCGCTGTCTGAGCTCTCCCCCGCCGAACGCCACCGGGTGATCGCCGGTGCGTTCACCGACCGGGTCCGCGGCACGAAGGACTGGGACGTCCCGTCGCCGGTGGCGTCGTGGACCGCCCGGGACGTGGTGCGTCATCTCGTCGGGTGGTTCCCGGCGTTCCTGGCCGGCGGCGCCGGGGTGACGCTCCCGGCGGGCCCGCCGGTGGACGCGGATCCGGCCGGCGCGTGGGCGACGCAGGCCACCGCCGTCCAGGCGCTGCTCGACGACCCGTCGACGCCGGCACGCACGCTGTCGAACCCGCACCTCGGCGACGTCCCGCTCGATCGGGCGATCGACCAGTTCTACACCGCGGACGTGTTCATGCACACCTGGGACCTGGCCCGCGCGACCGGCCAGGACGACCGGCTCGACCCGTCGTTCGCGGCGATGCTGGTCGAGGGCATGGAGCCGATCGAGGACGTTATGCGCGCGTCGGGCCAGTACGGCCCGCGGGTGGCGGTGCCGCCGGGCTCCGACGGCCCGACTCGCCTGCTCGGCTTCATCGGCCGCGACCCGTTCTGGACCCCGGCCTAGGGAGCCACTCGATCAGCGCGGCGGCGATCGCGGCCGGCTGGTCCTCGGGGAGGAAGTGGGTTCCGGTGCCCACGCCCACCGCGGACAGCCGGCGTGCGTTCGCCCGGCACCAGGCCAGTTCGGACGCTCCGATCACCGCACCGGGCTCGCCGAACAGCAGCAGTTTCGGCACCGGCGACCCGGCCAGCACCCGCTGGTTGGCCCGCACCACCGCGGTGACGTCGCCGGCCTCGCCCGCCACCGGGATCTCCCGGGCCCAGGCCAGCAGCGGGCGGCGGCTCGCCGGGTCCGGATAGGGCGCGCGGTAGGCGTCCCGCTCGTCCGGGGTGAGCGTGCGGACCACCCCGGCGGGCAGCACCGTCTCGAGGAAGACGTTCTCCTCGAGCACGAGGCGCTCGCCGCGGCCGGGTTCCCGGATCGCCGCGAACAGCTCGTCCAGCCGCGCGACCGGATGGAGGTGCCCCTCCAGGAACGCCACCGCGTCCACCAGGTCCGGCCGCCGCCCGAGCAGGTCGAGCGCCAGCACCGCGCCCCAGTCGTGCCCGACCAGCGTCGCCGCGCCGAGGTCGTCGGCGAACGCCTCGACGTGGCGGGCGTGGTCGGCGAACGAGTACGCCAGGTCGGGCCGGGGTGAGCGCCCCATGCCGATCAGGTCGAGCGCGACGCACCGGAAACCGGCCGCCGCGACCGGCTCCAGTACGTGGCGCCACAGGTACGACGACGTCGGGTTGCCGTGCAGGAACAGCACGGTCGGTCCGGTGCCGACCGAGACGGAATGCAGAACGTGGGTCACGGTGTGCCTTCAGCTCGCGTTCAGGTGCGGTGGCGGAGGATGGCGGTTTCCGATCCTCCCGGAGGCCGATCCATGCGTGTTCTCGTCGTCGACGACGAGCAGCGGCTCGCCCGCACCCTGCGGCTCGGGCTCGAAGCCGAAGGGTTCGCCGTCGACGTCGCGCACGACGGCGTCGACGGGCTCTGGCTGGCCCGCGAGAACTCGTACGACGCGATCGTGCTCGACCTCATGCTCCCCGGGATCAACGGCTACCAGGTGTGCGCGACGTTGCGGGCGGAGAAGAACTGGACGCCGATCCTGATGCTCACCGCCAAGGACGGCGAGTGGGACCAGGTCGAGGGGCTCGACACCGGCGCCGACGACTACCTCACGAAACCGTGCTCGTTCCCGGTGCTGGTGGCCCGGCTGCGCGCGGTGTCGCGGCGCGGCGCGCGGGAACGCCCCACCCAGCTGGAGGTCGGCGACCTGCGGCTGGACCCGGCCGCCCGGCGGGTGTGGCGCGGCGACGCCGAGATCGGACTCACCGCCCGCGAGTTCTCGCTGCTCGCGTTCCTGGCCCGGCACGCCGGTGACGTCGTCTCCAAACGGCAGATTCTCGACGCGGTGTGGGACGTGGACTTCGTCGGCGACCCGAACATCGTCGAGGTGTACGTGCGTCACCTGCGCAACAAGATCGACCGCCCGTTCGGCCGCACGGCGATCCAGACCGTGCGCGGCGCCGGGTACCGCCTGGGCAGCGACGGTGGCTGACCGGGGCGTCCGGACCCGGACGACGGTGGCCGCGATGCTCGTCGTCGCGGTGGCCCTGCTCGCCGGGGCCGTCGCGCTGGTCGTGCTGGTCCGGGGCTCGCTGCGCGACGGGCTGGAGAACACCGCCGAGCAACGCGCCGCGGAGCTGCTCACGCGGGCCGGGAACCCCACCCCGGACGACGACGACGACCTCGACGACCTGGTCTGGCAGGTCACCCGCGCGGACGGCACGGTCGTCCGCTCGGCCGTGCCGCTCCCGGCCGAACCCGGCGAGATCCGGCTCGACGGCGCCGACCACCCCTACCTCGTCGTCACCGACCGCGAGGACGGCACGAGCGTGTCGGTCGCGGTGTCGCTGGAGGAGCTCGACGACTCCACGTCCGCGCTGGTGACCCCGCTGGCCGTCGGCGTGCCGCTGCTCGTGCTCCTGGTCGGCGGCGTGACCTGGGTGGTCGTGTCCCGGGCGCTGGCACCGGTGGAACGCATCCGGCGCGAGGTCGAGGAGATCACCGGCGACCGGCTGGACCGCCGGGTGCCCGAACCCGGGTCCGGCGACGAGATCGGGCGCCTCGCCCGCACGATGAACCGCATGCTGACGCGCCTGCAGGACGGCCAGCGACGGCAGCGCCGGTTCGTCGCCGACGCCTCGCACGAGCTGCGCTCGCCGGTGGCCGGGCTCCGGCAGGTCGCCGAGATCTCCCGGGCGCACCCCGGCGCGCTCCCGGACGGGGAGCTGGCCGACACCGTGCTGGCGGAGTCCACCCGCCTGCAACGCCTCGTCGAGCAGCTGCTCCTGCTCACCCGGGCCGACGCCGGCGGCGTCGACGGCGCGCGGACCGACGTCGACCTGGACGATCTGGCGTTCGGGGAGGCGCGCCGGATCGCCCGCGGCGGCCTGGCCGTGGACACCGGCGGGGTCGGCGGCGGGCGGGTGCGCGGCGACGAGAGCGCGCTCGCGCAGGTGGTGCGCAACCTGGTCGACAACGCGGCCCGGCACGCCGCGGGCTCGGTCGCGATCGGGGTGCGCGCGGCCGGGGACACGGTCGAGCTCACCGTGGACGACGACGGGCCCGGCGTGCCCGCCGCCGAGCGGGAGCGGGTGTTCGAGCGGTTCGTGCGGCTGGACGAGGCCCGCGCCCGTGACGCCGGTGGGAGCGGGCTGGGGCTGGCGATCGTGCGTGAGATCGTGGCCGCGCACGGCGGATCGGTGGGCGTCACCACGGCACCGCTGGGCGGAGCGCGGTTCACCGTGCGGCTCCCCGGCTGAACCGGCTTTCAGGTGCGTTCAGGGGAGATTCAGGGTCGGCCCCGCAGGCTGTGCGGCATGAACACCACCAAGCTCCGCAGCAAGCGCGTTCTCGCCTCGACCGCCGTGGTCGCCGCCCTGGCCGTCGGCGGGGGCGTCTGGGCCACGACGGCCTACGCGAACGACGACGTCACGGGAGCCGACCGGGACCGGGTGGTCGAGGCGGCGGTGGCGGCGGCCGGTGGCGGCACCGCGACCGACGTGGAGACCAGCGACGACCGCGGCGAGGCCTACGAGGTCGAGGTGCGCCGCGAGGACGGCACCGAGGTCGATGTCACCCTGGACCGGGACCTGAAGGTCGTCACCACGGAGACCGACGCTCCGGACGCCGGCACCGCCGCCGCCCCGTCCACCGCGCCGTCGGCCTCGGTCGCGGCCGACGACCGGCCGCTGACCCCGGCCGAGCAGGCCTCGGCCGGGAAGGCCGCGGTGGCCGCCGTCCCCGGCAGCACCGTGATCGACGTCGACCGCGGCGACGAGCCGGGCGTCGCCTACGAGGTCGAGGTGCGCGCGGCCGACAACGCCGAGTGGAACGTCGACCTGGATTCCGCGTTCGCGGTGGTCGGCAAGACCGCCGACTGACGCTCAGCCGGCCGTGGCCAGGACCTGACCGGTCTCCAGCAGGGACTTGAGGTCGGAGAGCAGCCGCGGCCAGCCCTCGCTGATCATCGAGCGGAGCAGCCCGCCGGGCTCCAGGTCCCCGTGCACCACGGTCAGCTTGACGACACCGTCCCCGGCCGGTTCGAGCTCGAACGTGACCGCGGAGCGGGGCTCGGCGGCGAGCCGGTCACGCGTCGGCTCGTCGATGCCGTTCGCGGCCGCCCACTCGGGCGTGAACGTGTGCCAGGTGTACGAGAGCCGCCGGTAGGGCTCGTACACCAGCACGCGCTGGTCCGGGTGCGAGGTCTCGGTGCCCCGCTCCGACCAGGACATCGGGGCGTCGGCGGCCCAGTCGGAGCGGAACTCGACGCCCCAGTAGGCCGCGGTGAACGCCGGCTCGCGCAGTGCGTCCCAGAGCTGCTCGGGGGTGGTGCGGATGTACGTGGTGTAGACGAAATCCACGGTGCTCTCCAGTGCGGTTCGCAGGTCGGCCAGTGCACGGGCGCGGTCGCGGTGGTACCGGTTGATCCAGCGGTCCGCGATGGCGGTGATCGGACCGGCGTCCAGATAGTGCAGTTTCTCGCGGCCGTGCCGGGATACGCGGATCAGGCCGGCCGCTTCGAGCACGGCCAGGTGCTTGCTGACCGCCTGGCGGCTCATGTCCAGCCCGGCGCAGAGCTCACGCAGGCTCTGGCCGTTGCGCTCGTTGAGGCGGTCGAGCAGGAGCCGGCGACTCGCGTCGGCCAGCGCTTTGAACGCGTCGTCGGAGACCTGATCCACGACGCTATTTAGGCAACCTTTTAGTTGCCTGTCAAGGGGTGCGGCGCGGGACCGGCACCACCAGCACGAGGAGAGCGAGCGCGCCCGCGACGAGCGCCGGCACCGCCCTGGGCTCGCCGATGAGCCCGCGCCAGAACGGTTCCTGCACGTAGTTGTGCGCCTCGGTGACGCGGTCCGGCAGCGCCCGGTAGAGCGTCCAGGCCACGGTCGGGATCAGCAGCACGAGCGCGACGCCGGTTCCCAGCAGGAGCACGCGGCGCCGGACCGGCCGGTCGCGCGTCCGGCGGTCGCCCCACGCGACCAGCCCCCACCCGAGCACCGCGCCACCGAGCGCACCGGCCAGGCCGGCGAGCGTCACGGCGGTGGTCGGCTCGCGGAGCACCTTGGTGAAGAGCCCGCCGCCGTTGCCCCAGAACGTGTCGATCACGAAGATCCGCAGGTGCCCGCGGGTGGCGACGACGTTCGACTCGGTCGAGCCCTCGGTGGTCTCGGTCGACTGGCCGACGATCCGCCAGCCGGCCGCCTCCAACCGGTGCCGGACCGGGTCGAGCGACGGGCCCGGCCCCGGGGCGGCCGGCCCGTACTCGGCGATCGTGATCAGCGTGCCGGTGTCGGCGACGTCGTTGCGCACCGGGTCGGCCCGCGTGAACGGCGCCGGGTCGCCCGGGCTGACCAGCCGGCCGATCTCGGCGAACTCCGCGGCGGTCGGCAGCGGGCTGGTCGCCTCCCAGGCGCGCCACGACGCCAGCGCGCCACCGAACAGCGCGAGCACGGCCGCGAGAAGGATGCCGAGGAGGACCGGACCCGGGTCACGGCGGGAGGCTGTCACGGCGGCGAGCGTAGTGATCGCGCGCCACCGGCCCGTGGTGGTCCGGGCGGGGCCGGTCGGTGGGGGGTTGGTGCGGTCGGGGCCAGCCGGCGGCGGTGGCGGGGTCAGGCGGGGGCGGTGGTGCGGTGGACGGCGGTCAGTGCGTCGAGGACGCTCACGATCAGCCGGCGTTGCTCGGTGGTCAGACCGGCGCCGACCCGGTCGATCTCGGCGGCGACCGGCCCGAGCGCGCGCACGACCGCGGCCTCGGCCCGGGCGGTGGCCCGGACGATCTGGCGGCGGCGATCACGCGGGTGGGGTTCGCGGCGGGCGTACCCGGCGCGCTCGAGCCGGTCGACGAGGCCGGTCGCGGCGCCGGAGCTGAGTCCCAGCAGCCGCCCGAGCTCGACCGGACCGGGCGGCTCGGACGCCGCCAGCACGTGTTTCAGCGCCAGGTAGTCCCCCGCGGAGAGACCGACCCGGCGCGCGACCGACGCGTCGAACTCGGCCACGGCGACGGCCAGGTGATGGACCGCCCAGGTCAACGGCTGCGCTTCCACGTCACCCAAGGTACCTTGGAAACCAAGCAACTTTGTTGCGGAGGTACCCCGTGGAACAGAGTACGCACGACCGCGTCCGCTCGATCGCCCTGGCCGGCGCGTGCGCGGCGTTCGTCGCCGTCCCGAACCTCGGCGCGCTGGTCGGCCGCGGCGAGCGGACCGACCGCTACGACACGGTGATCACGCCACCGAGCTACGCGTTCGTCGTCTGGGCGCCGATCTTCGCCGGCGTCGTGGTCGCCACCGTCACCCAGGTCCGCGGCCGCGACCAGGAGACGAGCCGGCGCACCGGCTGGCCGCTGACCGGCGCGTACCTCACGAACACGGCGTGGTCGCTCGCCGCGCAGACCGACCGGTTCGCCGCCACCCCGTTCCTGCTGCCGCCGGCCGCGGCGTTCGCCGGGGTGGCGCACGCACGCCTGCAACGCCTGGCCACCCCGGGCCGGGCGACGAGCGTCGGCACCGGGCTCCTGCTCGGGTGGACGGCCCTGGCGAGCGCGGTGAACCTGGCCGCCGGGGCGAACCTGGCCGGTGCCGGCGCGCGGTCGCCGCGCACGGTCCGTTCCTCGGCCGCCGGGCTCCTCGGGGTGGGCGGCGCGGTGGCCGCGGGGGTCGCCGCCAGCCGGCACGGCGCCGGTGCGGTCGCGGTCACGTCCGGCTGGGGTCTGCTCACCACCGCGCTCTCCCCGGCCCGCCCGGGCCGGGTCCGTCTGGCCGCCGCGGCCGGCTTCGCGGCGATCACGACGGGCTACGCGCTCTCCCGCCGCGCTCGGCGCCGACCGTTGGGCCGCGTACAGCGCCGACCGTCAGGCCGCGTACGGCGCCGACCGTCGGGCCGCGTACGGCGCTGATCGGAGGGGCGGCCCGTCGTCCGGGAGAATCGGTCCGTACACCCCGAGAAAGATGAGGTGGCCCGTGACCGAGGAGAACGCCTGGCTCCGGATCCTGGCCAAGGATCCCGGGCACTCGGAGCGCTACGTCCAGCGGTTCCGCCGGCTGGCCGCGCAGGGCCGCGACCTGGGCGGCGAGGCCCGGTTCGTCGACGCGCTGCTGCCCAGGGGCGCCCGCGTGCTGGACGCCGGTTGCGGCACCGGCCGGGTGGGCGGGCTGCTGGCCGCGATCGGGCACCGCGTCGTCGGCGTCGACCTGGATCCGCGGCTGGTCGCCGAGGCCAGGGCCGACCACCCGGGCTCGGAGTGGATCGTCGGTGACCTCTCGCGGCTCGACCTGCCGGGCGCCTTCCACGTCGTGGTGTGCGCGGGCAACGTGATGACGTTCGTCGCGCCGTCGACCCGGGTCGAGATCCTGCGCCGCTTCCGCGCGCACCTGGCGCCCGGCGGGCGGGTCGTCACCGGGTTCGGCGCCGGCCGCGAGTACGGGTTCGACGACTTCCTGGCCGACGCCAAGGAGGCCGGCCTCACCCCGGACCACACGTTCGCCACCTGGGATCTCCGCCCGTTCGGGCCGGACTCCCCCTTCCTGGTGGCGGTGCTGAGCCTGGCCTGACGCTCAGGCCCCGGACTCGACGTACCGGTTCTTGCCGGCGTGCTTCGCGGTGTACATCGCGGCGTCGGCCTCGCGGATCAGCTCGTCGGCGTCGGCGTCGGCGCCGCTGAGCACGATGCCGATGCTCGCGGACACCCGCGCCTGCGCGCCGTCGACGTCGATCGGTGCCTGCAGGTCGGCGAGGACCCGTTCGGCGGTCCGGCGCGCGTCCGGGGCGGCCGACAGGCCCTCGAGGATGATCGCGAACTCGTCGCCACCGAAGCGGGCCACGGTGTCCACCGCGCGCAGGCCGACGCGGAGCCGGTCGGCGACCGTGCGCAGCACCGTGTCACCGGCCTGGTGCCCGAGCCGGTCGTTGACCTCCTTGAACCCGTCGAGATCGACGAAGAGCAGCGCGACCATGCGCTCGGCCCGGGCGTGCGTGGCCAGCGCGTGGGTGAGGCGGTCGTAGAAGAGCGTCCGGTTGGCCAGGCCGGTCAGCGGGTCGTGGAACGCCAGCCGCTGCAGCTCCAGTTCGCGCTCGCGCAACTGGGCCTCGACGCGCTCGCGCCGGGCGATGTCCAGGCGCAGCGCCGCGGTGGCCTCGTCGACCTGCTGCAACGCGCGGCCGCGGCTGCCGGCGAGCACGCCGGTCAGCACACCGAGCATCAGCGTCAGCGCGGCTCCGGCCGCGAGCGTGAACCGGCCCATGCCCCGGTCGGTCGCGGCGATCAGACGGGCGGTCGGGCGGATCGTGACCAGCCACCGCCGCTGGCCGACGACGACGGTCCGGCGCCGGGTCAGCGACTCGTCGCGCACCAGCCGCCCGGGGTTAGCGGTGGTGAGCACCGCGGCCGGGGCCGTGGCCTCGGCGACCTCCACCCGCACCGCGCCCTGACCGCGCTCGAGCAGCGTCGGGGACAGGAAGTCCTGCCCGCGGACCGGCATCACGATCCAGCCCTCGAACACGTGCGGGCGGGTCGAGCCGAGGCCGGTGTAGACCGGGACGGCGAACACCACCGAGGCCTGGCGGCTCAGCGCCGGGATGCCCTCGTCGCGCAGCAGCGTGAACGCCGGGCTGATCGCCAGCGTGCCGTTCGCGCGGGCGACCTCCAGCGCCTCGGTCGGTTGCGGGCGCTGCGCCAGGTCGATGCCGACGATCGTGGCGCTGTTGTCGAAGATGCGTTCGAGCACGACGAACGCGTGTTCCGACCTGCCCGGCGTGGGGTGCAGCGCCAGGCCGGTGGAGCCGCGGGCACGCCAGTACGCCTGCACCGCGGGCGTCCCGGCCGTGGTCGACGGCACGATGAAGCTGATGCTGGCGGCACCGGCCAGCCGCGAGTTGTCCAGCCCGGCCGTGATCCGGGCGAAGTCGTCGCCGCGCAGGTCGGACTGCGCACCGATCGCGGCGGCCAGGTCGCGCAGCGTCTCGCCGTAACGCACGACCCGGTCGGTGACGGCGATCGCCAGCTCGTCGGCGTAGCGGTCCATCACCTGGGCGGAGTAGCGGTCCTCACCGGCCTCGACGACGTCGTACGCGGCCCAGGTCACGGCGCTGCCGGTGACGAGCACCGCGACGACCAGGGCGAGGCCGCTCCGCCTCCGCCGGTTCCGCCCGCGCTCCACCACGCCGTTCAGATCGGCACGCCCGCGGCGACACTGACCTATTGCCGGGACCGGTCGTAGGTCTCCCGAGCGGCCTCGACGTCGTCGATGTGGGTGTCGGCCCAGCCCTTGACCGCGGCCATCACCGGGAGCAGGCTCAGCCCGAGCGGGGTGAGCGCGTAGTCCACCCGCACCGGCGTGGCCGGCGTGACCGTGCGGGTCACGAGGCCGTCGCGTTCCAGCGTCCGCAGCGTCTGGGTCAGCATCTTCTCGCTGACGCCCGCGATGAGCCGACCGAGGTCGCTGTAGCGGCGCGGGCCGTCGGCGAGCCCGGTGAGCACGAGGCTGACCCATTTGTCGCTGATCCGGTCCAGCAGGCGCCGGGCCGGGCACTCGGCCAGGTAGGCGTCGTAGGCCTCGCGTCGTTCCCGCCGGAGTTCGGCCCGGGTCCGGGTGGTCATGTCCGCACTCCCCGCTCCGGTACGCACTTCGGAGTGCGTACTTACCCGCGGAGAGTAGCTCTCCGTAGGTTCGGGGCCATGAGATCGGTGGTCGTGCGTGCGTTCGGAGGGCCGGAGGTTCTCGAGGTGGCCGAGGTGGCGGTGCCCCGGCCCAGGGCCGGGCAGGTGCGTCTCGCGGTCGCCGGCGCCGGGGTGAATCCGGTGGACGTGCAGACCCGGTCGGGTGCGCTCACCGCGGGTGGCCTGCTCCCGCCGCGGCCGCAGGTGGGGCTCGGCTGGGACGTGTCCGGCACCGTCGACGCGGTCGGGCCCGGGGTGCGGAGGTTCGCGGTGGGTGACCGGGTGCTGGCCCTCTCGGACCGGTTGGCGCTCTCGTCGAAGGCCCAGGCCGACTACGTGGTGCTCGACGCCGACGCCGTGGCTCACTGCCCCGACGGTGTCGACCTGCTCGCCGCGGCGACACTGCCGCTAGGCGCCCTGACCGCGGCCCAGGCCCTCGATCTGACCGGCCTGGTGCTCCCGGCGGCGGAGCCGTTCCCGGCCGGAACACGACCGGGCGCGGGGACGCCCGCCGGTGCGCCGGCCGCTGGGACGGTGTCCGGAGGTGGGTTGCGCCCGGCGACTGGAGCACTCCCGAACGAGGGCGGGCTCCCGGCGGCTGGGAAGCATCTTGGCGCCGGGACGCCGAGCGCTGGGACGCACTTGGGCGCTGAGACGCACTCGGGCGCTGAGACCCCAGGGTCTGGGACGCACTCGGGCGCTGGTCCTGGAACACCGGGCGCTGGAACACCAAGCGCTGGAACACCAGGCGCTGGAACACCAAGCGCTGGAACACCAAGCGCTGGAACACCAAGCGCTGGAACACCAAGCGCTGGAACACCAAGCGCTGGAACACCAGGCGCTCAGACCCCGGGCGTTCAGACCCCGGGCGCTCAGACCCCGGGCGCTGAGACGCTCTCCGGCGATGGAACGCTCCCGGCGGGTGGCAACCTCCTGGCGGCTGGGACGCTGCCGGGCGCTGGAACACTTTCGGGCGCGGGGTCGCATTTGTGCGCGGCGGCACTGCCAGGCGGTGACGCACTGCCGGGCGGGGCACTGCCGGGCAGGCCGCAGGGCGGGGCGCTGCCGGGCAGGCCGCAGGGCGGGGCGCTGCCGAGCGGGCCGTGGGGCGGGGTGCTGCCGGGCGCGGGGTCCGCGGGCGGGACGCTGCTGGTGACCGGGGCGGCGGGTGCGGTCGGTGGGTATGCCGTTGAGTTGGGTGTCCGAGCGGGGCTGCGCGTCATCGCGGTGGCGGGGGCCCGGGACGGGGAGTGGTTGCGCCCACTCGGCGTCGAGGCGGTCGTGCCACGCGACGCCGATCTGGCCGAGAGCGTCCGCGCCCTGGTGCCCGGCGGGGTCGACGCCGCTTTCGACGCGGCGAACCTGGGAGCGGTGGCGCTGGATGCCGTCCGGGGCGGCGGAGTGTTCGTCGCCGTGCTCGGCGGCGGTCCCGTTCCGCTGCGGGGCATCCGGGTCGAGCACGTCTGGATCCGCGCCGACGGCCCCCGCCTCGAGTCGCTCGCCGCCGCGGGCCTCCAGCTCCGGGTCGCGGATGTCCTCCCACTGACCGAGGTCGCCGAGGCCCACCGCCGCCTGGAACGAGGCGGCCTACGCGGCCGCCTAGTGCTGCGCCCTTGACCCCACCCCCTCACACCACGCCCCCGTACCCGAGCCTTGACCCGCGCGTTGATCCCCGCGCACCTGCCCCCGCGCGGCCGGTCCCGCTCCCCTGGCTCCGCGCAGCTGGCTCCGCACCCCTGGCTCCACACCCCTGGCTCCGCACGGCCGGCTCCACACCCCTGGCTCCGCACGGCCGGCTCCGCACGGTCGGTTTCCCACCATCGGCTCCGCGCCGCTGGCTCCGCGCCCCTGGCTCCGCGGGCTGGTTTCGCCTTTGGCTCCGCGCGCCCGGTATCGCGCGGCTGGCTCCGCACGGTCGGTTTCCCACCATCGGCTCCGCGCCGCTGGCTCCGCGCCCCTGGCTCCGCGGGCCTGGTTTCGCGGGCCTGGTTTCGCACCCCAGCTGCGCGCGGCCGGTTCCACACCCCTGCCTCCGCATGGCTAGCTCCGCGCAGCTGGTTACGCACCCCTAGCCGCGCGCGGCCGGTTCCACGCCCCTGGCTCCGCACGGCTAGCTCCGCGCAGCTGGTTACGCACCCTTGGCTGCGCGCGGGTGGTTACGCACGGCCGATTCGGCCCTCGGGTCATCGGCAACTAGCCGCGCCCCTCACGCCAGCCCACGTGCGGCACAGCTCGTATTGCACAGCCCTCCCAGGGGCACATCTGACCCATGGGCTCCACGCCCCAGACTTCACGCCCCACGCCGCACGCCAGGCTGCGCGCCCGGGCATCACCCAGTGCGCCAAGCCCCAGGCGTCACTCCGGCGCTCCACGCCCCAGGCATCACTCCCGCGCTCACGCCCCAGGCATCACTCCCGCGGCCCCAAGCCCCAAGCGTCACTCCGCGCCCGCATCCTGTTTCACATCCCGATCTCGACCGCTGGCCCCGCGTGCCTCGGGCCGTAGCCTCGAGCCGCAGCCACGCCCCGCATGCCTCGGCCGCAGCCTCGCCCCGCATGGCGGATCCTCAACCTCGGGTCGGTCTCGGCCCAGGTGCCTCGGGCCGCAGCCCCGCGCCACAGCCCCGCACCACAGCCCCGCACCACAGCCCCGCACCACAGCCCCGCGCCACAGCCCCGCGCCACAGCCCCGCGCCGCAGCGCTCGTACGTCGGCAGCTCGGAGCTGTCCGAATACGCGGTCGTGGATTCCCCGCGGCCGCCCACGCCCATCTCCCCGATGCGGCTCGCGCGGCTCGCGTTTGACCTCGCCGAGTCATCCGACCCCACCCAAAAGGCAGAAACCCGAGACCTGCCGATGGCGATACGGGAGATCAGGCCGGCTGCGTGAGGCGCTCGATTGCCAGCTCCCGCACCCGGAAACGTTGGAGCTTTCCCGTCGCCGTCACCGGCATCTCGTCGAAGAGCAGAATGTGGCGGGGGCGTTTGAACGCGGCCAACCCCTCCCGGCAGAACGACGACAGGTCGGACGGCGTCGTGGCCGCCCCCGGCGCCAGGACCACGCAGGCCACGGGCTTGTCCAGGCCGGCCTCGTCGGGCACCGAGACCACGGCCACCTGGGCGACGTCGGGATGGGCCCGGAGATGTTCCTCGACCTCGGTCGGCGACACCCAGATGCCACCGGCCTTGATGATGTCGTCGGTGCGTCCGAGCGAGCTGTAGTACCCGTCCGCCGAGCGCACGTACGTGTCGCCGGTACGCACCCACGGGCCCTGGAACACCCGGCGGGTCACCTCGGTGCGTGACCAGTACCCGGACGCGGCCGAGCTCCCCCGCACGTAGAGGTGTCCCGGGGTGCCGTCGGGCACCGCGGTCCCGTCGTCGTCGACGATCTTCGCCTCGTAGCCGGCGACGATCTCGCCGGTCGCACCGGCCCGGGTGCGGCCCGGACGGCCGCTGATGAAGATGTGCAGCATCTCCGTCGAGCCGATGCCGTCCAGCATCTCGACGCCGAAGAACTCGGTGAACCGGGTGAACAGCGGGGCCGGGAACGCCTCCCCGGCCGAGACGCAGGCGCGCACGCTCGTGAACGTGTCCGGCGGCAACCCGGCCGACAGCAGCGCCGCGTAGTACGTGGGGCCGGCGAAGAACAGCGTCGGACGGTGCTCCGTCACTGTTCGCATCGTGGCTTTGGGGTTCGGGCGGGAACGGTCGAGCACCGTGCGCGCGCCGACCGCGAACGGGAACGTCAGGCTGTTGCCCAGGCCGTAGGCGAAGAAGATCTTCGCGACCGAGAAGCAGACGTCGTCCGGGCCGATGCCCAGCACGTCGGCGGCGTAGGTCTCCGCGGTGTCGCGCAGGGACCCGTGCCGGTGCACCGCGGCCTTCGGCGTGCCGGTGGTGCCCGAGGTGTAGAGCCAGAACGCGGGCGACTCGGCGGTCGTCGGGTACGCGGGGGCCGGTGAACCCCCGGCGGCGAGGAACGACTCCCACGGCCACACCGGCACCCCGCGGACGGTCGGCACCGGTCCCTCGAACACCACGACGTGCGCGAGGTCGGGCAGGCCCTCCAGCGCCGGGGCCAGCTCGGCGAACTCCGACGACAGCACGACGACGCGCGCCCGGCTGTCGGCGGCCAGCATCCGGATGTCCTTCGGCTTGAGCATCGTGCTCACCGGCACCGGCACGGCCCCGATCCGCAGCGCGCCCAGGAACGCGGTGACGAGCTCGGGTGAGTCGCCCATGCAGAGCAGCACCCGTTCCTCGGGCCGGGTGCCGGCCGCGCGCAGTGCCGCGCCGAAGGCCGCGACGCCGGACGCGAGCGACCCGTAGGTCACGTGCCGCACCGACCCGTCGAGGTCGATCGCGGTGATCGCGACCCGCTCGGGGGCGTGCCGGTCGACCATCCACTCGGCCGCGTTGAAGGAATCCGCCGCGTTGAAGGAATCCACTGTGACCCCTGTTCAGAAACGGACGTAGTCGTACTCGACGGGCAGGTCGTTGATGCCGTGCGCGGGCGGGGAGATCCAGCCGGCGAAGTCGCCGGGCTCGTGGTGCGGAACCATCAGCCCGGCGACGCGGGCGCGGTCCTCGTCGGTGGGCAGGCAGGCCGCCACCGCCGCCGCGTCGTCGGTGATCGTGCCGTCGGGCAGCACGTGGTGCCCGGAGAACGCGCCGACCCGCCGGTTGAAGCCCTCGTGCGGCAGGTACAGCCGGGCGTCGACGCCGGCCTTCTCCAGCTCGGCGTTCCAGCGCTTGACGCCGGTGGCGCAGTCGGCCGCGTACTCGTTGCGCAGGTCGAGGTTGAGCGCGGTGAGCAGCGGCACGGTCTCGTTCACGATGCGACCGTCGCGGATCACCGGCACCTGCGTGGTGGCGTCGGTGAGCACGTGGTCGTCGTCGCGCCTGGTCTCCATCCAGCGGCCCTTGAGACCGGCGGCGTAGTAGGCCGCCACATTGGACGATGTCTCCGATCCGAACAGGTCCATCGACACCGAGTACTGGAAGTTCAAATACTTCTGGATGACGCTGAGCGGGATGCCGCCGTGCGCCCAGATGTCGTCGGTGTCGTGCTGTTTCATGAGCTCGGCGGTGCGCTGCACGGTTCGCTGCACCCCGGTGGTGCCCACGAACATGTGGTGCGCTTCCTCTTTGAGCATGAACTGGCAGGTGCGCGCCAGCGGGTCGAAGCCCGACTCCTTGAGCGTGCCGAGCTGGTACTTGCCGTCCCGGTCGGTGAAGTACGTGAACATGAAGAACGACAGCCAGTCGGTGGTCTCCTCGTTGAACGCGCCGAGGATGCGCGGCGAGTCGTAGTCACCGGAGTTGCGTTTCAGCAGCTCCTCGGCTTCCTCGCGGCCGTCGCGACCGAAGTGGGCGTGCAGCAGGTAGACCATCGCCCACAGGTGCCTGCCCTCCTCGACGTTGACCTGGAAGAGGTTGCGCATGTCGTAGAGCGACGGGGCGGTCATACCCAGGTGCCGCTGCTGCTCGACGCTCGCCGGTTCGGTGTCACCCTGGATGACGATCAGGCGGCGCAGTTCGCTGCGGTACTCCCCCGGCACCTCCTGCCAGGCCGGTTCGCCCTTGTGGCGGCCGAAGTTCACCTGGCGGTCCGGGTCGCGTTCGGCGAGGAAGATGCCCCAGCGGTACTGCTCCATCGGCACCCGGTCGAAGTGCGCCCAGCCGTCGCGGCCGACCGCGATCGCGGTGCGCAGGTAGACGTCGTGGGTGGGGATCGACGGGCCCAGCGTCTTCCACCAGTCGAGGAACTTCGGCTGCCAGCCCTCCAGCGCGCGCTGGAGGCGCCGGTCGCCGGACAGGTTCACGTTGTTCGGGATGCGCTCGGTGTAGTCGATCCGCGACAGCGGACCCTGCGGCGCCGGTGCGTCGGCGATCTCGGCCATCTCACACTCGCTTCCGGTCGTAGTCGGCCCGCCGGCCGGTGCCGTAGCGGCGCAGCGCACCCTCCGGACCGGCGGCGTTCGGACGCTGGAAGATCCAGTTCTGCCAGGCGGTGAGCCGGCCGAAGACCTTCGTCTCGGGGGTTTCGGCACCGGCGAACCGGAGGTTGGCCTCCAGGCCGGTGAGCGCGTCCGGGGAGAAGCTGGCGCGTTCCTCGACGACCAGCCGGATCTCGTCGGCCCAGTCGAGGTCGTCGGGGGCGCCGGTGACCAGGCCGAGCGCGTCGGCGTCGGCCGCGGTCAGGTCGCGGCCCGCGGCGGCGAGGGCGGCGTCCAGCGCGGCGGCGTCGCCGGCGAAGCGGGTCCGCAGCCGGGACGCCCCGTTGCTCATCGGCAGCAGCCCGGCGTTGAACTCGTCCAGGCGGAGCACGGCCGGGGGCAGCGGGTCCTCGTCGTCCTCGAACCGCCCGGAGAGCATGTACTGCCGGTCGGCGGCGAATGCGATCTCGGCCAGCGTCCCGGCGAAGCAGCTGCCCGGTTCGATCAGCGCGAACAGGCTGCGCGAGGTGGTGTCGAGGCGTTTGAGCGTGCGCCGGTAGTACCCGACGATCTCGCGCACCAGCCAGTCGTCGCGGTGCTCGAGCAGGAACGCGTCGTAGGCGGCCACCGCGGCCGGGTCACCGGACGTCGTCAGCAGCCAGGTGCCGACGTCGAGTTCGTTGGTGCGTAACCGCAGGATCGCGTCGTCGAGTTCCCGGGTGGTGGCCAGCAGCCAGGACGCGTCGCCCTCCCGGTGCAGCTGCTCGACGTCGCCGGGGACCGCGGTGGGGCCGGCCACCACGAACCTGGCCGTCCCGGCGTCGCGGTCGAGATCGACGGTCACGTGCGGGTAGTGCAGGCCGTCGCGCTTCAACGGGGTCAGGGTCACACCGCCGGTGCCGCCGCGCCGGGACCGGGCCGCTGCGGCGTCGGCGCGGCGGGCCACCTCGGCGTCGAAGTCACGGGCCTTGGCGACCGCGTCAACCAGGCGCCACCGCACCGCGCGCGGCCCGCGCACCCCTTCCGCGGTGGTCGCGAACACGTCCGCCAGGTCCCGCCGGACGCCCCGCTTGTCGACGACGCGGGTGAGCCCGCCGGTGCCGGGCAGCACGCCGAGCAGCGGGACCTCGGGTAACGAGACGCCGGAGGAGTTGTCGTCGATCAGCACGATCTCGTCGCAGGCCAGCGCGAGCTCGTACCCGCCGCCGGCCGCGGTGCCGTTCACCGCCGCGATGAAGTGCAGGTCGGAGTCCTCCATGCTGTTGCGTGTCTCGTTGGTGAACTTGCAGAAGTTCACTTTCCAGCTGTGCGACGACGCCGCCAGCATCTTGATGTTGGCGCCCGCGCAGAACATGCGCTCCAGCCCGCTGGTGACGACGATCACTTTCACGCCCGGGTGTTCGAACCGCACCCGCTGGAGCGCGTCGTGCAGCTCGATGTCGACGCCGAGGTCGTAGCTGTTCATCTTCAGCTCGTAGCCGGGCACGAGCCCGCCGCCCTCGTCGACGGCGAGGGTCAGGGTGGCCGTGGGGCCGTCGACGGCCAGCGACCAGTGCCGGTAGCGGTCGGGGTCGGTGTCGAACGAGATCTCCACGCCCCCATCCTGAAACCTGCTACATGTCTGCCGCAAGAGTTCGGAGCGATGTAGTGAATATAGTGAGGGGGTGACCACCGAACCGGTCGTCTCCCGGCGGCAGCAACTGGGGGCGGCGAGCGCGCCGAGCCTGCTGCTGACGATCCTGGGTGAGTTCGTGCTCCCCGGCGGGCGCCCGGTCTGGACCGCGACGCTGCTCGAGCTGATGGACGAACTCGAGCTCGCGGAGAAGGCGGTCCGGCAGGCGATCATGCGCACCGCGGACAGCGGCTGGATCACCGGGTCGCGGGTGGGCCGTCAGACGCGGTGGGCGTTGACCGACGCGGGCGTGCGACTGCTCCGCGAGGGCACGACACGC
The DNA here is from genome assembly GCF_039524755.1 of Cryptosporangium japonicum. Classification (NCBI taxonomy): domain Bacteria; kingdom Bacillati; phylum Actinomycetota; class Actinomycetes; order Cryptosporangiales; family Cryptosporangiaceae; genus Cryptosporangium; species Cryptosporangium japonicum. The sequence goes on from NZ_BAAAGX010000016.1 coordinate 382,105, forward strand.
ATCTTCGGGTTCGCCGACGGCGCCCGGCCGTGGGACGGGCGCTGGCTGGTCACCAGCGTGAGCGCGCCCGAGAAACAGCGTGCGCTGCGCCACGAACTGCGGACCCGGCTGGGCTGGGCCGGGCTGGGCGCGCTCAACGGCGTCACCTGGGTGACGCCGTGGGTGGACCGGGAGCCCGAGGTGGCGGAGGTACTGGCCAATCTGGAGCTGCCCGGCTGGTCGTTCGTGGCGTCGTCGGGCGCGATCGGCGACGAGCGGTCGCTGACCCGCGCGGCCTGGGACCTCGACGAGATCGAGCGCCGCTACGAGTCGTTCCTCGACCTGGTGGGCCGGCGGCGCCCGCGCACCGACCGCCAGGCCCTGGTCGCGCAGATCCGGCTCGTGCAGGAGTGGCGCCGGTTCCCGCTGCTGGATCCCGGGCTGCCGCGTGAGCTGCTCCCGCCGCGCTGGAGCGGGCACCGGGCGGCCGAGGTGTTCCGGGAGCGGCACGCCGCGTGGGCGCCTCGCGCCCAGGCCGCGTGGTCGTCGTTGAGGGGGTCCTGACGTGCTGGACGGACAGCGGCTGATCGACGCGCACGTGCACGTCCCGGTGCTGGGGTCGGTGAAACCGGCCTGGACGGAGTGGGCGCGTCAGTTCGGGCGCGACGGCGTCATCGAGGAGATCTGGGCGCCCGACGGCACGCCGCGCCCGGCCGCGCTCGACCGCCTCTTCGCCGCCGAGGGCGTCGACACCGCGCTGCTGTTCTGCGAGTACAGCCCGCTCGCGACCGGCTACCAGCACTTCGACGACCTGCTGCCGCTGGTGGAGCAGAACCCGGTGCGGTTCCGGCCGGTGGCCAATGTGAACCCGCACCTGCACCATCCGATCGCGGCCGAGCTGACCCGGCAGCTCGAGCTGGGCGCGGCCGCGCTGAAACTCCACCCCGTGCACGGCGGGTTCCGCGTATCGGACGCCGCGCTCTACCCCGCGTACTCGGTGCTGGTCGAACGGGGCGTGCCGCTGATCGTGCACTGCGGCACGTCGAGCTTTCCCGGCTCGACGAACGCGAACGCGGACCCGGTGTTCGTCGACACGGTCCTGCGTGACTTCCCCACGCTGACCGTCGTCCTGGCCCACGGCGGGCGCGGCTGGTGGTACGACGCGGCGGCGTTCCTCGCGCTCTCCCGGGAGAATGTCTGGATCGAGCTGTCCGGCCTGCCGCCGAAACGCCTGCCGGAGTACTACGCGCGCTTCGACCTGGCCCGGTTGTCGCGCAAGTGGATCTACGGCACCGACTGGCCCGGTGTCCCCGGGCAGGCACGCAACGCACGGGCGATCGCGTCGCTGGTGCCGGCCGACGTGGTGCCGCTGGTGTGGTCGCAGAACGCGTCCCGGGTCTACGTGGGCCTGTGAACGCGCAGCGCCGGGTACTCACCGTCCTGGTCGTCTCGCAGGTGCTCAGCGGCGCCGGGCTCGCCGCCGGCATCACGGTCGGGGCGCTGCTGGCCGAGGAGATGCTCGGCTCGACGTCGCTGGCCGGGGTGCCGACCGCGCTGTTCACCGCCGGGTCGGCGCTCGCGGCGGTCGCGGTCGGGCGGATCTCGAACCGCCGCGGACGTCGACCGGGGCTCGCGCTGGGCTACCTCGCGGGCGCGCTCGGCAGCCTCGGGGTGCTGGTGGCGGCCGTCACGGGCAGCGCCGCGCTGCTGTTCGTCGCGCTGTTCGTCTACGGGGCCGGCACCGCGACGAACCTGCAGGCCCGCTACGCCGGCGCCGACCTGGCCGCACCCGGCCGCCGGGCCCGCGCGGTGTCGACGGTGCTGGTCGCGACGACGCTCGGCGGGGTGGTGGGGCCGAACCTGGCCGCTCCGACCGGCGCGCTGGCGGCGTCCCTCGGCGCCCCCGCGCTGGCCGGGCCGTTCCTGCTCGGCGGCACCGCGTACGGGCTGGCCGCGCTGGTGCTCTTCGTCGGGTTGCGCCCCGATCCGCTGCTGGCGGCGCGGTCGGCGCCGGTCGAGGCCGCCGTCGCGCCGGGGCCGGCGGCGGTGCGCGGGGGTCTCCCGCTCGGCGTGACGGTTATGGTCGTCACCCAGCTGGTGATGGTCGCGATCATGACGATGACGCCGGTGCACCTGGTCGACCACGGGCACGGCGCCGGCGCCGCCGGGCTGGTGATCGCCGTCCACGTGGCCGCGATGTACCTACCGTCGCCGGTGACCGGCTGGCTGGTCGACCGCTTCGGCGCGCTCGCGGTCGCGGTCGCCTCCGGCGGAACGTTGCTGGCGTCCGGGCTGGTCGCCGCGGCCGGCCCGTCCGTCGCCGGGCTGAGCGTCGCGCTCGCGCTGCTCGGGCTCGGCTGGAACTTCGGCCTGGTGGCGGGCACCGCGCTCATCACCGACGCGGTGCCGCTGGCCGTCCGCGCGAAGGTCCAGGGGCTGGTGGACGTCTCGATCGCGGTCTCCGGCACCGCCGGTGGCCTGGCCTCCGGGGTGGTCGTCGCGGCGGTGGGCTTCGGCTGGCTGGCCCTGGTGTGCGGCGTCCTGGCGCTGGCGATCCTCCCGGTCGCGCTGCCCCCGATCGCCCGCGGCCGCGCGACGGCTCAGGAGGGGCGCCCGTCCCGGGAGCGGCGGGCGGCGTCGCGGTAGCGGTTCTGCAGCAGCTGGGCGGCGAGCGCGCAGATCAACGCGAGGGCGATCCAGCCGGCGTTCACCCCGAGGATCCCGGCGACCAGGCTGGTGTAGGCCCCGACGACGAACAGCACGACGAGGTTCGGCCAGCGCAGCCCGCGGCCCCGCCGGACCTCGATGTCGTTGAGCACGTCACGGGCCCCGCCCTCGGCGGCGATCCGGCCGGCCGCGGTGCGCACCTCCTCGGCGCGGACCCGCCCACACAGCAGCACGACGCCGGCCTGCGACTGCACGCCGATCCGCGCGGAGCGGGTGAGGTCGTCGACCAGCAACCGGGCGTACACCTCGGCGGCCAGCCGGTAGTCGGGGTCGAGCGGCGGGGCAGCGTGCGCGTCCGGCTGCCCTTCGTCGAACGGCAAGGGGTACGGCATCCGCGTCTCCTCCCGAGGCACTGGGGCGTCGGTACCGAGCATTCGCGGTGGGCGTGGAGGTTGCTCTGCGACCGTATGACGGTTGCGTGACAGCCGACACGCCCGGGGCGCCGTCAGGCCAGTTTCAGGAGTACCGCGGCGAGGTCGTCCGGCACCGTGACCATGCAGTCGTGGCCGCTGCGCAGCTCCCACACCGGCTCTCCGGCCGGCACCGGGCGGCGGGTGATGCCCTCCACCTCGGAGCCGACGCAGTGGATGTGCACGCGCGGCACCGCGGCCACCGCCGGGTCGTCCAGCCGCACCGGCTGCCGGTAGGCGAGCACCGGCTCGTCGACGAGCATCGACCGCACCCAGGCCACGTCGTCGGGGTCGGTGACGCCGAACAGGCCGTGCGGCGCCGGCAGCTCCGGCAGCGGCGCGACCCACCCGTCCTCGGCCGCGTCGATCAGCACCTGGGTGATCGGCATCACGTCGACCGCGGTCTCGCCGTCGCGCGGCACCATCGCGTCCAGGTAGACCAGCCGGGCGACGCGGTCCGGCACCCGGTTGGCGGCCGACGACACGATCAGCCCGGCGTAGCTGTGGCCGACGAGGATCACGTCGGTGAGGTCCTCGGCGAGGATCAGGCCCACCACGTCGTCGACGTAGGTCTCCAGGCCGACGTCGGGGGCCATCGGGCGGGGGTGGTCGCCGTGGCCGGTCAGCGACGGGGCCAGGACGCGGTGGCCGGCCGCGGTCAGCAGCGGGACCACGCGGTTCCAGGCCCGCCCGTCGTGCCAGGCGCCGTGGACCAGCAGGTAGGTGCTCATGCGCTATCCTCCGAGTTAAGCGGGACGCTGTCCCGGTTGACGATACGGGACACTGTCCCGGTTAGGCCAGGGGCCCCGTGAGACAGAAGCGCGCCGACGCTCAGCGCAACGAGACGACGCTGCTCGGCGCGGCCGCGTCGGTGTTCGTCCGGTCCGGGGTGGAGGCGCCGATCCGGGAGATCGCGGCCGAGGCCGGTGTCGGCACGGCGACGATCTACCGGCACTTCCCCACCCGCGCGGACCTCATCGTCGCCGTCTACCGGCACCAGGTCGAGGCGCTCGCGGAGTCCGGCCCGGCGCTGCTGGCGTCGGCGGCGAGCCCGTACGAGGCGCTGCGGCAGTGGTTCGGCGAGTTCGTCGGGTTCGTCGTCACGAAGCAGGGGCTCGCGGCCGTGCTGCAGTCCGACGACCCGTGTTACGACCCGCTGCACGCCTACTTCCTCGAACGGCTCGAGCCGGTGTGCGCGCGGTTGCTGGGCGCGGCGGCGTCGGCCGGCGAGATCCGGCCCGGCCAGGACGCGCAGGAGCTCATGCGCGGCGTCGGCGGGCTCTGCGCCGGGGCCGGCACGACCCCGCGCTACGACCCACGCCGGATGGTGGACCTCCTGGTCAGCGGCCTGCGCCAACCGGCCTGACGACAGGCGCCGGGCCAGCCGACGCCGGGCCAACCGGTCCCGGGGCAGCCGGTGTCGGGCCAGCCGGCGTCAAGCCAGCCGGCGTCAAGCCAGCCGGTCCCGGGGCAGCCGGTTCCGGGGCAGCCGCCTCGGAGCGGAAGCGGCCCGGTGGGACGCCGTAGTGGCGGCGGAACGCGGCGGCGAAGCCGAACTCGGTCGCGTACCCCACGCGGCGGGCGATGCCGGCCAGCGGCGTACCGGTCTGGCGCAGCAGCCGCGCGCCGGTGCTGAGCCGCCAGTCGGTCAGGTAGGCCATCGGCGTCGTGCCCACCGCGGCGCCGAACCGGCGCGCGAACGAGGTGCGCGACATCCCGGCGACCGCGCTGAGCTCCGGCACGGTCCACGGGTGCTCCGGCCGCTCGTGGATCGCGCGCAGCGCCGCGGCGACACCGGGCTCGACCGCCGCCGGGACGCCCTGCTCCTGCAGGTGCCGTAACGCGTGCACGATCACCAGGTCGACCAGCGCCGCCCGCCCGGCCTCCGGCCCCCTGGCGTCGTGGTCGGCGACCAGCATGTCGACGAGCGCGCGCAGCCCGGGGTTGCGGTCGTTGTCCAGCGTCAGCGCCACCACGCCGGGCAGCCGGCGCAGCAGCGCCGGCGGTCGCCCGTCGAGTCCGTACGCTCCGCAGAGGAACTCGAAGTCCGCGGTGCCCAGCGGCTCCGGCCGGTGCTCGAACACGAACGGCGGCGCCTCGTCCAGCCGGCACGGCGCGTGCGCCAGCCCGTGCTCGGTCAGCGCTGCCGTGAAGACCATGTCGCCCGCGCGCAGCGGCACCGGGTCCGCGTCCGCGGTGATCAGCCAGCCCTCACCGCGCAGCACCACGTGGAAGCCCAGCACCGCGATCGGCGGGAACCGCATCGCCCAGGCGCCGGACCCGGTGATGCGGCGCGCGTTCGCCCGCCCGAACCGGACGCTCGCGATCGCGGCCGTGATCATGTCCATCGCCGACGATGGTAGCCGCGCGTATGGCTCCGGGCCGCTGACGCATGGCGGGTCCGCCGGGCCGGTGCTGAGGTTGGCCCATGAACGACATCCTGGCCGCCAACGCGGAGAAGACCGAAGAGCAGGGACGCCCGACGGCGGAGAGCCTGCAGGCGGCCCGGACCGCCGGCGCGTTCGCGCTGCGGACCCCGCGCCGGTACGGCGGGGCGTGGGCCGGCGCGGTGGAGATCGCGCGGATGCTCAGCGACCTGGGCCGCGACTGCCCGGCCACCGCCTGGATCGCCGGGACGTGCCTGACCGCGAAGACGCTGACCGCGGGGACGGTGAGCGAGAGCGTCGAGCGGGCGGTGTTTGCCGACCCGGACACGCTGGTCGCCGGGTCGGGCAACCCGGCCGGCGGGCGGGCCGAGCGGGTCGCGGGCGGGGTGCGGGTCACCGGCCGCTGGGCCAATATGTCGGGCTGCGAGGACGCGACGTGGGCCGTGCTCGGCGTGCTGCTCGACGGGGTGTTCTCGGCCGCGTTGGTGCCGACCGCCGACCTGACGATCGACCGCACCTGGCGGATGGCCGGGATGCGTGGCACCGGCAGCCACACGGTCGTGGCCGACCTGGTCGTCCCGGACGAGCGGGTCGGGGCGCTGCGGCTGCCGGGCCCGCCGGAGGACCGGATGGTGTACGGGCTGTCGGTGCTGGGTCCGATCGTCGGGGCGACGCTCGGCGCGCTGGACGAAACGACCGCGATGTTCGCGTCGGACCGCAAGCCGTTCATGACCCCGTACACCTCGATGGGCGAGTCACCCGGCGCCCGCCACTGGCTGGCCGACGCCGCCCGCCTGGCCCACCGCGCCGAGCGCACGATGCTGGCGGTGGCCACCGCGGCCGACGCCGGCGGGCTGACCGCAGCCGACCAGGCCCGCCTGAGCGCGGACCTGGCCGACTCCGCGCGCGACTGCCGCGACGCGGTCGAGCGGATGCTCGACCTGCACGGCGCCGGCGGCTTCGCGACCAGCAACGCGCTGCAACGCTTCTGGCGCGACGTGGCGGTCGGCAGCCGCCACCCGCACCTGAACCCGTACCTCGCGACCGAACGCTACGGAACCGCCCTGGCCGGATAATGCGCCGTTCACCGCCGGACGGCAGTGGGGCGGCAGTGAAACCGCAGTGCGTCGCTCCAGACTGTCCCCATGCTCACACCGCTCTCCTCCCGCGCACGGGCGCTGGGTGTCGTCGTCGTGCTCGCCCTGCTGCTCTCCGGGTGCGGCTCGCTCCTGGACGGGCCCGTGGACCGGTACCCGGAGTCGCTCGGCCCGACGCCGAGCAAGTCGCCGACGACGCCGCGCGAGAAGCTCGCCGCGTCGGTGCCGACCTACCGGACCCCGGCGTTCTCGTGGTCGATGGTCAACGAGGGCGCGCGGTGGGACTGGACGGACAGCGCGGGTGTGGTGAACCCGGCCGGCAAGTCGTACCGGCTCACGAACGTGGTCCGTGACCCCGAGTACGGGCTGGTCACGAACTGGCACATCCTCGTCGTCCACCCCCGGACCTGGGTCAAGATCGTCGTCGACAACCCCCGGCAGGTGGACGGGGTGCCGGAGTTCCCCGGCAAGTGGGGACTCGTCGACCAGGACCGGGTGACCGACAAGTCGATCGCGCTCACCTGGGACCTGTGGAGCAACGACCCCGCGTACGTCGAGGATCTGTTCCGTGCGGTCGTCGACGTCACCGAGACCCACCCGGGGGTGTTCGAGGGCACGATCGACGTCACCGCGGCCCCGGCGGCCGAGGCCGTCGACACGAAGATCGTCACGGCGCTCGGCCCGAAGGCCAAGGCCGTCCCGTTCCACGCCCGGCTGGACCCCCAGGGCCGGTTCCGCGATCTCGTGCTGACGGTGCCGGCCACCGCGAAGACCAAGGCGGTCGTGCACCGGATCGCCTACCGCGACTACGGCCGGACCCCCGCGGCGGTGCCGCCCACCGCGGCCGAGACCGCTCCGATCACCGAGGATGTGTACGAGCTGATCAACTCATGACGTCAGGAGCGCCCATGGCCCGCAACGACCACGCCCACCTCGAACGTTGCGTCGCGCTGGCCGAGGAGGCGGCGGCACGCGGTGACGGCCCGTTCGGCTCCGTGCTCGCCGACGCCGAGGGCACCGTGCTGCGCGAGGAGAGCAACCGGGAGACGACCACCGGCGACTCCACGTTCCACCCGGAGTTCGTGCTCGCGCGGTGGGCCGGGACGAACCTGAGCCCCGAGGTGCGCGCCACCGCGACCGTGTACACCTCCGGGGAGCACTGTCCGATGTGCTCGGCCGCGCACGGCTGGGTGGGGCTGGGCCGGATCGTGTACGCCGCGTCGAGCGCCCAGCTCGCGTCCTGGCGCGAGTCCTGGGGCCTGCCCACGGCCCCGGTCCGCGCGCTGCCGATCACCGACGTGGCTCCGGGGGTCGAGGTCGTCGGCCCCGTGCCGCCCTTCGACGAGCGGATGCGCGAGATCCACGCTCAGAGCCGGTAGGCGCGGAGCTTGGCGTAGAGGGCGGTGCGTGAGATGCCCAGTTCGCGCGCCGCGGTGGACTTGTTGCCGCCGTGGGCGCGCAGCACCGCCGCGATGACCCCGGCCTCGGCGGTCTCCAGCGGGGTCAGCGCACGGGCGCACCGCACCTCGGCGGGCAGGTCCGCGGCGCCGACCCGGCACCCGTCGGCGTCCCGGGCCGCCTTCCGCACCACCCGGCGCAGTTCGGCGAAGTTGCCCGGCCAGGAGTAGCGGCGCAGCGCGGCGAGCGCGTCGGCGGTGAACGTGAGCCGCGGGTCGTGGCCGTGCAGGTGCGCCCGCGCCGCCGCGACCACCGCGTCCGGCGTGCGGCGCAGCGGCGGAACCGGCACCTCGCTCGCCCCGACCGCGTCGAGCAGCACCCCGGCCGGTGACCCCGCCGGCGAACCGGACCCCGCGGGCAGCGTGACGGTGAACGCGAGCGCGGCACGGCGCCGCTCGCCGACCGCGGCGGCCACCCGGCGCACCGCCGGGAGGTCCCAGAGCTCGGCGTGCCGCACCACCGTGGCGCCCCCGGACCGGAGCCGCTCGAGCCACGCGCCCGGGTCCAGCGGGTAGGTCGCCGCGTCCAGGACCAGGGCGGAGCCGAACACCTCGCGCAGTACGGTCAGCTTGCCGCAGCCGGGCTCACCGACCACCGCGACCGGTCCCTCGGCCGCGAGCTCGGCCACCCGGCGCACGACGTCCGGCCCGGCGTCCGCGGTGGCCGGGCGGGGTGCGTCGGCGCGGCCGGAACCGCGTCGGCGCCCCGGCCGCGCCGGCGTCGCGGCCGGTTCGCACACGGTCACGACCGCGCCGGCCACGGTGCCGTCGCTGCGCACGAGCCGCACGTCGGCACGCAGGTCGGCCGGCAACACCGGTGCGGCGCCGGTGCGGATCGCGTCCCAGAGCCCGAGCCGGTCGAACCCCAGTTCCGCGGCCTGGGCCGAGCAGATCACCAGGTCGTCCCCGACGACCGCGACCGGCCCCGGGCCCGCGCGCTGCGACGCGAGGAACGCCGCGAGCAGTTCCCGTTCCCTCGCGGTGGCCGCGGTGTACAGCGCCTGCCGGATCTCCTCGACGAGCTTGCCCACGATCACCGGGAGCAGCGCGTTCGTGTCCGCGGCCCGGCAGGTCACGTTCACCGCGCCGATCGTGCGCCGGGTGATCGGGTGGCGCACCGGGGCGGCCACGCAGGTGACGTCGTGGAAGCGGTGCACGAAGTGCTCGGCGCCGCGGACCATCGCGATGCCGCCGGTCTCCAGCGCGGTACCGAGGCCGTTGGTGCCGACGTGTTCCTCGCCGAAGTTGAACCCCTCGACCACCCGCAGGTCGTCGAGCGTGCTGCGCAGCATCGGCTCCGACACCCACCGCCAGAGCACGCTGCCCGCCGCGTCCGACAGCGCCAGGCACGAGTGATGGCCGACGAGGTGCGTCGCCATGCCGGTCAGCACCGGGACCGCGACCCGCGCGAACGACGAGTCGACGTCGGTCTCGACGTACGGCACCGCGGCGTGCTCGGGATCCACGCCGCTGAACTGCGAGCGCCGCCACGACGTCAGCACCTCGGCGCGCACGTCGCGGGGCTCCAGCCCGGATTGGAACTGCTCCCAGGCGGTGGCATCGGTCGTCATTGACCACTCCCCTCCGCACGGCCCATTCTGCGCCGTGCGGAGGGCGCCGGTCAGGCTTTCTCCTGCTCGTACCGCTGGGTCATGTGCGCGACGGCGTCCAGCTGGGTCTGCGCGTGCCCGGCGCGGGTGCCGCTCGCGCGGTCCTTCGCGGCGAGGGTGCTCGCCGCCTGGCCCTGGAACTCCGGGAACACGTGCCGGGCGATCAGCTCGAACGACCGCCTGGTGGCCTGCGGGTCGGCCCATTCGTGCCCGAGCAGCAGGAACGCCCCGAACCCACCGGACTGGTCGACGAGCCGGCGCACCTGGGCCTTCGCGTCGTCGACGGTGCCGATCGCGCCGATGCCGGCCTCGTTGATGAAGTCGATCATGCCCTTGACGTCGGCGCTGGTGCCCACGTCCATCTGCGGGAACGCGGCCACTTTCTGAAAGTAGGTGAACCAGTGCTCGATGCCGTACTCGACGTCGCGGTAGGCCTGTTCGCGGGTCTCGGCGACGTGCATCAGGCCCACCAGCCGCCAGCCCGACCGCGACGGGGCCGGCCGGCCGTGGTGCGCGGCCCGTTCCTCGACGACGTTCCAGTGGTGGGCCAGCGCGTCGAACCCGTCGGCGGTGAGCGTGGCGCCGATCGAGAGCAGCCCGAGGCCGTGCTGCCCGGCCATCCGCGGGCCGGTCGGCGAGGCCACCGCGGCGACCGCGATCTCGAAACACGGGTCGGTGTACGGGCGCAGCTGCAGCTGGGCGTCGACCAGGTCGTGGGTCTTCGTCCGGCGGGTGACGGTCTCCCCGCGCAGCAGCCGGACGATGATGTCCAGGTTCTCGCCGAGCAGCTCGCGGGTGTCGGTGGGGGTGAGCCCGATCATCGCCGAGTCGGTGGGCAGCGAGCCGGGCCCGCAGCCGAGCATCGCGCGGCCGCGGGTGAGGTGGTCGAGCAGCACCATGCGGTCGGCCACCCACAGGGGATTGTGGTAGGCGATCGACGTGACGCCGGTGCCCAGCTTGATGTGCCGCGTGCGTTCGGCGGCGGCCGCGATGAAGATCTCGGGCGACGCGATGATCTCGGACCCGGCGGAGTGGTGCTCCCCGATCCAGGCCTCGTCGTACCCGAGCGCGTCGAGATGGTCGACGAGCTCCAGGTCGCGGTGCAGGGCGAGCGTCGGGTTCTGACCGGGCTGGTGGAAGGGCGCCAGGAAGGTACCGAAGCGGAGGCGGCTCATGGGGGTGAGCATGACCCCGATCAGGCGTGCGGAGCTGTGCGGAAAATGGACACCACGAGCTTGCCGGTGGTGTGGCGGCGGGCGAAGTCGACGCAGGCGCGGGGCCCGCCGTCGAGGTCGTAGCGCCGGCCGATCGTGACCGGGAGCGCACCGGACACGACCAGGTCCGCGACCTCGCGCATGCCGCCGAACGTCGCGTCGAGGTCGAGCACGAACCGGGCGTCGAGGTCGTGGCGGAGCGTCTCCGCGACCGGCTCGGTGATCGTCAGCAGGCGCCCGCCGGTACGGACGGCCCCGGCGATCGGGTGCAGGTCGTCGCCGGGGCGGGTCAGGTTGACCGCGAGGTCCACTCCCGACGGGTAGCCGGTCTCCGCGTACCCGATCGTGGTGTCGGCGCCGAGGGAACGCAGGAGCGCGGCGTCGGCCGGGGTGGCGGTGGCGACCACCCGGGCACCGGCCGCGGCCAGCAGCGGGATCAGCGCGGTGCCGACGCCGCCGGTGGCGCCGACCACCAGCACGGTCTCGCCGGGCCGTACCGCCGCTGCCCCCAGCAGCGCCAGCACGGTGAGCCCGACGGTCGGCACGGCGGCCGCGTCGTCGACGGCCAGCGCCGCCGGGCGGTGGGTGATCAGCGGGGTGTCGGCCTCGAACACCGCGTACTCGGCCAGCGAGCCGGTGCCCAGTGAGGGCCGGGTGGAGCCGACCATCGCCCGCAGCGCCCGCGGGACGGACTGGCCGAAGACCTCGTCGCCGACCCGGTAGGCGCTCACCCCGGGGCCGACGGCGGTGACGGTGCCGGCGAAGTCGTTGCCCACGACGTGCGGGAAGACCAGCGGCGCGACGTCCCGGTACGCGCCGCTGGGCAACCGGACGTCGGCGGGGTTGATCGACGCGGCGGCGATGCGCACCTGGATCTGCCCGGCCCCGGCGACCGGGACCGGGACGTCGGCGACGACGTAGGTCTCCGGGGGGCCGTAGTCGGGCGCGGCGACAGCCTTCACGGGAATCTCCTCTAAACGGACCGTCGGGTCAGGTTATTCGCGGCGACGCTACCGACAAACGGACCGGGCGGTCAACTTGTTAGGATCACGCGGTGAGCCCGCTCCGCGCCGACGCCGCACGCAACCGGGAGCTCCTGCTGGCCGCGGCGGCCGACGAGTTCGACGAACACGGGCTGGACGCCTCGGTGGCCGACATCGCGCGCCGGGCCGGCGTCGGCAAGGGGACGGTGTTCCGCCACTTCCCCACCAAGGGCGAGCTGATCTCGGCGATCGTGCGCAGCCGGGTCGAGGAGCTCAACGCGGTCGCGGAGAGGCTGCTCACCGCGGCCGACCCGGGCGCCGCGCTGGTCGAGTTCGTCGAGACCGCGGCCCGGCGTCAGCAGGAGCGGGACCTGTCGTTCCTGCGCGGTGCGACGACACCGATCGACGCCCAGCAGCGGATGGCCGCCCTCGTCGACCGGCTCGTCGACCGCGCCCGCGAGCACGGCGCGGTCCGCGCGGACGTCACCGGCACCGACGTCCTGCTGCTCCTGTGCGCGCCGAACCACGTCGTGAGCTACGCCCCGGACGCGTCGCCCGACCTGTGGCGGCGCTACCTCGCGATCATCCTCGACGGCCTGCGCCCGGAGGGCGCGCACCCGCTGCCGGCGCCGCCGCCCGCCCCGCTAACCGGCTAGCGCCTTCTCCAGCAGCGCGAACAGCGCGGCGCGCTCGCGGGCGTCGAGGTGGCCGAGCGTCTCGGACAGCACCTCGTCGAGAATGCCCGACCCCGCCTCGTAGGCCTCCGTACCGGCCGCGGTCAACCGGTGACGGACCGCGCGGCCGCCGCCGGGCGCCCGTTCGAGCAGCCCGCGCTCGATCATCCGCCGGCTCAGCTCGCCCATCGACTGATCGGTCTGGAACGTGAGCTCGGCCAGCGCGTGCAGCGACGCGTCCGGGTTGCGGTGCACGTGCCGGAGCACGTCCCACTGCACCAGCGACAGGCCGGCCCGCTCGGACAACCGCCGGTTGCCCTCCCGGTGATGGCGCCACTGCAGCCGCTTGATCGCCAGCCCGACGTCCTGATTCGAAGGCACGGGTCGAGCTTACCCAGGTTGCTTACCTAAGGAACCTGATATAAGGTTCCTTACATGATCTCCTACCTCCTCCTGCACGGTGGCGGCGGCGTCGCCACGATGACCGGCTTCGCCGCCCGGCTCGCCGAGCACACCGGCGCCCGGGTCGACACCCCCACCCACCCCGGCTTCGGCGGCACCCCGCGGCCGGCCGCCCTGACCTCCACCCGCGACCTCGCGGCGCACTACGCCGGCGCGCTCGACGAGCCCGGCGTCGTCGTCATCGGCAACTCGTTCGGCGGCTGGCTCGCGGCCGAGATCGCGCTCATGCACAGCCCGCTGGTCAGCGGCGTGGTGATCGTCGACGGCATCGGCATCGAGGTGGACGGGCACCCGGTCGCGAGCGTCGGCGGCCTGGCCCCGGCTGAGCTGGCGGCACTGTCCTGGCACGACCCGGCCCAGGCGCCGCCGGCGACGCGCCCGGACGTCCGGGCGCTGCTCGCCTACACCGGGCCGACGATGTCCGACCCGACGCTGCGCGAACGACTGGCCGGCGTCGACGTGCCGGTCCACGTGGTCTGGGGTGCGAGCGACGGGATCGTCGACCTCGCATACGGCCAGGCATACGCCGACGCGATCCCCGGAGCTACGTTCACGGTACTGCCCAGGACCGGGCACCTGCCCCAGCTCGAGGCCCCCGCCGAACTGCTCAGCTCGGTGCTCGGCCGGACGATGGGGTCGGCATAGCCGTTGAGCAGGAGCGTCCGTGGACAGGACTCGTCTGATCGTCGGTGCGCCGCTCCTCGCGGTGCCGCTCCTCATTCTCCTGTTCGTCGACGGCGGCGGTCTCTCCGCGGTCGGCATGCACAGCTTCGCGATCGCCGACGCCACCGGGCTCGTCGGCGTCGTCGCCGGCCTGGTGCGCTACCGGCCACGTTTCCTGGCCCCGTGGTGGTGCCTGATCGCGGTGGGCATGGTGCAGGTGTCGGCCGACCTCGCGATTACCGTCGGCGGGATGATCGACCTGGCCGGCGTGGTGTTCCTCCCGCGCTACCCGCTCTACGCGCTGGCGCTCCTGCTGTGGGCGCGCCGCCGCCATCCCGGCCGGGACGCGGCGACCTGGATCGACCTGGGCATCGTCGCGCTCGCGCTGGCCCTGCTGTCCTGGGTGTTCCTGATCGCGCCCCAGCTCGGCACCGGCGAACGGCACGGCTGGGCCGCCGGCACCACGCTCGCCTACCCGGTGATCGAGCTCGTGTTGATCTCACTGGGGCTGCGGCTCTGGCTCGGCGCTCCGCAGCGCACCCCGTCGATGTACCTGCTCGGGGCCGCGCTGTTCTTCTATCTCGCGGCCGAGATCCTCTTCTCGACGTTCACCGTCGCCGGCGAAGCGAACGTGTCCGACCTCTGGAACCTGCTGTTCCTGGCGCCCGGGCCGCTCACCGCCGCGGCCGCGCTGCACCCGTCGATGGCGCGGCTCTCCGACCGGGTGCCCGACGTGACGGCCTCGGTGTCCGGGCGACGACTGTTCCTGCTGGCCGTCGTCGCCGCGGTGCCGCCGGGGGTGCTGCTGGTGCAGTACGCGCGCGGTGGCGACCTGCACGTCGTGCCGATCGCGGCCGCCAGCGCCGGGTTGAGCTCGCTGGTGCTGGCCCGGATGTGGCTGCTCGTCGTCGAGCAGCGGCGCATCGCGGTGACCGACGGCCTGACCGGTCTCAACACCCGCCGCCGCTTCGAGGAGGAGCTGACCGCGCGGTTCGACCGGTCGCGCACGATCGGCGTGATGCTGCTCGACGTCGACCACTTCAAGCAGGTGAACGACGTCTACGGACACCAGACCGGCGACGCGGTGCTCGAGGAGCTCGCCCACCGGCTGACGACGTCCGTCCGGGCCGGCGACCTGGTCGCGCGCTACGGCGGGGAGGAGTTCGCGGTGCTGCTCGGTTCGTCGGACCGCTCGACGACGGAGGCGGTCGCCGAGCGCACCCGGCTGGCGGTGGCGTCCCGCCCGTTCGTCGTCGCGGGCGGGATCGAGCTGCCGATCACGGTCTCGATCGGCGTGGTCGTCTGGGACGGGGCGGCCCCGGTCGAGGTGGAGGCGCCGGCCGACCTGCTGCGCGAGGCCGACCGCCGCC
>NZ_BAAAGX010000016.1:397219-468352 GCF_039524755.1 Cryptosporangium japonicum
GCCCGGGCGCCGGCGCCGGCCGACGAAGACCGGCGTGGTCCTGAGTCACGACCTCATCGTGAAGACCGCGATCCGGCTGATGCACGAACACGGCTCCGAGGGCCTGAGCGTCCGGCGGCTCGGCATCGCGCTCGGCGCCGACCCGTCGAGCGTGTACCGGTACTTCCGCAACACCGACGACCTGATCCGGGCGGTCGCGGACGACCTGATCGGCCAGCACCTCTCCGGCTTCGTCGCCGGGCCCGACTACCGCGCCACGCTGCGCGACCTGGGGACGCGGATCCACACCGCGCTGGTCGCCGAGCCGCGGATCTCCACGCTGACCGCGTCGCGCGTCACCGGCCGCCCGCACGAGATCCGGGTCATCGAACTCGGCCTCGGGATCCTGCGCGGCGCCGGGTTCTCCGCGCCGGACGCGGCCCGCCACTACCACGCGTTCATCGACCTGACGCTCGGCTTCGCGTCGCTCGACGCGTCGGCGGCGACGCTCGCGCACGGCACCGAGGAGTCCGACGACGCGGTCTGGGGCTCGGTCTACGCCCGGCTGCCCGCCGCGACCCACCCGGACATCGCCGCGTGCGCCGGGTCGCTGGCCGAGACGATGCGCGGCAGCGCCTACCCGGCCGCGCTCGACCTGTTCCTCGACGGCCTCGAGGCCCGGCGACCGACCTAGATAGTGACCGGCTGGAGGGCGACGACGCCGTCGCACCAGTCGGTGTACGCGTCGAACAGGTGCTCGTCGCTGGTGTCGGGGGTGCGCTTGCTCTCCAGCAGCGCGCGACCGGCCGCGGTGTCGGACACGATCCGCCCGTCGACCAGGCGAATCGTGTCCAGCACGTCACCGGTGTCGACGTCGATCATCTGCAGTGCCGTCACAGCGCTCTCCTTCGTGCGCCCCGCTCCACCCGCCATCGTCTCGTATCCAACCAAACTTCCTACGAACCGAAAGCACCGCCGTCCACGAGAATGAACGCGCCGAGCGCGATGAGGACGATCGGCAGCAGGACGTGCCCCCACCGCGAGAGCACCCGCGCGATCGCCGGACGCGTCGCGAAGTACCGCCCGGCCGCGACCCACACCGCGACCAGCACCAGGAACACCACCACGTAGACGCTCGTGCCGCCGGCACCGGCGGTGGCGAAGACCGGCACGTAGACGCCGATGTTGTCGCCGCCGTTCGCGAACGTGACCGCGGCGACCTCGAGCGCGCGCGGCCCGCCGTCACCGTCCCGCGGGGAGTCGTCGGAGTCGTGGCGGTGCCGCCACGCGCCGACCGCCGCCTTGATGCCCAGCGCCAGCGGCAACAACCCGAGATACGGGACGGCCGACCCGGGCAGGAACGTGGCCCCGAACGCGGCCGCTCCGGCGACGACGAGGATCGCCAGGAAACCGAGGTACTGGCCGAGCGCGATCCGCCGTGCCGTCCCGCGCCGCCCGGCACCCTGCGCGAAGAACAACGCGAGGATGAGGATGTCGTCGATGTTCGTGACGGCGAACAGCCCGGCGGCCGACCCGACGAGGCCGAGGTTCACGCGGCCCGCCCCGCGGCGCCGGGGCTCACGCGGCCTGCTCGGCGACGCCGCGGGCGAGCAGGTCGTCGGCCTGCGCCGGGGTGAGGCCGGCCTCGCGGAGCAGCGCCGCGGTGTGCGCGCCGAGCGCCGGCACGTCCCCCATCCGGGCCTCCACGTCGGCGAACGTCACCGGGGGCAGCAGCGCCTTGACCGTCGCGTGCTCGGTGCGCACCTCACGCCACCGGTCGCGCGCCGCGAGCTGCGGGTGCGCGATCACCTCGTCGAGCGTCCGCACGTCCGCGGCCGGCACCCCGGCCGCGGCGAGCTTCGCGTCGAGCTCGGCGGTCGACCAGGTCGCCGACCGCGCGGCGACCGCCGCGTCGCACTCGGCGCGGTGACGCACCCGGTCGACGTTGGTGGCGAACCGCGGGTCGTCGGCCAGCTCCGGCACGCCGAGGACGTCGGTGACGAGCGTGCGCCAGCCGGAGTCGTTCTGGACGCCGATGAGGATCCGGCCGTCCGTCGTCGGGTACGAGTCGTACGGCGCGATCGCGGTGTGGCTCAGCCCCATGCGTGCCGGCTGCACACCGGTGTACAGCGAGGTGTACAGCGGATACCCCATCCACTCCACGGTCGCCTCGAGCATGGACACGTCCACCGACGCCCCGACGCCGGTGCGTGCCCGGCGCAGCAGCGCCGCCAGCACCGACTGCACGCAGTACATGCCGGCGGCGATGTCGGACGTGGGGATGCCGGTCTTGGACGGGGTCGCGGGGGTGCCGGTGATCGAGACCAGCCCGGCCTCGGCCTGGATGAGCATGTCGTAGGCCTTGCGCCGCTCGTAGGGCCCGCCGACGCCGTAGCCGGTCAGGCTGACCGTGACGAGCGCCGGGTGCGCGGCACGCAGGTCGTCGACTCCGAGCCCGAGCCGGGCCGCCGCGCCGGGCGCGAGGTTCTGCACGAACACGTCCGCGTTCGCGATCAGCGTCCGCACGACGGCCACGCCGTCGGGGGACTTGAGGTCGACGGCCAGCGACTCCTTGCCCCGGTTGAGCCAGACGAAGTGCGCGCCGGTGCCGTGGACGACCCGGTCGTAGTCCCGGGCGAAGTCACCGCGCCCGGTGCGCTCGACCTTGATCACCCGGGCCCCCAGGTCGGCCAGATGCCGGGTGGCCAGCGGCGCGGCCACGGCCTGCTCCAGCGCGACGACCGTGACACCGTCCAGAGGTTGCTCCATGCCACCCGATGATCCCCGACGCGCCGTCCGTGCGGTCGGGGCGGCGCGGGCCGCGACGTAGGTCACTCGGACCCGTTATGTACGTGCGTACACAACGCGGTTAGGCTGGTCCTCATGCAACCGGGTACCACGGTTCCGGCGCCGCCCTCCCGGCAGGCGGTCCGGAACGCCACTCTCGCCACCTACGCCGCGTTCATCGGGTCGGGGTTCGCGTTCGCCAACTGGGCCTCGCGCATCCCGCAGGTGCGTGACCAGCTCGAGCTGGATCCGGCCGCGTTGGGTCTGGTGCTGCTCGCCATCGCGGCCGGCTCGCTGGTGGCGCTGCCGCTGTCGGGGCCGGTGGTCACCCGGCTGGGCTCGGCCCGCACGATCACCGCGATGGCCGTCGTGCTCGGCGTCGGACTGGTCGTCGCCGCGTTCGGTTCGCTCGTCGGCGTCGTGCCGGTGCTGATCGGGCTGTTCCTGCTCGGCTTCGGCAACGGCGCCTGGGACGTCGCGATGAACGTGCAGGGCACGGTCGTGGAGCGGCACCTCGGCCGGTCGATCATGTCGCGCTTCCACGGCGGGTTCAGCCTCGGCACGGTGGCCGGCGCGCTCGTCGGTGCGGTGATGGTGGCGTTCTCCGTGCCGGTCGCCGTGCACCTGCCGATCGTCGCCGTGGTCGTGGTGCTCGTCGTCGTCCAGCAGACGCGGCGGTTCGTTCCCGACCGGGACGACACCGAGCCGGACCCCGCCGGCGACGCGTCGCCGGTCAGCGCGCTGGCCGCCTGGCGGGAACCGCGCACGCTGCTGATCGGCGTGTTCGTGCTCGCGTTCGCGTTCGCCGAGGGCGTCGGCAACGACTGGATCAGCATCGCCGCGATCGACGGGCACCACGTCTCCGAGGTGCTCGGCACGCTGGCGTTCGCCGGGTTCCTGGCCGCGATGACGATCGGCCGGTGGTTCGGGCCGGGCGTGCTGGCGCGCTACGGGCGGGTCACCGCGGTGCGCGGGCTGGCGGTGACCGGCATCGCCGGTTCGCTGCTGTTCGTGTTCGCGCCGGTGCCCGCGCTGGCCTACGTCGGCGCGATGCTGTGGGGGCTGGGCGCGTCGCTGGGCTTCCCGGTGGGGATGAGCGCCGGCGGTGACGATCCGCGCCGGGCCGCCGCCCGGGTCAGCGTCATCGCGTCGATCGGCTACTGCGCGTTCCTGGCCGGCCCGCCGGTGATCGGGTTCGTCGGGCACCAGAGCTCGGTGCTGCGCGCGCTCGTGCTGGTCGCGGTGCTGCTCGGGGTGGCCGCGCTGATCGCCGCCACGGTCCGCGAACCGGAGCGCTCCGCCGACGCCTGACGCGCCGGCGCGGGTCGGCCGGGACGTTCGGGCCGAGCCGCGCCCCGGCCACCCGCGCCGGCCGCGGACGGACGAGGACGCGACGGGAGGCTTCCGGCGCGCCCGGGGCGGGCGCGCCGGACCGTGTCGATCAGGCGCCGAGCTTCGCCACCTGGGCGTCGACGTCGATCTTGCCGCTGCCGACGTCGGAGATGAACGTCTCCAGCGCGGTGTTCTGCGCGGCCGTGCCGCCGCAGATCTTCACCGTGGGAACCGGGTCCTTGCCGAGGTGCCAGTCGCGCGAGACGCCCATCTTCAGCTTGCCGTCGGCGAAGTCCTGCAGCGCCGCGGCGAAGTACTCACCCGGGTCGAAGATCGAGGAGACCTGGAACTTCGGGCTGGTCGAGTCGCACCGGTCGGTGCCCGGCGTCGACAGGATGAGGTCCTTGGTGTTGCCGAACTTCGCCACCGCGTCGGTCGCGCCGCCGAGGTAGGGGTAGAGCGCCTTGACGCCCTGGTTGGCCTGCGCCTGCGCGGCCTCGGTGGCCTTGCCCGAGTCGTTGAAGTCACCGGTGTAGGTGGTCACCAGCGTGGCCTCGGGGATCACCGAGCGGATGCCGGCCTTGAACGCCTTGGCGGCCTGCACCGAGAAGTCGGCCTCCGGGCCGGTCACGTACCCGGCCTTGGTGTAGCCCTTCTCCTTCATCAGCAGCCCGTTGGCGTAGCCGGTGGCGAAGATGACCTCGTTGATGAAGTCACGCGAGATCGTGATCTTCGGCGTCTGCTTCAGGTCCTGCTGCGCCGGGACGTACCAGGCGGTGTTCCCGCACACCGTCTCCTCGGACGCGCTGATCGCGTCCTTCAGCTCGCTCGCGCCGAGCGCGACCATGTCGACCTTCTGCCGGCACAGGTTACGGGCCTGGTTCAGCGCGTCGGCCTGGTTGACCGAGCCGACCTTGATGAGCTGCCACCCCTGCTTGTCGGTGAAGGCCTGGGCCTTCGCGACGAAGCTCTCGTAGTAGCCGTTGTCGTTGAGGTCACCGGGGCTGAGCACCCCGATGACCACCTTGCCGTCGCCGTTGATGTCCGGGCCCGCGGTGCTGGTGCTCCCGGCCGACGACGACGAGGAGGTCTCGGCGGTGTCGTCGGGGCTGGTGCAGGCCGCGAGCGGAACGACGAGGCAAGCCGCGACGGCGGCCGCCCGCAGGGTGAGGCGTCTCATTACTGCTCCTGAGGGATCACAGGGGAGGGAGCTGGCGGCGAGAGCCCAGGTCAGAGCTCTACGTTGTGGTCAGCGTCACCTCGGGATGTTCCAGCCCCATGTCTCTCACGTCAAGAGATGATGTCGCGCAATGTGAAACGGCAACCCGACAAAACGTCAGTTCTGGTACGCGAGGGTGACCGGGCCGCCGGTGGGGTCGGCGTCGGCGACGAGGCCGAACGGGACCCGGAACACGCGGCCGGGGGCGGCCGGCCAGGGCACCCGGACCACGCCGACGCGGCGCCCGTCCTGAACCGCCTCCAGCCGCGGGAACGCCCGGTGGACGTCGCTGGCGAGCAGCAGCCGGTCCCGCGCCGGGGCCGGGCCGCCCGGCCGCACGAGCTGCGGCGCGACCCACCGCAACGGAGCCTCCACCCGGAGCTCCACCCCGGCGTGCGAAACCCCGGCACGCGAAGCCCCGGCACGCGAAGCCCCGGCGGGCACGGCCCCGATCGGGACAACCCCGGCGCCGCGCAGGTGGGCCAGGACCGCCGGGGCCACGTGTCGCCCGTCCAGCGCGGCCACGTCCGCGGTGTCCACCGGGTGCAGCACGTTCCCCACCGCGAAGACGCCGGGCACACTGGTGGCCAGCGCCGTGTCCACCCGGGGCCCGCGGGTGGCGGGATCGAGCTCGACGCCCCCCAGCCGCGCGATCTCGTGGTCGGGGATCCAGTCGCCGGTCGTGACGACCGTGTCGCACGGCACCCGGCGCCGCTCACCGGTCCGCAGGTCCTCGACGTCGACCGACGTCACCCGCCCCCGGCCGTGGATCGCCACCACCCGGGAACGCGCACGCACCGGCACCCCGGACACCGCGGGCCCCACCGACGCGAAGATCTCCGGCCGCGCGTACGACGAGACCATCAGGACGGTGGCGCACCCGGCCGCGCGCAGCGTCAGCACCGCCGACCAGCTCACCAGCTCCGCCCCGATCACCACCGCCCGGCGCCCCACCGGCCGGCGGTGCCCGTGCACGAGGTTCTGCAGCTGCCCGGTGGTGTACACCCCGTCGGGCCGGTCACCGGGGATCAGCCGGGCCGACCGCGGCCGTTCCCGCGCCCCGGTCGCGAGCACGACCGCGTCGGCGGTGACCACCCGGCGCCCGCGTGGTGACGTCACCTCCAGCGCGCGGTCACCGGCCCACCCGGTGACCGTCGCCGAGGTCTCCAGCGCCGCCCCGGCCCGCCGGGCCCGCCCGGTGAGCCGACGCGCGTACTCCGGCCCCGACAGGAACCGGCGCAGGTCACGCAGCCCGTACCCGGGGTGGTCGCTGTGCCGCGGTGTCCCTCCGGTCTCCGCTTCCCGTTCGAGCACCAGGACGTCGACGGACGGCGCCAGCGCCGCCGCGGCGGTGAGCCCGGCCGGCCCGCCCCCCACGATCACGACCGTGCTCATCGGCGCGCCTCCAGCAGCGTCTGCACCTCGGCGCCGCAGTAGAACCCCTGGCAGCGCCCGTTCATCACCCGGGTGCGCCGGCGCAGACCGTCCACCCCGGACGGCGGGATCACCGACGTGCACGCGTCGCGGATCTCCCCCCGGGTCACCCGCTCGCAGAAACAGACGATCCGCCCGTACTCCGGGTCCGCCTCGATCGCCGCCGCGTCCTGGTAGGGCCGGGTGAACGCCTCCCCCAGGTTCGGCATCCGCGGCGGCGGCGGCAGGTCGGCCCGCTCCTCGTGCGGGAGCACACCGGTGAGCAGCTCCCCGACGTGCTCGGCGATCGCCAGGCCGGCCGTCAGCCCGGTCGAGCGGATGCCGCCGACCAGCACGTACCGCTGCGACGCGTCGACGTCGACCAGGTAGTCGCCGGAGTCGATGGCCGCGCGCAGCCCGGCGTAGGCCGCGGTCACCTCCTCGTCAAGCAGCCGCGGCATCAGCCCCAGCCCTTTCGCGCGCAGGAACTCGAAACCGGCCGACGACGTCCCGGTCGCGGTGCGGTCGTCCACGTCCTCGGCGGTGGGCCCGAGCATCACGTTGCCGTAGATGGTGGGGCTCACGAGCACACCCTTGCCGACCTTCGACGGCACCGGCAGCACGATCACCGGCACCATCGGCCGGGCCAGCTTGTCGAAGACCAGCAGCTCACCGCGGCGCGGCGTCACCGTGAACCGGGAGAAGCCGAACAGCCCGTCGACGACGTCCGCGCCCAGGCCGGCCGCGTTGACCACCCACCGCGCGTGGACGTCCCCGCCCGTGGTCTCGAGCCGCGTCGTGCTCTCCCCCACCGACGCGGAGAGCACCCGGTGCCCGCGCAGCAACGTCACGCCCCGGTTGACCGCGTCGGTGGCGAGCGCGAGGTTCGTCGTCCAGGTGCAGATGATCGACTCCCCCGGCACGCTCAGCCCGCCGAGCGCACCGGGCCCCAGGTCCGGCACCCGCCGGTACACCTCGTCGGCGTCGACCGGGCTGGTGGCGTCGTACCCGTTCCGTTCGGCTTTGCGCTGTAACCCGGGCAGGGCCGCGAGCTGCTCGGGGTCCCAGGCGACGAGCAGCGCACCCGTGCGCTCGACCGGGATGCCGGTCTCGGCCGCGTACGCCCCCAGCAGCGCGTACCCCCGGGCCACCAGCCGCGACTCCAGTGTTCCCGGCGAGGCGTCGAACCCGGTGTGCAGGATCGCCGTGTTGGCTTTGCTGGTGCCGTCGCCGACGTCGTCGCGTGCCTCGAGCAGCGCGACCGACAGCGAGGTGCCGCCGAACAGCCGGGCGATGGCGGCACCGACGATGCCGCCGCCGATGACGGCCAGGTCGTGGATCACGGGTGCGGGATCTCCTTCGAAGCGGATACGGCGGCGTGCCACCGCGCGAGGTGGGCGGCGGCGCGGTCCGGCGTCCACCGCGGTTCGAACGTGGCCGACGGCCGCCAGCCGCCGACCACGTCGGACACCGGGGCGGACGCGTCGAGCGCGAGGCGCGCGCACGCCGCGGCCCCCAGCGGCGTGGCGTGCGGCGACGGGTAGACCTCGACCGGGAGCTGCGCGAGGTCGGCCTGCGCCTGCATCAGCACGGCCGAGCGGGTGAGTCCACCGTCGACCCGGAGCCGGGTGAGCGGGGAGTCGAGCAGGCCGATCAGCGCCGTGACCTGGGCCGCGATGCCCTCGAGCGCGGCGCGGACCAGGTGGCCGGTGCCGTGGTCGAGGCGCATCCCGGTGAACGAGGCGGTGGCCGACGGGTCCCACCAGGGCGCGGCCAGGCCGGCCAGCGCGGGTACGCAGAGCACGCCGTCCGAGGACGGCGCCGACGTGGTGTCCAGCGCGGACGGCCCGGTGACCAGGCCCAGGTCGGTGAGCCAGCGCACCGCGGAGGCCGCGGTGTAGACCTGGCCGTCCAGGCAGTACGACGTGTCGCCGCGCAGCGTCCACGCCACCGAGGTCGCGAGCCCGGCGGGTGAGCGCACGGCCGCCCCGCCGAGCTGGGCCAGCAGGAACGCTCCGGTGCCGTAGGTGCACTTGGCCGTGCCTACGTCCAGGCACGCCTCGGCCAGCAACGCCGCCTGCTGGTCGACGACGAGCCCGGTGACCGGCAGCTCACCGCCGAACGCCGCGGTGGTGCCGACGATCGTGTCCGAGGCGACGATCTCCGGCCGCTCCTCGGCCCCCAGGCCGAACGTGTCCACCAGCTCCGGGCTCCAGGCCACCGCATCCACGTCGACGAGGAGCGAGCGGCTCGCCGTCGACGAGTCGGTGACGAACGCGCCGCACAACCGGTGCACGAGCCAGGTGTCGGTGGTCGTGACCACGCCCTCGGTGGTCAGCGCCTCCCGGATCCAGCGCATCTTCGGCGCCGAGAAGTACGGGTCGAGCACGAGCCCGGTGCGTGCCGCGACGGCCGGGGCGTGCTCGGCGAGCGACACGCACACCGACGCCGACCGCCGGTCCTGCCAGACGATCGCCGGGGTGAGCGGTTCGCCGGTCGCGCGGTCCCAGGCCAGGACCGTCTCGCCCTGGTTGGCCAGCGCGACCGCGTCGAGCTCCCCGCCGGCTTCCCCGGCCGCACGGCGCCCGGCGGTGAGGACCGAGTCGAGCAGGGCCACCGGGTCCTGCTCGACTCCCCCGCCGTCGAGGTAGCGCGGGTGCAGCGGCTCCTCGGCGATCGCCAGGACCCGGCCGGCCTCGTCGACGACGATCGCCTTCGTGCCGGACGTGCCCTGGTCGATGGCGAGGATCCTCATGCGTGGGCCTTCCGGTCGAGTTCCGCGTCGATCGACCGCCCGTCGGGCCGGCCCGGTGCGCCCCGGCCGCGGGTCACGAGCACCGGAACCTCCCAGCGGCCGAGCTCGAACGTGCCATTGAGCAGCCTCACCGCACCGGACAGCGTGAACAGGGCGTCCTCACTGAACGCGGAGAACAGCCCCGGGATCACCTCGGCCAGCACCACGGAGAAGACGGTAGCCCGCGGCGGGGTGAGCTGCCCGACGACCGCGATCGGCCCGGACGAGCAGACCGAGAGGTTCCTCGCTGCGGGCTAGGGTGTCCACCGTGGGAACGAGGACGACCAAGTCGGCAACCGCACCCCGGTACGTGGCGATCGCCGGTGAGCTGCGCGACCGCATCACCCAGGAGAGACTCGCCCCCCACACGCTGATGCCCTCGGAGCGGGAGCTCAGCGAGTCCTACGGCGTCAGCCGGATGACCGCCCGGCACGCGCTGTCGCTGCTGGAGAACGAGGGGTACGTGTACCGGCGTCCGCCGCGTGGCACGTTCGTCGCCGAGCCCCGCGTCGCGTTCCGGATCGGCAGTTTCTCCGACGAGATCACCCGCGTCGGCCGGCGCCCGGCGGCCGTGGTGCTCTGGGCCGAGGAGCGGGAGCCCACCCCGTCGGCGCGCGCGGCGTTCGACCTGGCGCCGGGCGAGACCGTGCACGCACTGCACCGGCTGCGCACCGCCGACGACGAGCCGATCGCGCTCGAGACCACGTACTTCCCCAGCGCGCTGACGCCCGGGCTGCTCGACCAGCCGCTGACCGGTTCGCTCTGGGAGCTGCTGCGCCGGCACTACCGGATCGTGCCGACGCACGCGCGGGCCACGATCCAGTCGATCGTCATCGACGACGCCTCCTGCACGCGGCTCGCGGTGCGCACCGCCTCCCGCGGCATCCTGCTCACCCGGCACACGTTCGACGACGCGGGCCGCTGCCTCGAGTTCGCGCGCGACGTCTACCGCGCCGACCGGGCGTCGTTCGAAGTCGAGGCGCAGATCCCGGTGCCGCTCTAGGCTTTGCGCATGTCGCAGCCGTTCGGGAACTACCAGAACGAGATCTACTTCGACGGCCTGTCGGGCGTGCTGCCGCCGTACCCGATGGTCTTCGCCGAGCTCGAGGAGCGGGCCCGGGCCGCGTTGCCGCCGGGCATCTGGTCGTACGTCGCCGGTGGGGCCGGCGACGAGCACACCCAGCGGGCCAACGTGACGGCGTTCCTCCAGCACGGGTTGATCCCGCGGATGTTCGTGGGCGCCGCGCAGCGTGACCTGACCGTGTCGCTGTTCGGGCACACGTACCCGTCGCCGCTGTTCCTGTGCCCGATCGGGGTGATCGGGCTGTGCGCGCAGGACGGTCACGGTGACCTGGCCACCGCGCGGGCCGCCGCGCGCACCGGCGTGCCGATGGTCGCGTCGACGCTGTCGGTGGACCCGCTGGAGTCGGTGGCCGGCGAGTTCGGCGGGACACCGGGGTTCTTCCAGCTCTACACACCCACCGACCGCGAGGTCGCCGAGAGCCTCGTGCGCCGCGCCGAGAAGGCCGGCTTCGCGGGCATCGTCGTCACGCTCGACACCTGGGTGACCGGGTGGCGCCCCCGCGACCTGCGTACCTCGAACTTCCCGCAGCTGCGCGGGCACTGCCTGGTGAACTATCTGGACGACCCGGTGTTCCGCACCCGCCTGGCCCGGCCCCCGGCGGAGGATCCCG
The DNA here is from genome assembly GCF_039524755.1 of Cryptosporangium japonicum. NCBI lineage: Bacteria > Bacillati > Actinomycetota > Actinomycetes > Cryptosporangiales > Cryptosporangiaceae > Cryptosporangium > Cryptosporangium japonicum. The sequence continues at coordinate 408,438 of NZ_BAAAGX010000016.1, forward strand.
GTGGCGCGATCCTGCAGTGGGCGGGCATGTTCGGCAACCCTCTGACCTGGGCCGACCTGCCCTGGTTGCGGTCGCTCACGTCGCTCCCGCTGCTGGTGAAGGGCCTGTGCCACCCCGACGACGTGCGCCGCGCGGCCGACGGCGGCGTCGACGGCATCTACTGCTCGAACCACGGCGGACGTCAGGCCAACGGCGGGCTGCCCGCGCTGGACTGCCTGCCCGGGGTCGTCGAGGCGGCGAACGGGCTCCCGGTGCTGTTCGACTCCGGGGTGCGCAGCGGGGTGGACGTCGTGAAGGCGCTGGCGCTCGGGGCCACGGCCGTGGGGGTGGGGCGTCCGTACGCGTACGGTCTGGCGCTGGGCGGCGTCGACGGGATCGTGCACGTGCTGCGGTCGTTGCTGGCCGAGGCCGATCTGACGATGGCCGTGGACGGCTATCCGACGATCGCCGACCTCACCCCGGAGGCGCTCCGGCCGGTGTCGTGACCGGCGCCGGTCAGTAGCCCAGCCCGTTGAGGATGCGCTGGACGGCGTCGGCCACCCCGGACTTGCTCGTCGGCGCCAGGTTCTGCTCGCCGGCGATCAGCGTCATCAACGAGTCGACCTCGGCCGCGACGTCCGGCCGCCCCGCGTCGACCGCCGCGGTGCGTAGTTCGAGCGAGAGCTTCAGGAGACGAGCGGATCGGGTGTCCACGCCTCCACGGTAACCACGGCTGTCCATTCCCGAGGGGCGCCGGGGCGGGTACGGTCGCGGACGTCCGGTTCCTGGGTGGAGGGTGGTTCGTCGATGGCGTCTCGGATCGGGGAGCTCGTGTTCGGTTGCCGCGAGCCCGAGGTGCTGGCGCGGTTCTGGTGCGAGGTGCTGGACTTCGTGGTGCTCGGCCGCGAGTCGGACGGCAGCGTCGAGATCGGAGCGCGCGACGGCTTCGGCGGGTCGCAGCCGACGATCTTCTTCAGCATCCGGGACGAGCCGGAGCCCGGGAAGTCACGGCTGCACCTCGACCTCAACGCCACCGACCGCGACCAGGACGCCGAGCTGGAGCGCCTCCTCGCGATCGGGGCCCGCTTCGCCGACATCGGGCAGACCGGCGAGGAGTCCTGGCACGTCCTCACCGACCCCGAAGGCAACGAGTTCTGCCTGCTCAAGGCGCGCATCAACCCGGTCGGAGCGGGGTAGGACGCCACCTCGGAGCCGGGGTGGGGGTCAGGCCGGGGCGCCGGGGTGCTTCCAGAAGCCGGAGAACGTGATGCGGTCCTTGGGCAGGCCCGAGCGCACCAGGTGGCGGCGCCCCTCGGTGGCGAGCGTGGACTCGCCGACGACGAACGCGTACCCGTCGGGCGCGGGCTCGACGCCGCGGAGGGCCGCCAGCGCCGCGCACCCGGGGATCGCGGCGGGATCGTCGCGCGCGATCCAGGTGACCTCGACGCCGGGCGGGGCGTCGAGCACGCGGCGGTCGGCGCTGGTGGGCACTTCCTGGATGACGCGGCCGACGGCGTCGCGGGGCAGCGAGCGCACGATCGCGACGGTGGACGGCAGGCCGCTCTCGTCGGCGGCGATCAGGTACTCGGAGGTGTCGGCGGGCGGGTCGAAGAGCACACCCTGGTCGAGCAGCGCCAGCGGGTCGCCGGCCCGGGCGGAGCAGGCCCAGAGCGCGGCCCGGCCCTCGAGGTGCCCGTCGGGGCCGCGGTGCAGGACGAACTCGATGTCGAGCTCGGCCCTCTCGGCCCGGAAGTCGGCGACCGTGTAGTTGGCGCAGTGCGGGCGCTGCTCCGCCGGGATCGCCAGGTAGGGCTGCCACCAGGTCGAACCCTCGAACGCCGGCAGGACCAGGCTCTCCTGGTGCTTCAACGGCACGAAGAAGCGGAACCAGTGGTCGAAGCCGCGCCACGGGAACGCGGCCAGCTCCTCACCGGTGACGGTGACCCGCTGCATCGAGGGCGTCAGCTGCTCGGTGCGGACCACGTTCGCACGGAACATCCGCGGGTTCTCGGGCATCAACCGGGGCTTCTTCGACACCAGGTAAGGCTAACCTGAATTAGGTGACGCGGCGCGACCTCCAGTGGCGCGGATCACGTCGGATACCGGTGCCGGAAGTCGGCGGCCGAACGCCCGGTGCGAATTCGACCCTCATGCGGCCACGCTCAACTCGGCCGCGACGGCGTCCGCGCCGAGCGCGATCATCCAGGTCAGCGGCGCTCCGGGGGCGAATCGCGTCATCACCGCGGTCAGCTCGTCCTTCTGCGCCTGGTCGAGGCTCGACGCTCCGGCGGCGATCCGGCGCACCGCCTCCCGGTACATCAGCAGGTAGCGACGCTGCTCGGCGAGCATGCCGACGTCGCCGGAGCGGCCGTGGCCGGGGTGGAGCGTGGCACCGGCGAGCGCGTCCGGCAGCGTGTCGAGCGCGGCGAGCCAGCCCTCGGTGTGCCCGTCGGCGGTGTACGGGTGGGTGCCCGGGAACGCCAGGTCGCCGATGAACGCGTCGTCGCCGAGCGTCACGTAGGAGTCGGCGTGGCTCTCGGCCTCCCCCACCGTGTGCACGGTGAACCAGAGCCCGCCGACGTGCACGGCCTCCCCGTCGGCCAGCCGGTGCGAGGGAACGAGGTGGGTGTCGGGCCACTCGTCGCCGTAGACCGGCTGCCACTGGGCGCGCTTCGCGTCGGCGATCGCGGCGATCGTGTCGGCCACCGGCGCGGCCGCGTACACCGGCACGTCGTCGCCGGCGAGCAGCGGCAGGCCGTTGAAGTGGTCCGGGTGGGCGTGCGTGACGAACACGCCGAGCAGCGGCTTCTTCAGCGCCGTGATCCGGGCGGCGAGCGCGCGCACGTCCGAGAGCAGCAGGTTCGCGTCGACGAGCACGACGCCGTCGGTCGTCTCGATCAGGTAGCTGTTGACGAACAGGCCCGCCTCGGCGGCGGTGTAGGTGTGGATGCGGTAGTCCCTCATGGACCCGACGCTAGGTTGGGTTTCTCGCGTCGGACAGAAGGCACTTTCTGGTGCCCTTGCGGAGGTGCTGATGTCGCTGGTGATCCCCGACGTGCTGGAGGAGAGCTGCACGACCCGTCAGGCGCTCGAGCGGCTCGCGTCGAAGTGGCGCGTGCTGCTGATCTACGCCCTGCTGGCGGGCCCGCAGCGCCACGCCGAGCTGCGCCGTCGCGTCGCCGGCATCACCCAGAAGGTGCTGACGCAGACGCTCCGGGAGATGGAACAGGACGGCCTGGTGGAGCGGCGGGTCCTGAAACCGGACCCGCCGCAACACGTCGAGTACGCGCTGACGCCGCTCGGAAAGACGCTCCAGGAACCGCTGGCCGCGATCTGCGCCTGGGCTACGACAGCTCGCGCTTGAGGATCTTGCCGGTGGCGGTCATCGGGAGGGACTCGACGAACTCGTAGGTCCTCGGGTACTTGTACGCGGCCATCTTCTCGCGCGCCCACGCGCCCAGTTCCTCGGGCGTCAGCGACGACCCCGGCTCCGGGATCACGTACGCCTTGATCTCCTGACCGTGGCTCTCGTGGGGCACCCCGATCACCGCGCACAGCGACACCTCGGGGTGCTGCATCAGCGCCTCCTCGACCTCGCGCGGGTAGACGTTGAAGCCGCCGCGGATGATCAGTTCCTTGGCCCGGTCGACGATGTAGTACCAGCCGTCGTCGTCGACCCGCGCCAGGTCGCCGGTGCGGAACCAGCCGTCGGCGTCGAGCACCTCGGCGGTCGCGTCCGGCCGCCCCCAGTACCCCTTCATGACGTTGTGCCCGCGGATCGCGATCTCGCCGACCCCGTCGACGACGTCGAGCAGCGTCATCTCGACGCCCGGGATCGGGATGCCGATCGAGCCGGGGCGCACGGGGGCGTCGGGGCGGGAGAACGACGCGATCGGCGAGGTCTCCGACAGCCCGTACCCCTCCAGGATCGTCACGCCGAAGCGCTCCTGGAAGCGCGTGTGCACGTCCACCGGCAGCGCCGATCCCCCGGACGACGCGATGCGCAGCCGCGCCGCCATCGCGTCGACCTCGGCCGCCCGGCCCTCCTCCAGCGAGTCCAGCGCCCCGAGCAGCCCCCAGTACATCGTCGGGACGCCGGAGAAGAACGTGATCTTCTCGCGCAGCATGAGCTCCAGCGCGGCCGTCGGATCCCAGCGCGGCAGCATGACGATCGTGCCGCCGTAGGCGATCGGGCCGTTCTGGCAGACCGTCTGACCGAACGAGTGGAACAGCGGCAGCACGCACAGGATGGTGTCCGGCCGGGACGCGTCCGAGTCGACGAGCGAGGACCCGGCGATCGCGTTGTCACGCATGTTCCGGTGCCGCAGCTCGGCGCCCTTGGGCTGCCCGGTGGTGCCCGACGTGTACAGGATGACCGCGGTGTCGTCCTCGTCGGTCGCCACGGTCGCGAACGTCGGCTGCTGGCTCAGCGCGGCCTGCGCCAGCGTCTCGACGCCCTCGATCGGCGACGGAGCGGCCAGGTCGGCGGTGATCACGAAGAAGTGCTCGCACCCCTCCACCGCGGCGAAGCCCTCGTGGCCGAAGCGCGCCATCGGCAGCTCCGGGGTGCCCTCGAAGCAGAAGTACGCCTTGGCCCCGGAGTCGCGCAGGTGGTAGGCGATCTCCGAGCCTTTGAGCAGCACGTTCAGCGGCACGACGGTGGCACCGGCCTTGAGGATGCCGAAGTAGGCGATCGTGAAGTACGGCAGGTTCGGGCAGCTCAGCGCAACCCGGTCGCCGTGCCCGACGCCGCGGGCGGCCAGGGCACCCGCGACCATGTTCGCCATCGCGTTCACGGTGCCGTAGTTCAGGCGGGTGTCACCGAGGACGATCGCGTCGCGTTCCGGGTAGGAAGCGGCGGTCTGTTCGAGCAGCGTCGACAGGTTGTACTCAGGCACAGGCATCCCTTCACGAGAAGACGCGGATCGCGTCCGGCGGTAACTCGACGATCATCTCGGAATCCTGGTCCACCGGTGCAAGACTCCGGACAACTAGGTTGTGATCGCCCAGTCCCACCACATAGCGGTAGTGGTCGCCAAGGAACGCCCGCGACCGGACTTTCACCCTAACGGTGTTAGGTCCCTCGTCGTCAGTGGAACGCACCAGAATCCGCTCCGGCCGGATCGCGAGGCGTACGTCGCCGTCGGGCGCCGACCCGACCACGAGCGGCGTGCCCACGCCGTCCAGCCGCACCGTTCCCCCGGCCGCCCGGCCCGGCAGCACGTTCACGGTTCCGACGAAATCCGCCACGAACTCGTCGGCCGGCGCGTGGTAGATCTCCTCCGGCGTCCCGATCTGACGCACGCGCCCGGCGTCCAGCACGACGATCCGGTCGCTCATCGACAGCGCCTCGTCCTGGTCGTGGGTCACGAACACCGTCGTCACGCCGATGCGCCGCTGCAGCCTCCGGAGCCAGTCACGGGCGCGTTCGCGCAGCTTGGCGTCGAGGTTGGAGAACGGTTCGTCGAGCAGCAGCAGGTCCGGCGGGTGGGCCAGCGCGCGGGCCAGCGCCACGCGCTGCTGCTGCCCGCCGGAGAGCTCGTGCGGGTAGCGCTTCCCGTACGGCCCGAGTTCGACGAGGTCGAGCACCTCACGCACCCGCGCGGCCCGCGCGGACCGCCCGACCCGGCGCAGCTTCAGCGGATAGGCCACGTTGTCGTGCACCGACAGGTGCGGCCACACCGCGTACGACTGGAACACCACCCCGCAGTTGCGACGCTCGGGAGCCACGTCGACCCGGCCGGCGTCGAAGACCACGCGGTCGCCGAACGCGATCGTGCCCCGGTCGGGGGTGTGCAGGCCGGCGATCGAGGTGAGCGTCGTCGACTTGCCGCACCCGCTCGGGCCGAGCAACGTGAAGAACTCGCCGTCGCGCACGTGCAGGTCGAGGTTCTCCAGGACCGTGTTCTCGCCGAAGCGCTTCGCGAGCGACGTCAGCGTCAGATCAGGCATGGGCGCGTACCCCCAGGAAGAGCCGGCCGGCGCCGAGCACGGCGAGCGTGATGGCGATCTGGACGACACCGAACGCGGCGACGGCTCCGCCGGTGCTGGTGGCGGCGAGCTGGAGCATCGTCAGCCCCATCACCGGGGTGCGGTCGGTGACCAGGAACACGGCCGGGTCGGAGTCGTTGAGCATCGAGACGAACAGCAGGATGAAACACGCGCCCATCGCCGGGGCGGAGAGGCGCAGGGCCACGCTCACCGACGCCTGCCACCAGGTGGCGCCGGACGTGCGTGCGGCCCGGTCCAGGTCCGCCCCGATCGCGGCCAGCGCCGGGTAGAACACGCCGTACCCCAGCGCCAGGCTCCGCACGGCGAACGCCAGGCCGATCCCCCAGAGCGACGCCCGCACCGCGCCGCTCGGGTCGAGGACCGCGAACGACCAGAAGAACGCCATGCCGGTGACCAGCCCCGGCATCATCCGCGGCCACAGCACGATCTGCTGCAACGACCCGCGGAACCGGAATTCCGACCGGTGCGCCACCACCGCGATCACCGCGATCGCCACCGTCGCCAGCGCGCCGCCGACCCCGGCGACGAGCAGGCTGTTGACGATCGACTCCGACCAGATCGGGTTGTCGGCGATCGCCGCGAAGTTGTCCAGCGTCAGCACCGACCAGGGCGTGATCAGCGGCGTCAGGATCGACGTGAACGCCGAGAGGAGCACGCCGCCGAGCGGCACCACCACGAGGACGCCGAGGACGAACGCGAGCCCGGCCGCCACCGCCCACCGGGTCCGCCCGAGGTCCACGGTCCGCGGCGCGGTCGCTTTCCCGGTCACGGTCGTGTAGCGCTGGACGTCACCCACCAGTCTGTTCCGGGCCACCAGGAGGCCCGAGACGCAGATCAGGAGGAAGACGGCGCCTGCCGACACCAGCCCCTGGTCCGGCGAGGACGCGGTGACCCAGTGCCGGTAGAGGTAGGTGGAGACGAACGTGATGTCCTTGGAGAAGCCCAGGATCAGCGGCAGCCCCAGCACCTCGAACGAGACCGCGAAGACGAGGATCGCCGAGTTGAGCACGGCGGGGCGCAGCAACGGCACGGTCACCGAGATCAGCGCCCGCAGGGGCCGGGCACCGGCGCTGCGTGCGGCGTCCTCCAGCGCCGGATCGACGGCCAGCACGGTCGAGCGGCAGAACAGGAACACGGTCGGCGCGGCCACCGTCGTCGCGACCAGCGCCATCCCCGGCAGCGAGTAGAGGTCGACCGGGAACGTGAGGAACGTGTTCAGCGACAGCCACGACGACACGTAGCCCGACGGGGCCCACATCGCCGTCCAGCCGACGATCAGCACCAGGCCCGGAAGCATCACCGGCAGGATCAGCACGCCGGTCAGCGTCCGGCGCAACGGCACGTTCGTGCGGGTCAGCAACACCGCCGACCCGACCCCGAGTACCAGCGACAGCGCCGTGGTCAGCGCGGCGAACACCGCGCTGTTGCCCACCGCACCCCACCAGGCCGGATCGGTCAGCAGGTCGGCGAAGTTCGCGAGCGTGACGTGTCCGCCCGACCGGTAGAGCGGCGTCGACCAGAGCGACGCGAGCACGATCGGCACCACCGGCCCCACGACGACGACGAGCGTGCCGACCCAGATCGCGTAGTGGCTCACGCTGACCCGCCGCACCGCGGGGAGCGCGATGCTCATCTCCCGAAGGCCTTGTTGAAACGGGTGATCAGCGCCGGTCCCTCGGTCGCCAGCGACGGGTCGTAGCGGCCGACGAGCAGGTTGTCCTCACCCACGACGGCCTTGACCTGGGCCAGGCCGAAGTCGCAGGTGACCCCGTCGCGGTAGGGCGTGAACCCGCCCCGGCACGCGGCCTCCTGGCCCTTGACCGACAGCAGCCAGTTCAGCCAGACCTTGGCCGCGTTCGGGTGCGCCGCCGTGGTCGTCACGCCGACGCCGCGCGGCAGCAACGGGGTGCCGTCGGTGAGGTAGGCGTAGTTCACGACCTTCGCGACGTCGTCGACGATGAACGCACGCACGTTCCCGGAGACGAAGAACGCGGCGGCGTACTGCCCCTGGGCGAGCTTGGTCACCAGCGGCCCGTTGTCGGACTCGACGGACGCGTGGGCACCGATGGTCTCCAGCGTCTTCCAGCCCGCGTCGCCGTACTTGTCCAGGTAGGCGCTGGTGGCGCCGAACTGGATGACGTTCGAGATGTCGGTCGTGCCGATCTTGCCGTCGAGCTTCGGCGCCATCCGCGCGAGGTCGGCCATCGTCTTCGGCTGCTCGGCCTCGGGCAGCAGCGCCTTGTTGAACACCGCGATGACCGGGTCCTCGGAGAACGCGTACAGACCCGGCGCGAGCACCGCGTAGTCGGGCAGGTTCGCCTGGTTCGGGTCCTCGTACGTCAGGAGGTTGCCGTCCCGGACGAACGAGAGCCAGCCGACCGCGTCGCTGCTCATGATCACGTCCGCGGTCGAGCCGCCGGAGGCCACCTCGGTCTCGTAGCGCTGGAACATTTCCTTGTTGCCGAGCGTCAGGCTGCGGACCCGGATGTCGGGGTGGTCGGCCTGGAAGGCCTTGACCAGCGGCGCCATCTGCTGGTCTTCGCTGTTGGTGTAGAGCAACACCTCGCCTTCCCGGCCGGCGGCGGTGAGCGTCGCGGCGTCGACGGGGGTGACCGCGGACGCCCGGCCGACGTCCGCGGTGGCCGGCGGCGCGGACGTGGTGCTCTCACCGGCGTTGCTGCCGCAGGCGGCCAAGGCGAGGACGAGTACGACGGAGAAGGACGCGAACTTTCTCATGGTGTACCTCGGTGTCGTCGTTGACGAGGGATCACGGGTGCAGCGTCAGGGCGGCCAGCGGGACGTGGTGCTGGCCGGCGTGCATGTCGCGGTCGAGCAGCGAACCCTGCGAGACCGGGCGGGGGAACGAGATCTTCACGATGTTCAGCGACGGGAGGCGGAAGATCTGCACGGTTGCGGGGTCGACGCGGTAGAGGCCGGCGATCGTGTGCTCGTCGACGAACCCGACCGCCCGGTAGCCGTCGGCGTCGCGCAGGAACACTTCCATCGTCACCCAGAACGGGCCGGCGTTCTTCGACCGCACCTCGAGCGCGAGATCACCGACCGTCGTCATCGGACCACTCCGTACTCGATGCGGAACAGTTCGGTGGGGTCGCTGTCCACGACGTGGTTGAGCACGAACTCGTACGCGGCGCCCCGCTCGGTCTCCGCCGGTGAGCCCGCGAACGCGAGGCTGGGCAGGTAGTGCATCGACGCGGCGGGCAGGTGCAGCATCAGCGGGTTCGCGACCTTGGCGACCGCGGTGGCGGTGGCCTGGTCGGGTGCGTTGACCAGCAGCATCACGCCGACCTCGCGCGGCGGCCCGGCGTCGGGCTCGAGCTCGCCGAGTACCGCGTTGTGCCCGTAGAGACGCACGTCGAACGCGTAGGCGTCGTCGGCGAGGCCGAGCGTCTGGGTGACCCGGAGGCGCAGGTGGTGGCGGAACAGGTCGGCCCAGCCCTCGACGTCGGCGAGGATCAGCGGGTCGCGGATCGCGGTGAACGACGTGGTCTGGTAGCCGGTGATCCGGGCGCCTTCGAGCTTGATCGTGTGCTGGTCGGCGAGGTGGAACCGGGACCCTTCGACCCGCACCGTGCGTTCGTCCAGAGCGACGTAGGTCGCATCGCGGACATCCAGCGTGCCGTCCGGTTCACGCATCTCGAACGGGTTCACGGTCTCGTAGAGCATGTGCGCGGCCACCGTGTACGGCGTGCAGGCGCTGCCCGGCGAGAGCGGTTCGATCGTGAAACCGCCCGCGTCGATCGTGGTGTGCACACCGCCGCCGCGCGGGTCGGTGGTGCACTGGCCGCCGCACTCGACGATCTTCGACGCGTGCCAGGTCGGGCCGGCCGGCATGCCGTGCAGGAGCGGGAACGCGGCCGCGACCGCGGTGTCGGTGGCGCGCCCGGCCAGCACCACCTGGGCGCCGCCGCGGAGCGCCTCGACGATCGGGGCGTGCCCCATCATGCCGACGATGTGCGTGCAGCTCTCCAGGGTCTCGGCGGTGAGGTCGCCGAGCGGAGGCAGCGGATGGATGCGGTCCAGCTGCCCGGTGAGCGCGGCCGGGGCCTGCTCGCTGTAGATCCGGGCGACCCGGAGGTCGAGGCCCTCCTCGGCCATGACCTTGGCGGCGATACCGGCCACCCAGTCGACGCCGGCGTCGGTGCCGCTGGTGCCGCAGGAGCCGATGATCAGCGGCACACCCGCCCGGGCGGCGGCGTTGAGCAGGCTACGCAGGTCGCGGGCCACGGCCTGCGCGGTCGTCTTGGCGGTCGCCGAGCCGAGGTAGTACGGCCCGGAGTCGGTGGAACCGCCGTCCACCGTGATCACGTCGACCCCGAGCGCGAGCCCGCGTTCGATGGTGGACTCGTCCCAGCCGGCGCCGAGCATGCCGGTCGGCGTCATGATGCGCACTCGGTCCATCTCGCTCCTCTCCCTCGGAGCGGCTCACGGTATTTTGCTATAGCAAATTCGTCAAGCATTGCTTATTGCCTTGCCATGTCCTGACGCTAAGCTCGCCCGGTGGTCACCGACTCGCTCGCGACGCTCACCAGCGACACACTCGCCGACCAGGCCTACCGATCGGTGCGGGCGGCGATCGTCACCGGTGAGCTGCGGCCGGGACAGAAGGTGACCGAACGCGGCCTGGCCGAACGCCTCTCGGTGAGCCCTACGCCGGTCCGCGAGGCGATCCGGCGGCTGGAGCAGGACGGGCTGCTCACGCGCACCGGGCCCCGCACCGTGAAGGTCTCCGACCTCGGCGACACCGCGCTGCAGGACCTCGCCGAGGTGGAGGTGGCGCTGCGCGGGATGGTCGCGCGGTTCGCGGCCCGCCACGCGACGCCGGAGAAGCTCGACAACCTCGACGCGATACTCGACGAGGCCGACGACCTGCGCATCGTGATCAGGAAACGGCTGTCGGACTCCGCCCCGACGACGCGGCACATCAACCAGCTGCTCGACACCGTGCAGCGGTTCAACGACGCGGTCAACGCCTGCGCGGGCAACCCCGTGCTGGTGCGCCTGCTCGACCAGACCCGGGTGTTCTCGCAGGCGGAGAGCCGGGCCCGCCGGTTGGAACGCGCCCTCGAGGACCCGCACTTCGGCGAGGAGCGCTGGGCGACGCACCGCGCCCTCGTCGACGCCCTGCGCGCCGGCGACGAGGGCACGGCCGAGGCGGTCGTCATCGAGGACGCGCGGGGCGGGTTGAGCGCGCTGCTGGGCGAGTGAGAACGCGCTTACGACGCGCCCTGTCCGGCGCGCTCGTCGCCGCCGCACTGGCGACGACGCTCGGCGGCGCCGCGGTCGCCGCACCCGACCGGGCCTGCCCGGCGCCGCTCGCCGGCCGGGCCACCTGCTACGCCGGCCGGGACGCCGCGGGCGCCTGGTACTCGATCGCCGTGCCGGAACGCTGGAACGGCGCGCTCGTCGTCTACGCCCACGGCGGGCCCGATGACACCACGTCGGCCGACGGGCCGGCCGCGGACCTGGCGTCCTGGTCCGCGCTCGTCGAGCGCGGCTACGCCTGGGTCGGCTCGTCGTACCGCCGCGGCGGGTACGGGGTGTGGATGGCCGCCGCGGACACCGAGAGCGCCCGGCGTCGCTTCGTCGAGACCGTGGGCCGGCCGTCCCGGACCTACCTGCACGGCCAGTCGTGGGGTGGCAACGTCGCCGCCAAGGCCGCGGAGGTCCACCCCGCCTCCTGGGACGGCGTGCTGCTGACCGACGGGCTGCTCGCCGGCGGGTCCCGCGGCTACGACGCGCGGGTCGACCTGCGCGCGGTCTACCAGTACTACTGCCGCAACCTGCCCGGACCGGCCCGGGCCGGGCTGCCCGCGGACTCGACGCTGACCCCCGACGACGTCCAGGCCCGGCTGGAGGCGTGCACCGGTCGGCCCGGGCACCGCACCGCGCGCCAGCAGCGCGTCCTCGACGACGTCCTCGCGGTGACCCGCCTGCCCGAGCGCGCGCTCGGCGTCCACCTGCGGTACGCGACGTTCCTGTTCCGGGACATCGTGCGGCGCCTGGGCGGCCGCAGCCCGTTCGGCAACCAGGGTGTGCGCTACACCGGCTCGCACGACGACCGGGCCCTCAACGCCGGCGTCGAACGCTTCGCCGCCGATCCGGCCGCGCGCCGGGACCTGTCCTACGACAGCGACCTCACCGGCCAGGTGCGCGTTCCGGTGCTGACCCTGCACACGATCGGCGACCCGCAGGTGTTCGTGGAGAACGAGTCGGCGTACCGGCCGCCCCGGCTGGTCCGGACGTTCATCAGCGGCACCGGACACGGGGGCGCGACCATCGACGAGTACCTGGCCGCGCTCGGGGCGCTCGACGGATGGGTACGCACGGGCCGCGCCGCGTCCCCGGAGTCCGTCGCGGCGTCGTGCACCGGCGCGTGCTCCTATGTGCCCGGTTACCGCCCCGGTCCGTTCTTCACCCGGATCCGCCCCCGCCCGGGCGCCACGACCTGGCCCGCGCTGACGCCGGCCCAGGAACGCGCGTGGAGCCGCATCCCGGACGTCGGTATCGCGTCCTGAACAAGACCTCGCCGTGTACGGCGCGGCACGTGAGTTCCCCGCCCGTGCCACCTCCACCGGGCGGGGTCCCGCTTCCGCCGCCGCCGTACGCGCACCCACCGTCAGCCTCTCCGTCGGAGCCCTCTGACCCCCTCGCGGTTGGCGAGGGCCAGCACCAGCACGGGCACGGCGAGCGCACCGGCCAGCAGGTGGTGGACGTGGTCCCAGCGGGCGTCGCCGGGCCCGGTCCAGGGCGTGTAGTGGTCGGGCAGCAGCAGCGAGGCCCCGACGACGGCGGCCACCGTGAACAGGCCACCCAGCGCCGCCGCGCGGCCCGGTGCGCTCCGGACGCTCACCGCGCCACCGGCCAGGCCGATCGCCGTGAGCAGGGCCATCTCCACCGCGAGGCCACCGACCGGCAGCGGCGTCGGCACCCGGTTCGCGACGACCACCAGCGCCCCTCCCCCGATTCCCGTCGCCGCGCCGAGCGCGAGACCGCACCGGATCCACTGACGACGCCCCCGGCCGACCGGCGCCGCGCGGGTGCCGGCGTCCATCGGGTCGACGAGCGCGAACGCGGCCGCGCCGCCGGTCAGCGCCGCGATCATGCGCAGGACGAGCAGCGCCGACCCGGTCCGGGGTTCGACGATCGCGCTGGTCGACAGGCCGGCGGCCAGCACCGCCAGCAGCGGACCCCAGTCGAGCGCACGGGCCAGCGGACGAACCAGCAGGACGGTCAGGCGCATCGCGGAGGCCCCAGGGGTGAGTCGTGGTGGTGGCCGGACAGGCCCAGGAGCGGCAGTGCCCGCGCGATCGGCGTGGCCGGGTCGACCAGCACCGACCAGTGCGCCCGGATCCGTCGCCCGGCCTCCGGCATGGTCAGCAGCCGGCTCGCGTGCTCGATCTCGCCGGCGCCGTAGGACACTCCGAGCGGGGTGGCGCGGGTGACGAGGGTCCGTCCGCCGCTGCCGGTCGTCGCGATCGTCACCGTGATCGTCGCCGGTCCGGCGGCCCGCCCGGTGACCTGACCCAGCAACCAGAGCGCGACGACGGTCCTGGCCTGGCCGGACGCGTCGCACCGCTCGCCGGTGTCCAGACCGGTGGCCCGGGCCGCGACGTCCCCGGCCAGGAAGTCCCGGTAGGGGCGTTCGGACGCGCCCCGACCCCACACGCTCCAGACCGGCACCGAACCCGTCGTGTCGCCCGGCGCACCGGCCGTGTGTTGCACGATCGTCGGCAGCCCGTCGCGGGCGGACGCCGGCAGGGCCGCCTCGATCGGGGCGACGGCCGCCGCCCAGCGGGGGATCCAGCCGGTGTACCCGCGCAGCGCGCAGTACGTCACCGCACCGATCCGGCGGCAGTCCGTGCCGGCCCGGCCCTCGGCTGCCCGGCCGTCGGGGCCCGGGCCCGGCCGGGCCTGGGCCGCGGCGCCCGTCGAGACGCCGAGCACGAGTGCGGTCAGCACGACACCGAGCACCGCACCACGCCGCCGCGACCGGTGCCGCAGGAGCGCCACGCCGACGCCGGCCACCCCGACGGCGACCAGGTAGACCAGGTGCAGCTCCGAGGGCCGGGCCGGCCCGTCGGTCGTGCGGATCAACACCAGCGGGAGGAACCACCCGCCGAAGCCGCCGAGGTTGCGATTGAGCAGCGTCAGCAGCATCAGCGCGAACAGCACCAGCGGAGCGGCGACCAGCGACGGCACCCAGCGTCCCAGCGCGACCCCGAGCGGAGCCGCGAGAGCCGCGACCGTGACCCCGCAGGCCACCTCGAAGCCGTCGAGGTGACCGCCGACCGACCCCTGCGCGATCCGGAGCACCAGGTACGCGGCGATCTGCAGCGCGGCGACCACGGCACCCAGGACGGCGAACGCGCCCGCCACCGCCACCGCACGGTCGGCCGGGCGACCGGGCAGCGCGGCGAGCCGCTCGGGCATCCGACGCTCACGCAGGATCGCCAGGTTCGCGCCGAGCAGCACCCCCGCGGCGACGAACAGCGCGTCACCGGTCGCGTCGACCGTCTCGATGGTCAGATCGGGGGCCCAGGCCGCGGTGCCCGACAGCCGGGTCCGGACCGCGGCCGCGTGCACGGCGACCGCCACCAGCCAGAGCAGCGGGTTGCGCAGCGCCCGGCCGAGTTCGGAGCGGAACAGCGCGCCGGTCACGCCGGCACCGGCTCAGCGAGACGCAGCAGGTACCCGTCCTCGACGGTCGGTTCGGCGGACTCGCCTCCGGCCGGACGGTCGCCGAGGACCCGGTACCGGCCGTCGGCGCCGCGCCAGTACTGTCCGCCGGCCGGGCGCTCCGCGGTCGACCAGACGTGCCCCTCCGCCGCGGCGGCGAGCGCGAACGGCGTGCCGTCGAAGACCACCCGGCCACCGGAGACCACTACGACCCGTTCGCAGAGCGCGGCGACGTCCTCGGTCTGGTGGGTGGAGAGCACCACCGTGCGGTCCTCGCCGACCCGGGACACCAGCCGCCGGAACCGCATCCGCTGCTCGGGGTCCAGCCCGACCGTCGGCTCGTCCAGGATCAGCAGGTCGGGATCGGCGAGCAGCGCCTGCGCCAGCGCCAGCCGCTGGCGCATCCCGCCGGAGAGCTTGCGGACGCGGGTCGTCGCCCGGTCGGTCAGGCCGACGTCGGCCAGCACCCGACGCACCTCCCGGTGACGTTCGGCGCGGTCGGTGAGGTCCTTGAGGATGGCGACGTAGTCCACCAGGTCGAACGCGGTGAAGTGCGGGTAGCAGCCCGGGTCCTGCGGCAGGTAGCCGAGTCGCCGGCGCAGTTCGGTGCGGTCGGCCCGATCGGCGGGATCGAGGCCGAGCGCCCGGATCGTGCCGGAGTCCGGCGCGAGCGTGGTGGCGAGGCAGCGCAGCAACGTGGTCTTGCCCGCGCCGTTGGGACCGAGGATCCCGGTGACCCCGGCGCCGAGCGTCAGGTCGAGCCGGTCGAGAGCGGTCCGGCGTCCGTAGCGTTTGGTGATGCCGGTCAGCACGACGGTGTCGGTCAACGGGGCTCTCCCGGGTCGAGGCGGCCGCGCCGCCGGTAGAGGACGGCGGTGAACAACGCGGCGGCGCCGCCGTAGAGCACCTGTGCCGGGCCGGAGAAGACGACGTAGGTGTCGGTCGCCAGCAGGCAGACGGCGACCCAGACGGCGGCGAGCGTCCCGGCCAGCACCGGCACCGGGAACCGGGTTCCGGCCGCGAGGCACGCCGTGCTCAGCGTCAGCCCGGGAAGCAGCCACGCGAAGCTGAGCGCGGCGGGCCCTCCGACGAAGGGCGCGGCCGCCCCGGTCAGCAGCGCCGCCGGGGCGAGCACCGCACCGGCCCGGACGAGCAGCAGCCGGGCACCGGCCAGCGGAGTCGCGGCGTGCAGCTCGTAGGCCGGGTCGACGGTCGGTCCGTACGCGACCGCGATCCCGGCGAGCGGCAGCACCGGCGCGACGATCAGGAACGCCGTCAGCAACGCCCGGTCGGCGTCGGCGAACCGGGCGGCGCCCACCGCGAACGCCAGCACCAGCACGACGGACGTGAGCCAGGCCCGGCTCAGCGTCGGGGTGGCCAGGAGCAGCCGGGCCAGGTGTTCCGGTAGTCCGACGCGGGCCAGCGCCCGCTCCGCCGGAGCGCGCCGGGGCCGGTCGACCACGTCCTCGATCCGGGCCCACGACCCGGCCAACCAGGCGTCGTCGGCCGGTGCCGTCGCCCGGCACGCCCGGCAGCCGGTGACGTGGGCCTCCACCGACATCACCTGCGCCGGGGTCAGCGTTCCGTGCCGGTAGGCCGTGAGCAGATCGGTGGGGACGTGCCAGTCGCTCATGTCAGCAACTCCCGTAGCTGTGCCCGGGCGCGCCGGGCCCTGGTCTTGACCGTGCCCTCGGGGATGCCGAGCAGCTGGGCGGCCTCCCGGGTGGTCAGCCCGTCGAGCACCGTGGCCTGGATGACCGCGCGCAGCTCCGGCGAGAGGCCGGACACGGCCGTTCCCACGTCGCTGTGCTCGACGCCGAGCAGCACGAGGTCCTCGGCGGACTGGGTGACGTCGTCGGCGCGGCCGAGTTCCACGAACGGCGGCCGGGCGGCACGCAGTGTCGAGATCAACCGGCGGACGCCGATCGTCCAGATCCAGGCACCGGCGTCGGGGCCGGCGGACCGGTACCGGCCGGCGCTCCGCCAGACCGCCACGAACGTGTCCTGGACGACGTCGGCGACCAGATCGGGGTCGGCGCACCGCCGCGACAGCCGGGCCCGCAACCAGGGCGCGTGCCGCCGGTGCAGCTCACGCAGTGCGTCGACGCGGCCGGCGGCGACTGCCGCCAGGAGGACCTCGTCGGTGCAGTCGGCGCCCGGCGGCGCGGGCTCCTCGGGTCCCGGCGCGCGCTGCGGCCGACGCCAGGGAAAGAGTGCGTGCATACCGAGGACTATCGCGGCTCACCCCCGAACCGGTTCTCGGGCCGGCCCGGTCGACTCCGACCGTCCACGGCGGACAGTTCGCTACGCTGCGCCCGTGGACGCGAATTCCGGGAACCGAACGCCCTCCGCGCTGGACACCGGCGTTCCGCATCCGGCCCGGGTCTACGACGCGCTGCTCGGCGGCCGGGACAACTTCGCCGCCGACCGCCGGGTGGCCGACGCCATGCGCGCCAACCCGGCCGCCGAGATCGGGGCGCTGGCCAACCGGGACTTTCTCCGCCGGGCGGTGACGTTCCTGGCCGGCGAGGCGGGCATCGACCAGTTCCTCGACGTCGGCACCGGCTTGCCGACCTCACCGAACGTGCACGAGGTCGCGCAGGCCCTGACCCCGTCGGCGCGGGTCGTCTACGTGGACAACGACCCGATCGTGCTGGCCCACGCCCGGGCGCTGCTGTCGAGCTCGCCCGAGGGCTCGACCGGCTACGTCGACGCGGACGTCCGGAACCCCCTGACGATCCTGGCCGCCGCACGGGAGACGCTCGACTTCGACCGGCCGATCGGGTTGCTGCTGCTCGCGGTCGGGCACTTCCTGGACGACGAGCACGACCCCTACGGCGCCCTCGGCACGCTGCTGGCCGCGCTGCCCGCCGGCTCGTACCTGGTGATGTCCCACCTCACGGCGGAGTTCCTGCCGGACGAGACGGCGCGGACCGTGGCGATGTACCGGGCGCAGGGGATGGTGCTCCGCCCTCGCCGCCGGGAGGAGATCGCCCGGTTCTTCGACGGGCTGGAGCTCGCCGAACCAGGTGTGGTCCTGGTCCAGCGCTGGCGTCCGGGCCCGGACGACCGGATCAGCGCCGAGGAGCCGGGCGAGCGTGCTCCGGTCTACGGCGCGGTGGCGCGCAAGCCCTGACCCCGCGGGTTCGCGGTCACCGGCCGGCGAGACGCTCCGGCAGGGCCGCCGCCAGGTGGTCGAGGAGGTCGCTGACCCGCCGGGGAACGTGCCGGTCGCCGTCGAGCAGCGCGTAGATGTCCGCCGGCGGCGTCGGCACCTCCGGGAGGACACGCACCAGCGAGCCGTCGTCGAGGTGGCGGCGCACCTGCCAGAGCGAACGCATCACGATCCCCCGGCCCGCACGGGCCCACTCGGTCACCACGTCGCCGTCGTTGCTGGAGAGTGGGCCGCTCACCCGGACCCGCCGCTGGTTCGTGGCGTCGCCGAAGCGCCAGAGGGCGAAGTCACCCTCGTTCTCACGCAACACGATGCAGTCGTGCGCGGCCAGGTCCTCGACGGTCCGCGGTTCGCCGCGGGCCGCCAGGTACGCCGGCGCGGCGCACGGCACCCGCCGGTTCTCCGCGAGGCGGCGCAGCCGCAACGTCGAGTCCGGCGGGGCGCCGACGTGGATCGCGACGTCGAACTCGCGGCGGTGCGGCCGCAGGGGCAGCGCCGAGGTGTGCAGTTCGCAGTGCAGCGCCGGGTGGGCGGCCGCGAACGCGCCGAGCAGCGGCGCGATGTGGGCGCGGCCCAGCCCGAGCGTGGCGTGCACGACCAGGCGGCCGCGGACACCGGCGGTGACCACGTCGTCCAGTTCGCGGAGCTGGTCGAGGATGCGGCCGGCCCGGTCGGCGTAGAGCTCGCCCTCCGAGGTGAGCGTGAGCCGGCGGGTGCCGCGCTGCACCAACCGGATCGCGAGCCGCTTCTCCAGCGCGGTGAGTCGCTTGCTGACCACCGGCAGCGACCAGCCGAACTCCCGGGCCGCCGCGGTGAGGGTCTCGCTCCGCGCGACGACCCGGAAGAACGCCAGATCGTCCACCGAACTCATGCTCTTTCAGTACGCGAAAGAAAGGCTTGCCGGCAAGTGCCTTGTCCGGTCCGGCCCGGTCGGCGGAGGGTACGGGCATGTCTGCGCGCTACCGCATCGCGGTGATCCCGGGCGACGGGATCGGCCGCGAGGTCGTTCCCGAGGGCCTCCGCTGTCTGCGGCGGGCCGCCGAGACCCACGACTTCGCGCTCGACGTCGTCGAGTTCGACTTCGCCAGCGCCGCGTACTGGGAGCGGCACGGCACGATGCTGCCCGGCGACTGGCAGCCGACCCTGGAGGCGTTCGACGCGATCTACTTCGGCGCGGTCGGCTGGCCGGCGGTCGTGCCCGACCACGTGTCGCTCTGGGGCAGCCTGCTGCGATTCCGGCGGGTGTTCGACCAGTACGTGAACCTGCGCCCGGTGCGGCTCCTGCCGGGCGTGCGCGGCCCGCTGGCCGGGCGGGCTCCCGGCGACGTCGACTTCGTGGTCGTCCGGGAGAACACCGAGGGTGAGTACTCCAGCGTCGGTGGGCGCGTGTTCGAGGGCACCGAGCGCGAGATCGTGCTGCAGGAGACCGTGATGACCCGCCACGGCGTCGACCGGGTGCTGCGGTTCGCGTTCGAGTACGCGCGCGGACGCGAGGCACGGCACCTCACGTCGGCGACGAAGAGCAACGGGATCGCGATCTCGATGCCGTACTGGGACGAGCGGGTGGAGGCGGTCGGCCGCGACTACCCCGACGTCGACCGGGACAAATACCACATCGACGCCCTGGCGGCGCACTTCGTGCTCAACCCCGATCGTTTCGACGTGGTGGTGGCGAGCAACCTGTTCGGCGACATCCTGTCCGATCTCGGCCCGGCCTGCACCGGGACGCTCGGGATCGCACCGAGCGCGAACATCAACCCGGAGCGCCGGTACCCGAGCCTGTTCGAGCCCGTGCACGGGTCCGCGCCGGACATCGCCGGGCGGGGCATCGCGAACCCGATCGGACAGATCTGGTGCGGCGCGATGATGCTCGAGCACCTGGGCGAACCGGACGCCGCCGCCGCCCTGCTCAGCGCCGTCGAAGCCGTCCTCGCCGGGCCGGCCGACGCCCTCACCCCCGACCTCGGCGGCGCCGGTACCACCACGCAGCTGGGCACCGCGATCGCCGCCCGCGTGGGCTCGACGACCGTCGCCGTCGCGGACCCCCCGACCGATTCCCGCCAGACGGCGGCCGGGAACGGCGCCACGATCGAGCCATGACGTTCGTGATCTCCCCGATTCCCCCCGCCCGGCTGAGCGCGATGCGGACGAGCGGCGCCGACGACGCGGGGGCGCCGCTGGCCCCGTTCACCACCGACGAGGACGGGGCGCCGCTGCGGTGCTGCCTGCGGAACGCCCGGGCCGGCGAGCGGGTGGCGCTCGTCGCCTACCGGCCCGGCGGCACCGCGGGGGCGTACCGCGAGGTGGGGCCGGTGTTCGTCCACGCGGACGCCTGCGCGGGGTACGCCGAGCCGGGCGTCTACCCGGAGGCGTTCCGCCCGCGCCGCCAGGTGTTCCGGGCCTACGACGCCGACGGCCGCATCACCGGCGGCGTGCTGATCGAGGGCGCGGACGCGGAACCGGCCATCGAGGAACTGTTCGCCGACCCCGCGGTGGCGACGGTGCACAGCCGCAACGTGATCCACGGCTGCTACATGTTCACGATCACCCGCTGAACCGGACGGCCGGGGCGTTCGTGTTGGGTTCGTGACCCCAGTACCCCAGGACACGCGGCCCGACGACTCCGTCGAGTGGGTCGAGGTGCACTCGCAGGGCACCCGGGCCGGACGCCCCGCCGCGCTGGTCCGTCGCGGCGGGGCGCGGCTCGTCGACGTCGCGGTGTGCGCCGCCGTGGCGTCCGTGTCGCCCTGGTGGGTCGCGGCGCTGTTCGCCGCGGTCTGGCTCGTCGTCCCGGTGCGGCTGGCCGGGGCCACCGCCGGCAAGTGGCTGTTCGGGGTGCGGGTCACCCGCTACGACGGCGCCCGGCTCACGATCGGCCGGGCGCTGGCCCGCGAGGCGTTCGTCGTCGGCAGTTTCGTGATCACGCTGGTCGCGGTGCTGAACACGATGGTGATGGTCAACGACCCGCGCGGGCAGGGCTTCCAGGACCGGATCGCGGACACGGTCGCCGTCGACGCGACGACGACCGGCCGGGCCCCGGCCCCGCCGCGCTGAGTCAGGCCTCGTCCACCGCCACGTGGGTGTGCGGGATGTGAACCAGGTCGATGCGACCGTGCAGCCGCTTCCCTCCGAAGTACACCGCGCCGACGGCCACGACCGCGCCGACGAACAGCACCGCGCTGTACTGCAGCACCCAGTTGCCGTTCGTGGAGAGGTCGTAGATCTCCGGCCGCGGCCACATCAGGTTGACGATCATGATCACCTGGTAGACCACGGCCAGCGCGTTCACCGCGATCCCGAACCGGCCCATCGTGAACAGCGGCTTCCCGTCCTCGTCGTGCCCGGCCGGGAAGTGGTCGGTGTCGCGGTGCTTGATCCGCACCACCAGCAGGGGCAGCGTCACGCCCAGGTAGGCGACGTAGAGCATCGCGATGCAGATGCTGGAGAGCGCGGTGAAGATCGTCGTCGAGTTGACGTTCACCGCCAGCGCCAGCGCGGCACCCGCCCCCACCACGATCGACGTGACGACCGGCGTACCGGTGCGCGGTGACACCGTGCCGAGCGCCTTCGCGAACGGCAGCGCGCCCTCGCGGGCCATCGAGTACGTCATCCGCGCGCCGGACGTCTGCACGGCCAGCGTGCACGCGAACACCGCCACCGCGACGCAGCAGAGCAGCAGCCGCCCGAACACGTCGCCGAGCCGCTCGGTGATCACCCAGGACAGCCCGAGCGACGAGAGGTTGCCGTCGGTGAGGCTCGGTGCGGCCATCAGCGCGCCCAGGATCAGCAGGCCACCGCCGAGGCCCGACGTCGTCAGCGCGCGGATGATCGTCTTCGGCGTGGTCTTGCGCGGCGAGTGCGTCTCCTCGGCGAGCTCACCGGCGGAGTCGAAGCCCACCATGACGTACGCGGCCATCAGCGCCGAGGCGAGCCAGGCGAAGAAGTAGTTGCCGCTGCCCTCCCAGCCGGTGTGGTGCAGCACCACGCCGGGCCCGCGCTCGGACAGCGCGAACAGCACGCCGATCAGGACGACCACACCGACGATCTCGATCGCGACGCCGAAGCTGGTCGCCGCGGCCATCTGCCGGATGCCGAGGATGTTCACCAGCGTCGTGACGACGAGCAGGGCGATGCCGAGCACGACCGCGTTCTTGGCGCCGGTCGGCGACAGGATCGACGGGTCGGCGCCGGACCCGCCGACGAGCTGGAAGCCCGACCAGATCGCCGGGAGCACGGCCTGGGCGGCGATCGCGGCCACGGCGACGGTGAGGATCTGGCCGACGATCATGATCCAGCCGGTGAACCAGCCCCAGCTCGTGCCGGCCAGCCGGCTCGACCACTGGAAGATCGCCCCGGACACCGGCCAGCGCCCGGCCAGCTCGGCGAAGCACAGCGCGACGAAGAGCTGGCCGACGAACACCACCGGCCAGGCCCAGAAGAACGACGCCCCGCCGAGCAGGAAGCCCAGCCCGAACAGCTGGAACACGGTCGTGAGGATCGAGACGAACGAGAAGCCGGCGGCGAAGGACGCGAACGTCCCGACGCCGCGGTGCAGTTCCTGCTTGTAGCCGATGGGCGATCGTTCCGGCGCGGCTGTGCTCATGACTCCACCTCTGGGATTTCTGTCGCTCGACAGGAATTGGCCATGAGCGTGGGGTCGCTGTGTTCCGGGCAGGGTGCGTGATCGGTTAAATCCCCGTGTCCCCCGCCCGACGCGGTGTGCCCCGCCCGGCGCCGGGCATGGCAGCATCGGCGGCGTGAACACCAGCCGCGCGGGACGCCCACGGGTGCGCGAGTCCCGGCATCCGGACCGGACCCCGCGCCAGGAGATCCTGGACGCGGCGGCGGCGCTGTTCGGCGAGTCGGGGTTCGCGGCCACGTCGACGCGGGCGATCGCCGAACGGGTCGGCATCCGGCAGGCGTCGCTGTACTACTACTTCCCCGGCAAGGACGAGATCCTGCTCGAGCTGCTGGAGGCGTCGGTGCGCCCGACGCTCGATCTGGTCGACACGATCCGCGCCGGTGCGCCGGGCCCGGCGGCGGCGCTCTACGCGCTCGCGGTGCGTGACGTCGGCACGCTGCGGGCGGGGCCGCTGGGCGTGGCCACGCTGTACCTGGCGCCCGAAGTGCGTCAGGCGCCGGCGTTCGCGCCGTTCCGCGAGCACCGCGCCCAGCTGGCGGCGGTCTACGCCGAGCTGGCCGCGGGCGCGGCTCCCCCGCACCACCCGGTGGGCGCCGAGGTGCTCGGTGCGGCCTGCCTGCACGTCGTCGAGATGGTGCCGACGCTGCCGGGCCGCCCGGACCTGGACCGCGAGATCGCCCACGCCTGCCTGGCGCTGGCCGGCCTGCACGGCGAGTCCGCCGAGGCCGCCGGGCTGGCCGGCGACGCGCTGCTGGCCCGGCTGGCCGCCACGCCCTGAGCCCGGGAACGTTTCACGGGGGAAACGCGGGCGAAACGCCGGAACCCGAAGGTGATTTCTGTCAGTCGACAGAAATCACCGAGGGGGCGCCGCATGACCCGCGACACGTCCACTGTGTTCGCTGCCCGCGACGACGCACGCTCCCGGGCCGGCACCGACGCCGACTGGATGCCCTACCTGCCCGCGTCGAGCTCGCCGTTCGCTCCGGACGGCGTCGAGAAGGCCGCGCTCACCTGGGCCGAGACGGTCGCGCCGGGCGGGTACACGGCCAAGGTCGTGGCCCGCGGCACCACGATCCGGCTCACCGACGTCACCGGCGACGCCTGCGCGCACGTGCTGCTCTTCAACGCGGTGGCGCCGTGGGAGCGGCTCAACGTCGCCGACACGCAGAAGATCCCCTGGCAGGCCTACCTCGGGGCGGGGCACCCGCTGCTCTCCGGCGACGGCCGGGTGCTCGCCACGATCACCGCCGACACGTCCGGGCGCCACGACGCGTTCTGCGGCACCACGTCCGACGCCTGGAACACGCGCAAGTACGGCGACGCCGCGCCCGAGGGGCCCAGCCCGTCGGGCCGGTCGCTGTTCACGCTGGCCGCGGCGAAGCACGACCTCGGCCCGCGCGACCTGCCCCCGAGCGTCTCGTTCTTCCAGGGCGTCCGGGTCGAGGAGGACGGCACGCTGCGGTGGGAGGGCTCGGCCGGACCGGCCGAGGTGGACCTGCGCGCGGAGTTGCCGCTGATCGTTCTCATCGCGAACACGGCGCACCCGCTGGATCCGCGCGAGACGTTCACCGTCGGCCCGCTGCGTGTGCACGCCTGGCGCACGGCGCCCACCGCCGCGAGCGCCGCCGCCACCCCGGAGACCCACCGGGCCTACCTGAACACGATCGACTACGCGGAGGCGCGAGGACTGTGAGCGACGCCCTGATCCCCGGCCCGGTCGTGCTCGACGAGCGGGTCGCACCCCGCGCGCCCTGGTCGGGTGTCGTCGCCGCCGGGCACGTGCTGACGATCGTCGACGTCGGCGGCAACCAGTCCGCCGACTGCCTGATCTACGCCGACGCCGACCGCACCGAGCGCTACAGCGTGCCGGACACGCTGGCCTGGCAGGGCAACGCCTACGTCCGGGAAGGCACGGTGCTGCGCAGCCAGTACGGCAACGCGCTGATGACCGTCGTCGGCAACGAGGTGGCCCGGCAGGACACGATCGGCGGCGCGTGCGGCAAGGAGTCCAACACGTTGCGCTACGGCCACCACACCGCCCACCAGCACGGCTGCCGGGAGAACTTCCTGGCCGAGGCCGCGCGCCACGGACTGGGCGCCCGGGACGTCGTGTCCAACCTGAACTGGTTCATGAACGTGCCGGTGGAGGCGGACGGGACGCTCGGGATCGTCGACGGCATCTCCGGGCCGGGCAAGCGGGTCGCGATCCGCGCCGACGTGGACGTGCTCGTCCTGGTCAGCAACTGCCCCCAGATGAACAACCCGTGCAACGACTTCGACCCCACGCCGCTGCGGATGATCGTGACGGTGCCGGAATGAGCTTCGACACGCTGCTGATCGCGAACCGCGGGGAGATCGCGCGCCGGATCATCCGGTCGGCCCGCGCGCTCGGGATGACGACCGTCGCGGTCTTCTCCGACGCCGACCGCGCCGCACCGCACGTTCGCGAAGCGGACACCGCGGTGCGGCTCGGCCCCGCCCCGGCCCGCGACTCCTACCTGCGTACCGACGCGATCCTCGAGGCCGCCGCCGCGACCGGCGCCGGGGCGATCCACCCCGGCTACGGTTTCCTCTCCGAGAACGTCACGTTCGCCCGCGCGTGCGCCGACGCCGGGCTCGCGTTCGTGGGCCCGACGCCCGCGCAGATCGAGGCGTTCGGCGCCAAACACACCGCCCGGGAACTGGCCACCGCGGCCGGCGTCCCGCTGCTGGCCGGCTCCGGGCTGCTGGCGTCGGCCGAGGCCGCGGTGGACGCCGCCGCGTCGATCGGCCTGCCGGTCATGCTGAAGGCCACCGGGGGCGGCGGCGGCATCGGCATGCAGGCCTGCCACTCGCTGCCCGAGGTGCGCGCCGCCTACGACCGGGTCGCGCGGCTGGCCGCGGCGAACTTCGGCTCCGCCGGGGTGTTCCTGGAACGGCTGGTGCGCCCGGCCCGCCACGTCGAGGTGCAGCTGTTCGGCGACGGCGCCGGCCGGATCGCGGTGATCGGCGACCGCGACTGTTCGCTGCAACGGCGCAACCAGAAAGTGATCGAGGAGGCCCCGGCGCCGGCGCTGCCCGGCGCGGTGCGCGCCGAGATCGCCCGCACCGCCGCCGAACTCGCCCGGTCGGTGCGCTACCGCTCGGCCGGCACGGTGGAGTTCGTCTACGACCCGGTCCGGGAGGAGGCCGCGTTCCTCGAGGTCAACACCCGCCTGCAGGTCGAGCACCCGGTCACCGAGGTCGTCTACGGCGTGGACCTGGTCGACGCCATGCTGCGGCTGGCGCGCGGCGACGTCCTCGACGAGCTGTTCGACCGGGACTGGCGGGCGAACGGGGTCGCGGTCGAGGCCCGCGTCTACGCCGAGGACCCGGACAAGGACAACGCGCCCTCGACCGGCCTGGTGACGCGCGCGGAGTTCCCGGCCGGCGTCCGGGTGGACGCCTGGATCGAGACCGGCCTGGAGGTCACGCCGCACTACGACCCGATGCTCGCGAAGGTCGTCGCCGGTGGCGCGACACGCACGGCCGCCCTGGACGCGCTCGGCGACGCGCTGGCCGCGAGCCGCGTCGACGGCCTGGTCACCAACCTGGGCCTGCTCCGCGCGCTGACCGCGGGCGCCGCGCTGCGCGACGCGACGCACTCGACGTCCACGCTGGAGGTCACCGCCGACCCCGAGCCACGCATCGACGTGGTGGAGCCGGGCGCGCTCACGACCGTGCAGGACCTGCCCGGCCGGCTGGGCTACTGGCAGGTCGGCGTGCCCCCGTCGGGCCCGTTCGACCCGCTCGCGCTGCGGGAGGCCAACCGCGCGGTCGGCAACCCCGACGGGGCGCCCGGCCTGGAGGTCACCGCGACCGGCCCGGTGCTGCGGTTCTCCGCGGCCGCCCTGGTCTGCGTGACCGGGGCACCGGCCGACGTCCGGGTCGACGGCTCCGAGCGGCCGATGTGGACGCCGATCGAGGTTCCGGCCGGCGGCACGCTCAGCGTCGGCACCGCGTACGGGCCCGGCCTGCGCCTCGCGATCGCGGTCCGCGGCGGCCTGGACGTGCCTCCGTACCTGGGCAGCGCGTCGACGTTCACGCTCGGGGGCTTCGGCGGGCACGGCGGCCGGGCGCTGCGGGCCGGTGACGTGCTGCGCCCCGGGGGTTCACCGGTGGGCGCCCCGGTCCGGCCCGTCCGCATCCCGGACTACACGTCCACCTGGACGATCGGCGTCACCGAGGGGCCGCACGCCGCGCCGGAGTTCTTCACCCGCGAGGCGCTCGACACGTTCTACGCCACCGGCTACGAGGTGCACCTCAACTCCGCACGCACCGGCGTGCGCCTGATCGGCCCCCGCCCCGTCTGGGCGCGCGGCGACGGCGGCGAGGCGGGCCTGCACCCGTCGAACATCCACGACACCCCGTACGCCGTCGGCGCGATCGACTTCACCGGCGACACCCCGATCATCCTCGGCCCGGACGGCCCCAGCCTGGGCGGTTTCGTCTGCCCGGCGGTCGTCGCCAGCGGCGAGCTGTGGAAGGTGGGGCAGCTGCGCCCGGGCGACACCGTCCGGTTCGTGCCTGTCCGCGAAGCCGACGCGGCCGCCCCGGTCCTGATCGGAGCCACCGGCGACGGCGACGACGGCGTCCTCGCCCGGATCGACGAGCAGCCGGGCCGCCCGAGCGTCACCTACCGGCGCGACGGCGACGACAACCTGCTGATCGAGTACGGCGACCAGGTCCTCGACCTGGGGCTGCGCATGCGGGTGCACGCGCTGATGACCGCGGTCGAGGCGAACCGGCCGGACGGCGTCGTGGACCTCACGCCCGGCATCCGGTCGCTGCAGATCCACACCGAGGGCCGCGCGAGCCGCCTGGTCGGCCTGCTCCGTGCGCTCGACGACGCGCTCCCGGCCACCCAGGAGCTGCGCGTCCCGTCCCGGCGGGTGCGGCTGCCGCTGTCCTGGGACGACCCCGCCACCCGCCTGGCGATCGAGCGGTACATGGCCGGCGTCCGCGACGACGCGCCCTGGACACCGTGGAACATCGAGTTCATCCGCCGGATCAACGGCCTGGACTCGGTCGACGACGTCTACCGCACCGTGTTCGACGCCGAGTACCTGGTGCTCGGCCTCGGCGACGTCTACCTCGGCGCACCGGTCGCGACCCCGCTCGACCCCCGCCACCGGCTGGTCACCACGAAGTACAACCCGGCCCGCACCTGGACCGCGGAGAACTCCGTCGGCATCGGCGGTGCCTACCTGTGCATCTACGGCATGGAGGGGCCCGGCGGGTACCAGTTCGTCGGCCGCACGGTGCCGATCTGGAACCGGTTCCGGCGCGGCGGCCTGTTCACCGACCGGCCGTGGGCGCTGCGGTTCTTCGACCGCATCGACTGGTACCCGGTCACGGCCGAGGAACTGCTCGAACTGCGGGCCGAGACCGACGCCGGGCGCGGCGCGTTCGCGACCGAGGACGGCACGTTCGGCCTGGCCGACCACCAGCGTTTCCTGGACGCGAACGCGGACTCGATCGCGGCGTTCCGCGCCACCCAGGCCGCCGCGTTCGCCGCCGAGAAGGACCGCTGGCACGCGTCGGGCGAGTTCGACGTCCGGCCCGAGCCCGCCCCCGCGCCGGTCGCGGCGCCGGTGGACGTGCCCGCGGGGTCGATCGCGGTCACCGCGCCGTTCGGTGCGACCGTGTGGCAGGTGTCGGCCCGGCCCGGGGACTCCGTCGCCGACGGCGACCGGGTACTGGCCCTGGAAGCGATGAAGATGGAGACGCCCGTGATCGCACCGCAGGCCGGTGAAGTAGTGGGGATCTACGTGGCGCCCGGCGACGCGGTGTCCGCGGGCCAGGTGCTGTTCGCCCTCCGCACCGCTGCGGAGGTGGCCGCGTGATCGCCGACCGGGTCCGCGCGGCGTACCGGCGGATCGCGGCGGCCGACCGCCCCGAGGTCTGGATCACGCTCCGGGACGAGGCGGACGTCCTGGCCGAGGCCGCGACGATCGACCCGGCCCTCCCGCTGGCCGGTCTGCTCGCCGCGGTCAAGGGCAACATCGACGTCGCCGGGCTGCCCACCACGGCCGCCGCACCGTCGTACGCCTACGAGCCGGCGGCCGACGCCACCGCGGTCGCCCGGCTGCGTGCCGCCGGGGCGCTGGTGCTCGGCACCACGAACCTCGACCAGTTCGCCACCGGCCTGGTCGGCACCCGCAGCCCGTACGGCGCGGTCCGGAACGCGGTCGACCCCGAGCGCATCTCCGGCGGTTCCAGCTCGGGCTCCGCCGTCGCCGTCGCGCTCGGCCTCGTCGACCTCGCGCTGGGCACCGACACCGCGGGCAGCGGCCGGGTGCCGGCCGCGCTCAACGGCGTCGTCGGCGTCAAACCGACCCGCGGTCTGATCCCGACGACCGGCGTCGTCCCGGCGTGCCGCAGCCTCGACTGCGTGACGGTGTTCGCCCGCGACCTGCGCCTGGCCCGCCGCACGGCCGAGCTCCTCGCCGGGCCCGACGGGCTGGACCCGCTGGCGCGGCCGTTCGTCCCGGCGCCGTCGACCGGCACCGTGCGGCTCGCGATCCCCGCGCCCGAGCACCTCGACGGGCTCGCCGCCGGGTGGGCGGACGCGTTCCGGGCGGCCGTGGAGCGGTTCCGGGCCGCCGGCGCCGAGATCGTCGAGGTCGACGTCACGCCGCTGCTGGCGGCGGCGTCGCTGCTCTACGAGGGCGCGTTCGTCGCCGAACGGACGCACGCGGTCGGGGCGCACCTCCGCGCGCACGCCGAGCTGATCGGCACCGCGCTCGACCCCACCGTCGCGGCCATCGTCCTGGGCGGTGAACGGTTCACCGCGGTGGACGCGTTCCGCGACCGGCAGCGCCTGGACGAGCTCGGCGCGGCCGGCCGGGCCGCGCTGGACGGCACGACCGCGCTGCTCACCCCCACCACCACCTGGCACCCCACGCTCGCCCAGGTCGAGGCCGACCCGGTCGGCGCGAACGCCCGGATGGGGCGCTGGACCAACTTCGCGAACCTGCTCGACCTGGCGTCGCTGGCGGTACCGGCCGGGATCGTCGACGGGCTGCCGTTCGGCGTGATGCTCACCGGACCGGCGTTCAGCGACCGCACGCTCGCCGCGCTGGCGCAGCTGTTCGCCGACCCGCCGGTCGACCTGTTCGTCGTCGGCGCCCACCTGTCCGGGCACCCGCTCAACCACCAGCTGGTGTCGGCGGGCGGGTCGTGCCTCGGCCCGGCCGCGACCACGGCCGACTACCGGCTCTACGCCCTGGACACCGTGCCGCCCAAGCCCGGGCTGCTGCGCCGCGACGACGGCGCCGCGATCACCGGCGAGGTGTGGCGGCTGCCCGCGGCCGGGTTCGGTACCTTCGTCGCGGGACTGCCCCAGCCGATGACGATCGGCGCGGTGACGCTCGCCGACGGCCGCACCGTCCGCGGGTTCCTCGCCGAACCGATCGCCACCCGGGACGCGACCGACATCACGGCACACGGCTCCTGGCCCTCGGCCCTGGCCGCCGGCGTGAGCTGAGCCGCCCGGCCGGCCCGGAGGGGACTTCCGGGCCGGCCGGGCGGGCTCCAGCGTCGCCCGGCCCCGCTCCCCGCGGCAGGGCCGAAAGTCCCGACCGCGGACCCGTTGTTCGGCAACCGCGGATATGCGCGCGGCCGGCCGTGACTTTCCGCGGTGCGGGCGGTTGATCCGGGTGATGGGAAACGCGACGATCGTCGGGCGCGCCGGGGAACTCGACGTGCTGCGCCACGCCGTCGACGACGTCACCGCGGGTATCGGGAGCCGCCTGATCGTCGGCGGTGACCCCGGGATCGGCAAGACCTGCCTGCTGCGCGCCGCGACCGACCACGCCGGCGGCCGGGGCGTCGCGGTCGCGGCCCGGATCGCGTTCGAGAGCGACCGGGCGCTGCCCTGGCTCACGCTCGGGGCCGCGCTGCGGGGCTGCGCGCCGTCCGGGGAGGCGTTCGGCTGGCTCCGCGAGGAGCCGCGGAGCTCGTACGCGTTGCTCGGCCGGCTGACCGAGTCGCTGGAGGAGTTCGTCGCCGGGCAGCCGCTGGTCGTCGCGATCGACGACGCCCAGTGGATGGACGAGTCGAGCGCGGTCGCGATCCGGGAACTGGTGCCCGCGCTGGAGTCCGCGCCGGTGTGCTGGCTGTTCGGCCACCGACCGGTGCCCGGGGAAACCCCCGGCCAGCTGCTGGTGAGCTGGCTGCGTCAGACCGGGGCCACCACGCTGGCGCTCGCGCCGCTGGCCGACCACGACGTCGCCGAGCTCTGCGCCGACCGGCTCGGCCACCCCGTCGACCACACCGTGCTCGCGCTGGCCGCCGGGTTCCGCGGCGTGCCGCTGCTGGTCGAGCAGCTCGTGCGGGCCCTGCGCGCCACCGGTCAGGTCGTGGTGACCGACGGGGTCGCCGGCGTCGTCGGGAACCAGCTGCCGGCGAGCTTCGTCGCGGTCGTCGATCAGCTGCTCGCCGGGCTGAGCCCGGACACCGGGCGCCTGGTGCGCAACGGCGCGGTGTTCGCGCGCCCGTTCGGCGTCGACGCGGTGGCGTCGCTGCTCGACCTGCCGGTGGCGCGGACGATCCCGCGCGTCGAGGAGGCCACCGCGGCCGGGGTGCTCGTCGACGGCGCGGGCGGGTTGACGTTCTCCCACGACCTGCTGCGCCGGGCGGTGTACGCGGGGCTGAGCCCGGCGGTGCGCCCGTCGCTGCACCGCCGGGCCGCGGCGGTGCTCCGGGCGGAGGGAGCGCCGCCGGCGGAGGTGGCCGGGCACCTGCTCCGCGCGGGTCCGTCCGGCGCCGCGCGTGCCGGAACGCTGCTGCGCCGGGCCGCCGCCGAGGTCGCCGGTGCGGCCCCGAGCACGGCCGCCGACCTGATCCTGCGCGCGCTGGAGGTCCGGCGCCCGGGCGACGCCGGGCGCGACCGGCTGGTCGCCGAGGCGGTCGAGCTGCTGGCCGCCGCCGGGCGGATCGGTGAGGCCCAGGAGCTCGCGCGGACCGTGTCGGGGGGCGGCCTGCCGCCGACCACCCGGGCCGTGCTGCGGCTCGGGCTGGCCGAGGCGGCCGCGCACGCCGGCCTCGACGACACCGCGGTCCACCACGCCGGCCGGGGCCTGGTGGACACCGGCGACGACCCGGAACCGTCCGACGTCGATCAGCGGTCCCGCGGTGCGGACGGGCCGGCGGGGATCCGGGCGAAGTTGCTGGCCGTGCGCGCCCACGGCCTGGTCCACCGCGGTGACCTCGCGGCCGCCGACGAGGCCGGCCGGCTCGCCGACGAGGCCGGGCGCGGCGCCGGGACGACCGAGGCGTCGGCGTCGGGGCTGAGCGCACGCCGCCTGGTGGCCCTGGCCGAGGGACGCCTCACCGACGCCCACCGGTACGCACTGGCCGCCACCGAGGTCACCGGCAGCGGAGCGCACCCCCGGATCGGGCTGGCCGACACGCTGCGCGCGCTCGGCCGCCACCGCGACGCCGACCGCGAGCTCCGGCAGGCCTGGGAGGACGCCGAGCGGCGCGGGACGACCCGGGCGGCGCCGCGCTGGCACCACGTCGCCGCCCGGCTGCACCTCGCCCAGGGCCGGGTGGACGACGCCGCCGCCGAGGCCGACGCCGGGCTGACCGTCGCCGGGCGGTCCGGCGCCGGCCGCCTCACGGTGCCGCTGCTCGGGATGCTGGCCCGGCTCGCGGTGGCCCGCGACGACCCCGACGCCGCCGGCCGCCACCTGGAACAGCTGCGGGCCCGGCGCGCCGACGGCACGTCCGCCGCGCCGGAGGACGCCGACTGGTCCGAGGCGGTGGTCCTCGCCGCCCGGGGCGATCCGGCCGCCGCGCTCGCCGCGGTCCGCGGGCTCGTCGACCGGCTCCCGGACCGGCCCGCGCTGTTCGTCCACGACCCGACGTCCGCCGTCGCGCTCGTCCGGATCGCGCTGGAGGCCGGTGACCGCGTCCGGGCGCGTGGCGTCGTGCGCGCGGCCGGGCGGCTGGCCGCGCGCAACCCGCGGGTGCCGTCGATCGCCGCGGCGGCCGCGCACGCCGAGGGTGTGCTGCGCCGGGACCTCACCACGCTGCGTCGGGCGGTCGAGCGCTACCGGCCCACCGGTCAGTGGCTGGCGCTCGCCACCGCGCTGGAGGACGCCGGGGCGACGGCCGACCGCGCCACCGCCACCGCGTGGTTCGAGGAGGCGCTGACGATCACCACCACGTGCGGCGCCCGCGCGCACCAGCGTCGGCTGGAGCAACGCCTGCGCGGTCGCCCCACCCGGGTGCCCGCCGGCACCGGGCCGGAGCTCCGGCGCCTGAGCCCGAAGGAGTTCGCGGTGGCCCTGCTGGTCGCCGACGGCCTCACCAACCACCAGGTCGGCAGCCGCCTGCACATCTCCAGCCACACCGTCGACAGTCACCTGCGCAACATCTTCCGCAAGCTCGAGATCCGCAGCCGCGTGGACCTGACCCGGCTCGTCGCCGGTGGGAACGGTGTTGATCCCGTGATCACGTGACTACTGCGCGGACGCGGGGCGCCGCACTCTCGTTCCATGACGTCGACGCTCTCGGCCACGCTGCGCACCACCGTGATCGGACGGTGGCACCACCACCTGTCGAACAAGCCCCCGACCCGACGCAACCACTGGCGGACGCGGGTGCGCTACTACCGCGCGGTCGAGCAGCTGGTGACCGACGACCCGGACAGCGAGCTCAGCTGGCGCACGGTGGTGGCCGCCACCGGCCCCGACGGCGCACGCAGCACGTTCTACGAGGTGGCCGGCCCGGGCGCGCGGAGCTCCATGATGGATGCCCTGCTGCGCGCGGACAGCACCGACGCGATGCAGCTGGTGCTGCGCTACCGGCGGCCCGGCGCGGCGGCGCAGCTGCTCGACGAGGTGAAGGTCTGGTCGTTCTGGCCGTACCGGGTGGCGTTCCTGGCCGCGCTGGAGGCCGGCGGACGCGCACCGGCCGACGCCCTCACCGACGCCGTGCTGGCCTGGGCGTCCGACCACCCGCGGCTGGCCGCCGCGCTCGACTGGACCCCGCCGGCGTGCGCGGTCGAGGACCTGATGGTCGTCCACCAGGGCCTGCTGCCGGCGGTGCGCGCCGCCGGCCTGCTCTCCGACCGGCTGCGTGCCGCCGCGAACGTCCGGCCGGGACGACCTCGATAGTTCGCCCAGACGTCAGCGAGTGTTTGTCCGGTACGCGCCGTACTTGCCCTTACTGTCCTCGGTGCATCATCGAGTCGTGTCGTGAAGGAGCTCCCCCATGACCGAGGCAGTATCCCGCCGTTCCGCCCTGGCCCTGGGCACCGCAGGCGCGCTGGGCATCACGTTCGCCGGAAGCATCGACGCGATCGCGGGCACCGCTGCCACCGCCGCGGCGACGAGCCAGACCGGCACCGACGGCTACGGGCCGCTGGTAGCCGACCCGGCCGGCCTGCTGGCCCTCCCGAAGGGCTTCAAGTACACGATCGTCGCCGAGGCCGGGAAGACGAAGCTGGAGTCGGGTCAGCCGACGCCCAGCGACGCCGACGGCACCGCCAGCTTCCCCGGCCACCGCGGCCTGACGCTGGTCAACAACCACGAGAACGACGGCACCGAGCCGTACCCGGTGCCCGCGCTCGAAGGTCTCACCTACGACCCCGCGGCCAAGGGCGGCACGACGAACATCGACGTCGACCACCACGGGAAGCGGCTCCGCGAGTACGTCAGCCTGGCCGGCACCCACAACAACTGCGCCGGCGGCAAGACGCCCTGGGGCACGTGGCTGACGTGCGAGGAGACCGAACAGAAGGCGGTCGCCCCGTTCACCAAGGACCACGGCTACGTGTTCGAGGTCGACCCGTTCGACCGGGCCGCCAACAAGAACCCGGTGCCGCTGAAGTTCCTCGGCCGGTACTCGCACGAGGCCGTCGCGGTCGACCCGCACAACCACACGATCTACCTCACCGAGGACGCCAACGAGCCGCACGGCCTGTTCTACCGGTGGACCCCGCCGGCCGGCTTCCACGGCGGCAAGGGCGCGCTGCGCCGACTGGCCACCCGTCCGGGTGGTGACACCGCGGGCACGCTGCAGGCGCTGAGCGCGTTCGACGGGGCCACGCAGATCGCCGACCTCTCGCAGGCGACGAAGCCGGGCACGAAGTACAAGGTCAAGTGGGTGGACGTGCCCGACCGGGACGCGAGGAGCGTGTCGGTGCGCAAGCAGTTCGGCGCCGGGCAGGTCACCGGTAGCCGCAAGCTCGAGGGCGCGTGGTGGGGCCACCACGGCGCATACTTCGTCGCCAGCTACGCACGCAAGACCGACGGCAGCGTCGCCGAGCACGACGGCCAGGTGTGGTTCTACGACCCGCGGTCGAGCACGGTCACGCTGGAGACGATCTTCGGCGTGAACAAGACCCCGGCGAAGGACGGCGCGTTCGACGGGCCGGACAACATCACGGTGTCGCCCTACGGCGGCGTGATCCTCGCCGAGGACGGCGAGGGCGTCCAGCACCTCATCGGGGTCACCGACCGGGGCGCCTCGTACCCGCTGGCCCGCAACGACTTCAACGACAGCGAGTTCACCGGCCCGAACTTCAGCGCCGACGGCTCGATCCTGTTCGCGAACATCCAGTCACCCGGCTACGTCCTGGCCATCACCGGCCCCTGGACCCGCGTCCGCTGACCCGGGCGGCCCGGCCGTCCGCTCCCGGACGGCCGGGCCGATCGGTCACGGCCGGCCGGCGTGCGGGACGTCGACGGTGGTCGTGAGGAGGACGGCTTCGCGGACCGGGGCGCGCAGGTGCTCGTAGAAGTCCGGCGCCGCGCACATCAGCAGCGTGCGGCCGTCCTCGCCGCCGAGCATGCACGCGTAGATGCCGAGCCCGTCCGGGGCCCGGATCTCGTCGACGATCGCGCCGCCGGGGGCGACCCGGACGACCCGGCCGCCCACCGCGTCGGCGGCCCAGAGGTGGCCCTCGGCGTCGAGCGTGCACCCGTCGGGCGCCACGACGAGCTGGCCGAGCACCTCCTCGGTCGTGGTGCCGGTCGGCGCGGCCGCGAACGTCGCCCAGTCGCGGCGGTTGGACAGCGACCCGTCCGCGCCCAGGTCGAACGCGGTGTAGCGGTTGCCGAGCGTCTCGCCGACGATCAGCGTCGAGCCGTCCGGCGTGATCACCGAGCCGTTCGGGAAGTACAGGCCGTCGGCGACGACGGTGACCGTGCCGTCGGGGTCCACCCGCTTGAGCCGCGCGGTGCGCAGGTCACCGCCGCCCATCAGGTCGAACCCGAAGTCGCCGACGTAGATGCGCCCGGCCTCGTCGATCACCAGGTCGTTGAGGTGGCCGCCGCAGTGCGGGGACAGGTCGACGAGCTCGGTGAGCGCACCGTCGGTCCAGCGGAGCAGCCGCTGGTCCTTCATCGAGACGACGACCAGCGACCCGTCGGGCAACCAGCCCAGCCCGGACGGCTGCTGCTCCACCTCGGTGACGACCGTCTCGTGGCCGTCCGGGGTGATCCGGCTGACCGTGTGCCGGTAGAAGTCCGAGACCCACCAGGTGCCGTCGCGCCACCTCGGCCCCTCGAAGAACCCACCGCCGCTGAACATCGTCCGAACGTCTCTGTCCGTCATGAGCAGCACGTTAACGGTGTGTCTTAGGTCGCGGCCAGAGTCAGCAGCAGTTCGTCGGCGATCGCACGCATCCCGGCGGCGTTCGGGTGGAAGGCCGCGGCCGAGCGCTGGAACCCGTTCACCCACGGCTCGGGCGTGCCGACGCCGTGGGCGGCGCTGAGCACCGAGGCCTGGATCAGGTCGGCGCCGGTGGCGTGCGCGGCCATCACGAACGCGCCGTTGACCCGGCGGCCGAGGGCACGCAGCGCCCGGTGCTGGGCGTCGTCGAACGGCTCGGCGGTGATCGTCTCGTCGAAGATCGTGAGGTAGTCGACGAGCACCACCCGCGCGTCCGGCGCCCGGCCGCGGACGGCGGCCACGATCGCGCCGAGGCGCTCCACCACGACGTCGGTGTCGAGCACCGGCACCGGCCCCCGGGCGAGCCGGTCCCCCAGCGGCCGGGTCCACCAGTGGCGCCGGAAGCGGTTCGCCCAGGCCAGCCGGAGCACGGTCGCGAGGTAGCCCAGGTCGTTGCCGCCGGCGGTCAGGGTGACCAGGTCCGCGTCCTCGGGCACGCCGCCCACCTGCGGCGGGTACGTCGTGCGGGCGATCCGCTGGGGCGTCTCGAGGATCGTCGCGGTGGTGGCGCCGGAGACCGTGAGGTCGGTCAGCCGGGCACCCAGCCCGTCCGCGACGAGATGGGCGTAGTTGCGGCCGGAGCGGCCCGCGGACCGGTCGACGACCGGCGGGATCCCCGGCCCGGCCGCGAACGAACTGCCCAGCGCTACGACGTGTCGGTAAGGCATGGGCCCCATCCGATCAGGTGCGGCCGGGTTACCGGACAGGAGGCCCCCGGTTGCGCGGTGCCGCCGACCCTCAGCCGGCAACCGAACGCGCCGACATGACCGGTGAAGCCCACGAGACGAAGGGGGGCGCTTCAATGTCCCGTTCCACCGGCCTGCTCCGTCGAGGCGTTCTGCTGCCCACCGTCGCGCTCGTCGCGGCGATGATCGGCGGAGGGCTCGCCTCGCCGGCCGAGGCGGCCGCACCCACGGCCAACGCCACCGCGGTGCCGACGAGCGGGATCAGCGTCTACGGGGCGGGCTTCGGGCACGGCCGGGGGCTGAGCCAGTACGGCGCCAAGGCCGCGGCCAAGCAGGGCCTCTCGGCGGCGAAGATCGCCGCCTTCTACTACCCGGGCGCGGCGCTGACCGCGAAGGGCAACCCGTCGTTGCGCGTGCGGCTCTCCGCGATCGACGGCGGGCACTTCACGTTCTCGCCGGTCAGCGGCGTGAGCGTCAGCGGCATCGTGGCCACCGCCGGGAACGGCACGAAGGTCGCGCTCCCGGCGCAGCCCGGCTGGCACGTCGCCCGCAGCGGCGCGAACTACGTCGTGCAGAAGAAGGTCGGCACCGCCTGGAAGACCGCGTACACGCTCGCCGCCCCGGTGACGTTCACGGGGCCGAAGACGCTCCGGCTCACCTACAGCAAGGCCAAGTCCGACTGCCGCGGCGGCTCGACCGTGACGTTCGACGGCTCGCTCACCGCGTCGGTGGTCGAGGGCGCCCCGCGCTACGTGGCGAGGATGCCGATGGACACCTACCTCCGCGGTGTGGTGGCGTCCGAGATGCCGTCGAGCTGGCCGGCGGCCGCGCTCCAGGCCCAGACGCTGTCCGCGCGGACCTACGCCACCGCGAAGATCTCCGCGTCGCGCTACTACGACGTCATCGACACCCAGCAGAACCAGTGCTGGGACGGCGCGACCTCGGAGACCGCGGCCACCAACGCCGCGATCGCCGCCACCGCCGGCAAGGTGCTCACCGTCGGCGGCAAGGTCATCAGCGCCGAGTTCTCGTCCGACAGCGGCGGTTTCACCGCGACCGGTGGCGTCAGCTACCTGCCGACGAAGGCCGACCCGTACTCGCTGGCCGCCGGTTCGCCCGCGGTCAACTGGGTCAAGGTCGTCACGCCGGCGCAGCTGGCGGCGCTCGACGGCGCGGGCGGCCTGCTGAAGGTGACCGCGGTGACGGTGACGAAGCGTTCGAGCGCCGGGCGCTGGGGCGGCCGGGTCGACTCGCTCGCGCTGACCGGAACCGTGGCCGGCGGCAAGACGACCACGGTGGCGATCACCGGCACCACGTTCCGGGTGAAGCTCGGCCTGAAGAGCACCTACCTCGGCTTCACCAAGTAGCCCTCCACCGCGACCGGCCGACGTCCCCCACGACGTCGGCCGGCTCGCACGGCTGATTCACCCCGGGGTGGGGCGCCCGCTCCCGGGTGCCCCGCTCCGCTCGGCGCCGGGCTCGCTTCCGCTCGGCCGGTCGGCGCGGCGCGGATCTGGAACATCACGACGAGACCGAGGATCGTCGCGGCGATCGTGGCGTAGAACCCGCTCAGCGGTCACGTCGACGATCGCCGCGACGCTCTGCTCGTCGACGCCCGCGGGCCGCGGCGAGGTCGGGGTAGCCGCGCGCGCGGAACCCGCCGCCGGTGCGTGGTTCGAGCTGGTCGAGCACGGTGGCCACCGCCGCGTCGGGGCCGACCGTCGCGATCGGAACCGCGTGGGCGGCGGGGCGGGCGACGCGACCGGGTACGCGGTCACGAACGTCGCGCCCATCGCGAGCGCGACCAGGATGACGACACCGGCCGCGCGCAGCGGCGCCCAGCGGGAGCTCATCGTCGCGCCTACCCGGCCGGCCGCGGGGTATCCGCGCCCCGGAAGCGCACCGTCCGCGCCCCGCCGCCCGACCCGGGGTTTGGCCCCCCGGCCCCCGGGTACGCGGCCGTCGCCGCCGGAGGGAGTCCCTATGGGCACGCAGCGTCGTCGCCTCGGCGACCAGGTGATCGTGCTGGTCGGCGCGGCCAACGCCGTCGGGCTGACGGTGGCCGTGCGGGCCGCCGAACGAGGCGCCCGCCTGGTGCTGGCCGCCGACGACGACGTCGCCCTCGGCGGGGTCGTGCGTGCGGTGCGCGCGCACGGCGGTCGCGCGACCGGCGTCGTCGCGGACGGGTGCTGGGACGAGGACGTGGCCCGGATCACGGCCACCGCAGGCGAGTACTACGACCGGGTGGACACCTGGGTGAACACGACCCCGCCGCCCACGCTCGGCGCGGTCGGCGCGCGGACGACGACCGAGGAGCTGCACCGGGTGTTCGATCCGCTGTACTGGGGTTTCGTCGCCGCCTCCCGGGAGGCGGTCCGGCACTTCCGCCGCACCGGACGCGGCGGCACGCTGATCAACGTCGGTGACTTCTTCGCCGCCGGCCCGGCCCCCGGCTCCGCCACCCGGCGCAGCGCGGCCGCCGCGGTCGACCGGTACACCGCCGGTCTGCGCGCGGAGCTGAGCGCCGACCGGGTGCCGGTGTCGGTGACGCTGGTCCGGCCCCGGCGCCGCGCCCTCGGTGGCGGGCGGGTGTCGCGCGAGGGGTTGACGCACTCGCCGGACGCGGTGGCCGCCGCGGTGCTGACGGCCGCGGTCCGGCCCACCGCCCAGGTGCGGGTGGCCGCGGTGGGCAGCCCGTTACGCGTCTGGGACCGGGTCGTCCACGGTGCACCGCCGGTCACCCCGGAGACGTCGGACGCGACGCGACGCGCGTCGGGCCCGGAGCCGTTCGCCGGCGGTGAGCTGCTCCCGTTCGGACCACGCGCCGGGGCGCACCCGGGTGCGCCCCGATGGACCGGTGATCCCGGCTCCTGACCTCACGCCGGCCCGCGGCGACGCGCTCGACCCGGCGTCGCGGGTCACACCGCACTCCCCTCCGGACCGGCTGCCCGCCCGGTCTACGGCTCGCTCGACCACCGGCGCCGGCGCTCCGGTGGTTCGCCGCGCTCCGGGTCGTCGCGTCGGCGGCCGGGTCGACCCGTCGATCGTCGGCGCGTAACCGGCCGCATCCCGGGTAGCCGGTCCCGACACCGACCCAGGGAGACGGCGATGAGCACCGACACGGACGTGATCGACATCCTCACCAGCGACCACCGCGACGTCACGACGCTGATCCGGGAGATCCACACGGTGGACGACGCGGTGATGCGCCGCGACCTGGCCGACACCGCGATCAGCGAACTCGTCCGCCACGCGGTGACCGAGGAGATGTACGTGTACCCGGCGATGCGCCGCTACCTGGCCGGCGGGGACAAGGCCGTGGAGCACGACGTGGAGGAGCACAAGGAGCTCGAGCGGGCGATGAAGCAGCTGGAGGGCGCCGACGTCGACAGCCCCGAGTTCGCCCAGGCGCTGGCGCAGCTGGAGACCGTGCTCGCCGACCACATCCAGGACGAGGAGGGCGAGCAGTTCCCGCAGCTGCGGAGCGTCGTGCCGCCCGAGGAGCTGGTCGAGCTGGGCGCGAAGGTACAGGCCGCCAAGCGGCTGGCCCCGACCCGCCCGCACCCCGACGCCCCGAACAACGAGGTGTTCCACAAGCTGGTGGGCCCCGGCGTGGGCCTGGTGGACCGCCTGCGCGACAAGCTCACCCACCGCGCGACGGCTCCGACGCCCGAGTAGGAGGCTCCGCCCTGGTCGCGCCGCCCGCCCGGCGGCGCGACCAGGCCCGCCACCGCACATGACAACGATTGTCACCACACCGGCTTGTAGGGTGCGGAAACATGCGTGTTCGGTTGCGTGGGGTGTGGCGCCCCGTTCTGGTGGTCATCGTCCCGATCGCCCTGCTGACCATCGTCGGCATGGTGTGGCTGTGGCCGTCCGGAGCCGGAACCGCCCCCGACCGGACGCAGTACGTGAACGCCACCGTCCGCACCATCGTGCACGCCCCGTGCGCGTCCGACGACGAAGCCGCCCGCGCCGCCGGCCAGACCGACTGCGGTGCGGTCGTGGTCCGCGTCACCAGCGGCCCGGACACGAATCAGGACGTCACCACCGACGTTCCGAGCGGGCCCGGCGCCCCGGCCCTCCACGAGGGCGACGACGTCGTGCTGCTCTACCTGCCCGACACCCCGGTCGGCGAGACCTACCAGATCGCCGACCACCAGCGCGGCGGTCAGCTCTGGGTGCTCGGAGCCGCGTTCGTGCTCGCGGTGGTCGCGTTCGGCCGCTGGCGCGGGCTGAGCGCCCTCGCCGGCCTCGCGGTGACGTTCGCGGTGCTGCTGCTGTTCGTCGTGCCGGCGATCCTGGACGGCGAGCCGCCGCTGCTGGTGGCGATCGTC
The DNA here is from genome assembly GCF_039524755.1 of Cryptosporangium japonicum. NCBI lineage: Bacteria > Bacillati > Actinomycetota > Actinomycetes > Cryptosporangiales > Cryptosporangiaceae > Cryptosporangium > Cryptosporangium japonicum. The sequence goes on from NZ_BAAAGX010000016.1 coordinate 449,670, forward strand.
GGGTCGGCGGCGATCATGCTCACCGTGCTGTACCTGACGCACGGCGTCGGCACCTCGACGTCGGTGGCGGTGATCGGCACGCTGACCAGCCTCGCGCTCACCGGCGCGCTGTCCTGGCTCGCGGTGCGCGCCCTGCACCTGACCGGCGTCGCCGACGAGCAGGCCAGCTATCTCGGCGTCACCCACGACGTGAACCTGCAGGGACTGCTGCTGGCGGGCATCCTGATCGGCTCGCTCGGCGTGCTCGACGACGTCACCGTGACGCAGGCGGCGACCGTCGGGGAACTCGCGCGCGCCAACCCGGCGTACCGGTTCACCCCGCTCTACCGGGCCGCGAACCGGGTGGGCCGGGCGCACATCGCCTCGGTCGTGAACACGATCATCCTGGCCTACGCCGGCGCGTCGCTGCCGCTGCTGATCCTGATCACCGACAGCGGGCAGAGCCTGGGCCGGGTGCTGACCAACCAGCTCGTCGCCCAGGAGCTGGTCCGCAGCGTGGTCGGCACGCTCGGGCTGATCTCGGCGGTGCCGATCACGACCGCGCTCGCCGCGTTCACCGCGCGCCGCCGTCCCCGCGCGGAGACGGAGGCCGACGACGCGCCGCGCACCGACCACCTCTCCGCCCTCGCTCGCGAAGAGCACGACAGCGCGTGGTGACCCGCGTTAACCTGAGTCACAGTGGCGCCCCCCTTCCCCGATGTGGTCCGAAATCGATGATGTGAGCATGAGACGTGTCCCCGCGGTGCTCGTACCAGTCATCGCCGCTGCCTGCGGCGCACCGGCCGCGTTCCTGCCGGGGAGTTCGTTCGCCCACCTCACCTACCTGGCCGGGTTCAGCACGCTGGTGGCCCTCGGCTGGGTGCGGCTGCGCACGCTCCCGGGGCCGCAGCGGCGGGGCTACGGCTTCATCGTCGGGGCGCTGAGCGTCTGGCTCGTCGGTGACCTGCTGCAGGACCTGCTGCGGTGGATGTTCGAATCGGTCGGGGACGTCTCCCCGGCCGATCTGCTGTGGATCAGCGGGTATCCGCTGCTCGGGATCGGGCTGCTGCGCCTGGTGCGGTTGCGTGCCCCCACCCGGTTACGCGAGGCCGTGCTCGACGCGCTGGCGATGGCCACCGTGATGGCCTGGCTGTGCTGGCAGTTCGTCATCCTGCCCGCGGTCGAGCACGAACGGCTCTCGCCGGCCGTCGTGGTCGGCGCGATCTACCCGCTCGGCGACGTCCTGCTGTTCGCCGCCGGCGCGATCCTGGTGCTGGCGCCCGGCTCGAAGCGCGGCCCCACCCGCTACCTGATCGCCGCGCTCGCGATCTCCCTGATCGGCGACATCGCGATCTCGATGCTCCCGACGCTCATCGACGACCTGTCACGCATCATGCTGGCCGACCGCCTCGACGGCATCCTGCTGCTCTCCAACAGCCTCTACGTCGCCGCGGTGCTCCATCCCGACGCGGCGCGCATCGCCGAACCCGACAGCTCACGCGAGGAACGGCTGCACCCGGCCCGGGTGATCTTCCTCGGGGTCGCGCTGGCCGCGCTGCCGATGTTCGCCGGGCTGCAGGCGATCGACGGCGTGGCCGGGCGGGTGTCGCTGCTGGTCTCGATCGCGGTGCTGACCGCGTTGATCCTGGTCCGGTTCGTGCTGGTGGTGCGTGAACAGGAGTCGGTGCGGGCGATGCTGGCGCACCAGGCCCACCACGACCAGCTCACCGGGCTGGCCAACCGGCAGGCGCTGCACGCCGCGCTGGACCTCGCGCTCAACCGGGCCCGCGAGCTCGGCTCGCCGTACGCGCCGGTGCTGTTCTATCTCGACCTGGACGGCTTCAAGCAGGTCAACGACCGCTACGGTCACGCCGCGGGTGACGTCGTCCTGGCCGAGTTCGCCCGGCGGCTCACCGCCGAACTACGCACCGGCGACGTCGCGGCGCGGCTCGGCGGGGACGAGTTCGTCGTGCTCGCGGAGAACCTCACCACCGACGCCGAGGCGCACGCGCTCGCCGACCGGCTCCGGAGCCTCACCGACGAGCCGGTGACCCGGTCGGACGACGAGGCGTACTCGATCGGGGTCAGCGTCGGCGTCGCGGCCGCGGGCACGCTCGGTACGCCGGACTCCGACACGCTGCTCGCCGCGGCCGACGGGAACATGTACTCGCAGAAGAACCGTCCGCCCGACCTCGTCTCCGCCTGAGCGCGGGCGGTCACGATCCGCGCGGTACCGGACATGGACCAGTCGTGATCTCCGAGGACCGCTTCCGGCGGATCTACACCGCGAACTTCGACCCGCTGCTCGCGTACGCGATCCGGCGCGTCGAGCAGCCCGAGGACGCGGCCGACGTCGTCGCCGAGACGTTCCTGGTGGTGTGGCGGCGCCGCCGCGACGTGCCACCGGACGACGAGGTCCGGCTCTGGCTGTACGGGGTGGCCCGGCGGGTGCTGGCCAACCACCACCGCGGCGGAGCACGCCGGGAGCGGCTCGGCGACCGGCTGCGTCAGCGGCTGCGCGCGGTCGCACCGGCCGACCCCGGCACCGAGGTGCCCCGGCGACTGGTGCTGCGCAGCGCGCTGGCGCGCCTGGGTGAGCTCGACCGCGAGGTCCTGATGCTGACGTTCTGGGAAGGGCTCGAGCCCCGCGAGATCGCCGCCGTGCTGGGGCTGAGCGCGCCGACCGCGCGGGCGCGCCTGTCGCGGGCCCGACGCCGGCTCCGCGAGCTCGTCGGTCACGACCTCGGACCACCCGGACATGAACTCGACGTCATGACCGGACGGCCCACGAAGGAGGGCAGATGACCGACGACTCGCTCGACCGGCTGATCCGCGACGCCGACCCCTACCGGCCCGCCGTCGGGAACCGGCTCGACGGGGCCGCGGAGGAACTGCTGGAGGAAATCATGTCGGACCGGCCCGTCCGGACGATACCCACCCGGCGGCGGCTGCTCGTGCCGCTGCTCGGCGCCGCGGCGGCGGCGGCGCTCGTCGGCGTCGTCGCGCTCACCGGGACCGACCCCGCGCCGACCGGCGCCCAGCCCGGCGGCACCACGTCGGTGACGTACTCGGCGCTGGCGCTGCGCGCGGCCGAGGAGAACCCGCGGCTGCTGATCGACGAACCCGGGTGGACCGCGACCTACGTCTCCGGCTTCGCCGAGAAGGAAGGGTCGATCCGGTGGTCGAAGCAGGGCCGGGAGATCGAGTTCAACTGGCGCCCGGCGCAGTACTACGACTCGTACCACCAGGACCGGGCGTCGGTCAGCGCGGCGGAACCGGTCACGGTCGCGGGGCGGGGCGGGGAGCTGTACACGTACTCCGCGAACGACTTCGGGGTGATGCTCCCGCCCCGCGGGAAGTTCTTCGTCGAGCTCCGGGGCGGCGGGTCGTGGACCAGGGCCGCGTTCGGCGAGACGCTCACGCACGTCGTCCAGGTGGGGGTGGAGCAGTGGCTGGCGGCGCTCCCGCCGGAGGTCGTCACGCCGGACCGGATCGACGCGCGCGCGACCGAGGTGCTGGCCGGGGTGCCGCTGCCGCCGGGCTTCGACCGGGCGTCGCTCGCCGACCTCGGCACCAACGACACGTACCAGTTCGGGGCGCAGGTGGCGGCCCGGGTCGGCTGCGGCTGGATCGCGGAGTGGGAACGGGCCACGAAGGCCGGTGACGCGGCCGCGACGACACGCGCCGCCGACGCGCTGCGCGGCAGCCACGGGTGGAAGTTCCTGAACGACATGAACGCCGCGGGCGACTACCCGGAGGTGTTCTGGGAGATCGCCGACCAGGTCGTCGCCGGGTCCGTGCCGCCGCAATACCGCGACTCGCTGGGGTGCTGACCTGCGCGCGGCGCCCGGCCGGGTGGCCGAGCGCGACGCGCGGGTCAGCTCGACCGGCGGCGGAGCAGGCGGAACAGCACCGCGAGCACCACCACGACGGCCAGGGCCGGTTTCCAGTAGGAGCGGGCCAGCACCGGCAGCACGGTCGCCCCGAGATCCAGGGCCTCGGGCTGCGGCGGAGCGGGTCGCTGCGCCCGGGCCGACGACGGCGGCGCGGCCGCCACCACCGGCGGAGCCGCCTCGGCCACCGGGGCCGAATCGGCCACCGGCGCCGACTCGGCCACCGGGGTCGAATCGGCCACCGGCGCGGCGGCGGACGCCGGCTCGGGGTCCGTGGGCGGAGGGTCGGGGCTCAGCTGCTTGCCCAGGCACTCGACGAACTGGCCGAGCAGCTTGTCGGACACGTCCTGGATCAGCCCGCGCCCGAACTGCGCCGGTTTCCCGGTGATGGCCAGGTCGGTCACCACCTCGACGTCGGTGCCGCCGCCGTCCGCCTCGGCCATCCGGAGCGTCGCCGTGGCCGATGCCGTCCCGTTGCCGCGCTTGTCCCGCCCCTTGGCCTCCACGACCAGCGTGTGCTTGCTCTCGTCCCGTTCGGAGAACGAGCCGCTGCCGTTGTAGACCAACGCGATCGGCCCGAGCTTCACCTTGCACGAGCCGGTGAACTCGTCGCCGTCCACCGACGTCACCTGGGCGCCGGGGAAGCACGTGGCCACGTCGGACACGTTCTGGAAGTGGGCCCAGGCCTCGTCGATCCCCGCGGGGACGTGGAAGTGGTGGGTCAGGTCCATCCGATCACGCTCCCGCGGCGGCCAGCACGGCTCGCCGGGTGAGTACCCGCGCCAGGTGCTTGCGGTACTCGGCGTCGCCGTTGAGGTCCGACGGCGGGCTGGTGCCGTCGGCGGCGTGCTCGGCCGCCGCCCCCACCGCCTCGGCGGTGATCGCCGCTCCGGCCAGCGCGGACTCCACCGCGGACGCGCGCAGCGGCGTCGAGCCCATGTTCGCCAGCGCGATCTTGGCCTCCTCGATGACCCCGCCGGAGACCCGCACGGTCGCGGCCACCGCCACGATCGGCCACTGGTGCGCGATCCGCACGAACTTCGCGTGGTGGGCGCCCCAGCCGGTGTGTTTCGGGATGCGAACCTCGGTGAGGATCTCGTCGTCGCCGATCGCGGTCTCGAACAGGCCGGTGAAGAACTCCGACGCGGGCACCGTGCGGGTGCCGCCGGACCCGGTGACGACGAACTCTCCGCCCAGCGCGAGCACCGGTCCGCCCAGGTCACCGGCCGGGTCGGCGTGGGCCAGCGCCCCGCCGAACGTTCCCCGGTGCCGGATCTGGGCGTCGGCCAGGTGCTCCACCGCCTTGGCGACGAGGCCCGCGTGTTCGGCCACCAGCGGGTCGGACCCGACGACCGAGTGTTCGGTCATCGCCCCGATCACGATCGCGTCACCGTCGTCGCGGACCCCGCGCAGCGACGGGATCCGGCCGAGGTCGATCAGCACCTCGGGCGCGTTCAGCCGCATCCGCAGCACCGGCAGCAGGCTCTGCCCACCGGCCAGGATCTTCGCGTCGTCGCCGTGCTGGGAGAGGGCCGCGACCGCTTCCTCGAGCGTCGTCGGCGCCAGGTAGTCGAACTGAACCGGGATCACTGCTCGCCCCCTTCGAAGTGAGGCACCGCAGCCTCCACGGTCGGCGTGTGGGCCGACGCGCCGTTGATCGCCTTCCACACCCGCTCCGGGGTGCAGGGCATCTGGATGTCGTGCACCCCGAGGTGGCGCACCGCGTCGACCACCGCGTTGACCACCGCCGGCGTCGACGCGATCGTGCCGGCCTCCCCCACGCCCTTGGTGCCGAGCGTGTTGCTCGTCGCCGGCGTGATCGTGTGGTCGATGTCGAACGTGATCGTGTCCGCCGCGGTCGGCAGCAGGTAGTCGACGAACGAGCCGCTGACCAGCGTCCCGGCCTCGTCGTACACCGCCTCCTCCCAGAGCGCCTGGGCGATGCCCTGCACGAGGCCGCCGTGCACCTGCCCGGCGACGATCAGCGGGTTGATCACGGTGCCGATGTCGTCGCAGGCCACGTACTTACGCATGCTCAGCGCCCCGGTCTCGGTGTCGACCTCGATCGCGCACAGGTGGGTGCCGTGCGGGAAGCTGAAGTTGACCGGGTCGTAGGTCGCGTCGGAGTCCAGTGAGGGCTCGAGGCCGTCCGGCAGGTTGTGCGCGGCGAACGTCGCCAGCGCCACCTCGGCGATCGAGACGCCCTGGTCGGTGCCGCGCACCGAGAACCGGCCGCCGGAGAACTCCAGGTCGTCGGCGGACGCTTCGAGCAGGTGCGCCGCGACGACCTTCGCCTTCTCGATCACCTTGTCCGCCGCGCGGACCACGGCCTCGCCGCCCACCACCAGGGACCGGGAGCCGTAGGTGTCCAGGCCGCGGTGCGCGATCTGGGTGTCGCCGTGCAGCACCTCGACGTCCTCGAACGGCACCCCGAGACGGTCGGCGACGATCTGGCTGAACGCCGTCTCGTGGCCCTGCCCGTGCGGCGACGCTCCGGTGACCACCTCCACCTTGCCGGTCGCGAGCATCCGCACCGACGCGTGCTCCCAGCCGCCGGCGCCGTAGTCGAGCGAGCCCAGCACCCGGGAGGGCGCCAGCCCGCACATCTCGGTGAACGTCGAGATGCCGATGCCCAGCTGCACCGGGTCGTTCGACTCGCGCCGCTTGGCCTGCTCGGCACGCAGCTCGTCGTAGCCGAACATCTCCTTCGCGCGTGCCGTCGCGGCCTCGTAGTTGCCCGAGTCGTAGGTGAGTCCGGCGACGGTGGTGAACGGGAACTCCTCGTGGGTGATCCAGTTCTTCTCCCGGATCGCCAGCGGGTCGACGCCCACCTCGGCGGCGAGCTCGTCCATGATCCGCTCGATGCCGAACGTCGCTTCCGGGCGGCCGGCGCCGCGGTAGGCGTCGGTCCAGGTCTTGTTCGTGAGCACGGTCTGGCAGGCGAAGTGGTACGCGGGGATCTTGTAGATCGCGTTGAACATGAACGCGCCCAGCACCGGCACGCCGCCGCCCACCAGCGCCACATAGGAGCCGAGGTCGGCCAGCAGCTCGACCTTCAGCCCGGTCACGGTGCCGTCCGCGGTCGCGGCGAGCGTCAGCTTCTGCCACTGGTCGCGGCCGTGGTGCCCGGCGACCAGCGACTCGGAGCGGGTCTCGGTGTACTTGACCGGCTTGCCGAGGCGCCGGGCCAGCAGGAACGTGATGAACTCCTCCGGCGTGGACTGCAGCTTGCCGCCGAAGCCACCGCCGACGTCCGGCGCGATCACCCGGACCTTGGATTCGGCGACGCCGGTGACCGCGGCCAGCAGGAACCGCAGGATGTGCGGGATCTGGGTGGCCGACCACATCGTGATCTGCTCACCGGTGGGGTCGACGACCACCGAGCGGGGCTCCATGAACGCCGGGATCAGCCGCTGCTGGCGGTACTCGCGCTCGAGCACGATGCCGCCGTCCGCGCGGGCCTTGGTGATCGCCTCCTCGACGTCGCCGCCGGTGCCCGCGGTGCCCGAGTCGAACACCCAGAGCGCCGACTTGTTCGTTCCGAGGTCGGGGTGGGCGAGGACGGCGCCCTCCTCCACCGCGGCACGCAGGTCGAGCGCCGCCGGCAGCTCCTCGTACTCGACGTCGACGAGTTCGGCCGCGTCGCGCGCCTCCGCGGCGGTGCGGGCGGCCACGACCGCGACGACCTCGCCGGCGAACGTGGCCCGGTCGACCGCGATCGGCGGGTGCACCGGCGTGACCTGGTCGGGCGTGATCGGCCACGCGTTCGGCAGGCCGCCCTGCTCCTCGGCGACGTCCCGGCCGGTGATCACCGCGACCACGTTCGGGGCCTCGGCCGCGGCCGCCGTGTCGATGCTGACGATCTTCGCGTGCGCGAACGGGCTGCGCACCATGGCCAGGTGCAGCATGCCGGGCAGCACGATGTTGTCGGTCCAGCGGGTGCGGCCGGTGATCAGCCGCTGGTCTTCCTTCCGGCGCCGATCACGCCCGATCTCCGCGGCCGGTGTGGCCGGGTGCTCTTCCAGGGCGGTCACTTGTCACCCCCACCGTTGTCGGCCGCGTACTGCACGGCCTTGACGATGTTGTGGTAGCCGGTGCAGCGGCAGAGGTTGCCCTCCAGACCGAGGCGGATCTCCTCCTCGGTCGGGTGCGGGTTCTCCTGCAGCAGGTCGACCGACTGCATGATCATGCCCGGCGTGCAGTAGCCGCACTGCAGCCCGTGGCACTCGCGGAACGCTTCCTGGACGGGGTGCAGGCGACCGTTTGCCGACAGCCCCTCGATCGTGGTGACCTCGGACCCGTCGGCCTGCACCGCCAGCACGTTGCAGGACTTCACGCTGCGACCGTCGAGGTGGACCGTGCAGGCACCGCAGTTGCTCGTGTCGCAACCGATCACGGTGCCGGTCTTGCCCAGCTGTTCGCGAAGGTAGTGCACCAGCAGCGTGCGGGGTTCGACATCGTCCGACACGTTCTGGCCGTCGACTTTGAGGCTGATCCGAGTCATCTGGAGAGCTCCCTCGGGTGTGGTGCGCATCACCCTAGGCATCGCTCGGTTGGCGGAAGGTTGGTAACACTGTGACTACCGGCTCGCGACCGCCTGCCGAGCCTTGAGCAGCGGAATCGCCGGGTGCGGCGGCTGGAGCCGGTGCAGGCACGCGTCGACGACCTCGCGGTCGTAGGGTGCGAGCTCCTCGCTGTAGCGCAGCACGGCGTCCGGGCGCGGATCGGCGAGCAGGGCCTCCCGCAGCGCGACCGCGACGTAGTCGGCGAGCTCGGAGAGCGCCGGGGAGTTCGTCCCCGGCAGCAGGTCTCCCCCGTACGCGTCGACGGCGGCCGAGACGTGGCCGGCCCGGATCAGCGAGAGCACGTGCTGGACGTCGGTCGCGGCCGGCATGAGCAGCCGGTACGGCCGGGACGCCAGCTGGCCGCCGAGCGCCCGGCGCAGGTGGCTGACCTCGGCCTTGAGCGTGGAGAACGTGACGGCCTGGTCGCCGTAGACCATCGCGTGCAGCTGTTCGAGCGAGAGCCCCTCGGGGTGCAGGGCCAGCAGCGCGAGCACCTCGGTCTGGCGCCGGTTGAGCAGCAGCCGGTAACCGTCGAGCCGGGTCTCGGCGGTGCCGAGCAGCGTCATGACCAGGCCGGGGTCGGCCGTCTCCGGCTGTTCCGCGGTGGGGTGCGCGGTGGAGTACGGGATCGCGTTCTCGATCAGCCGGGCCATCACCCGGGCGGTGGCCAGCCCGATCGGGTGGGTGCGGTCCCAGGTGGTCGACAGGTCGAGCACGCCGAGCCGGCGCCCGGAGACCGGGTCGTGCACCGGCGCCGCCCAGCAGACCCAGTTGCCGACGATGCGTGCGTAGTGCTCGGCGCTGAACACCATCGACGGGGCGTCCAGCCGGTTGGCCAGATCGAGCGCGTTGGTGCCCATCGATTCGTCGTCCCAGCGGGCGCCGGGGACGAAGCGCACCTGCTCGGCCTTGTTGCGCATCACCCGGCCGCCGTAGGTCCAGAGGATGCGGGTGTCGGCGTCGGTCACCGCGATCACCAGGTCGCCGTCCTCGGCGGTGCGGCGCAGCTCCGACTCGACCGACTCGACCGCGGTCTGCAGCGGGGTGTCCCGCCAGACCGCGTCGGTCTCGGACTCGTCGGTCATGGGTGCGGCCTCGACCTCGGTGGAGACCCGTGCTTTCTGCGACCGGCCCCAGCTCAGCAGGATCTCCGGCCGCACCTCGGCCGCCACGTCACCGTGCTCGGTGAACATCGTCCACGCGCAGACGGCGTCCATCCGGCGGGTGTGCAGATCATCAGCCATCCGGAACTCCGTTGTCGCCGGGGAGCCCTCACGGTAACTACGCCCGCGCGACGACGTCCAGCAACTCGGCGAACGCCGCCAGTGAGTGGCCGGCGACGAAGTCGTCCACGTGGGGCAGGGCCGCTCGGATACCGCCCTGAACCGGGGCGTAACGGGGCTTGCCCCGGTGCGGGTTGACCCAGACGACGCGGTGCGCGACCCGGCGCAGGCGCGCCATCTGTTCGCCGAGCAGGCCCGCGTCGCCCCGTTCCCAGCCGTCGGAGAACACGACGACGACCGCGCCCCGGGCCACCCCGCGGCGCCCCCACCGGTCGAGGAACACCTTCAGCGTCTCGCCCAGCCGGGTGCCGCCGGACCAGTCCGGCACGGCCTCCCCGGCGGCGATCAGCGCCCGCTCGGCGTCGCGTGCGCCCATCGCCCTGGTGAGGCGGGTCAGCCGGGTGCCCAGCGCGAACGTCTCGACGCTCGGGTTCCCCGCACCGACCCGGTGGGCCAGCCGCAGCAGGGCGTCGGCGTAGGCACTCATCGAGCCGGAGACGTCGACGAGCAGCACCACCGGGCGCGCACGCAGCGTGCGGCGACGCCACGCCAGCTCGGCCGGCTCGCCCAGCCGGCGCAGGCTCGCGCGCAGGGTGCGGGACGCGTCCAGGTGGCCGCGGCGCCAGGGCCGCAGACGTCCGGAGCGGCGCACCGGCAGCCGCACGTCGAGCGTGGCGAACATCGCGGCCAGCCGGGCCTTCTCGTTCGCGCTCAGCTGCGCGATGTCGCGGTTGCGCAGCACCTCGGTGGCGCTGGCCCGAGCCCGCACGACGTCCTCGTCGGCGGCGTCGCCGTCGCCGCCGGACTCGTTCTCCGGCAGCGGCGAGTACGACGTGGCGGCGGCGGGCGGCGCCGGGCGACGCCGCGGGAGGCCGGCCCCGGGGTCGAAGTAGGCCTCGTAGACCTGGTCGTAGCGTTCGAGGTCGGCCGGGGAACCGCAGAGCGTCGCCCGGCCGGCGTGGTAGGTCGCTCTCGCCCGGTCGAGGCCGGCCAGCGCGGCGGCCTCCAGGAACGCCGACGCGCGGTCGTGGGTGACCGGCACCCCGGCGGCGCGCAGCGCGACCGTGAAACCGAGCAGGATCTCGTCGGCCTGGCGCGGCCCGGCCGCCGCGTCGGCGATGCCGGCCAGCGCGGTCATGCCGCGAGCAGCCGGTCCAGCGCGTGGCGCACCTTCTCGGCGTCCTCCCGGTACTTCACCAGCGCACCGAGCGTGCTCGCCGCCGACTCCAGGTCGAGCGTGGCCACGCCGAGCAGGTGCAGCGCGCGGGCCCAGTCGAGCGTCTCGGCGACGCCGGGCGGCTTCTGCAGGTCGACCTCGCGCAGGGCCTGCACGACGGTGACCACCTGCCGGTTGAGTTCGGCCGAGACCTCCGGCGCGCGGGAGCGGACGATCTCGATCTCCCGGTCCAGCCCCGGGTGGTCGATCCAGTGGTAGAGGCAGCGCCGCTTGAGCGCGTCGTGCAGTTCCCGGGTGCGGTTGGACGTCAGCAGCACGATGGGCGGCACCTCGGCGGTGACCGTGCCGTACTCCGGGATGCTCACCTGGTAGGTGGAGAGCACCTCGAGCAGGAACGCCTCGAACTCGTCGTCGGCGCGGTCGATCTCGTCGACCAGCAGCACCGCCGGCGCGCCGCGCAGCGCGGCCAGCACCGGCCGGGCCAGCAGGAACCGTTCGTCGTAGAGCGACTTCTCGGCCTGCTCGGCGTCGACGCCGCCGGAGGCCTCGAGCGTGCGCAGGTGCAGGATCTGCCGGGGGAAGTCCCAGTCGTAAAGCGCCTGGGTGGCGTCGATGCCCTCGTAGCACTGCAGCCGGATCAGCGGCAGGGCGAGCGTCTGCGCGATCGCCTCGGCCAGCGCGGTCTTGCCGGTGCCGGGTTCGCCCTCCAGCAGCAGCGGCCGCCGCATGCCGAGCGCCAGGAACGTGACGGTGGCCAGCGCGTCGTCGCACAGGTAGCCGGTCTCGCCCAGACGGGCGGCGATGTCAGCGGCCGAACGGAGCTCCATGCTCCGAAGGCTACGGGTCGCGACGTTGGCGCGCGGTTGGCCGGTCATCCCAGCAGGTCGAGGACCCGGTCGGTGGCGTGGCCGTCCTCGGCGTGGCCGAACGTGGCCCGGAACCGCTCGTAGGCCGGCCGGTACCGGGCCACGACCGGGTCGAGGTCGGCCAGCGCGGCGAGCACCTGCTCCTCGGTGCGCAGCACCGGGCCGGGCGGGTCGGCGGTCAGGTCGAAGTAGAACCCGCGGAGCCGGTCGCGGTAGTCGTCGAGGTCGTAGGCGTAGAACAGGAGCGGCTTGCCGGTGACGGCGAAGTCGAACATCGTCGACGAGTAGTCGGTGACCATCACGTCGGCGGCCAGGTACAGCTCGGCGACGTCCGGGTGGTCGGAGACGTCGACGAGCGGTCCGCCGTCCGACCGGGCCAGGCGGTGCGTGACCAGGCTGTGGGTGCGGAGCAGGAGCACGTGGTCACCGCCGAGCGCGTCGGCGAAGCGGGCCGGGTCGATGGCCAGCGTGAAGTCCGGGCCGTCGGCGCCGAACACCCGGTCGTCGCGCCAGGTGGGGGTGTAGAGCACCGCGGTCGTGGAGTCGGCGATCCCCAGCGCGGCGCGCACCTCGGCCCGGACCTTGGCCGCCTCCGGTGAGTTGAGCACGTCGTTGCGCGGGTAGCCGGTCTCGTGGATCGGACCGGTGTACTCGAACGCGCGACGCAGCCGGGGCGTGCTCACCCGGTTGGGCGAGAGCAGGTGGTCCCAGCGGGCGACGTCCTCGCTCAGACGGTCGATCCGCCCCGGCGGCGCCCAGAGCACGTCGCGGTGGATGCGCTTGAGCGGCGTCCCGTGCCAGGTCTGCAGGTAGACGGTGCCGGGCCGCTTCTCCCAGTCCAGCGCGATGTGGTCGTCGGAGATCACCAGGTCGGCGCCTTCCAGCGCGGCCACGCACGCCTCGCCGCCGAACGGCACGGTCGACACTCCGGCGGGGAAGTCACCGAGGCGGGCCGGGTCGGCGAGCCACCGCGTCTCCCACTCCGGCCGGCGGCGCCGGACGCCCTCGAACAGCGCCCGCGGGTTGCTGCTGTACCGCCCGGAGAACGAGGTGAAGACGACGCGCACTGGAAGCTCCCGATCCGGACGATGAGGACATCCTGCTACCCCATCCGGGTCGTCGGTAACCCGGACCGCTCAGACTGGTACGTACCGCAGCGGCGATCGCGGTGAGCCGCTCGGCCGTGTCGCGCGCCGCACCGAATCCACCTCCGGCTCACGTTCTTCCGTCATCGGCGGTCAGGGGTGACGGATGAGACGAACGCGACCGGGCCTCGGGTAACCTGGAACCCGGGTTCGGACGTGAGCCGGCGACGTTTGATTTCGGAGAGCCACGTCCGTGCACGAACCCCTCTCGCTGGCGGTCGCGTCGTGCGACCCGCATCCCCTGGTCGTCCTCACCGGGGAACTCGAGGCCGGCGCCGTCCGGCCGCTGCCCGAGCTGGTCGGCCGCCTGCTCCGCGACGCGGTCCCCCGCCGCATCGAGCTCGACCTCGGCGGCGTCACGTTCCTCGACTCGGCCGGCCTGCGCGCGCTCGTCTCGGCGCACCTGGCGGCGGCCGCGGCGGCGGTCCCGGTCACCCTCACCAACCCGTCCCCGTTCGGCGCGCGGATGCTGGCCGCCACCGGTGACGGCCGGTGGTTCGACGATCAGCGCGTGGGGAAAGATGACACCCATGGACCTGACGTCGGACCAGATTCGTGAGATCACGGCGCTCGGCGGCCTCGTCCTCGGCCAGGACGACCTGGTCAGCACGCTGCAGGAGATCACCCGCGTCGCCGTGCGCGTGGTCCCGGGCGGCGAGGCCTGCTCGATCACCACGTTCCAGGACGGCCGGCCCTCGGCGCCCGCGTTCAGCGACGACTGGGCCAAGGAACTCGACGAACTGCAGTTCACCGAGCGGGAAGGGCCCTGCCTGGACGCCAGCCGCACCGGGAACGTGTTCCGCAGCCGGGACCTGTCGGCCGAGTCACGCTGGCCGGCCTACGCCGAGCGGGCCGCACGCAACGGCGCCCTCAGTTCGCTGTCGGTGCCGCTGCACAGCGACGGCGTGACGTTCGGCGCGCTGAACATCTACTCCCGCAAACCGGACGCGTTCACCAGCGAAGCGGTCGCGCTGGCGCAGGTGCTCGCCGGGCTGGCCGGGCAGGCCAGCCAGGTCGCGGCGTCGTTCTTCCACCACCGCGACTTGGCCGAGCAGCTGCGTGAGGCGATGCGGTCGCGGTCGGTCATCGACCAGGCGATCGGTGTGCTCATGGCCCAGCGCAAGATCACCCCGGACGCGGCGTTCGACGTCCTCCGGGAGACCTCCCAGCACTTGAACGTCAAGCTGCGCCTCGTCGCGCGGGACGTCGTGGAAACCGGCGAACTTCCCTCCCGGCGCGTTTAGGTCGCTTCCGCGGTGGCATGCTGGCGCCGTGGGAGTGCGCACCTGGATCGAGAGCTGGCCGGTCTACCGGCAGCTGACCGGTACCGACCCGTTGGGGCGCGGTGCCGCCACCCAGTCGGAACGCTCGGCGACGCTGACCCCGCGCACCACCGAGGCCGACCACGTCGCGCACTCGGTCTGTCCGTACTGCGCGGTCGGCTGCGCCCAGAACGTGTACGTCACCGACGACGAGGTCGTGCAGATCGAGGGCAACCCCGATTCGCCGCACAGCCGCGGCCGGCTCTGCCCGAAGGGTTCGGCCAGCAAACAACTGGTGACCGGTGCGCATCGTGAACAGAAGGTGCTCTACCGGGCGCCGTACGCCACCGAGTGGACCGAACTCGAGCTCGAGACGGCCATGGACATGGTCACCGACCGGTTCCTGGACGCCCGCGCACGCGGCTGGCAGGACACCGACGAGAACGGCAACGACGTCCGCCGCACGCTGGGTATCGCCAGCCTCGGCGGCGCCACCCTGGACAACGAAGAGAACTACCTGATCAAGAAGTTGTTCACGGCGGCCGGCGCGATCCAGATCGAGAACCAGGCCCGGATTTGACACTCCTCCACGGTTCCCGGTCTGGGGACCTCGTTCGGGCGCGGCGGCGCGACCAACACGCAGCAGGACCTGGCGAACGCTGACTGCATCGTCATCATGGGCTCGAACATGGCCGAGGCCCACCCGGTGGGTTTCCAGTGGGTGATCGAGGCCAAGAAGCGCGGCGCGCGGATCATCCACGTCGACCCGCGGTTCACCCGGACGAGCGCGCTGGCGCACCAGTACGTCTCGCTGCGCGCCGGGAGCGACGTCGTCTTCCTGGGCGGCGTCATCAACTACATCCTGAGCAACAACAAGGACTTCCGGGAGTACGTCGCGGCGTACACGAACGCGTCCTACCTGGTCAGTCCGGAGTTCCAGGACACCGACGACCTCGAGGGGCTGTTCAGCGGCTACGACCCGGACACCGCCAGCTACGACATGACGTCCTGGCAGTACCAGGGCGCCGAGGAGGCCACCGGGGAGCCGGGCCAGAGCAGCAGCGAGGCGAAGGAACAGGCCACCGGGCTGCAGCACGAGTCCGGCGGTCCCCCGCTGCACGGGCCCACCCACCCGCCGTCCGATCCGTCGTTGCAGGATCCGAACTGCGTCTTCCAACTGCTGAAACGGCACTTCGCGCGGTACACGCCGGAGCGGGTCGAGGAGATCTGCGGCGTGTCCCAGCGGGAGTTCCTCGAGGTGTGCGAGGCGTGGACGGCGAACTCGGGACGCGAACGCACCACGGCGGTCGTCTACGCGGTCGGCTGGACCCAGCACACGCTCGGGGTGCAGTTCATCCGGGCCTCGGCCATCATCCAGCTGCTGCTGGGCAACATGGGCCGCCCCGGCGGCGGCATCATGGCGATGCGCGGACACGCCAGCATCCAGGGCTCCACCGACATCCCGACGCTGTTCAACCTGCTGCCGGGGTACCTGCCGATGCCCAGCGCGTCCACGCACAAGGATCTGGAGACGTTCGTCGACGCGATCGTCGGCGACAAACAGAAGGGCTTCTGGGCCCACGCCGACGCGTACACCGTGTCGCTGCTCAAGGAGTACTGGGGCGCGGCCGCGACGGCGGAGAACGACTACTGCTACGACTACCTTCCCCGGCTCACCGGCGACCACGGCACCTACCGCACGGTGATGGACATGGTGGACGGGAAGGTCAGCGGCTACTTCCTGCTCGGCCAGAACCCGGCCGTCGGCTCCGCGCACGGCAAGCTCCAGCGCCTCGGGATGGCCAACCTCGACTGGCTGGTCGTACGTGACCTGGCGATGATCGAGAGCGCCACGTTCTGGAAGGACTCCCCCGAGGTGGAGACCGGCGAGATCGTGCCGGCGGAGTGCCGCACCGAGGTGTTCTTCTTCCCCGCCGCGGCGCACACCGAGAAAGAAGGAACGTTCACCCAGACGCAACGCCTGCTGCAGTGGCGCGAGAAGGCGACGTCACCGAAGGGCGACCAGCGCTCGGAGCTGTGGTTCTTCTACCACCTGGGCCGGCGGCTGAAGGAACGGCTGGCCGGTTCGGACGATCCGCGTGACCGGCCGATCCAGGATCTGAACTGGAACTACGAGGTGCACGGCGACGAGCCGGACGCCGAGTCGGTGCTCAAGGCGATCAGCGGCTACGACGTGCGGACCGGCGAGCAGCTGAGCGCCTACACCGAGCTCAAGGCCGACGGCTCGACCGCGTGCGGATGCTGGATCTACTCCGGGGTGCACGCCGACGGGGTGAACCAGGCCGCCCGCCGCGAGCCCAAGAGCGACCACGAGTGGGGCTGGGCGTGGCCGGCCGACCGGCGCATCCTGTACAACCGCGCGTCGGCCGACCCCGAGGGCCGCCCGTGGAGCGAGCGGAAGAAGTACGTCTGGTGGGACGAGGAGAAGGGCGAGTGGACCGGTAAGGACGTGCCGGACTTCGAGAAGACGAAGCCGCCGTCCTACCGGGCGCCGGAGGGCGCCGTCGGCGTCGACGCGCTGCAGGGTGACGACCCGTTCATCATGCAGGCCGACGGGAAGGGCTGGCTGTTCGCGCCGAGCGGGCTGCAGGACGGCCCGCTGCCGACGCACTACGAGCCGCACGAGTCGCCGTTCGGCAACGCGCTCTACCGCCAGGCCGCCAACCCGACCCGGAAGGTGTACGGCCGGACCGACAACCCGTCCGACCCGTCGCCGCCGGAGCCGGGCTCGGAGGTGTTCCCGTTCGTGCTCACGACGTCGCGGCTGACCGAACACCACACCGCCGGTGGGATGAGCCGCACGCTGCCGTACCTGGCGGAGCTGCAGCCGGCGCTGACCGTCGAGGTGTCCCCGGCGCTCGCCGCCGAGCGCGGGCTGGAGCACCTGGGCTGGGCGACGGTCGTCACGTCGCGGGCCGCGATCGAGGCCCGGGTGCTGGTCACCGAGCGGATGCGGCCGCTGCGCGTGCTCGACCGCGTCGTCCACCAGGTCTGGCTGCCCTACCACTGGGGTTCGGCCGGGCTGGTGACCGGGGACTCCACCAACGACCTGTTCGGGGTGGCGCTGGACCCCAACGTCCTGATCCAGGAGACGAAGGTCGCCACCTGCGACGTGCGGCCGGGCCGGCGTCCCCGGGGTCCGGAACTGCTGGAGTTCGTGCGTGAGTACCGGACCAGGGCGGGCATCACGGTCGAGACCGGGACGCACGTGCAGACCGGTGGTCCGGCCCATGTGGAGGAAGGCGAGCGGTGAACAGCTTCTACGGTCCGCTGGAGAACCCCGCCGCCGACGCGGGGTACGTCCAGCCGCCGCCGCGGAAAGGGTTCTTCACCGACACGTCGGTGTGCATCGGGTGCAAGGCCTGCGAGGTGGCCTGCAAGGAGTGGAACGGTGTCCCCGACGACGGGTTCAACCTGCTCGGGATGTCGTTCGACAACACCGGTGAGCTCGGCGCGAACACGTGGCGGCACGTGGCCTTCATCGAGCAGGCTCCCCCGGCTGCACGCGAACCGGTGGAGCGCGGGCCGGTGGACATCGGCATGCCGGGCGCACGTCCGCCGGGTGCGGCGTCCGGTGCCGAGACCCGGCAGGATTTCCGCTGGCTGATGTCGTCGGACGTCTGCAAGCACTGCACCCACGCCGGGTGCCTCGACGTCTGCCCGACCGGCGCGCTGTTCCGCACCGAGTTCGGCACGGTCGTCGTCCAGCAGGACATCTGCAACGGCTGCGGGTACTGCGTCTCCGGCTGCCCGTACGGGGTCATCGACCGCCGCGAGGACGACGGGCGCGCCTGGAAGTGCACGCTCTGCTACGACCGGCTGCGTGACGGGCAGGAGCCCGCCTGCGCGAAGGCCTGCCCCACCGACTCGATCCAGTTCGGCGACCTCGACGAACTGCGCGCCCGGGCCGCCGCCCGCCTCGACGATCTGCACGCGGACGGCGTCGGCGAAGCGCGGTTGTACGGTGAGAGCCCCGACGACGGGGTGGGCGGCGACGGCGCGTTCTTCCTGCTGCTGGACGAGCCGGAGGTGTACGGCCTGCCGCCGGACCCGCACGTGCCGACCCGGGACGCCGGCCGGATGTGGGCGGCCGCCGGGCTGGCCGGGCTGAGCCTGGTCGCCGGTGCGGTCGCCGCGTTCGTGGGAGGCCGCCGGTGAAGAGCCGGGAACCGGAGTTCTCGTCGTACTACGGCCGGCAGATCCTGAAGACGCCGGTGTGGAAGGACGACATCGCCTACTACTTCTTCCTCGGTGGGCTGTCGGCCGGGTCGGCGCTGCTCGCCGCCGGGGGCGACCTCACCGGACGCCCGGCGCTGCGGCGCGGCGGGCGGCTGGGTGGGCTTCTCGCGCTCAGCGCGGGAACGTACTACCTGATCGTCGACCTGGGCCGGCCGGAGCGATTCCACCACATGCTGCGGGTGGCCAAGCCGACGTCACCGATGAGCATGGGGACGTGGGCGCTGACGGTGTACGGCGGCGCGCTGGGGGCGGC
>NZ_BAAAGX010000017.1:0-167268 GCF_039524755.1 Cryptosporangium japonicum
CCTCGTCGGGCGGAATCAGGTCGGTGTCGGTCATTGCGCCCTCCTCGAGGGGTATCCGTTGACACGTGCTGAAGGGGTGGAGATGAACTTGTCCGTCGTGGTGAGCAGCGCGGGGGAGTCCGGCAACGTCGGCGTTCTCCGGCTCTCCGGAGAGCTCGACATTGCCACGTCCGGCACACTGCGCCAATCCCTCGAAGCGTTGCGTGACGAAGGCCGGGAGAACCTGGTACTCGATCTCAGCGGGGTCACGTTCTGTGACTCCACCGGGCTCGGGACGGTGGCTACCCACGCGCGCTGGGTCATGGGTGTCGGTGGCTCCCTCGTGGTCTGCGGGCTCCGGCCGGACGTCGAAGCCGTGTTCGCGATCTCCGGCCTCTCCACCGTCCTCCCGACCGCAACCTCGCTCGAGCAGGCGATCGAGCTGGCGGCCGCCGCGGCGTCGAAGAACTGACGCGTCGGATCCCCGACGCGGGGCCGACTCGCGGCCATAGCCCTACCAAACTGGTAGGCCTTATGTGCTTTACTGAATACATGGGTCAGGAGTGCTTCCAGGGACTGCCGTCGGGCGGCGTGCCGCGATGTCCGCGATTCGTGGTGTGAGGCCCCGATCGCGACCATCCGAAGGAGCACACGATGACGATCAACGCTCTTCCAGCGCCCGCGCTGTCCGGACTTCGGCTCGGCACGGTGCTGCAACGACTCGTCGCCACCGTCGACTGGCGGGCCCGGGTCCAGTACGACGTCGACGACCGCTGGTACGCCCCGATCGACGCCGGTGAGTTCGTCGACGGCGTCCAGGTCGAGGCGTGGCTGCTGAGCTGGTGGCCGGGTCAGCGCACCGGCCTGCACGACCACGGCGGCTCGGCCGGCGCGTTCGCCGTGGTTCGCGGCCGCCTGCGCGAGGACACCGTCCACGCCCCGGCCGGTGAGCTGCCCCGCCTGCGCGGTCGCACCCTCCACGCGTCCGAGCAGCGCGTCTTCGGGCCCCGGCACCTGCACGAGGTCGTCAACGACGGTGCCGAGCCCGCGGTGAGCATCCACGTCTACGCGCCGCGGCTGACCACGATGACCCGCTACCGCTGGACCGACTACGGCCCCGAGGTCGCCACTGTGGAGAAGGCCGGCGCCGACTGGTAGCCGCCGTTCGACCGCCCACCGACGACGCCGGACCGGTTGCCGCACCGAGCAGCCCGCCCGGCGTCGTCGCGCGCTGTTCAGCCGCACAATCCGACTGTGTCCGTCAACATTGAGCGGACGAGGTTGGTCCGACTTGGGGGCTGGCACGGTTGCGAAATCGAGGGGGAGCGGTGATGGACGTGTCCGGCGTGTTCCCCGTCCGGCCCGCGATCGGCTCGTCCGCCCGGCCCGCCGAGACCACGGCCGCCCGGGTGACGGTCGAGGACGAGGTACTGGCCTCCTGGCTCGACGTCCTGATCGCCGACGGCCTGGTACCGCCGCGGGCCACGATCGGTCATCCGTACTGACTCCTGTTTGGGGCCAGGCTCGTGGCACCAACGGATGACCACGGTCGGTACGGTCGGCCACGTTGTTGTCGCCGCTCAGGTCGGCCACGTTTTCCCAGCTAAACTGCGTCGACCAACGTCGGGGAGACGGAAGAACCGTTCTTTCGGGGGTTAGGGCGGTTTCTTTCTTAGGGCTAGCACGGTGGAGGCGGCCTGTTACGGGCTGGCAGCGTGAGCCCTCTCGACGATCCGTAGCTTTCCGGCTGCGGTGGGCGTGCGGGCGGTGCCGGGGGGTGCCGTGCTGGGGGGACGGAGGGGCAGCAGTTCATGGCGGCGAAAGCTTTCGCGCCGCGCCGAAGGTCCGGTAGGTGCCGGACCCGCTCCGGAACGGGGAACCGGAGCGTTCGGCAGCGACGCGGGTGGGCCGTGCGGTCCACAGCGGGTGGGGGCGCCGGCGAGACGAACGACGTCGGTGCGGGCGGCGAGATGAACGAGCACTTAGTTCCGGGCACGGTGGCGCAGGACGCCCTGGAGGGCTCCGCGGCGCGCATCGCGTTGATCTTCCGAGTGGCGTGGTCGGCGTTGACGCCGGCGTTGGCGTATCCGCAGGCCGTCGCGGCCGGTGGGGTGGGCACGTGGCAGCACGTCGCCGTCGTGAGCACGGTCGTGTGGGGCGGCGCCTACGCCTGGTTCCTGCGCTCCGGCCGGCTGGTTCCGGCGGTCGCGGTCGCCGACAGCGCGCTGTTCTGCGTGTACCTCGGCTTCGCGCACTGGATCCTGCCCGCCGAGTACGTGGGCAACCCTTCCACCTGGATCATCGGCGGGGCCAGCGTGGCGATCTTCATCGCCTCGTGGTCCCTGGCTCCGGTGTGGACGATCACGCTCGCGGTCGCGCAGAGCGCCGCGTTCCTGGTGGGCGTCGTCGCGGCCGGGCGGCCGGCGGTCGGCGGCCACGACAGCGTCGTCGCGATCTTCGTGCTGCAGGGCTTCCTGGCCGTCGTCGTCATGCGGCTGATCCGTGGCGGTGCGCGCCGCGCCGACGCCACGCTCGACCACGTGGCCCGCGCCCGCGCCGAGCTCACGATCGAGCGGAGCCGCCTGCACAGCCGGCGCCAGTTCGAGCGCAACCTGCACGACACCGTGCTGAGCACGCTCACCGTCGTCGCCCGCGGAACCCTGCGCACCCGTCTCGACCTGGTGCGCGCCCGCTGCGGCCGGGACGTCGCGATCCTCGACCGGCTCGACGAGTTACCGCGCAGCGCCGGGCTGTTCGCGAGCATCGCCTGGGAGTCGGGGTGCCGCGCGATGCCGGTGCGGCTCACGCTCCCCGAGGAGGAGCCCGCGCTGCCGCCGGACGTCATCGAGGCGGTCGCCGGCGCGGTGCGCGAGGCGCTGTCCAACGTGGAGCGGCACGCCAGGGCGGACGGGGCCGAGGTCAGCGCGGCGGTCGCCGACGGCGGCATCCGGATCGTGATCCGCGACGACGGGCAGGGCTTCGACCCGGCCGCCACGACCACCGACCAGACCGGGGTCCGCCGCTCGATCCACGAGCGGATGGGGACGGTCGGCGGGCGGGCCGACGTGGCCTCCGCACCCGGCGCGGGCACGACCGTGACGCTCAGCTGGCGGCCGCCGGAGCCGGGCGCGGCGCCGACGCACCCGGAGCCGCACGAACCGTCGGTGGCGGCCGGGTACCGCGCGGGCATGGGCTGGGCGCTCGTCGTCATCGCGGTGGTCTGGCACCTCTACAGCAGCACGTCGCTGATCACCCGGCCGGACGCGTTCGACCCGTTCTGGCTCGAGCTCACCGCGTGGCTCGCGATCGGGCTGGTCGTGCTCGCGGTCGCCCTCCGCGGCCCCACCCGGCCGCTGCCGGTGCCGGTCAACCTGGCCGCGCAGCTGGTCGTGTTCGCGGCCGCGGTCGCGGGGTTCGCCGCGATGGACGGCGTCGACCAGATCGCCGCCAACTGGATCACCGGCGACATCGGTTGGCCGCTGGCCCTGCTCGCGCTGCACCGGCCGGTGGCCGAGTACCTCGCCTGGTCCGCTGCGGTCGTCGCGCTCTCGGTGGGCGTGGTGCTCGTCGAGACCGGGCCGGACACCGGTGCGGTCACCCGGATCGTCACCGCGCTGCTCTGCGCGCTGGTCCTGCAGCTGGCGGCGGTCGTGGCGTTCGGGCTGGTGCGCCGCAACGGGGCGCTGGCCGAGGCCGGTGTACGCGAGGCCGGCCGTATCCGGGAGACCCGCGACGCGCTGGTGGCCGTGGCCGACGACCGGCGCCGCTGGCAGCGCGAGCTCGGCGAGTCGCTGCGTCCGCTGGTCGGGGCGCTGGCCGACGGCACGCTCGACCCGGCCGACCCCGACGTCCGCGCGCGGTGCGCGATCGAGGCCAGCCGGCTGCGCGCGATGCTCTCCGAACTCACCGAGACCGGCGAGCACTCGATGTGGCGGCGCGACATGGTCTCGTCGCTCTCCGGCGCGGCCGCCGACCGGTCCGCGACGATCGAGGCGCGCATCGCCCCGGACTTCGGGGACGTGCCGGAGCCGGTGCGTGCCGAGCTGGTCGCCGCCGTGCTGGCGATCCTGCGCCTGACCAGCCCCGGCGAAGCGGTCGTGACGCTCAGCGGCTGCGTGCGTGACGCGTCGGCGACCGTACTGCTGCCGGTCGCGTCCGAGCGTCCGGCGGTCAAAGAAGCGATGTGGACGCTCCTCCACCGGGTCCGGGCCGCGATTCCCGGAACGGTCAGCGCGGACGTCGAGGAACCAGGTTCGAGCAAGTTCTGGGTAGAAGTGAGGTGGGTCTCCTGATCACCGTGGCTGCTGTGGACGACGATCCGTTGGTCTTGCAGGGTCTGTCGGCGTGGCTCGCGCCGGCCGACAGCGGGATCGTCGTGATCGATCTCGCCCAGTCCGTCGACGAACTGCTGCACGGGCGCGGCCGCGAGGCCGACGTCGTCCTGCTCGACGTCTGGCTCGGCGACGACAGCCGGGTCGGCGACAACGTCCGGGCCATCACCGCGGTGGGGCCGGCCGTGGTGACGATCAGCACGCAGGACATCACTGACCTGATCGTGGAGTCGATCGAGGCGGGCGCGCTGTCCTACGTCCACAAGAGCCTGGACCCGACCGAGATCCGAGCCGCGGTGCGTTCGGCCGCGTCCCGGCACAAGTTCATGACCCCGGCGCTGGCGTTCGCGTTACGCAGTGACCAGCGCCCGACCCGGCCGTCGCTGAGCCTGCAGGAGACCGAGTCGCTGCGGCTGTACGCGTCCGGCCTGCGGATGACCGACGTGGCGCGTCGGCTCGGGGTCAAGCCGTCCACGGCCAAGGGGTACCTCGACCGGGTGCGCGCGAAGTACGACGACGCGGGCCGGGCGGCACGCACCAAGCTGGACCTGCGCGAGCGGGCCCTCGAGGACGGCATCCTGCGCGGCACCACGGCGCTGGGGCCACGAGCGGTGCGGAGGGTCAGCGGATGACCGCCGTTCGGAGGGCGCGCTGTACCAGGAGCAACAACGACACTTTTGTCCCGCAACAGACACGGTGAACGGAGTCGAGGTGGCGATGGTAACGGCGGGGCCGGCCCGCCTGGCACCGGATCAGGACTCCGCGGAGGTGGCGCGGGTCGTCTGGGGAGCGCTGACGAGACAGCGTCAGCAGCTCCACCAGGGCCGCCGCTGCACCGCGACACGCAGTCCGCTGTTGCGCGACGCGCATTCGCAGCACTGCCTGGTCTGCGACGAACTCGCGCTGGACGCCCAGGAGCGCGTGGTCGTGTCCTGGCAGCGTCAGGCCGAGCGGGAGGCGTGGACGCACGCGCGGATCGTCAGCTGCGCGCAGTCGGTGCTCGCCGACCGGGTGCGCACCCGGTTGTCCGCCTCCGGTCTGGTGGCGCGGCCGGAGCGCTGGCTGGACCAGAAGTCGTTCCTGCCGCACGTCGACCCGGCCGGTCGGGTGCTGCTGGTCGCGCTCATCGTCAGCGTCGGGTACTACACCTGCATCCCGACGGCCGGCGGGCGGGTGCGGCTCGGCCCGCAGGTGGTCCAGCCGCTGATCGACGGGGTGCGCCGCGGTGCGTTCGCGTCGGCGCTCACCCGGGCCTGGCCCAGCGACGACGAGCCCGACCTGGGCAAGGCGGCCGGGCACCTGGCCGGTGCGCTGGTGGCCTGGCGCGAGCTGCGGCCCGAGCAGTACGCGGCCCTGGTCGGCCTGGCCGAGGCCAACCGGACCGTGCTCAGCCTCGACGTGGCCGGGATGCGCTCGGACGTCGAGTTCACTCACCTGGCCGGGGTTCCGGCCGGCGACGACGTCGCCGAGGTCGTGATCGATCAGCGGGGGCGGTGGATCGTGGGTACCGAGCACGTGGCGGCGACGAGCGCGTTGCTTCGGCGGTTCCTCGGCCGGGTGGGCGAGGTGACCCGGCCGGCCGAACTGCGCACGCTCCTGGTCGAGGAGGCCGAGAAGCTGGCCGCCGAGGACGGGAACCCGTCCTGGCTGCGCGAGCTGCGTAACCGCCCGGCGGTGGTCAGCGCACTCATCGACCGGGCGGCGGAACTGATTCCGGCTCGGACCTAGGCGACCATGAGCGCCGAGCTCACCCGCTCGGCGATCGCCGTGGCCTGGGCCCGGATCTCCGGGATCGCGGTCGTCTCGTACCGCGACCCGCGGCGCACCGGGCCGAGCGTCCACAGCCCCGGCACCACGGTGCCGTCCGTGCCGACGAGCTGCCCGTCGTCGGTGGTGGCGTAGCCCAGGCCGTGCGGGTCCGGGCTCACCAGGCCCGCCCCGGCCAGCTGGCGCGCGAGCGGGTCGTCGCTCCCCACCCAGGCGCCCGGCCCCCGGCAGTCGACGACCGCGCCGGGCGTCCGCACGACCGGGCCGCCGCCGCGGGGGACCCACGAGACGCCGTCGGCCCCGACGGCGACGATCGAGCCGGCGATCACCTCGAGCCGCCCTTCGCGGGCCCGGCGGCGCAGCTGGGCACCGATCGGCGGGGCCATCCGGTGCCGGTGCACCTCCCACAGCCGGGACACGTGCCGCAGGAACCGGTCCTGCTCGGTGACGGTCATCCCGGTCCAGAGCCGTTCCACGTCGGGACGGAGCCCGTCGACGACACCGCGCCACTCACCGTGCGGTGGCACCGCCCGCCGCACCTGGCGGATCAACTCGCTGACCGTGTGGCCGGACACCCCGGACGCCACCACCCGGGGCGGTGGGTCCACGTGGACGCGGGGCAGCAGCCCGTGCCGGGAGAGCGCGGTCACCCGGCCGAGGTGACCCCGCCCGGCCAGCGTCACGACGACGTCCACCGCGGTCAGCCCGGTGCCGAGCAGCACGACGTCGTCGTGACGGCCGATCCGGTCGAGTGCGCCGGAGGCCCAGGGGTCGATGTCGGGGGTGCGTGCGGGCGAGTGGCCCAGCGCGAGAACGACGTCTTCGGCCGGGAGCACCCGGCCGTCGGCCAGCGTGACCCCGGCGCCGGTGACCGCGACGGCCCGGCCGCGCACGATGCGTACCCGGCCGCCGGAGCCGCGCCCCAGGTTCTCCAGCGCCTCACCGAGGTAGCGGCCGTACGTGGTGCGTGGTGCGTACCCGGCGGGACCGCAGTAGAGCCCGCGCTCGCGACACCACTCCAGGAAGTGACCGGGACGGTCGGCGTAGAGGCTCATCGTCTCGGTGCGCGAGTTGAGGAGGTGACCGTAGTCGGTCGTGGCGTACGCGACGCCCCGACCGACGTCCGGCGCGGATTCGACGACGGTCACCGGGCCGCCGGGGCGGGCGGCGAGCGCGACCGCCGTGAGTACGCCGCTCGCGCCGGCGCCGATCACCACTGTCATGGCCCGACCGTAACCGCACATTCCCTACTCATCAAGTAGGCAAAGCAGGTCGGACGGGTCTTTCAGCCGAAGTAGAACGTCGCGGCGCGGGTGTCGTGCGGCTCGGGCTCGGGCGCCGGCGCGGGCGACGGGGTCAGCGTCGGTCCGGCGAAGTTGCGCAGCACCTTGAGCACCGACCACAGCGTGTGGTCGCAGCGCATGTACAGACCGTTGCGGTAGCGCACCATTCCGATGTGCTGCAACGGCCCCAGTGCGGCACGCACCGTTGCTTCCGGGAGTCCGAGGTCGGCGGCGGCGGTGTCGCTGCAGAACAGACCGCCGTGTGCCGGTGCCGTCCGATCGATCCAGAGCGCGATCCGCACCCGGTCCGCGTCGCCGAACACGTCGGCGAACGCCTGCTCCGGAGGGTCCACGACCTCGGCGTCGTGGTCGGTCCAGAGAGCGCGCGTGGCCTGGATGCCCGTCGTCGTCATTCGGCACTCCCTTCTGGGTGGCGGGTGCTCCCGCGTCCCTCCCACGAAAGCACATAAATGTGACGAAAAGGAGTCTTAGTGTTGAGTTTTTCGATCAAGAAGGCCCTTGTTCTCGCAATGGTTGTTTCACGCGTATACCGGTGCGTCATTTGGGAACCCGCGTGACATTTCGCGTTTACGTGCGTCTGCCGGGAAGGGCCGCACTGGTGGCGCTGACGGTCCATCATGGGGACCGTCAGTGACGACGGAGAGGAACTGATCGGTGACCACGGTTCACGAGGCGAGCGACGAGGTCAGCGTCTGGGAGGACGATCCCGGTGCGCCGCCGTCCAGCCGGACCCCTGTCCTCCGGGCCCGTCCGGCGTTACGCACCGCTCCGCTCGCGGTGGACGTCCAGGGAACGGTGCCGCCCGACGCGGAGGGCGCGGTGCGGTACTGGACCGCCGCCGAGGCGCTGGGGCGGACGGTCGCGCTCTACGCACCGCTGTTCCCGGCCGACGAGTTCCCGAACGGCGCGACCTGGAACCCGGCCGTCGGTGAGGTCCTGGTGGCCGACCTCAACGCCGGCGTCGATCTGAACGCCTACTACGACCGGGGCGGCCTCGCGTTCTTCCGCCAGCACGTCTCCGGCGTCACGGTCTGGTCGGGGGAGAGCCCCGACATCGTCAGCCACGAGACCGGCCACGCCGTCCTCGACGCGCTGTGCCCGTGGATGTGGGACGCGGCCAGCGCCGAGATCGCGGCGTTCCACGAGTCGTTCGGCGACATGACCGCCGTGCTCGCCGGGCTCCGGCTGGCCACCCTGCGCGAGCAGGTGATCGGCGAGACCGGCGGCGAGCTGTCCCGCTCGTCGCGGCTGTCGCGGCTCGCCGAACAGCTCGGCTGGGCGGTGCGCCAGCTCGCCCCGAGCTCGGCCGACCCCGACTGCCTGCGCAACGCGTCGAACGAACTGTTCTACCGCGACCCGGTGACGCTGCCGCCGAGCGCACCGGCCAGCCAGCTCTCCAGCGAGCCGCACTCGTTCTCCCGGGTCTTCACCGGCGCGTTCCTCCGCTCGCTGGCCGGCATGGTGCACACCGTCGCCGGCACCGGCCAGGTGGACGACGAGGCCCTGCGCACCGCCGGGCAGGACGCGGCGACGCTGCTGGTCACGGCGGTCACCGACACCGCGGCGGTGCCCGCGTACTACGCGCAGGTCGCCGCGCACCTGATCGAGGCCGACCAGGAGAAGTTCGGCGGCCGGTACTCCGCGGCGCTGCAGGCGGCGTTCGTGCGTCACGGCATCCTGTCCCCGGCGTCGGCCGAGGCGATCATCGACGGCGCGGCCCCCGACGACGACGACAAGGTCTCCGAGCGGTCGATCGCGCCGGGCGCCGCGCACGCGCGTGGTGCGTCGACGTCCGAGGTCGCCGTGCCCGGCCGGCCCTACGGGCTGCCGGAGGACCTGACCGTGCGCGCTCCCGTCGAGGCGCCGCGGTTCTCGGTGGCTCCGGCGGCGCCGTCCCGCGGCGAGCTGGCGACCACTCCCGGCGAGGACGTCGCCGCCGCGTTCGTCGAGGACCTGTTCCGCCAGGGCCGCGTCGCGGTTCCGCGGGAGTACCAGCGCGGGTTCGTGGCCGCCTCCGGGGTCGACGGCACGCTGCGTACCCACGAGGTCGCGAACAACGGTGCGGGCCTGGTGCTGGTGCGGCGGGTGTTCGACTGAACCGGAAGTCGGGACCTCCGACCTGGTTCGCTTCGGCGCGGAAAGGGCTACCTTCGAGGAGAAGCAGCCGACTCTCAGGAGGCGACCGTGAGCGCTGCACGACGAGTGGACACGGCTGAACAGACTTCCGCCGAGGTGGAGGTGGCCGAGAAGTTCATCGCGGACCTGATCGCCCGCGGTGAGGCGGTCGAGGTCGACCGCACTCCGGCCGACGGAGCCGACACGCAGAACGACGCGGTGGAGAAGCCGCTGCCGCCCGGCGCCACGCACGAGGTCGTGCGCCGGGACGGCGAGACGGCCGTGAAGAGGCGGCGCTACCGCGCCTTCTGACGCACGGCCGGCTCCGGCCGGTGTGAGATCCAGTTTTCGGCGCGGAAATCTCGGCGCACCGGCACCGAAACTCCTCCTGGCGACGCTCGTCGTCATGACCAGCTTCGACGAACCGGACGAGAGCACGGACTACGCGCTCGGTGACGACCGTCCCGACGATGCGGATGCATCGTGACCCGCCACCTCGTGGTGGTGGGTCACGGCATGGTCGGCCAGCGCATGGTCGAGGCCCTCACCGACCGCGACACGAAGGCCGAGTGGCGGGTCACCGTGCTCGGCGAGGAGACCCACTCCGCCTACGACCGGGTGGCGCTCTCCCGCTACCTCACCGACCCCGCCGCCGCGCTCGGCCTCGTGTCCGAGGGCTGGTACGACGGCGGTCGGCGCACCTGCCACCTCGGTGATCCGGCGGTGGCGATCGACCGTTCCGCGCGAACGGTCCGTACCGCGGCCGGCCGGGAACTGACCTACGACGCGCTGGTGCTGGCCACCGGCTCGAAGGCGTTCGTCCCGCCGGTGCCCGGTGCCGACCTGGGCGGCTGCCACGTCTACCGCACGCTCGACGACCTCGACCGGATCCGCGCGGAAGCCACGTCGGCGCGCGCGGCGGTCGTCGTCGGCGGCGGTCTGCTCGGCCTGGAGGCCGCCGGCGGCCTCCGCGACCTCGGGGTGCCGGTGCACGTGGTGGAGTTCGCCCCGCACCTGATGCCGCAGCAGGTCGACGCCGGTGGGGGCGAGGCGCTCCGCCGGTTGGTCGAAGGGCTCGGCGTCCGGGTGCACGCCGGCGTCGGTACCGCGTCACTGCAGTCCGACGCCGACGGGCGGGTCGTCTCGGCCACGCTGACCGACGGCACCGTGCTCGACACGCAGCTGGTGGTGTTCGCGGCCGGTATCCGGGCGCGTGACGAGCTGGCTCGTTCCGTCGGCCTGGGCGTCGGCACCCGGGGCGGTGTGCTCGTCGACCGGTCCTGCCGTACCGAGGACCCGGCGATCTGGGCGGTCGGCGAGTGCGCGGCCGTGGAGGGCTCGGTCTACGGGCTGGTCGCGCCGGGGTACGCGATGGCCGAGGTCGTCGCCGACCGGCTGCTCGGCGGTTCCGGCGAGCTGGCCGAGCCCGACATGTCGACGAAGCTCAAGCTGCTCGGCGTCGAGGTGGCCTCGTTCGGGGCGACCCAGGGCCCGCTGGACGTGGTCTTCTCCGACCCGGTCGCCGGCATCTACAAGAAGCTCGTGATCTCCGACGACGCCCGGACGCTGCTGGGCGGCGTCCTGGTGGGCGACGCGTCGGTGTACGCGGGGCTGCGTCCGCTGATCGGCCGCGCGCTGCCGGCCACGCCCGAGACGCTGCTGTTCGGCGAGGTCTCGGTCGCCGACGACGCCCAGGTGTGTTCCTGCAACGCGGTGACGAAGAAGGACGTCGTCGACGCGATCACCGAGCAGGGCGCGACCGACGTCCCGGCGATCAAGGCCTGCACCCGCGCGGGCACCAGCTGCGGCTCCTGCATCCCGATGCTCAAGTCGCTGCTCGACGAGTGCGGTGTGCACGTGTCGAAGGCGCTGTGCGAGCACTTCGCGTACTCGCGGGCGGAGCTGTTCGAGCTGGTGCGCACCTCCGACATCCGGACGTTCTCCGGCCTGATCGCCGCGCACGGCACCGGGCACGGCTGCGACCTCTGCAAGCCCGCGGTGGCCTCGATCCTGGCGTCGCTCGGCAACGGGTACATCCTCGACGGCGAGCAGGCCGCGCTGCAGGACACCAACGACCACGCGCTGGCGAACATGCAGCGCAACGGCACGTACTCGGTCGTACCACGCATCCCCGGCGGCGAGATCACGCCGGAGAAGCTGATCGTGATCGGCGAGGTCGCCCGCGACTTCAACCTCTACACGAAGATCACCGGTGGCCAGCGCATCGACCTGTTCGGCGCCCGCCTCGACCAGCTGCCGCAGATCTGGAAGCGGCTGATCGACGCGGGGTTCGAGTCCGGTCAGGCGTACGGCAAGGCGCTGCGCACGGTGAAATCGTGCGTCGGCGAGACCTGGTGCCGGTACGGCGTGCAGGACTCGGTGGGCCTGGCGATCGACCTGGAGCTGCGCTACCGCGGACTGCGGGCGCCGCACAAGATCAAGATGGCGGTGTCCGGGTGTGCCCGGGAGTGTGCCGAGGCGCGCAGCAAGGACATCGGGGTGATCGCCACCGAGAACGGCTGGAACCTCTACGTCGCCGGAAACGGGGGATTCCGCCCCCGACACGCCGACCTGTTCGCCAGTGATCTCGACACCGAAACACTTCTGACATACGTCGACCGGATTCTGATGTTCTACCTCCGGACCGGCGAGCGCCTCCAGCGCACCGCGGCCTGGTTGGAGAGCCTGGACGGCGGGCTGGACTACCTCCGGTCGGTCGTCTGCGACGACGTGCTCGGCATCGGCGCCGACCTGGACGCCTCGATGGCGGCCCACGTCGCGAACTACTCCGACGAGTGGGCGGACACGCTCGCCGACCCGGAGCGCCTGGCCCGGTTCGTCCCCTTCATCAACGCACCCGGTGTGACCGATACGAGCATCGAGATCGTGTACGAGCGCGGCCAGCCCCGGCCGGCCCGTCCCGGTGAGCTGCCTCTGGAGGTACTGCCCCGATGACTGCTTCCTTGATCGCCGTCGACTGGCGGGTGGCCTGCCGGGTCTCGGACCTCCTCCCGGAGCGGGGAGCGTGCGCGCTGTTCGACGGCGCCCAGATCGCGCTCTTCCGGCTATGGGACGATCAGGTCTATGCGGTTGGAAATCGGGACCCGTACACCGGGGCGCACGTGATGGCCCGGGGCCTGGTCGGCACCCGCGCTGGTCGTCGCACGGTGGCGTCCCCGCTGCACAAGCAGGTGTACGACCTGGTGACCGGTGAGTGCCTCTCCGACCAGGGAGTACCGTCCCTGCCCACCTGGCCGGTCCGGGTCCGCGACGGAGTCGTCGAGGTCGAGCTGCAACGTGGGTGAGCTCGACGGCTTCACCGTCGCGGTGACGGCCGAGCGTCGCAAGGACGAGCTCGCCGCTCTGCTCGAACGGCGGGGTGCCCGGGTCGTGATGGCACCGGCGTTGCGAATCATCCCGCTCCCCGACGACGAGATGCTGCTCTCGACCACGCGCGGGCTGATCGAGAACCCGCCCGACATCGTGGTGGCCACCACCGGCATCGGGTTCCGGGGCTGGCTGGAGGCCACCGAGGGGTGGGGGCTGGCCGATCCGCTCCTCGCGGTGCTGGCCTCGTCGACCGTGCTGGCGCGGGGCCCGAAAGCACGCGGGGCGATCCGGGCGGCCGGGCTCACCGAGCAGTGGCACGCGGCGTCCGAGACCAGCGCGGAGGTGCTGTCGTACCTGCTGGACGCCGGTGTCTCGGGCAAGCGGGTGGCGATCCAGCTGCACGGCGAGCCGCTGCGTGACGTGGCCGCGGCGCTCACGTCGGCCGGCGCGGAGGTCGTCGAGGTCGAGGTGTACCGGTGGGTGCCGCCGGAGGACGTCGCGCCGCTGCGCCGGCTGGTCGAGAGCGTGTGCGTCGGCGCGGTCGACGCGGTGACGTTCACCAGCGCGGCGGCGTCGGCGAACTTCCTGGCGACGGCCGACGCGTGCGACCGCGGTCCGGCCGTGGTGAAGGCGTTCTCGACGTCGGTCGTCGCGGCCTGCGTCGGGCCGGTCACCGCGTCCGTGCTCGTGCGTCGGGGGATCCCGGTGGTGAGCCCCGAGCGCTACCGGCTCGGCGCGCTGGTGCGGTCGGTGGCGGTGGAGCTGCCCGCCCGCTGCCCGACGTTCCGGGTGCGTGACCACGAGGTGCAGGTGCGTGGCTTCGCCGTGATGGTCGACGGGGTCGCGGTGGCGGCACCGCCGGCGTCGATGGCGGTGCTGCGTGCGCTGGCGTCGCGGCCGGGACGGGTGTTCAGCCGGGCCGAGCTGCGCGAGGTGTTGCCGGCCGGTGACGCCGGTGACCACGCGGTCGAGATGGCGATCACGCGGTTGCGTGCGGCGCTCGGCGAGGCCGACCTGGTCGAGACCGTCATCAAGCGTGGTTACCGCCTGCGCACCGAGGCCGTCCTCACCACCGTCGGATAAATCCGGGGCGGGGAAGCAACCTCGGGGTGGGTGCGGCGTCTGTCGGGGTGAAGGGCCCATTCGCGGGCCTGTGACCCTGGGAGTACGTCGTGCCTCGAATCCGACCGCGCACGTTGGTGATGGCCGCCGCGGCGGCCGCGGCCCTGATCGTCGGCGGCGGGTTCGCGGCGAACGCCGCGATCGGTCAGGACGATCCGAAGCCGTCGCCGACGGTGGTCGAGTCCTCGACGCCGGCCGCGGCGCCGGCGGAGGCCGCACCGAGCCCGTTACCGCCGACCGACGAGTCGTGTGTCCCGGCCGAGACCGCGGCGCCCGTCGCGCCGGCGGAGACCGCTGCGCCTGCTGCGCCGGCGGAGACCTCCGCGACCCGGCCGAAGACGGGCCCGGCCGAGCCGCCGCGTGACGTGCCGGCCGCGTCCCCGGAGACCGGGGCGAAGACGGTGGCGCCGGTGCCGCCGCGGGACGCTCCGGTGACCACGCCGAAACCGGCGGAGACCGTGGTGCCGCGGGACGTGCCGGCCGAGTCTCCGGCGACCGGGCCGAAGCCGGCGGAGAGCGCGTCGGCGGTGCCGGACTGTGACCAGCTCGCTCCGGCGGAGGCGGCGACCCCGGCTCCGGCCGCACCCGACGCGACCGTCTCGGCACGCCCGGTCCCGGCCCCGGACAAGCAGCCCGCGACCACCGCGAGGCCGGTTCCGGGCCAGCCGACCGACCAGAGGCCGGTGACCACCGCGACGCCCGTTCCGGCCGAACCGGCCACGAAGAAGCCGGCCGCGACCACCGCGCCGCGCGTGGTGCCCGCCGAGCCGAAGCCCGCCACCACGGCGCTTGCGCCGAAGTGACGGCCTCATCGGTGAGGATGAACCCATGACCACGCTGGCCCTCCCCACCGCGGCGCGCCGTTCGCGCCGCTGGTGGGGTTGGCTCACCCGCTCGAGTTCGGCCCGCACCGGTGGAGCCGCCGGCCGCACCGCCAACGGGCCGTTCGAGGCAGCCTGGCCCGCCGACGCCCGGTCTGGTGACGCCCGGTCGCCCGGCGCCGAGCCCGACGAACTGGCCTGGCCGCCGCGGCGGGCGACCGCCGCACCCGAGGCGAGCGGGCCGAAGCTCGTCGAGCTGTACCACCACCGCCGTCTCGCGCTGGTACGGCTGGCCGTGCTCCTCGTCGACGACCTCGCGACCGCCGAGGACGTGGTCCAGGACGCGTTCGCCGCCGCGTACCGACGCCACGGCGCCGCGTTCTCCGGTGTCGAGAACCCCGACGCCTACCTGAACACCGCGGTGGTCAACGCGGCCCGGTCCGTCCTGCGCCGCCGGCGCACGTTCCGGGCGGCGCCACCGCGCTTCGAGCTCTCACCCGCCACCGACGAGGGTGTGCTGCTCGCCGAGGAGCACCGCGAGGTGCTCGCCGCCCTGCGCCGGCTCCCGCGGCGCCAGCGCGAGGTGCTCGTCCTGCGGTACTGGTCCGACCTGTCGGAAGCCCAGATCGCCGAGACGTTGGACATCTCACGCGGCACCGTGAAATCGACCGCCAGCCGGGCTCTCGCGGCCCTCGAGAAGCTGCTGGAGGCCGGAAGATGACGCCCACCGAGCTCGAGCACCGTTTGACGGCCGCGCTGCGGGCCCGCGCCGACCAGGTCACCGCGGCCGATCTGCGCCCGCCGGCACCGCCGGTCCGTGGGCGCCGCTCCGCCAACCGCTGGGTCCTCGCCACCGTGACGATGGCCGCCGCGCTGCTGGCGATCGCCGTGTTCGTGGTGATCGGGCAGGTACGCGAGGAGCCGATCCGGCCGAGCCACCAGCCGCCACCCTCCCAGCGGGCCACCCCCGGAGCGACCCCGGCGAAACCGGCCCCCGGCCCGTTGGACGGTCCGCTCGAGACGACGCCGAGCGTGTCCTCGACCGCGGCCACCGGTGCGACGAAGTACCCGGAGGCCGAACCGACCCCCACCGATCGCCCGCTACCTCCGGCCACCAGCCGGTACCCGGGGCTGGTACCGGAGGACCGGACCGCCGCGGTGCCGAACGAGCAACCCGCGGCGACCACACGTTAGGGGAACTCCGCGGCGGCGCCGGCCGCGCCCGGCGTGCGGACCAGGATGCGGGTGCGGTCGGCGCGGAACAGGTCGTGCGAGAACTCGAACGGGACGCCGTCGCCGTCCTTCGCGGTGCGGGTGATCGACAGCAGCGGCGCGCCGGCCTCGACGTCGAGCACCGACGCCTCGGTGGGCCCGGCCGACACCGCTTCGATGCGCTCCAGCGCCTCGACCGGGCGCACCCCGTAGTGCTCCTCGAGCAGCTCGTACACCGACCCGCCGAGCGGCAGTTCGAGCAGGCCGGGGAACCGTTCGGCCGGTAAGCGTGCGTGTTCGAGCGAGACCGGCGCCCCGTCGGCCAGCCGGATCCGGACGATCTCGGTGACCAGGCCGCCGACGTCGAGCCCGAGCGCCGCCGCGGTGGCCTCGTCCGCGCTCATGATGCTCGCGCTGATCACCCGCGACCCGGCCGTGAACCCCTGGGCACGCAGCAGCGCGGGCACCCCGACGACGCTCGACAGGTCACGCTCGATCTTCGCGCGGCTCACGAACGTGCCGCCGCCGCGACCCGGCACCCGGCGCACCACACCGGACTGTTCGAGCGCGCCCAGGGCCTGGCGCAGCGTCGTGCGGCTGACACCCAGGTCGCTGGCCAGTTCCCGCTCGGAGCCCAGGCGCTGGCCCGGCTCGAGCGAGCCGGACTTGATCAGCTCCAGCATCCGGCGGCGAGCGCCGTCGACCGCAGTGCCGTCGGTGACATCGCTGGTCACGCTGTTCTCACCCCCTGGCCCGAGGCGTTCAGGATATCGCTCAGCCGGGAACGATCGCGTCGAGCGACTCGGGCAGCGTCTGTCCACCGTCGACCACGATCGTCTGGCCGGTGATGTACGCGGCCTCGTCGGTCGCCAGGAACAGGCACGTGTTGCCGATCTCCTCGACCGCTCCGAGCCGGCCCAGCGGGATCGACGCCTCCATCGTGCGCAGGTAGTCCGCGCCGAGGTCGGAGAGCCCTTCGGTGAGCACGTTGCCGGGCAGCACGGCGTTGACCGTGATCCGGGCCGGTGCGAGTTCGAGCGCGGCGGTGCGCAGGAAACCGAGCTGGGCGGCCTTGCTCGCGCCGTAGTGCGACCAGCCGGGGTAGCCGGTGATGGGTCCGGTGATCGAGGACGTCAGGATCACCCGGCCGTGGCCGGACGCGGCCAGCGCGCTCGTACAGGCCTGGACGGCGAAGATCGTGCCTTTGACGTTCGTGCCGAAGACCTCGTCGACGTCGGCTTCGGTGAGGTCGGCGAGTTTCCGGTCGGGGAAGATCCCGGCGTTGGCACAGAGGACGTCGATGCCGCCGTGCCGCTCGATCGCGGCCTCGGCCACGCGGCGGCAACCGTCCGGGGTGGCGATGTCGGCGGCGAACGCGCTGCCGCCGATCTCGTCCGCGGTGGCCCGCGCCGCGTCGAGGTCGCGCCCGACGACGAGCACGGACGCGCCCGCGTTCGCGAACACCCGGGCGATGCCTTTTCCGATGCCTCGCGAACCACCCGTGACGACGACCGATCTACCTGCCAGCGACGTGAACATGGAGTCCCCTCAGGAATGGGTGGAGAGGTACTGCTCGGCCAGGGCGCAGGTGCCACTGGTGTACTCGGCTCCCAGCGCGGCGGCGATCTCCACTTCGGAGTGCGATCCGATCCACGCGGTGAGCAGCAGGCGGCGGAGCAGGACGAACGTCCAGATCTCGGCCTCGTCGCCGGCCGGCAGCGGCGCCACCGAGCGGTAGCCGCGGGTCCAGGCGTCGATGACCTCCGGCACCTCGGGGAGGTGCTCGAAGAAGCTCAGCGCCGCACCGAGGTCGTACAGGTACCAGCCGAATCCGCAGTCGTCGAAGTCGATCACGCTGACGCCGGCGTCGTCGGACACCAGCAGGTTGGCCAGCCGCAGATCGGCGTGGATGAGCCCGTACCGCTCGGGGCCGGTGCCGAACCGGGTCAGCCGGTCGCGCAGCGTCGCCTCCAGACGGTCCAGCACCACGTGTTCGGCCGGTCCGCAGCCCGGCGCCGACCGCCACGAACCCCAGCGCCCCGGCCGGCCCGCGGTGCCGAACGCGGCGTCGGCGTCCCAGTGGAAACGCACGAACTCCGCCGGACGCACCCAGGAGCGCGCGTGCTGGTGCATCCGCGCGGTGAGCGCGCCGAGCGGCTCGAAGTCCGTCACGAGGTCGTCCTCGCTCGGCTCGCGTCCGGGCAGGAACTCGAACATCACGCAGTCGCGGTCCGGCCCGCCCGCGGGGTCCGGCACGCGGACGACACGCGACCCGTCGAGCGCCGGAATCACTTTCGGGGTGCGGATCCCCGCCTCGGTACGCAGCGCGTCGAGCCAGGCCAGCTCGGACGGGATCGCGCCCGGCGGGTGGTAGTCGAGGCGGTGGACCCGGAGAACCACGTCCGGGTCGTGCACCCGGTAGGTCTCGTTCTCGGAGACGTTCAGCAACTCGACGGTGGTGGACGGGGGCAGCCCGTAGCGCGCGATGGCGGCGGACGCGATCACCGGACGTCGTCCCGGGAGAGCCGCACCGCGGTCCGGGTCCGCTCCAGGATGTCCGCGGCCAGCTCCGCGGTGACCAGCAGCCCCGGTTTGTACTGCAGCACTCGCGGGTCGAGCGTCGAGAAGATCGCCCAGACGCCGCCCTCGTAGAGCCGGCGCATCACGTACTTGGCCCCCTCGGCGTGCGCGAACTCGAGCCCGACGACCAGACCGTCCTTGCGGATGCCGACCAGCCAATCTCCGAACTCGGCCTTGACGGCACGCAGCCCGGCCTCGAACTGCTCCGACCGCGCGGCCACGTTGTCCCGGGTCGACGCGCGCAGCGTCACGTCGAGCGTGGTGAGCGCGGCGACGCACCCCAGCTCGGCGCCGCCGAACGTCGAGATGTGGCCGAAGCCGTCCTCGGTGAGCCAGGCCGCGGCGCGGTCGCTCGCGAGCACCGCGGTGATCGGGTACAGGCCGCCCGACAGGCCCTTGCCGGTGACCAGGATGTCGGGTTCGACGGAGTGTTTGGTGATGGCCCACAGTTCGCCGGTGCGGCCGAGCCCGGTCTGCACCTCGTCGGCGATGTAGAGCGTGCCGTGCTCCTCGCAGAGCCGTTTGACCGCGGCCAGGTAACCCGGCGCCGGCATCGGGAAGCCGTAGGTGGCCGGGATCGTCTCCATGATCACCGCGGCCACGTCGTCGCCGCGCAGTGCGTCGGCCATCGCGGCCAGGTCGTTGAACTCGACGTGCGGGAAGTCGGCCGGCTGGTCGGCCAGGAACATCCGGGAGAACCGGTCGTCGCCGGTGCCGACCGCGAGCCCGGTGTGCCCGTGGTACGCCTTCACGATCGAGACGATCTTGCGCCGCTTGGTGGCGTGGCGGGCCGACTTGATCGCGATGTCGATCGCCTCGCCGCCGCCGCTGCCGTAGATCACCTTGGTCAGGCCGCGCGGCGCGGTGCGCACCAGTGCTTCGGCCAGTGCGGTGCGGGCGATCGACGGGAAATGGTGGTTGCCGACGTCGAACCGTTCGGTGGCTTTCGTGACGGCGGCGACCACCTCGGGATTGCGGTGGCCGAGGTTGTACGTGCCGCCGTTCAGGTGGACGTCGATCAGGGTGTGGCCGCTGACGTCGTGCAGGTGGTAGCCCTCGCGCCGGTCGATGACCAGCGGGACGCCCTCGTCGCTCCAGAACCGGGTCTTGCCGGGGTTCCAGTAGGTCTCGGAGGCTTCGAGCATCGCGTTCTTCGACGCCCAGGGGAAGCCGCCGCCGGTCACCGCGGCAGCGAGCTCGGCGACACGGTCGGTGGTCTGGTCGGGCTGCACGGTCATGGAGGAGCCTTCCGCGCCGGGTCGAACGTCATCCGCCGCGCTGCGGTAGGGCCACTAACTTGCCTTGGTCGGACCGATTCGTCAATCGGTTGCACCGAAACATGACCGTAACCGCCCGGCTATTGATCGCTGGTCAACGCGGTGCCACATTTCTTGCCAACAATCCCTTCGAGCCCGGACGCGGCGCTGCGCCTCGGCCATTTCTCCTCATTTCCTGCTGTCAGGAAGGGCGTGGGCCCCGTGAGTACCACGAAGGACGTCTCGGCCGAATCCGAGGGGCTAGCACCACATGAGGTGAATCGCCTCAAGCCGGGCACGATCGGGCTGTGGGCGGTGCTCTTCATCGCGCTGGCCAACGCGGCCCCGATCACCGCGATGACCGGGAACGTCCCGATCGCCATCGGTTACGGCAACGGCATCGGCGCGCCGGCCGGCTTCTTCTTCGCCACCGTGATCCTGACGATCTTCGCGATCGGTTACGTCACGATGGCCAAGCACATCACGACGACCGGCGCGTTCTACGGATTCATCTCGCACGGGCTCGGCAAGGTGTGGGGAATGGGCGCCGGGCTGATGGCGACGCTCGCCTACGTCGTGTTCGAAGCGTCGCTGATCGGCATCCTGGCGTCGTTCACCAAGAGCACGATCGAGACGTTCGGCGGTCCCTCGATCAGCTGGCTGGTCTACGCGCTGATCGGCATCGTGATCATCGCCGCGCTCGGCTACTTCGAGATCTCGCTGTCGGGCAAGGTGCTCGGCGTCTTCCTGGTCGCCGAGGTCATCATCCTGGCCGCGCTGGCGATCTCGATCCTGGTGCGCGGCGGCGGCCCGAGCGGTCTGGAGGCCGGTGCGCTCAACCCGGCGAACGCGTTCTCCGCGGTGGCGAGCGACCCGAGCGCCGCGATCACCGGCAGCGCGGCGATCGGCCTGTTCTTCGCGTTCTGGTCATGGGTGGGCTTCGAGACCACCGCGGTCTACGGCGAGGAGTCCAAGGACCCGAAGAAGATCGTTCCCCGGGCGACGATGATCGCGGTGATCGGGCTCGGCCTGTTCTACGTGTTCGTGTCCTGGATGGCGATCGCCGGCAACGGACTCGACCAGGCCATCGCGATCTCGCGCGGCAGCACCGGCAACGCGTTCGACCTGTTCTACGGCATCACCGACCGGTTCCTGGCCGGCTGGGTGAAGGACGTCTACCTGGTGCTGGTCGTCACCGGTTCGTTCGCCTGCGCGCTGGCGTTCCACAACGCGGCCTCCCGGTACCTGTACGCGCTGGGCCGCGACGGCGTCGCGGACGGCTTGAAGAAAACCCTCGGGGCGACGCACGGCAAGCACGGTTCGCCGCACATCGCCTCGCTCGTGCAGACCGCGATCACCGTCGTCATCACGCTGGGCTTCTTCTTCCTGCAGAAGCCCACCGACGCCGCGCCGGACGTCGCCTACATCCACCAGTACGGGCTGATGGCGCTCATGGGCACGATGGCGCTGCTGATCGTGCAGTCGATCTGCTCGATCGCGGTGATCTGGTACTTCCACGTGCGCAAGCAGCACCCGGAGACCGCGAGCTGGTGGCGTACGTTCCTGGCGCCGCTGGTCGGGGCGGTGGGCATGCTCTACGTCGTCTACCTGCTGTTCAGCAACATCGACTTCGCCGCCGGTGCGGCCGCGGGCAGCCCGATCTTCAAGGCGACGCCGTACGTCGTGCTCGGCATCGGCATCCTCGGTGCGGCCGTCGCGCTGGCCCTGAAGTACCGCAGCCCGGAGCGGTACGCGCGGATCGGCTCCACCGTGATGGCCGAGTCGCACGAGCGCTAGGGGAGAACGGTGCCCAGCTTCGACTACCAACCGGATCCCGACGTCGACCCGGCCGGACTGGTCTACACGTTCGGCGGGGTCGCTCCGGTCGCGTCGCTGAGGCCGGGCACCGTGCTCACCACCTGGACGCGTGACTGCTTCGCCGGGGTGGTGCGCTCGGTCGACGACCGCAGCTCCGAGCTGTGCGACCCGCGCTACCTCAACCCGCAGACCGGCCCGTTCCACATCGAGGGCGCCGAGCCGGGTGACACGCTCGCCGTCCACTTCATCTCGATCGAACCCCGGGAGACCTGGGGCGTCAGCACGACCGTGCCGTTCTTCGGCGCGCTGACGGCGACCCCGGTGACGCCGCTGCTGCACGCGGCGCTGCCCGAACGCACCTGGATCTACGACCTCGACCGGGTCGCGCGGACCGTGCGCTACCGCGCGCTGGATTCCGATTTCGTGGTGGATCTGCCGCTGGATCCGATGCACGGCACGGTCGGGGTCGCACCGGCGCTGGGCGAGGTACGCAACTCGCTCGCGCCCGGCGACTGGGGCGGCAACATGGACACCCCGGAGATGCGTGCCGGGGTGACCTGTTACCTGCCGGTCAACGTGCCCGGGGCGTTGTTCAGCTTCGGGGACGGGCACGCCCGGCAGGGTGAGGGTGAGACGTGCGGTGTCGCGGTGGAGACCGCGATGGACACCGCGCTGGTCGTGGACGTGATCAAGGGACGGCCGTGCCGCTGGCCGCGGATCGAGAGCGACGACTTCCTGATCACGACCGGCTCGACGAAGCCGCTCGAGGACGCGTTCCGGATCGCGCACTCCGAGCTGGTCGGGTGGGTCGCGGCCGAGACCGGGTTGTCGACGTTGGACGCCTACCAGCTGGTCTCCCAGGCCACGCTGACGCCGGTCGCGAACGTCGTCGACACCGTCTACACGATGACCGCGAAGATGCCGAAGACCGCGCTCCCCGGCGTGACCGCGATGGGCGGCGTGCACGCCCGCCTGCGCGCGATCGGCGCCGCCTGGCTCGCCGCGTCATGACCACCGGGCCGGACCTGGACACCGCGCTGATGCTGTGTGCCACCGCGCTGGCCACGGCCCGGGACGTCGGCGCGCTCGTGTCGGTGGCGGTGGTGGACGGCGGCGGCAACCTCGTGGCGTTCGTCCGGATGGACGGCGCCGAGATCGCCGGCCCGACGCTCGCGGTCGACAAGGCCTACACCGCGGTCGCGCACCGGGTGTCCACCGACGTGCTCGGCGTGCTCGCCGGGCCCGGTGGTCCGCTGCAGGGGCTCGCCTCGGCCGCGGGCGGTCGTTACATCTGCTTCGGTGGCGGCCGGCCACTGTGGGCGGAGGGCCGCGTGGTCGGTGGGGTCGGTGTGAGCGGTGGGACCGTCGAGCAGGACGTGGCCTGCGTCAAGGCCGCAGCCGACCGGTGGCCCCACTCCGCACCTGCGGAATCCGCACCATGATCATATTGGCCGTTCGGGGGACGTTGCGTAATCGGCCCGGTGGAACTGTGTCACCGACACGGTCGAAATCCCCCCATACTTTGCGGCGCCAATTCCCCCAGGCCTCCCTAGCTCGGCAGAATCGCGTTCGTATCAGCCATGCGGGTTGCGGGGCCCGAGGAACTGGACGGGTGCTTGCCATGCTCATGAATCGTGCGCGTCTCGACGCCGCGTTACCCGCATTCGAGTTCGGGGATCGGATCGGACGTGGTGGCTACGGCGTCGTCTACGCCGCACGTCATCGTCGTATCGGCTGGCAGGCCGCGGTCAAAGTGCTGGCCGACGGCGACA
The DNA here is from genome assembly GCF_039524755.1 of Cryptosporangium japonicum. Lineage (NCBI taxonomy): Bacteria > Bacillati > Actinomycetota > Actinomycetes > Cryptosporangiales > Cryptosporangiaceae > Cryptosporangium > Cryptosporangium japonicum. Next base: position 23,408 of record NZ_BAAAGX010000017.1, read on the forward strand.
CCGACGGACCGCTGCGTGAACGGTTCGTCTCCGAAGCCACGTCACTGGCCGAACTCGACCATCCGCACATCGTGCGGATTCATGACTACATAGAGCACGACGGGCTCTGTCTGCTGGTCATGGAACGGCTCAACGGCCCGATGCTGCACCAGCGCCCCGGCCTGACCGGGGTGGAGGCCTGCGGGGCGGGCCTGGCGATCGCGGACGCGCTCGCGGCCGTGCACGCGCGCGGGATCCTGCACCGGGACGTCCGTCCGGAGAACCTGCTCTACAGCTCCGACGGCACGCTCAAGCTGGTCGGCTTCGGCACGGTCTCCGATGGTGCGTCGCTGATCAGCGCCGCCTCCGGAACGCCCGCCTACACCGCGCCGGAGCGCATCCAGGGCTTCCGGCTCGGCCCGGCGACCGACGTGTACTCGCTCGGCGTCGTCCTCTACGAGCTGTTCAGCGGACGCCTGCCGTTCGGCCGTGACCTGCCGCTCTCCGCGCTCCTGCACCACCACGTCAACGTGCCGGCGCCGTGGCTGTCCGACGTGCCCCGGCCGCTGGCCGCGGTGCTCGACCGGGCGCTGAGCAAGAGCGCCAACGACCGGCCCCGATCGGGTCACGAATTCGCGGTCGAGCTCGGCTCGGCGGCCGCGGGCGCGCTCGGCCCGGACTGGCTGGACCAGGTCTCGGTGCCGATCCGGGTCAGCGGCCGGGTCCGGGACGCCGCGCGCGGCCGGCTGGCCGAGACCGACGCCCGGCCGGCGGTGACCGCCCGCGCGGGGGTGGCGCTGCCGGCGGCCGGCTCCGCGCCCACCAGCGGCGCGCCGGTCGGTGGGGGCGTCGTCACCGCTCCGCCCGACCCGGCCGGTTCGTTCGGCGAGACCGAGTCCGAGGTCACCCGCCGCGCCCGCCAGGCGTTCGGCGCGACCGGCCGGCACTCGACGATCACCGAAGACGCCCCGCCGGACGACGTGCCACCGCCGCCGGACGACTTCACCGACCCGGACGACGGATTCGGTGGTGACGACCGTCCGCGCCGTCCCTGGTACCGGCGCCGCTGGACGATCGCGCTGAGCACGCTCGTCGCGCTGGGCGTCATCGGTGGGTCCGCGCTCGTGGTGATCGCGCCGTGGAAGACCGACTCCGGCGACGACGTGCGCACGATCCGGACGTCGACCCCGCGCGGCATGGTCGTCGACTCCGACGGCAACCTGTACCTGAGCGACGTCTCCAACCGGCAGGTCCGGAAAGTGAGCCCGTCCGGCCGGATCACCGTGTTCGCCGGCACCGGCCCCGAGGTCACCGCCGGTTCCGGGGGCGACAACGGCCCGGCCGTGGACGCCCAGCTGGCGTTCCCGCAGTCGCTGGCGATCGGCCCCGAGCGCAGCGTCTACATCGCCGACACCGCCGAGGGCCGGGTGCGTCAGGTCACCGCCGACGGCAAGATCCGCACGGTGGTGGGCGCCAAGCCGACCGCCGAGGAGGACGACGACACCACCGACGCCCAGGCCGCGCAGCTCCCGAACTTCTTCGTGATCGCGACCAGCCGCACCGGCCAGCTCTACATCGCCGAATCGGGCAGCGGCACCCAGCGTGTCCGGCGCCTCAACGCGAACGGCGGGCTGGCCACCGTCGTCAAGAACGCCACGAACGACGAGGGCGAGACGAACTCCGACGCGGACGCCATCCAGTCGATCCGGTCGATCGCGATCGGCAGCGACGGGCGCATCTACGTGGCCGACCGGGGACACAAGCTGATCTGGGGATTCCAACCCGGCGACGAGACGCCCGCCGCGGTCGCGGGCGGTGGCACGCTGGCCGACTGCCCGTCGAAGATCGTCTACAACGGGCCCGACACGCTCGCGATCGGCGACGGCGGCGAGCTCTACGTGGGTTCCTACGGGCTCTGCGAGCTCAAGGACGGCGGATCGGCGCGTGAACTGGTCAAAAGTCAGTACATCGACGCGGTCGCGGCGGGCCGCAACGGTGACGTTTACTACCTCTCGAAGAACACCATCTACAAGCGGACGTCGGCCGGCGTGGTGACCGAGGTCGAAGACAGCTAGGGGCTCCGCATGGCGGTAGGGCGGATTCGGCGTCTCGACGCCCAGCCGGTGAACCTCGACGGGTTCGCCGTGGAGAACGCCGATCTCGGCCTGATCGCACTGCGCTCACCGCACGACCCGGCGCCGTCGCTGCGGATCGAGGACGGGCGGGTCGTCGAGCTGGACGGGGTGGCCGAGGCCGACTTCGACACGATCGACGCGTTCATCGCCACTCACGGGCTCGATCTGTCGGTCGCGCCCGAGGCGATGGCCTTGACCGACGTCGAACTGGCGCGGTTGCTCGTGGATTTTGCCGTTCCCCGGGCCGAGGTGGTCCGACTCGTGAACGGCTGCACGCCGGCGAAACTGGCGTGCGTGCTCGCGCTGCTGCGCCCGGCCGAGCTGACGATGGCGATGACGAAACTGCGGGCCCGGCGCACGCCCAGCAACCAGGGGCACGTCACGAACCGGGCCGACGACCCGCTGCTGCTCGCCGCCGACGCCGCCACCGCGGCCGCCTATGGGTTCCGCGAGCTGGAGACCACGGTTCCGGTGCTCGCCGACGCGCCGTCCAACGCGGTGGCGGTGAGCATCGGCGCCGCGGTGGGGGCGGCCGGCGTGCTCGTGCAGTGCTCGGTCGAGGAGGCACTGGAGCTGGAACTCGGCCTGCGCGGCTTCGTCTCCTACGCCGAGACCGTCTCGCTCTACGGCACCGAGGGCGTGTTCACCGACGGCGACGACACCCCCTGGTCCAAAGCGTTCCTGACGTCGGGATACGCGTCCCGGGGCATCAAGATGCGGGTGTCGTCGGGGGCCGGTGCCGAGGTGCTGATGGGTGGGGCCGAGAAGCGTTCGATGCTCTACCTGGAGTCCCGGTGCGTGGCGCTGGCGCGGGCGATCGGGGCCCAGGGTGTGCAGAACGGCGGCATCGACGGGGCGTCGGTGGCGGCCGCCGTACCCGCCGGGGTGCGCGAGCTGATGGCCGAGAACGTCATGGTGATGGCACGCAACCTCGAGGCCTGCACCGGCAACGACGCGCTGATGAGCGAGTCCGATGTCCGGCGCACCTCACGCACGCTCCCGATCCTGCTGGCCGGCTCGGACTTCGTCTGCAGCGGCTTCGGCACGATCCAGCGTTACGACAACATGTTCGGCCCGAGCAACTGGAACGCCGAGGACCTCGACGACTGGCTCGCGATGCAGCGCGACTGGGGCGTCGACGGGGGCCTGCGAACCGCGCCACCGGAGTCGCTGGAGCCGCTCCGGCGCCGGGCCGCCGAGGCGGTGCAGGCGGTGTACCGCTGGTTCGGCCTGGCCGACCTCTCCGACGAGTCGATCGACGCCGCGGTGGACGCCGTCGGGTCGAAGGACCTGGTCGGGGACGACGCGCTGGGCGTGTTGAACGCCGCACGCACGATCCGGGAATCCGGGCTCTCGATGGTGGACGTCGTGTCGGCGCTGGCCGAGTCGGGGTTCGAAGAGGAAGCGTCGCGGGTGCTGTCGATGCTCAAGGCGCGCGTGGTGGGCGACTACCTGCAGACGGCGGCGATCTTCAGCCCCTCGATGGACGCGTTGTCGCTGGTGACCGACCCGAACGACTACGCCGGTCCGGGCACCGGGTACGTGCCGTCGGCGGCGCGTCAGGCGGAGATCGACGACATCCGGCAGGCGCGCTCGGTGGCGGACCTGCGGGCGGAGCAGGCCTCCTGGGCGTCCTCGTCGATCGTGTCGGTCGGCCCGGCGCCGGTGGGGTCGGATCCGCGTGAGGTGGTGGTCGGCGTCTCGCCGGCGACCGGGCGGGAGATCTGGCGGACGCTGTCCGGCCTGCTGGTCGTCGACGTGCTCCAGGAGATCCTCGCGGGCATCGAGGAGGAGGGCGCGCTCGGGCGGGTGGTGCGCATCAACGACACGCTCGACCTGGGGATGATCGGGTTGTCCGCGGCGCGGCTGGCCGGGTCGGGGATCTCGGTCGGGCTCCAGGCCAAAGGCACGGCGCTGATCCATCGCCGGGACCTGCCGCCGCTGGCCAACCTGGAGTTGTACTCGGTGGCGCCGGTGCTCTCCCGCGCCGACTACCGGCTGCTCGGAGTGAACGCGGCCCGCCACGCCCGCGGCGCCGTTCCGGAACCGGCGAAGAACCCGTACACCGACGAGGCCATCGAGGCGCGGTACCACACGGCGGTCGTGTCGCTGATCGCCGTGGAACGCGGCTGCTGTTCGCCGACCGGCCCGGACGAGCTGAAGGTGGCGGAGTGAGTATTTCTCAGGGGGCGCCGGACGCGGTGGCGCCGGACGCGGTGGCGCCGGACGCGGTGGCGCCGGACGCGGTGGCGCCGGATTCGGCGCGGGTCGTGGGGCGGTCGTTCGACGCGGGGGCGCCGGATGGGGTGCGGGCGTTTTCGGGGCGGGCGTTGGAGTCGGTGACGCTCGATGCGGTGCGGGCCGGCGAGGTGTCGACCGACGACCTGCGGATCCACCCGGAGACCCTGGAACACCAGGCGCAGGTGGCCGCCGACCACGGCAACCCGCAGCTGGCCGCCAACTTCCGACGCGCCGCCGAACTCACCGCGATCGACGACACCGACGTCATGCGCATCTACGAGGCCCTCCGCCCACGACGCAGCACCTTCGCCGAACTCGAGGAGATAGCGGACTGGCTCTCCGAACGCGGAGCCGTCATCAACGCCGCCCTGGTCCGCGAAGCCGCCCAGGTCTACCAACGCCGCGGCCTGTGCCGTTGAAGCTGGTCGCCGGGGTCGACATCGGGAACTCGACCACCGAAGTGGTACTGGCCGACGCCACCACCGCACGACCAGTGGCCTGGGACCGGACGATGACCCGGGGCGCGAAGGGCTCACCGGCCTCGGTCCAGGGCGCCGCCGCCCTCGTCCGCCGACTGGTACGCCGGGTTCCCGACGGCGAGCTGGTCTCGGCGGCGGTGGCACCGCTACGCCCGGTACGCACCTCGACCACAACGGTGCCCGAACCCGCCCCCGACACCGGCCGGTTCGCGGTGCTGGCCGCCGGGGTCACCTCCCCGGGCGGAACCGGCGTGGGCGTGGGGCGGCCGGTCGCCCTGACCGAGATCGACTCCGCTGGTGGGGCGCCGGTGGTGGCGCTGGTGTCCGCGGGCTACCGCGAAGCCGCTGCCCGCCTGAACGAGCTGCTGGAGAACGGTGCCCCGATCGTCGCGGTGCTGCTGGCCGAGGACGAGGCAAGGCTGGTAGCGAACCGTCTCGACCAGCCGGTTCCGGTGATCGACGGGGTGGATCTGTCGGTGGCCGCCGACGCGACGCTGGTGGCGGTCGAGGTGGTGGCGTCGGGGCGTCCGTTGCGGAAGCTGACCGACCCGCTGTTCCTGGCGAGTGAGTTCGGGGCGGATGCAGCGGAGAACGACCTGCTGCGAGGGGTCGCCCGGCAGCTCGCTGATGTCTCCAGCGCAGCAGTGGCAGTGGCAGTGGGGGTGGGGGTGGTGAACTCGGGGGTCGTCTCCGGCGCGCGGATCTGGCCACGTTCGGTTAGCGGCGGTCAGGAGGGCCTCCCTTCGGCTGGTGGTGGTCGGGAGGGGTTCTCTTCGGCTGGTGCTGGTCGGGAGGGGCTGTCTTCGGCTGGTGGTGGCCGGGAGGGGCTCGCTTCGCCCGGTGGTGGTGGTCGGGAGGGGTTCTCTTCGTCCGGTGCTGGTCGGGAGGGGCTTTCTTCGTTCGGGGTGCGTTCCGATAGGGGTGGGGTTTCGTCGTTCGGTGGTGGGACGGCAGGGGTTCCTGCGATCGAGGCGTACCCGGCCGCCGGTGAGGCGGATGGGTCTTCCCTGGCTGGGGTGCGCTCGGATGGCGGGGACGTTTTGTCGCTCGGGGCGGGCGGCGGGGCCGAAGGGCATTCGTCGATCGGGGACCACCGGACCGGTGGCGAGGCGATCTTGTTGCGCGAGGCTGCTCGCCGACTGGGGGAGAGCGGGCCCGGCGCCTTCGCGGCGTACACGCTCGACGGCGAAGAAGTCCTTTCCGTAGCCGACCTGGCGGTCGTGGACATCGGAGCGCTGGCCAAGTCGCTGCTCGTACGAACCGGCGCGGGCAACGGCGGGTACGCGCTCGCCGCACTGGCCGCCACCACTGGTCCGATCCCCGCGGACGCGCTACTGGCCGAGGCGCTGGGCGTGCCGGTGGTGAGTGCCTCCAGCGAGGCCGCCGCGGCCCGGTCGGGAGCCCTCACGACCCCCGGCGCCCCGCCCGACGCCGTGGTCGTGGACATCGGCGGCGGCACCGTGGACGTGATCGGCCCCGACGGGGAACGAGTACTCGCCGGCGGCGGAGACCTGCTGACCGCCGCCGTGGCACTGGGCCTCGACGTGACCCGCGGCGCGGCCGAGTGGGCCAAGCGCGGCCCAGCGGTGCGCGTGGAGACCCCGCAACTCGCGTCGCAGGAGAACGGCGACAGGACCTTCCTGGAGGCGCCCCAGCCGGCTGGCACGGTTGGTTGGCTGGCGGCGCCGGGCCCGGCTGGTCTGTTGCCGATCACCGTCCGTCTGGGACCAGCGGAGTGGCGCACGTTCCGACTGGCCATGAAGCAGGCGGTGCTGGGAACCGCGGTGCGTCGTGGCCTTGGCCGGGCCGGCACCGTCCTGGTGGTGGGCGGCCCAGCGGGCGACGACGAGGTTCTGCGTGTGGTGGACGAGGTGTTGCCTCCCGGGGCGGGCTTGGGCCGCGGCAACGTCGCGGGTTCGTTGGGCCATCGGTACGCGGTGGCCTGGGGTCTGGCGCTAGCTCTTTGCGAGGAGGCTTAGCTAGTCGCGGCGTACGCGCTGGCTCGCTATCCGGCGTGTTCTTCAGCTCGGTACGAAGCATCGCCCGGCGGCGCTTGCTTCGTGCGGGGGCGTTGCCTGGTGGTACTTGCTTCGTGCGGGCCACTGCCTGGTGGTGCTGGCTTCGTGTGGGGCGCTGCCCGGTGGCGTGGTCCCCGTGCGGAGCGCTGTCCGGTGGTGCTGGTTCCGTGTGGGGCGCTGCGTGGTGGCGTGGTCCCCGTGTGGGGCGCTGCGTGGTGGCGTGGTCCCCGTGTGGGGCGCTGCGTGGTGGCGTGGTCCCCGTGTGGGGCTCTGCCCGGTGGTGCTGGTTCCGTGTGGGGCGCTGCCTGGTGGTGCTTGTGCTGTGCGGAGCGCTGCCTGGTGCCGCTGGCCCCGCGCGGAGCTTGCCCCGTGGTGTTGGGCCCGTGCGGAGCTTTGCCTCGGGGTGTTGGGCCGGTGCGGAGCTTTGCCCCGTGGCGCTGGTTCCGTGTGGGGCTGCTGCCTGGTGCCGCTGGCTGCGTACGGAGCGCTGCTCGGTGGCGTTGGTTTCGTGCGGAGCGCTGCCCGATGGCGCTGGCCACATGCGGGGCACAGCCTGGTGGCTCTTGCTCCGTGGGGCGGCCCCGCGCGGGTGCGCTGGCTCTGGGTGGGGCGTCCTGCGGCCCGCGCTTGGCCGTGGGGGAGGCTCCTTCTAGGGCATCAGTTCTGGGCGAGACGTTCTACGACCGGTGCCAGCTCTTCCATTGCCGCTGCGTCGACGGCGATGTAGGACACGCCGGTGTTGTCGCGTAGTCGGGCCAACGAATCGGCCATCTCCTGTGGTGTACCGAGGAGCACGGCGGTCGACCCTGCTGCTGCCAGTTCCGCCGGCGTGCCTCCTAGCCAGCGTTCCGCGCCGGGGATCATCTGGTCGCCCACGACCATGAGCCTCGATGCGAGTTCGATGTCGTCGAAGCGGTCACCGGCGGCGTCCGCGACCATCGCGGCGGCGCGGGCGTGGGCCGCCTCGTCGGCGCTCGGGGGCAGGGCGAATGCCACCGTGTCGGCGACTTGGCCCGCCAGCGCCAGAATCTTCGGCCCACCGGCAGCAATCAGAATCCGCGGCCCGCCACCGCCACCAGCAGGAGGAGCCGCAGCGGCAACGTCGGCAGCGGCACCACCGCCCCCGCCGCCAGCCCCAGCCCCAGCAGCCCCAGCGCCGGCAGCCCCAGCGCTGGCAGCCCCAGCGCTGGCAGCCCCAGCGCCGGCAGCCCCAGCGCCGGCAGCCCCAGCGCCGCCAGCCCCAGCGCCGCCAGCCCCAGCGCTAGCAGCCCCAGCGCCAGCCCCAGCGCCAGCCCCAGCGCCAGCCCCAGCGCCAGCCCCAGCGCCAGCCCCAGCGCCAGCAGCCCCAGCGCCAGCGCCAGCAGCCCCAGCGCCACCAGGCCCGCTGCCACCAGCGGCGCTGCCACCAGCGGCGGTGCCACCAGCGGCGGTGCCACCAGCGGCGGCGCGGACGGCGTAAACGGCTTGTTTGACTCGGGTTATTCGTTCCTCGGCCGATGCTGGGAACTCGGTGCCGAACATCTCGGCCAGGCGCTCGGCGCCCGGTCGGCCCGTGCCCAGGCCGAGCTCGAACCGACCTCCGGTCAGGCGGTGCATGGTGGCGGCTTCGTGCGCTATTGCGGCCGGGGTGCGTACCGGAGCGACGAGCACGTAGGTGCCGACGTGGAGCGTGGTCGTGGCCCCGGCGGCGAGGGCGGCGGCCGGGAAGGGTGCGCCGAGGTGATCGGTGTCGGGGACGAGCAGCGTGTCGTACCCGAGCGACTCCGCCCGTCGGGCCAGCGCGATCCACTCGGCGCCGCTGCCGGCCACCCCGGCGACGACGCCGAAACGGAACCTGCGAGACGTCATCGATTCCTCCCGCTAATCGTTCTTCCAAGTAACGATTACAATCTGGATAGCATTCGTCAAGTGCTACCGTTCCGCTGTGGAAACCGCGTGCCCGGCCGAGGGGGCGCCCCCGGAGGGCACCAGCGCGTTCCTGCTCTCCCAGCTGGGTGCGCTGTCGGCGCGGATGTTCGCCGAGCGGGTCGCCGCCCTCGATCTGACGCCTCCGCAGGCTGGACTGCTCCGGCTGGTCGCGTGGACGCCGGGGCAGAGTCAGCAGGCCGTCGCGGCTCAGCTCGGTACGCCGCCGAGTCGGCTGGTCGCCCTGGTCGACGGGCTGGAGGAGCGCGGACTGCTGGCTCGGCGGCGTAACCCGGCCGACCGGCGGCTGTCGTCGTTGCACCTCACCGACGCCGGGGTCGCGCTACTGGCCGAGCTCGCCGGGCTGGCGGTCTCGCACGACGACGAGGTGTGCGAAGGGCTCGACGGGGCCGAGCGCGCCCAGCTCCACGCGCTGCTCGCCCGGCTGGCCGAGCTACGCGGGCTCGTCCCCGGCGTCCACCCCGGCTTCCGCGGCCCGCCCTAGTACAAGCCGTCCGAATCCCAGCCGACCCGCCAACAACAGCGCCCACCGCAAGAACAGCGCCCACCGCAAGAACAGCGCCCACCGCAAGAACAGCGCCCACCGCAAGAACAGCGCCCACCGCAAGAACAGCGCCGGTCGTTGCCCGGTTGATACGCGCCGCGCGTTGTGGATTCCGCGGACCAGATAGGAAAATTGCCCGCGAAGCGTACCGTCGACCCGGAACGGACGACGCGAATGATCGTCGATCGCGCGCGTATCGAGGAGGCGCTGCCCGGCTACGAGCTGGGCGCCGAACTCGGCCGGGGCGCGTTCGGGCTGGTGATCGCGGCGCGCCACCGACAGCTCGCTCGCGACGTCGCGATTAAGGTCCTGGGGCGGCCCGGTGACTCCGTCGAGGAGAGCCGGTTCCGTGCCGAGGCGCGGGTACTGTCCGATCTCGATCATCCGCACGTCGTCCGGCTCTACGACTACGTGGAGCACGGCGGGCTGTTCCTGCTGGTGATGGAGCGATTGAGCGGCGGCAGCCTGGTGCTGGACCGGGTCCGGCCCGAGTACGCGTGTGCGCTGGGGCTCGCGGTCGCCGACGCGCTCGAGGCCGCCCACCGCCTGCGGGTGCTGCATCGCGACGTCAAGCCCGACAACCTGCTCTTCGCCGGTGACGGCACGGTGAAGGTGACCGACTTCGGCATCGCCAAGATCGTCGAGGGGACGACGGCGGCGTCGAGCTCGTTCGTCGGTTCGCCGGTGTACATGGCGCCCGAGCAGGCGGCGCTCGGGCGGCTCGGGCCGGCCACCGACCTGTACTCGCTGAGCGTCGTGCTGTACCAGCTGCTGACCGGGCGTCCGCTGTTCCCGGCCGAACTGCCGCCCCCGGCGATGCTGCTCGCGCACCTGAGCCAGGAGCCGCCGCCGATGCCGGACGTCGCCGCCCGGGTGGGGGGCGTGGTGCTGCGCGGGCTGGCCAAGGACATCGACGACCGGCAGCCCACCGCGCGCTCGTACGCGCTCGATCTGGCGTCGGCGGCGGCGGAGTCGTTCGGCGGGGACTGGCTCGCGCGGGCCGGGCTCCCGGTGCGGGTCGACGAGGAGGTGCGTGACGCGGCCCGCGCGACCCGGTCGTTCGGGACCACTGTCGGCCGACGGCTGCCGGACTGGCCGTGGGGACTGCCGCCCGCACGTCTCGACGAGGTGCTCCCGGTCGCGCCGTCGCGTACTCGTGCGGCCGCGCGTCCGGCGGTGACGGACCTTCCCCCGGTGAAGGAGCAGCGCTCGAGAACTCTGGTGACGACTCCCGCTCCGGAGTGGCTGCTCCGCCGCCGGGCGCCTCGCTTCCGGGGCCGGGCGCCGGCCATCGGCGCGGCCCTGCTGGGCGCCGTTCTCGCCGCGGTCGTCGTCGGACTCGGCGTCAGCACCTTCGACACCGGACCGGCCGTCGTCCCCGGCCCGGCCGGTGTCGTGGCGTCCGGACGCAGCCTCTACGTCTCCGATCCGGCGCACAGCCAGGTCCGTCGCTTCGACTCCGGCCGGGTCAGCCGCGCGGGCGGCACCGTCGTGGCCGGCAGCGGGCGCGACGGTTTCTCCGGCGACGGCGGCCGCGCCGTCGACGCCGAGCTCAGCGAACCCGGTCCGCTCGCCGTCGACGGTGACGGCAACCTCTACATCGCCGACGTGGGCAACCGCCGGATCCGCAAGGTCGGCACGGACGGCCGGATCAGCACGGTGCTGGGCGGCGGATCACGCGCACTGAGCAGCCGGCTCGACGCGAGCCAGGTCCGGCTCACCCAGCCGTTCTCGATCGCGGTGAGCGGTCAGGGTGTCCTCTGGGTCGCCGAGCAGCAGCGCAACCGGATCGGCCGGGTGAAGCCCGACGGCACCGTCGAGGCCTACGTCGGCACCGGCCAACCCGGTTTCGGCGGCGACGGCCTCTACGCCAGCTGGGCGTTGCTCAACGCGCCGACCGCGGTCGCGCTCAACCCGTCCGGCGACCGCCTCTACGTCGCCGACCAGGGCAATCGCCGCATTCGCGAGGTGCGGGTGGGGTCGGGCTTCATCCGGACCCACGCCGGCGACGGCACCAGCGGACCGTTCAAGAACAACGTCCAGGCGACGACCGTCGGACTCTCGAGCGTCTACGCGCTCGCCGCCACCGCCGACGGCTCCGTGTACCTCGGCGGCACCGACGCCCGCCGCATCGATTCGCAGGGTTTTGTCCACCCGGTGGCGGGGCTGCGCACGATCTCGCTGGCGGTGACCGCCGACGGCACGATCTATCTCGTCGCCGAGCAGGAGAACGGGTCCGGCGACCGTGTCCACCGCCTGTACCGACGGAGCCCGTCCGGGGCGTTGTTCCGCTTACCGTGGTGAGGTGAGCTTCGTCGTCTCCGTCAGCAAAGACTCCGAGCACCGCTTCAGCAAGCGCCCCGCCGACCGCATCGTCCTGCTCAGCGGGCTGGGCGTCGAGGGTGACGCGCACGCGGGGGTCACCGTGCAACACCGCTCCCGGGTCGCGGCCGACCCCACCCAGCCGAACCTCCGGCAGGTCCACCTGATCCAGAGCGAGCTGATCGACGAGCTCGCCGGTTTCGACCTCGCTCCCGGCGGGCTCGGGGAGAACGTCCTGACCCGTGGGGTCGACCTGCTCGCGCTGCCCACCGGCACGGTGCTGCGGCTGGGCGCGGAGGCCACGGTCGAGATCACCGGGCTGCGCAACCCGTGCCGTCAGATCGACGGTTACCGCTCCGGTCTGCTCAAACAGGTCCTCACCAAGGACGAGCGCGGTGCGGTCGTCCGCCGGGCCGGGGTGATGGGGGTGGTCACGGCCGGGGGAGAGGTCCGCCCCGGTGACCCGATCGCGGTGACGCTGCCGCCGCTTCCCCATCGGGCGTTGGAGCGGGTCTGATTTTTGTCGTACCGGGGGCGTACGACAGTGGTCATGACGATCACGCTGACGCCCCGCGGCCCGTTCTCGTTGGCGGCCAGTGCCCAGTTCCTGGAGGGGTTCGGCCCGGCCCGCTACCGCGGCCCGGCTGACGGCATCCTGCGGATGGCCTTCCCGGTGGAAACTCCCGGTGCCGTCTGGCCCGTCGTCGGCCTCACGGTCGAACAAACCGGTGCTGACGACGTCGTGCGCGCGACGTTCGACGTGCCACCGTCGCCGGTCGTGCGCGATCGGGCGGCGGCCCAGCTGGCTCGCATCCTCTCGCTCGACGTGGACGGCTCGGGCTTCCCCGACGTCGGCGCGGCCGACCCGGTCGTCGGTGGTCTGCAGCGGCAGTTCCCGGGCCTGCGTCCGGTCTGTTTCCATTCGCCGTACGAAGCGGCGTGCTGGGCGGTCATCAGCCACCGGGTGCGGATCAGCCAAGCGGCGGCGGTGAAGGCCCGTCTCGCCGCGGAGTACGGCGAGCGGCGGCGGATCGAGGGCTTCGACACGTCGGCCTTCCCCGATCCGGCCACCCTGCTGACGATCGACGCGTTCGACGGCCTTCCCGAGGTGAAGCTGGAGCGGCTGCACGGCCTGGCCCGCGCCGCCGCCGACGGTTCCCTCGCCGCCGAGCGGCTGCGCGCGCTGCGCCCCACCGAGGCGCTGGCCCAGTTGCGTGGCCTGCCCGGAGTCGGTCCGTTCTCGGCCGAGCTGACGTTGATCCGCGGCGCCGGAGCACCCGACGTGTTCGCGCTGGCCGAACGCCGGCTCCACGCGTCGATGGTGGAGCTGTACCGCCTCCGGGGCAGCGAGCCCGCCCGGCTGCGCGAGGTCGCTCGCCGCTGGTCCCCGTACCGCAGCTGGGTGTCCGTGCTGATCCGCTCCGCCCGCGAGGCGGGCCTGCGTGCCCCGGTCGAGCGGCCCCGCCCACCCGAGCTCCCGGCCGGCCACCTGGCCACTCAGCCCTTGCTCCCCGCCTTCTCCTAGGCCGTGTCCTGCGAATCCGTGCTCGGCTGCGGCACCGCTCAGCCGCCGCCAGGCCGCGTTGTCGGAATATCCTGATACAACAGCGGTATCCGGATATTCCTCCGCCTTGCCTGACGACGCCTGAGCGGTGCCTCGCTGCGAGCGAGATTCACCGGACACGGCCTAGGCGGGAACCGGTTCGGGCGCCGGGCGGCCGGCCGCGGCGTGTGCGGCCAGCGGCACGATCGGGGCCGCGCAGAACACGAAGAACCCGGTCAGCACCAGCCACCCTTCGGCGCCCAGGCCGCCGACCAGCGCGGCCACGGCGGCGGGCGCGAACTCCTGCACGGCGCCGGTCATCGTGGCGTTGAGGCCCTGGTACTCGCCGCGGCACTCCTCGCGCATCAGCCCTACCGACACCCCCCACTGCCCCGACACGAACAGCAACTCTCCTGCGACGTGCAGCAGGCCGCCCACCAGGATGATCACCACCGCCCAGCCGGCCCCCACCCACGCGGCCGGCACGAACACCAGGCAACTGGCGGCCAGCACCACACCGCTGACGGTCGCGGCCCGTGCGCCCCGCCGGATCGTCGTGATCCGGGCGCTCACCGCGCTCTGCAGGGCCGCGATCAGGATCGAGCTCACGATCACGGTGGTCGCGGCGACCGCGGCCGGTGCCTCCGTGGACGACACCACCCACAGCGGAATGCCGGTCGACTGCACGGCCCAGCAGGCCGTCAACGCGGTGATCGGCACCATCGCCGCGAGGTACCGGCGGTCGCGGATCGCGGTGCCGCGCAGCCCGGCCCACCGGCTGAGCCGCCGCCCCCGCGTCGTCTCCGGCACGCCGGTCAGCAGGGCCGCGTTGACGACGAACGTCACCGCGTTCCCGACGATCGCCGCGACGTACGCCCACTGCTGGTCGACGGCGAGGACCGCCGCGCCCAGTCCGGCGCCCACGGTGTTCCCGGCGTGCACGGCGGCCCGCGACCGGGCCAGCATCCGGACCCGCCGGTCGCCGGTGAACAGGCCGGTGATCAGCGCGTTGCTCACGCCCGACCCCACCACCTGGGCGCCGTTGAACACGGCCGCGACTCCGGTGAGCGCGAGCATGCCGTCGACACGGAGGAACGCGAGGCAGGCGACGGCGCGCACCAGGTTGATCGTCAGCGACACCCGGCGGGCCCCCACCCGGTCGGCGATCGCCCCGCCCGGCAGCGACAGCACGATGCCGACGACACCGGCCACCGCGAGCGACACCCCGAGCTCACCGGGGGAGAGGCCCACGACGCGGGTGAGGTAGAGCGCCCAGATCGTGAACCAGAGCCCACCGCCGACGCCGTTGATGCCGGCGCCGAGCAGTAGTCGAGTGCTCACGCGGTCATGTTTCATGGGAACATGAATTATCGCTGTGGGGCAGACTCAAACGTGGAACCGGGGAGGGGAGTGCGGTGGCCGACCTCACGGAGGTACTCGGAGCGATCGGGGAGCCGATTCGGTTCGAGGTGTTGCGGCTCCTCGCCGAGGAGGGTGAAGCGGCGCAGGCCGCGCTGGCCGAGCGCATCGGGGTCACGCCGTCCCGGCTCGGCAACCACCTGGCCACGCTGCGGGCGGCCGGCCTGGTGGAGCCGGTCCGCGTGGGGCGTTCGTCCCGGTACCACCTGCCCGACCCGGACGCGGTCCGGGCGTTGCTCTCCGCGGTGAACGTGCTGGCCGGCGCCGCTCCTCCGAAGAGGACGGTGCCGTCGACGTTCGCGCGGGCCCGGACGTGTTACGACCACCTGGCCGGTGAGGTGGGGGTGGTGCTGCTCGAGCGGCTCGTCGCGGAGGGGGCGCTGGTTCCGGGGCCGGAGGTCGAGTCCGAGCTGACGGTCGGCGACGGGCTGGACGCGGCCCTGGCCCGCCTCGAGGTGCCGCATCCGCAGGTGGGGCGGCGGAAACTCGCGGTGGGCTGCCTGGACGCCACCGCCGGGCGCCCCCACCTGGGCGGCGCACTCGGCGGCGAGATCCTGCGCGTCTTCCTCCGCCGGGGCCTCCTCCTACCGGGCCCGTCGCCTCGCAGCCTGATCGAACACCCGGCCCTGGACCGCCTCCTGGCCTGACCCGCCGCCGAGCTGCTGGAAGATCCGCACCGCGACCCTCGCCCGGGGAATCGCGTCCGCGGTGAGGCTGCGCATCGCGGCGTTCATCACGTCAGCAGCAGGCGGCGCTGGAGAGCGGCGTCGAGCGCGCGTCCTACCCGGACGGTGTCCGGCCCGATCGCCACCACCAGAGCGGCCGCCGGGTCGGTCAGCGGAAAGACGTCGCACCGCACCCCGCCCACGGTGTCCACCGGCTCGGCGTCGATCCGGGAACGGGAAGGCACAACGGTGAGGGCTGTCGCCTGGACCACCGAATCGCCCAGTACGGCGGGTCCGTTCCACCCGGCGGGGGCGCCGGTACCCACGTCCAGGTCCTGGGCGAGCAGGGACCGGCCACCGCGCCGCACGCGCCAGCGGGTACGCAGGCGCCCGGACGGCTCGCGGTGCCGGCCGAGCACCAGCGTCTCGACCAGGGTGAGGCTCGCCGACTCGGCCAGCGTGACGTCCAGGGACACGACGTGGTCCGCGCCGCGGGCGACCACCAGCGGCTGCGGCTCCCAGTGCAGCGAAGCCCCGGCGCCGACGTCGAGCGACACCGACGCGTGACTCGTGCCGCCGTGCGCGCCGGGCAGCGCCAGCGAGGCTCCGGCCGAGCCCACGGTGAGCGAGGCCCCGTCGCCGACCACCACGGTCAGGTCGGTCCGGTCGCCGCCGAGCGGGCCCGCGGCGCCGGTGACCATCGTGAGGCCCCGATCGGTCCGGCGCAGCACGATCGGCGGCTGCGACGCCAGCTCGCGGAAGACCGTGCGGTCGCCGACCTGCTCGACGACCGCACGCGCACTAGCCCTCAAGCCAGGCCTTGCGTGCGTCGCGGATCCACTCCGCCACGGTCGACGCCGACGGGTCCTCACGCAGCGACTGGAACACCACCGGCTTGCCCCGGCGCACCGCGGCGGCGTCCCTGTCCATCACGCCGAGGTCGGCGCCCACCAGCGGGGCCAGGTCGGTCTTGTTGATCACCAGCAGGTCGGAGCCGGTGACACCGGGGCCGCCCTTGCGCGGCACCTTGTCGCCGCCGGACACGTCCAGAACGAACAGCTGCACGTCGACGAGACCGCGGCTGAACGTCATCGTCAGGTTGTCGCCGCCGCTCTCCACCAGCACGAGCTCCAGCGGCGCGAACGACTCCTCGAGGCCTTCGACCGCGTCGAGGTTCGCGGCGATGTCGTCGCGCACCGCGGTGTGCGGGCAGCAGCCGGTCTCCACGGCCGCGATGCGCTCGGGCGCGAGCACGCCCGAGCGGCGCAGGAAGTCCGCGTCCTCGGTCGTGTAGATGTCGTTCGTGACGACGCCGAGCTGCATCTCCGGCCCGAGCGTCCGGCACAGCGCCGCGACCAGCGCGGTCTTGCCCGAGCCGACGGGGCCGCCGACGCCCACCCGGAACGCCCGGCCGGCGGTGCGGGGAGCGGCCTCGCCGGTGAGCGGCGCGTGCTGCTCGAACACGTCGTGGTCGTGCGGTTCGCCGGCGGCGTGGGCCTGGGCGTGAGCATCAGGAAGCAAAGAGACGCACCTCCGAACGGGCGTGGGCCTGCGCGAGCAGGTCCAGCAGGGGAGCGGACGGCGCGGGGAGCGCGTCCGACGGTTGATCGGCGTAGCGGGTGGCGTCGGCCACCACCGCGTCCGCCATCGGGGCGAGGGCCGCGTGCGCGGCGGTCAGGGCCAGCGGATCCAGGCCCAGCAACCGCACGGCGGCGGACGCCGGGCCGCTGATCGCCGCGGCGACGGCGAGCGACGCGGCCTCCGGCGGGGTGCCGCCGGCCGCGTGGACGGCGACACCGAGGGCGATCGGGTGGTGGGGGTGGGTGCCGAGAGCGGCGTACCCGGGGTGCGGGAACGCCCCGCGGGCCACCCGCAGCAGCGCCCGCCCCTGAGCACGGGACACTTTCCGCTGCTCCGGCGCCGGCGTCCGCGCGTCGACCTCGCCGTCGAGCTCCGCCCACACCGCCGCGGCTCCGACCGGCGCCGGCTCGGGGACGTGCGTGCCGGCCAGGTGGCAGGCGCGGGCGGCAATCGCGGCGGCGAGCAGGCCCGCGGTGTGCAGGCGGCCGCGGAGGAAATCGGTGACCAGCGTGAGGTCGTGGTCGACCAGCCCGGCGTCGACGGCCGGGGCGACCCCACCACTGTGGGCGTGCGCCCCGGCCGGCAGCCGGGAATCCGCCAGGAGCAGGAGAGCCTGGCGCATCAGAACAAGAAGTAGCGCTGAGCCATCGGCAGCTCCGCCGCCGGCGCTTCCTCGATCAGTTCACCGTCGACGTACACCGCGAACGTGTCGGGGTTGACGCGGATCTCCGGCGTGGCGTCGTTCAGCGGCAGGTCGGCCTTACCCCGTCGGCGGACGTCGCTGACCGCGGCCAGCCGGCGCCGCAGGTTCAGCCGGCCGGCCAGCCCGTCCTCGATCGCCACCGGAGCCACGAAGTGCACGCTGGTGGCGCTGGCGACCGTCGGCCGCGCACCCCACATCGGCCGGGGGAAGATCGGCTGCGGCGTCGGGATCGACGCGTTCGCGTCCCCCATCTGCGCCCACGCGATCATCCCGCCCTTCACGACGACGTGCGGCCGGACCCCGAAGAACTTCGGGTCCCACAGCACGAGGTCCGCGAGCTTCCCGACCTCCACCGAGCCGACCTCGCCCTCGAGGCCGTGCGCGATCGCCGGGACGATCGTGTACTTCGCGACGTACCGCTTCGCCCGCGCGTTGTCCGCGGCACCGTCGCCGGGCAGCGAGCCCCGGCGCACCTTCATCGCGTGCGCGGTCTGCCAGGTGCGCAGCACGACCTCGCCGACGCGCCCCATCGCCTGGCTGTCCGACCCGATCATCGAGATCGCACCCAGGTCGTGCAGTACGTCCTCGGCGGCCATCGTCGACGGCCGGATCCGGCTCTCGGCGAACGCGAGGTCCTCCGGCACGGCCGGGTTCAGGTGGTGGCAGACCATCAGCATGTCGAGGTGTTCGTCGAGCGTGTTGACGGTGTGCGGCCGGGTGGGGTTGGTCGAGGACGGCAGGATGTTCGGGTGGCTCGCGACCGTGATGATGTCGGGCGCGTGGCCACCCCCGGCGCCCTCGGTGTGGTACGTGTGGATGCCCCGGCCGGCGATCGCGGCCAGCGTGTCCTCGACGAACCCGGCCTCGTTCAGCGTGTCGGTGTGCAGCGCGGCCTGGACGCCGTACTCGTCGCAGACCCGCAGGCACGCGTCGATCGCGGACGGGGTCGAGCCCCAGTCCTCGTGCAGCTTGAAGCCGGACGCACCGGCCTTCAACTGCTCCACCATGGACTCGGCCGACATCGTGTTGCCCTTGCCCAGCAGCGCGACGTTGATCGGGTAGTCGTCGAGCGCCTCGAGCATCCGGGCCAGGTACCAGGCGCTCGCGGTGACCGTGGTGGCCTTCGTGCCCTCGGCCGGACCGGTGCCGCCGCCGATCCAGGTGGTGATGCCGGAGCCGAGCGCCTCCTCGATCTGCTGGGGAGCGATCAGGTGGACGTGGCTGTCGATGCCGCCGGCGGTGAGGATCTTGCCGTTGCCGGCCAGGATCTCGGTCGACGGCCCGATCACCAGGTTCTCGTCGACGCCGTCCTGGGTGTCGGGGTTGCCGGCCTTGCCGATGCCGACGATCCGGCCGTCCCTGACCCCGATGTCGGCCTTGACGATGCCCCAGTGGTCGAGGATCAGCGCGCCGGTGATCACCAGGTCGGGGGCGCCGTCCGCGCGGGTGGCCCGGGACTGCCCCATCGACTCGCGGATGGTCTTGCCGCCGCCGAACACGACCTCCTCGCCGGCCGACGGACCGCGGGACAGGTCCTGCTCGACCTCGACGAGCAGATCGGTGTCGGCCAGCCGGACGCGGTCACCGGTGGTGGGGCCGTACAGGAGGGCGTAACGGCTGCGGTCGATCACGCTTCGGGGCCCCGTTCGTCGAGGAGGCCGGCGAACTCGGGGCGCAGGCCGGGGATGTCACGGGCACCGGCGATCGCGACCAGGTCGACCTCGCGGACGACGCCCGGCTCGAACCGCACCGCGGTGCCCGACGGGATCGCGAGGCGGTAACCCCAGGCCGCGCGCCGGTCGAAGCTCAGGCCGGTGTTCACGGCCGCGAAGTGGTAGTGGCTGCCGACCTGGATCGGCCGGTCGGCGGTGTTGGTGACCTCGAGGCTCAGCCGTTCGCGACCCTCGAGCAGCGGCACCGGGTCGGCCGCGACGATGATCTCGCCGGGCGTCACGGGATGGGGTGGTGGACCGTGACCAGCTTGGTCCCGTCCGGGAAAGTCGCTTCCACCTGCACCTCCTCGATCATCTCGGGGACGCCGTCCATCACGTCGTCCCGGCCGAGCACGTGCCGCCCGGCTTCCATCAGGTCGGACACGGTGCGCCCGTCCCGGGCCGCTTCGAGCAGGAACGAGGTGATCACCGCGACCGCTTCCGGGTGGTTCAGGCGCAGGCCGCGTTGACGGCGACGCTGCGCCAGGTCGGCCGCGTAGGAGATGAGCAGGCGCTCCTGCTCGTGCGGGGTCAGGTGCACAGCGTCGTCCTCATCCTCGGGCGCCAGTCCGCCCGGCAGCGTAACCGCGCCGTGTTACCAGCATGTTTTGCCCCGCCGATCGCTGTTCACCGGGCTATTGAAAGCTCGAGTACCGCCTGACCCCGGACGGCGGCGCCGAGATCGTGCCGACCGTCACCACCGGCACCCTCACGACCGAGGTCCCGTTCCGGGTGTCGATCGACGTCGACGCCCTGCGCTAATCGGCGGCGCGGGCCGCGATCCGGCGCCGCGCGATCTCCAGCACCTCCGCGCCGAGTTCGTTCCAGTCCAGCGGCTCGTCCCGTGCCGACAGGCGAACACCCACGGCGTGAGCGGCCACCACCGCCTCGTCCGACATCTCGCCACGGCTGGCCCCGAAATCGTCCGACAGCCGTAGCCGCGCGTTGATCAAGGCCAGCGCGACCTCCCGCTCGACCGATCCCCGATCGGCGAGCACGGCCGCGATCCGGGTCACCAGCGTGAGGAGCACGTCGAACGCCGGCGGCGGGAGGCGGTCACCCAGCGCGATCGCGGCACGCAGAACACGGACGTGGATCCAGCCGTGGAGTTGCATCTCGACCAGGCCGGCGAACACCACGGCGACCTCGGTGTCGGCCGGCACGGTTCCGCGCCAGGCGGCGGCGCCGGCTCCGATCAGCGCGTCGAGGCGCACGTCTCCGAGCAGGCGCGCCTCGCCGCGGGCCCGCCAGTTCGCGGGCGCGGTGCCCAGATGCGCCCGGGACGCCGCCCGTTCGAGCACCCACCCCGGCCGCACCGTCAACGTGCCCACCACCGCCAGCCAGGACTCGTCGTCGAGCGCGGCACGCCACTGCGGCACCAGCGAACGCCACCAGGTCACCGGTTCGGCCCCGGGCGGGGCGAGTTCCTCCAGGCGCACCGGTGACCGGGACACGGCCAGCGACACCAGGTTCAACGTGTAGAGGGCGTAGTGGTCGATGGAGTCCCGGCCCAGCGGGTTGTACGACGCGGCCGCCCAGGGCGTCAGCCGGTCCCGCGCCCCGCCGATCAGTTCGCGCGGTACGGCCAGGACGTCGTCCGCGATCTCGGCGACGAACTCCAGGACCCGGGGGAACGTCACCAGTGGCACGTGCGAGAGCAGCGCCCGTGCTTCCTCGGGCCGGCGGACCGGCGGCCGCAGCTGGGCGGCCAGGTGCGAGGCCACCAGGTACTCGCCGAACGTCGAGTGCAGGAACTCGTACGTCGTCGGCAGCTCGTGGGCGGCCCCGGCCGCCGACGCGTGCACGAAGAAGAACCGGCCGACCGTCCGGATCGTGTGGTCGAGCGGTTCCGGCGCGCCACCGAGGAACGCGGCCAGATCGGCCTCCAGGTCGGGCCCGGTGACGTACGCGCGGCCGCGGTTGAGCATCGCGAACGCCGCCAGCGTCAGCGGCCGGAGCCGCTCGGCGACGACCCGCTCGACGTCGGCGTGCGGCTCCTTGTGCGCCTCCCGGCGCAGGAAGTGCGTGACGAGCCGCTCGTACAACACGGCGGTGGTGACGCCGGAGTCCAGCGACGGCGCCGCCGGATCCGCCGTGTACAGCGCGACGAGCAGCAGCAACAGCGGCTGCCGACCCAGCTCGGCCAGCGCGGGCGGCACCGACGACAGGGCCCGGAACCCCGGCGAACCCACGTTCAGCCCGTTCCACCTGCTGAGCCACTGCGCCACCTGCTCGTCGGTGAAGCTCTCCAGGCGCACGACGAGCGTTCCGGACGGGATCAGCACCCGATCGGCCAGCACCGTACGCGAGGTGACCACGACCGCCACCGGACGCCCCAGCGCGGCCTCGACCGCCTGGAACTCCGCGACCTCGTGCAGGTACCGCGACTGCGACACCCCGCCGGCCTGCACGAGTTCGTCCAGGCCGTCGAGCACGACCACGCGGATCGTCCCGGCGGCCGCGGCGTCCTCCGCCAGCTGGGGCCAGCCGACCCGTCCGTGGGTCGAGAGATCCAGCGCCTCCTGGATCTGGGCCGCGATCGAGGCGTCGGCACGCACCCGGCGCAGCGGCACGTGCACCGCGGTCCAGCCGGAGACCGGCAGCCGCGCGGCGAGCACCCGGGTCAGCATCGACTTCCCGGCGCCGGGCAGCCCGAGCAGCAGCAACGGCACGCTGACGCTGGTCGGTGAGGTCAGGTAGTCGGCGAAGAACAGCCAGGCGTCGGTGACCAGCCGCTGGTCGGACCACCACCGGTCGTTCGCGGGCGACGAACCGCGATCCGCCTCCGCAACCCGCAGGTGCGGCGCGACGTAGGCCTGCTCCACCGTCGGCAGCGCGGCGACGACGTCCGGACCCGGATCGCCCAGCACCGGGCGGCCCAGCACGCCGCGGTTCAGGCGGCCGACGACCTCGAGCGTCGGCAGCGCCGGAGCGCGCGCCGCCCCGATCACCGAACGCAAGCGCTCCTCGAGGGCGCGGATCTCGTGCCTGGTCGCGGACGACTCGCCGAGCACCAGCCAGAACCCGAACTCCGGCACGTCGGTGGCGAGGCGGACGAACGTCGCCTCGTAGGTGCCCACCGCGCGCCGCACGAGATCGGGTTGGTCGAGCGAGACGCCCCCGGCCAGCCCGCTCACGAACGCCGCGCAGTCGGCGGCCAGGCGCGCGAAGTACGGCACCAGTCGTTCGTCGAGGTTCTCCCGGAACCCGAACCGGGGCCCCGGGATCGGCACCGGGGCCTGGGACAGCGCGTCGAGCCGCGGCTGCTCGGGCCAGCCGGTCGCCAGCCGGACCTTCTCCGCGTCGGTGAACGCCAGCTCGTCGTAGCCCGGCCCGAGTTGCGCCTGGACAGCCTCGAAGAACGCCGACACGACCACGGTGGTGTGTGCCGCCGCGATCAACTGCAGGCGGTCGTGACCGGAGACGCCCAACAGCCTGCTGTGGACGTCGTCCAGGAAGCCGCGGAGCAGGCGGACGCCGTCGTTCTTCGGGTCGACGAGCGCGAACAGACCGCCGCCGAGCAGCGAGACCGACACCAGCCGTTCGAGCCGGTCGAAGAGCGGACGGTCGTATTTCCCCAGGATGCTCAACGCGCCCCGGTAGGTGAGGGCGGGATCCGTCCACATGCCCGGCAGCGTATCGGTTCGGTCACGGCCATTGTCGAAAGTGGAGACGCAATGACATGGTTCAGTGGTACCGCTGAGCGAATGTATTCCGTTAATCAGGAATTGATTAACGCGAATTAAGGCCGGTGCCGGTGATCTTGCCGATCCCCGATGGCGCCCTCGCTTCCTACGGTGATCCGGTCCCATTCATTCCGACTGAGGGGCCACTCAGCCAATGTCCGTCTTACTCGTGGTTCGCCGTGTCGTCACCGCGGTCGCGCTCACCGCGACCGGTCTCACCGGAATGGCGTTCGCCGCGTCGCCGGCCACCGCCGCCTGCTCCGACGTGCAGGTCGTGTTCGCGCGGGGCAGCACCGAAGCGCCGGGGCTCGGCATTCTCGGCCGGCCGCTGGTCAGCGCGGTGCAGCAGCAGTTGCCGGGGTTCACCGTCGACTCGTACGCCGTCGACTACGCCGCGAACGTCAGCCAGACCAGCGCCGGGCCGGGCGCGACCGACATGAGCGACCACATCACCGAGGTGGCCGCGCAGTGCCCGGACACCGAGTTCGTGATCGGTGGGTATTCGCAGGGTGCGAGCGTCACCGATATCGCGATCGGAATTCGGACCACGCTCGGCCGGGGTGGCACGATTCCGGAGAATCTCGCGCCGCGGATCAAGGCCGTGACCGTGTTCGGTAATCCGCTGCGGCTCTCCCGGCAGACGATCAATTCCGCGAGCCGGTTGTACGGGCCCAAGGCGCTCGACATCTGTGCGACTGGTGACCCGGTCTGCGGCAACGGGGCCAACGCGGCCGCCCATCTGCGGTACGCGTTCGACGGCTCGGTGACCCGCGCCGCCCAGTTCGCCGCCAACCTGGTGAAGACCACCTGACCACCCCCCGACACCGGCCGCCGGCCCGGGGCCGTCCGGCGGCCGGCCAGATCCCGCGACCCCGGGTGAGCCCATGGGCCGCACGGAGCCCGCGGGCCGCACGGAGCCCGCGGGCCGCACGGAGCCCGCGGGCCGCACGGAGCCCGCGGGCCGCACGGAGCCCGCGGGCCACGACGAGCCCGCGGGCCACGACGAGCCCGCGGGCTACGACGAGCCCGCGGGCTACGACGAGCCCGCGGGCTACGGGGGTGTCAGCGGGCCGCTAGCGCCTGGGCCGCTGAGCGCAACGCGCGGCCTGCGGCTTCGACGTCGAGGGTCTGCAGCCGGTCGTCGCGGACGATCTCGCGACCCTCGACGTAGAGCCGCGCCAGCGGCGGCGGCGACGCGTAGACCAGGGCGTCGACCGGGTCGACGATGTCGGAGTGGAACGGACCGTCCACTCGCCACAGCGCGAGATCGGCCCGCTTCCCGACCTCGAGCGACCCGATCTCGTCCGCCCGCCCCAGGCACCGGGCTCCGCCGATCGTCGCGATGCGTAGCGTGTCGCGGGCGGTGAGCCCGGACGGTCCGTACCGCAGCCGAGCGGCGAACAGCGCCTGGCGCAGCTCGTCGGAGAGCCCGCCGTTCTCCTGCGAGGCCGCCCCGTCGACACCCAGCCCGAGCGGCCCGCCCGCGGCGACCAGCGCCGCGACCGGCGCGATGCCCGACCCGAGCCGGGCGTTGGAGCTCGGGCAGTGCGCCACCCCGGTGCCCGCTCCGGCCACCGTGGCGACGTCGGCGTCGGACAGGTGCACCCCGTGGGCGAGCCAGACGTCGGGGCCGAGCCAGTCCACGTCGGCCAGGTACTCGACCGGCGTCATCCCGAACTTGTCGCGGCAGTACTCGTCCTCGTCGTGCGTCTCCGCGAGGTGCGTGTGCAACCGGATGCCCAGCTGCCGGGCCTGCGCGGCCGACTCGCGCATGAGGTCGCGGGTCACCGAGAACGGCGAGCACGGCGCGGCCGCGATGCGCACCATCGCCCCGGGCGACGGGTCGTGCCACTGCGCGACCGCGGCGTCGACCGCGGCCAGGATCTCCTCCAGCGGCTGCACGACCGAGTCGGGCGGCAACCCGCCGTCCTTCTCGCTCAGATCCATCGAGCCGCGTGTCGGGTGGAACCGGAGCCCGACCTCGGCCGCGGCCGCGATGGTGGCGCCGAGCACGTCGCCGCCGGCGGCCGGGAACACGTAGTGGTGATCGGTGGAGGTGGTGCACCCGGTCAGCGCCAGCCGCGCCAGCCCGGCCCGGGCCGCCGCGCCCACGGTGGCCTCGGTGATGCCCGCCCAGATCGGGTAGAGCGTCGTGAGCCAGGTGAACAGCCCGTCGTCGACCGAGACCGCCCTGGTGGCCCACTGGTACAGGTGATGGTGGGTGTTGACCAGGCCGGGAGTGGCCAGGCACCCGGCGGCGTCCACCCGGTCGGCGCCGGCGATCGCGGGGGCCGGACCGGAACCGACGGCCACGATGACGCCGTCGGACACCACGACGTGCCCGCGGGAGTACTCGGTGCCGGCCGCGTCGACGGTGGCGACCGCGCAGCCGTCGATCACGGTGGTCATCGGCGCACCGTGCCCTCGATCAGCCCGTACGGCTCGGTGGGCGCGACGTACACCTGGTCGGGGTTGTCGAGGCCGAACGGCGTCAGGTCGACGAGGTTGTGGTGCTTGTTCGGGAGCGAGAGCCGGATCTCCGCCACCGACGGGGCCTCGGCGAGCACCCGCGAGCCCATGGCGAACAGCGTCTGCTGCAGCGAGTAGCTGTAGGTCCCGGCGAACGCGGCCAGCAGGGCCTCGCGCGCCGCGGTGTAGGCCGCACCCCAGTCCACCTCGGCGGACGAGTGGTCCCACCAGGCCTCCACCGAGGTGGCGAGCATCCGCTCGGTGGTCTCCGGGAGCGTCGTGTACGCGTCGCGCGGGAAGCCGTGGAACTCCGAATCGGTAGTGTTCAGCACGGTGAGGTCACCCAGCCCGGAGGAGACCTCCGCCCCGTCCTCGGTGACCACGACCCGGGCGCGACGCGTCTCCGCCCCGGACCGCGCGAACGAGTGCGGCCCGAACCGCTCCCACCGGTGCTGTTCGATCGTGAGCTGCGCGCGGTGGATCGACGCCTGGGTGGACACGAAGTGCTGCCCGAGCCGCAGCCCGAACGCCTCCGGCTCGCCGACACCGAACTCGCGGGCGAACGCGTACACGGTGTTCTTCTGCGTGTCGGTGGCCAGCACCGCGCTGTTGTCGCCGGTGAGGTGCGTGCCCTCGAGATCACCGGAGAGCGCGCTGGCGACCGTGAGGTCGGTGACGACGTGCCGATCGCCGGACCGGTCGACGCTCACCAACCGCACCCCGGCCTTGCCGTACTGGTTCGGCCCGAGCGTGAACGCCATGGTCAGCTCCCTCGGTAGGTGGAGTAGGCGAACGGGGAGAGCAGCAGCGGGACGTGGTGGTGCGCCTCGGCGTCGACTATCTCGAACACCACCGACACTTCCGGATAGAACGTGCGCTGACCTCGCGCGGAGAACCACTCCCCGGTGGCGAACACGAGCCGGTGCACCCCGGGCGCGGTGTCGCCGAAGGCGGAGATCCGCCCGTCGGCGTCGGTCTCCCGGGTGACGACCGTGTCACCGGCGTGCCAGATGACCCGCAGGCCGGTGGCCGGTCGGCCGTGCACCGCGTCCAGGACGTGCGTCGAGAGGCTCATGAGAACAGCTTCGCCAGGCGCAGCCGGGTGATCGCCGCGAGCTCGCCGCGCACCACGTCGTGTTCGTGCGCCGGGTCGTTGTCCAGCCGGTCCTGCAGGATGCCCAGCAGCTCCTCGGCCGACCGGCCCGACGCGCACACCAGGTACACGTGCCCGAAGCGGGCCTCGTAGGCGGCGTTGCCGTCGGCCAGCGCGGCCAGCACCTCCCGGTCGGCGTCGGCGACCCCGGCCTGCTCGCCCTGCGACCATCTCTTCTCGGTGGTGACCGCGACCTTCGGCCGGTCGCCGATCCGCGGGTGCGCGGCCAGGGCTTCCTCGACGTCGGCCCAGCTCAGGTCCTTCACCACCGGGTCCGACGCGGCGATCAGCGCGTCCAGGTCGGGGTACGGACGCCCCGCGACCACCGCCTTCGCCCAGGCCGTCGACGCGCAGCAGGGGTGCAGGAGCGCCGCGGCCGTCTCGGCGTCGGCGTCGTTGAAGGCGTCCACGCTGGTCAACGGTGCCCCCTAGTCGTGTGGTACGCGTGTGGCGAACTCTGCCATCTTTGGCGGCCGGCGCGACAGACGGGCGCGCTCCAACCCGCGCGAGCTGGGCGTCGGGGAGCTTGTAGGTTCCTCCAAGGAGGTGCGGCCGGTGCTGTTGGGGGACCTGCTCGGAACCGATGACCTGGGGCTGCGGCCGCTGGTCCTGCCGGCGGGCGCCGACAGCCGGGCGATCGTCGACGTCTACACGACCGACCTGCCCGACCCGGGCCGGTACCTGGCCGGTGGTGAGCTGGTGCTCACCGGGTTGGTGTGGTGGTCGCCGGACGCCGTCGAAGCGTTCGTGGACGCGGTCGTGACCAGCGGAGCGACGGCGCTCGGCGCCGGGGAGGCGGCCCGCGGCGGTGTCCCGGACGAGCTGGTCGAGCAGTGCCGCACGCGTGGGCTGCCGCTGTTCGCGGTGCCGGCGTCGGTGTCGTTCGCCGAGATCACGCGGCGGGTGCTGGCCGAAGGCCGACCCTCCCGCCCGGTCGGTCGGCGGTTGCTGGCGGTGCTCGCGGGGCGCGCGGGGCTGAACCGCCTGCTCGACGTCGCCGCGGCCGAGCTCGGCGAACCGTGCGCGGTGCTGAGCCCGGTGGCCGGGGTCATCGCGGGCGCGCCGCCGCCCGAGCAGACCGCACTGACCAGGGCGTTCCTCGCCGCACCGCGGCTTCCGGCCGCGGTCGGGCCGATCCGGCTGCTCTCCGCCGACGCCCCCGACCGGCACCGCACGGTCAGCTGGTTCGTGGCGTGCCCCGCCGAGCCCGGGAACGCCGACGCGACCGCGCTCGCCGAGGAACTGGCCGGCCTGGTCGCGCTGGAACGAGCCCGGGTCGACGCCGGGCGGCGGGCCGAGCGACGCCTGGCCGACCAGGTGCTGCGTGCGCTGACCGCGGGCCAGGACGTGTCGGCCGAGCTGCGGGTGGCCGGCATCACCCCCGGTACCCCGGTGACCGTGCTGGTCAGCGCGGGCAGAGCCACCGCGCTCGTCGACGAGATCCTGCGCACCGCCGTGCCCGACCCGGTCGTCGGTCACCGGGACGGGGCCACGCTCGCCGTCGTGCCCCGGGCCGGTGACCGGCTGGCCGACGTGCTGAGGGCCGGGTTCGCGGCCGTCCGGCCCGGCCTCGGCGACCTGCGGCTACCGACCGGGCTGAGCGGCCCGGTGCCGGCCGGGCCCGCGCTGTTCGCCGCGCTGGAGGAAGCCCGGCACGCCGCCGGACTGGCCGCCGCGCGCGCCGAACCCGCCGCCGTCGTCACCGCGGACGAGATCGACTCGCACATGCTGCTGCTGGGCAGCGTCCCGGACGAGGTGCGTCGCGCCTACCGCAACCGGGTGCTCGGCCCGGTGCTCGCCTACGACAGCGCGCACGACGCCGAGCTGGTGGCCACGCTCACCGCGTTCCTCGACCACGCCGGCTCGTGGAGCCGCTGCGCCGAGGTGCTCCACCTGCACGTGAACACGGTCAGGTACCGGATCGCCAAGGTGGAGCAACTGACGAACCGGAACCTGAGCCGTCTCGACGACCGGGTCGATCTGTTCCTGGCGCTGCGCCTGGGTTAGCGCCCGGTGGACCCGTCGATGTGCTCACGCGAGATGTCCGCGTGGCCGGCGTGCCGCGCGGTCTCCTCGATCATGTGCACGATCACCCACCGCAGTGACATCCGGTGGTTGCGGTGCTCCTCCGCGCACGGCACGTCGAAGTTCGGCGCGGCCTCGATCAACCGGTCGGACTCCTTCCAGGCCTCCCGGTAGTCGTCGACCAGCTGGTCGACGGTCACGTCGGCGGCGACGTCCCAGCTGTGCCGGTCCCACTCGGCGCCGGGCTCACCGGCCCAGACGTGCCGGAACCAGTAGCGCTCGGAGACGGTCAGATGCTTGAGCAACCCCGCGAGGGTCCACCCGGACGGCGTGATCGTGCGCCGGGCGTCCTCCTCGGACAGGTCTTCGACTTTGCGGACGATGGATTGCCGGAGGTAGGCGAGGAACGAGAGCAGAGTCGTACGTTCGTCACCGACGATGAAGGGAGCCCTGCGGTCCGTCATGGAACTCATTGTGAGGTGCAACCGGCCGGTGAATGGTGTGTTTCCCGCAGGTGTCGTCGAGCCCGTTCCGGAGTGCCTCGGGTAGGCCCGCCCGCCAGCGCGACACCAGCGATTCCCACCCGTCGGACGTCAGTTCCCCGAACGCACGCACCCGGGCGAGCCCGCCGTCGGGGAACACGTCCACCCGCAGGTGCGTGGCCCGGATCGACGGGTCGACGGCGAACCAGTGCGGTGTGTCCGGCAACAGCGGACGCCGCTCCAGCAGCTCGGTCCAGCCCTGGTCGCCGGAGGGGGAGTCCGCGGCACGCACCCGCACCGCCCCCGGCGCGTTGCCCACGAAATGCGTCGTGTCGACGACCAGCTGCCGGACGTGGCCCGGGCCGGCGAGCCGGATCAGCAGCCAGTCGTTGCCCTCGCCGCGGCGGCGCCGGGTCTCCCAGCCCTGCCCCATGGTCTGGGCCTGGCCGGGCAGCAGCACGTTGTCGGCGGGGGAGTAGAAGCGGTTGCTGCAGTCCTCGACCCGGCCGCCGTTCTCCAGTGCGGCCAGGTCCAGCGGGAGACCGGCCAGCCGCCGGGGGTCGGGCACGACGTCGCCGAGCACCCGCAGCCGGGCCACCCCGCCGTCCGGGGCGATGTTCAGCCGCACGTGCGTCACCAGCGGCCCTTCGGGCACGTCGAACGTGTTGGCCGAGTCGCCGGCCAGCGGCAACCGGCCGGTGAGCGGCGTCCAGCCGTCGTCGTCGAGAGCCGAATATCCGTTCGCGTACCGGCCTTCGAGCCAGCACTCCTCGGGGTAGTTCCCAGTGAAGTGCGCGGTGTCGACGACCACCTGACGCACGAACCCCGGCGCGCCGAGCCGCACCACCGCCCAGTCGTGCCCGGGCGAGCGCCGGCGGCGCGTCTCCCACCCGTCGTAGATCTGTCCCTTGTGGCCGAACGTGGCCGGCCGGAAGAGCGGGACGTCCGGCCGGATCAGGTTCTCCTTCTCCGCGAACGTCTCGTCGTTCGCCGCGATCACGGCACCGCCGAGCGAACGCACCGCCAGATCGATCACGCGTTCCCCCTGGTCAGAAGCTGCCCGGTCGGCTCCGAGCCGGACACCCGGCGACCCCGCAACCAGGTCTCGCGCACGAGTCCGGCGAGCGGACGGAACGCGTAGGGCGTCACCGGATGCTTGTGGTGCAGCCGGGCCGGGTCGACGACCCGCCCGGCGTCGGGCTCGAACACCGCGAAGTCGGCGTCGTAGCCCAGCGCGATCCGGCCCTTGTGCCGGAGGCCGGCGATCTCGGCCGGCCGCTGCGCCATCCACCGGGCCACGTCGGCGAGCGTGAACCCGCGCGTGCGCGCCTCCGACCAGATCGCCGACAGGCCCACCTCGACCGACGCGATGCCGCCCCACGCCACCCCGAAGTCACCGATGTCGAAGCGCTTCAGGTCGGGCGTGCAGGGGGAATGGTCGGAGACGATGCAGTCGATGACGCCGCTGCGCAGCCCCTCCCACAGCAGCTCGCGGTTGCTCGCCTCCCGGATCGGGGGGCAGCACTTGTACTGGGTCGCGCCGTCGGGCACCGCTTCCGCGGTGAAGCTCAGGTAGTGCGGGCAGGTCTCCGCGGTGATCCGGACGCCGTCCCGGCGGGCCGAGACCAGCATCGGCAACGCGTCCGAACTGCTCAGGTGCAGGATGTGGACGCGGGCGCCGGTCCACCGGGCCAGCTCGATCACCTGGGCGATCGCCACGTTCTCGGCGCCGCGGGGACGGCTGGCGAGGAAGTCGGCGTACCGCTCGCCGTGCGCGGTGGGGGCCCGGTCGATGGCCTGGGAATCTTCCGCGTGGACGATCAGCAGGGCGTCGAACGAGTGCAGTGCTTTCAGTGCTTCTTCCAGCTGCGTGGCGTCGACCGGTGGGAACTCGTCGACACCGGAGTGCAGCAGGAAGCACTTGAACCCGAACACGCCGTTGTCGTGCAGCCCACGCAGGTCGGGGCCGTTGCCCGGCACGACGCCACCCCAGAACCCGACGTCGCAGTACACCTGACCGGCCGCGGCCTTGCGTTTGACCTCCAGCGCGGCCGCGTCCGTCGTCGGCGGAATGCTGTTCAACGGCATGTCGACGATCGTGGTGACGCCACCGGCGATCGCGGCGCGGGTGGCCGAGGCGAAGCCTTCCCACTCGGTGCGGCCCGGCTCGTTGACGTGCACGTGCGTGTCGACGACGCCGGGCAGGAGCACGTGCTCGTCGGGGAGCGTGTGCTCCTCGGCCGCGCCGAGATCGGCGTCGAACGGCTCGATCGCGACGATCCGGCCCCCGGCCACGCCGATCGCCCGGTCCACCTCGCCGGTCGCGGTCACCACCCGCCGCGCGCGGATCACCACATCCAACACCGGGCCACCTTCTTTCTGGTGCTGTGGAAACCGGCCGCGCTGCCGGGGAGTGCGTTACGAGCGGGGGCGCGACAGTTGCCGGAGCGCCGGGACGTCGAGCGGGACCTCGTCCTCGGTGAACGCGCCGCAGTCGAGGCCGCGGAGGATCACCGCCGAGAGCGCCCGGGCGGTCGCGGGCTCGTCGACCACGCTGCCGCCCTCGGAGGAGCGGCCGAGGTAGGTGGTCAGGCGGGTGACCGCGGCCGGCAGCGCGTCGCGGAAGAAGACATAGGTGGCCAGGTAGCGCGTCACCAGGTGGCCGGGGTGCATGTCCCAGCCCTGGTAGTAGGCCCGCTCCAGGGAGCGGCGCACCAGCCGGGCGTGGTTCGCCCAGGCCGCGTGCACCTCGTCGGCGGTTCCGGTCGGCATCACGTTCGTCGAACCGTCCACCGCCGGCACCCCGGCCTGCACCGCGGCCAGCAGCATCACGGCCTTCGCGTGATCGGCGACCGGATGTTCCAGCGTCTGGAACGCGGCCGCGACGCCGAGCGCGGCGCTGTAGTCGTAGGTGCCGTAATGCACCCCGGCGCACCGCGGGCCCGCCGCCCGCACCAGGTTCGCGACGGTCGCGACCCCGTCGGGCCCCTGGATCGCGCTCGGCAGCTCGATCTGCAGCTCGAGCTTCACGCTTCCGGCGGTGAGGTGGTGGTCCGTCTCGATCGCGTCGAGTACCGACAGCATCGCCTCGACCTGCGCGACCGACGACACCTTCGGCAGCGTGACGACGAACGCCCCGGGGATCTCCGGGCCGTCGGTCAGCGCCCCCACCAGCAGGTCCAGGGTCCGGACACCCCGGCGCCGGTCCCGGGCCTCCATCGACTTCACCCGCAGCCCCAGCGTGAACGGGGCACCGTCCCGGCCGGCCAGCGCGGCGACCGCCTGGCCGGCCTTCTGGGCGTCGGCGTCCTCGTCGGCGTCGGGCCGGTAGCCGTACCCGTCCTCGAAGTCGACACGCAGGTCCTCGATCGGCTCGGCCGCGAGCTTGACCCGCACCCGGGGCAGCGCGCCGGCCACGGCCTCGGCCGGCAGCCCGAACGCGTCCGGGCTCGACCCGTGCTCGTCGAGCAGCGTCAGCGCCTCGGTGCCCCAGCGTGCGGGCAACCCGGCCGTGAACCGGTCCGCGGGCACGTACACGGTGTGCACGGGCTGGCGGCCGGGCGGGGTGCGCTCGTGCTGGGTCTTCAGGGCGTCGTCGGTGTCGGCCAGCCGGGTGTCGAGCTCGTCGAGCAGGTCGTCGAGCATCTAGCGCACCAGCGCGTAGGCGGGCAGGGTCAGGAAGTCGACGAAGTCGTCGGCCAGCGCGACCTGCTCGAACAGCGTGCGTGCCTGGTCGTACCCCTCGCCGAGCTTCGCCACCTCCTCGTCGAGGATGCGGCGCACGAGCGACTCGGTGACCGCGTCGCCGGTGTCGAGGATCGTGCCCTGGTGGATCCACTGCCAGACCTGCGAGCGGGAGATCTCCGCGGTGGCGGCGTCCTCCATCAGGTTGTTGATCGCGACCGCGCCGAGCCCGCCGAGCCACGCCTTGAGGTACTGCAGCGCCACCGAGACGTTCGACCGGACGCCGTCCTCGGTGACCTCACCCGGGGTGTTGGCCACGTCGAGCAGGTCGCTGGCGGCCACGTGGACGTCGGGGCGCAGGCGGTCGACCTGGTTCGGCTTGTCCTTCAGCACGGCGTCGAAGGAGTCCTTGCAGACCGGGACCAGGTCCGGGTGGGCGACCCACGACCCGTCGAAGCCGTCGCCGGCCTCGCGGTCCTTGTCGGCCTTGACCTGGGCGAGTGCCTTCTCGTTCACCTCGGGGTCACGCCGGCTCGGGATGAACGCCGCCATCCCGCCCATCGCGAACGCGCCCCGCTTGTGACAGGTGGCCACCAGCAGCTCGGTGTAGGCACGCATGAACGGCGCGGTCATCGTCACCTTGGCCCGGTCGGGCAGGACGAACTCCGGCCCGGCGTCCCGGAAGTTCTTGATGACGCTGAACAGGTAGTCCCACCGGCCCGCGTTCAGCCCGGACGCGTGCTCGCGCAGCTCGAAGAGGATCTCCTCCATCTCGAACGCGGCGGTGATCGTCTCGATCAGCACGGTGGCGCGGACGGAGTTGCCGAGCCCGAGCGCGGCCTCGGAGCGGGTGAAGATCTCGTTCCAGAGCCGCGCCTCGAGGTGGCTCTCGGTCTTCGGCAGGTAGAAGTAGGGGCCGCTGCCGCGGGCGAGCAGCTCCTTCGCGTTGTGGAAGAAGTACAGGCCGAAGTCGACGATGGCGCCGGCGACCGGCTTGCCGTCGACCGTGATGTGCTCCTCGTCGAGGTGCCAGCCGCGCGGACGGGTGACGACGACCGCGAGATCGTCGCCCAGTTCGTACTTCTTGCCGTTGCTCTCGAAGCGAAGTTCGCGACGGGTGGCGCGGTACAGCGAAACCTGGCCGCCGATCACGTTGTCCCAGTGCGGGGTGTTCGCGTCCTCGAGGTCGGCCAGCCACACCTTCGCGCCCGAGTTCAGCGCGTTGATCGTCATCTTCGGGTCGGTGGGGCCGGTGATCTCCACCCGCCGGTCCTGCAGGTCCGCCGGAGCCGGCGCGACCTTCCAGTTCGAGTCGTCCCGGACGGTCGCGGTCTCGGCGAGGAAGTCGAGCTTGCCGGTGCGCGCGATCTCGGCCCGACGCTCTTTTCTGCGCGCCAGCAGTTCGTTGCGGCGAGCGCCGAACGTTCGGTGCAGATCAGCCAGGAACTCCAGCGCTTCGGGCGAGAGGATGGTCTCCGCTCCGTCGACCGTTGTGGGGGTGGTTTCCACGCCGCTCACGCTGAGCCTCCTAGGGTTTCGCCGTCGGTAACACCGTAAGCGGGGTCTACCCCGGAAGGACAAGGTGCGAAGCAGATATATCCACCGGGCTGCGTGCCGGTGGGTGTTGGAGGTTCCTCTAGGGGTGGCGCAGGCCGTCGTCGAGCACGCGCGCCCAGGGGGCATCGACCTCGGCGGCGTCCATCGTGACGACGATCGAGCAGAGCGCGCCGTTGGCGAAGAACGTCTGCACGGCTTTCGCGTCGGCGCCGGACGCGCGGCACGCGTACTCGACGAGCATCGCGTAGCCCTCGCGCACCGCTCGTTTGATCTCGGGCACCGAGACCGCCGCGCACTGGGCGTGCATCTGGAGCAGCAGGAGGTCCTGGTCGGCGATCAGCTCCGCGTAGGAGCCGCCCATCGAGTAGAGGATCGCGTCGGGGGAGTCGCCGGTGGCGCCGTCCTGGAAGCTCTCGAGGATGCGCTGGAACCCCCGCCCGACCACGGCCGCGAACAGCGTCTGCTTGTCGGGGAACAGGCGGTAGAGGTAGGCCTGCGAGATGCCCGCGGCTTTCGCGACCTCGACGGTGGTCGTGCCGAAGTAGCCCTTGGCCGCGAACGCACCGATCGCGGTGCCGAGGACCGTCTCACGCCGATCCTCGGCCGTCGACAGGGTGCGTGCCATGTGAGTAGTTAACCACACTATCGAATGCGTGCTCCGGAAATCGCCCGCGCGATGACCAGGCGCTGGATCTCGCTCGTGCCCTCGAAGATCGTGTAGATCTTCGAGTCGCGGTACATGCGCTCCACCGGGTGCTCCCGGCTGTACCCGGCGCCGCCGAGCAGCTGCACCGCCCGCTCGGTGGCCCACACCGCGACCTCGCCCGCCTTGAGCTTGGACATCGAGCCCTCACCGGCGCCGAATTCCTTGCCGGTGCGCCCCATCCACGCGGCCCGCCACACCAGCAGCCGGGCGGCGTCGATCTCCATCTTCATGTCGGCCAGCGCGAACGCGACGGCCTGGTTCTCGATGATCGGGCGGCCCCAGGTCTCCCGGCCCTTCGCGTACTCGAGCGCGTACTCGTACGCGGCCCTGGCGATGCCGATCGCCTGCGCACCCACGGTGGGCCGGCTCACCTCGAACGTCCGCAGCGCGGCCTGCCCCTTGCTGCCCACGCCCTCGCGGGCCCGGGCCAGCTTCTCGTCGAGCTTCTCCTTCGGCCCGAGCAGGCAGCTGCCCGGGATGCGGACGTCGTCGAGGAACAGGTCGGCGGTGTGCGAGGCCTTCAGGCCCAGCTTCTTGACCTTTCGGGCAGTGCTGAGCCCTTTCGTGCCGGGCGGGATGACAAAACCGGCCTGGCCCCGCGAGCCGAGGGACGGGTCGACCGAGGCGATGACGACGTGCACGTTCGCGATGCCGCCGTTGGTGATCCAGGCCTTCGCGCCGTTGAGCACCCACTCGTCGGTGGCCTCGTCGTACCGGGCGCGCGTCTTCATGCCCGACACGTCGGAGCCGGCCTCGGCCTCGGACACCGCGAACGCGCCGAGCTTCGGGTCGGCCTCGTCGCCGAAGCACTGCGGCACCCATTCGGCCAGCTGGTCCGGCGTTCCGGACGCGAAGATGCCGGCCACCGCCAGCGTCGTGCCGAAGATCGACATCGCGATCCCGGCGTCGCCCCAGAACAGCTCCTCGTTGACGATCGGCAGCGACAGCCCGCTCTCGTCGCCCCACCAGGTGGCCAGCGACTCGAAGCCGTAGAGGCCGATCTTCGCGGCCTCCTGGATCACCGGCCAGGGAGTCTCTTCCCGCTCGTCCCACTCGTGCCCGGCCGGGCGGACGACGTCTTTCGCGAACCCGTGCACCCACTCACGGAGATCGTCTTGCTCTTCAGAGAGGTCAAGGCTGAACATCGCGTCCTCGTTCTGACCGGGAAGGATTACTCAGTAGTAAACTTACTCGCGAGTAGATTACTGATCCGATAGGTAGGCTGCAACCGTGACCGGCCCCTCCAGACGTCTTCCCCGACGGGTGCGTGAGCAACAGATGCTGGACGCGGCCACGGCCGTGTTCTCCGAGCGTGGCTTCCACGCGGCGTCGATGGACGAGATCGCCGAGCGAGCCGGTATCTCCAAGCCGATGGTCTACCTCTACCTCGGGTCGAAGGGCGAGCTGTTCAGCGCGTGCATCCGGCGGGCCGGGGGTCAGCTCACCGAGGCGATCAGCGCGGCGGCCGCGCCCGAGCTTCCGGCCGAGCAGCAGCTGTGGGCCGCCGTGCAGGCGTTCTTCGAGTTCGTCGGCGAGCACCGTGACGCCTGGGCGGTGATGTTCCGCCAGGCCCGGGGTGAGGGCGAGTTCGCCGGTGAGGTGGCCGGCATCCGCCGGCTCGTCGTCGACAACGTCGCCGACCTGTTCGCGCGCGCGATCCACTCGGCCGGTGCGCTCGACCCCGGCCCCGACGAGCTTCGTGCGCTGGCCCACGCGCTCGTCGGCACTGGTGAGTCGATGGCGGAGTGGCTGCTCGATCACCCGGACGAGAGGCCCGAGACCGCGGCCACCCGGCTGATGAACATGCTCTGGATGGGGCTGGGGAGCCTCATCCGGGGTGAGGTGTGGCGCTCCCCGGTGCCGGTGCCGCTGCCACCCGGCCAGTGAGGTGCGGGCGTCCTTCCGACGCCACCGAGAAGTCCGCGCCGCCGACCCCGAAGTCCACTGTCGACGGCAGGAACACCGGCTTCGCGAACCGCACCTCGACCGTGTAGGCGTCGGGCAGGCGCGTGCCGAGCGCGGCCAGGCAGCGGGCCTTCACCCACATGCCGTGCGCGATCGCGCGCGGGAACCCGAAGAGCTTCGCGGTGAGCGGGTGCAGATGGATCGGGTTGCGGTCACCGGACGCGCCGGCGTACTCCCGCCCGATGTTCCCCGGCACCCGCCACACCGCGGTCGTGGGCAGCACCTCTCCCGGCTCGGTGGCCGCCGCTCCGGAGCCGCCGCCCCGGCGGAGGTAGGTGGCGGTGCTGCTCCAGACCGGCTCGTCGCCGACCCGGGCCGCGGTGAGGACGTCGAACTGGCGGCCGCGGCGGTGCGGGCGGAGGTTCGCGGCGCGCACCTCGAACGTGAGCCGCTCGGTGACCGCGATCGGCCGCCGCTGGGTGATCGTGTTGCCGATGTGGACGATGCCCGGCAGCGGGAACGGGAATCCCCGCTCGGACATCAGCGCGATCGCCAGCGGAAACGCCAGCACCTGGGGGTAGGTGCCGGGCAGCGTGTCGCTGAGCCCGAAACCGCACACGCGGGCGTAGCCGGTGAGCCGTTCCCGCTCCACCGCGACGTGACGCAGCGCGAGCCCCGTGGTCGGCAGCTCCGTCCCACCTCCCCGCTTGAGCAGCGCTGTCGGGTACAGCACCGCGAGGTTCGGTGCGTGTTCGAGCGTCCGGACGCTCATGCGCCGAGCAGGGACTGGCCGCAGACGCGGACCACTTCGCCGTTGATGCCGGCCGAACCGGGGGACGCGAACCAGGCGACGGTCTCGGCGACGTCGATCGGCCGCCCGCCCTGCGTCATGCTGTTCATGCGCCGGCCGGCCTCCCGGATCACCAGCGGGATCGCCGCGGTCATCCGGGTCTCGACGAATCCCGGCGCGACCGCGTTGATCGTGCTGCCCCGGGAGGCCAGCGTCGGCGCCAGCGACCGCACCATCCCGATCACCCCCGCTTTGCTGGTGGCGTAGTTGGTCTGACCCGGGTTCCCGGCGATCCCCGCCATCGAGGACGTGGCGACGATCCGCCCGCCGGGACGGAGCACGTTCTCGCCGAGCAGCACGTCGTTGATGCGCTCCTCGCTGGTGAGGTTGACGTTCAGCACGATCTCCCAGCGGGCGGCGTCCATCTTGGCGAGCGTCCGGTCGCGGGTGACGCCGGCGTTGTGCACGAACACGTCGACGCCGGAACGCAGGTGCCCGGCGAGCGCGGCCGGGGCGTCGGCCGCGGTGACGTCGAGCGGGTACGCCTCGCCGCCGTGCGCCGCCGCCACCTCGGCCAGCTCGGACGCCGCCGACGGCACGTCGACGCAGACCACGTGCGCGCCGTCGCGGGCGAGCACACCGACGATCGCCTCGCCGATGCCCCGTGCGGCGCCGGTGACCACCGCGACCTTCCCGGCGAGCGGGCGCTCCCAGTCGTCGGGCGGCGGTACTTCGGCCGAGCCGACGCGGATCACCTGGCCGGAGACGTACGCCGACCGCCCGGAGAGCAGGAAGCGCACCGTCGACTCGACGCCCTCCTCCGCGCCCGGTGTCACGTAGACGAGCTGGGACGTGACGCCGCGCCTGACCTCCTTGCCGGTCGAGCGGGTGAAGCCCTCCAGTGCACGCTGAGCGGTGGCCTCGCGGGTGTCGGCGCAGTGCTCCGGCGGGGTACCGAGCACGACGATCCGGCCGCTCGGGGCGACGGCACGCACCTGCGGAGCGAAGAAGTCGTGCAGCGCGACGAGCTGCTCGCTGCGCGTGATGCCGGTGGCGTCGAAGACCAGCGCGTGCGGCCGGGCGCCGCCGGGGCGTTCCTCGGCGCGCGGCCCGAGCTCACGTACCGCCACCCCGGCGGCCGCCAGCATCGGCCCGACGACCTTCACCAGGCGCCCGGCGGGGGCGCCGCCGAGGATCACCGGGCCGGGGATCAGCGGGTCGCCGGGCGTGTGGCGGCGGAGGTGCGGCGGCTCGGGCAGGCCTACGCGGCGGGCCAGGAAACGGCCGGGAGCGGTGGTGACGAGCTGCTGGTAGCGATCGCGCATGGAGTCCCTCGCAGTGCCGGATCTTACTGGAAGGTAAGACTACTCATCAGTAAGGTAGAGGCCAACAGATCGGAAGGAGCCTCCGATGTTCGGAGCACCTCGGCGGGTCGGTGTCGTCGGCGGGAACCGGATCCCGTTCGCGCGCCAGTTCGGGCCGTACGCGCGGGCATCCAACCGGGACATGCTCGGCGCCGCCCTGGACGGGCTGGTCACCCGCTACGACCTGGCCGGTGAGGTGCTCGGCGAGGTGGTCGCCGGCGCGGTGATCAAGCACAGCCGTGACTTCAACCTGACCCGCGAGACGGTGCTGGGCAGCGCGCTCGACCCGCGCACGCCCGCGTACGACGTCCAGCAGGCCTGCGGCACCGGCCTGGAGGCGGCGATCCTGGTCGCGAACAAGATCGCGCTGGGCCAGATCGACTGGGGCGTCGCCGGTGGCGTCGACACCGCGAGCGACGCCCCGCTCGTGCTCAACGAGAAGTTCCGGCAGGTGCTGCTGGCGTTCAACCGGGCCCGGTCGGTTCCGGAGCGGCTCGCGCTGCTGTCCCGGCCGCGCCCCGGTTTCCTCGTGCCGGAGATCCCGCGCAACGCCGAGCCGCGCACCGGCCTGTCGATGGGTGAGCACGCCGCGCTCACCGCCGCGGCCTGGGAGATCGCCCGCGGTGACCAGGACGAATTGGCGGCGGCGAGCCACCGCAACCTGGCCGCGGCCTACGAGCGCGGTTTCCTCGACGACCTCGTCACCCCGTACCTGGGCCTGGAGTGCGACCAGAACCTGCGGCCGGACTCGACGGTCGAGAAGCTCGCGACGCTGAAGCCGGTGTTCGGCG
Organism: Cryptosporangium japonicum; assembly: GCF_039524755.1. NCBI lineage: Bacteria > Bacillati > Actinomycetota > Actinomycetes > Cryptosporangiales > Cryptosporangiaceae > Cryptosporangium > Cryptosporangium japonicum. The sequence goes on from NZ_BAAAGX010000017.1 coordinate 63,287, forward strand.
ACACGATGACCGCCGGGAACTCGACGCCGCTGACCGACGGGGCGTCCACGGTCCTGCTGGCCTCCGAGGAGAAGGCCGCCGAGCGCGGCTTGGAGGTGCGGGCCTGGCTCACGCACTGCGAGACCGCGGCGGTCGACTTCGTCCACGGCGACGAGGGGCTGCTGATGGCGCCGGCCTACGCGGTGCCGCGGATGCTGGCCCGCGCCGGGCTCGCGCTGTCGGACTTCGACTTCTACGAGATCCACGAGGCGTTCGCGTCCCAGGTGCTGGCCACGCTGAAGGCCTGGGAGGACCCGATCTTCGGCAAGCAGTTCGACGCCCCGCTGGGCGCCGTCGACCGCGCCAAGCTGAACGTCAATGGATCCTCGCTGGCGGCCGGCCACCCGTTCGCGGCCACCGGCGGGCGCATCGTCGCCACCGCCGCGAAGCTCCTGGCCGAGAAGGGCAGCGGCCGGGCGCTGATCAGCATCTGCGCCGCCGGCGGCCTGGGCGTCACCGCCGTCCTCGAACGCTGAGCGGTTGGCTCAGCGAGGCTCGGGGCAGTAATGCTGCATGCCCGAGCACTGGTACCGCGAGGCGGTCGTTTACTGCTGTGACGTTGAGACCTTTCAAGACTCGAACGGGGACGGAGTCGGCGACTTCCCCGGGCTGATCAGTCGGCTGGACTACTTAGCCCGTCTCGGCATCACGTGCCTGTGGCTCAACCCGATCCACCCCACGCCCAACCGGGACGACGGGTACGACGTCGCGGACTTCTACACGGTCGATCCCCGCCTCGGCACGCTCGGCGACTTCGCCGAGCTCATCCACGAGGCGGGCAACCGTGGCATCCGGGTCATCATCGACCTGGTCGTGAACCACACCTCGAACCAGCACCCGTGGTTCCAGGCGGCCAGGCAGGACAAGGACTCGCCCTACCGCGACTGGTACATCTGGTCCGACACCGAGCCCGAGGACCGTCGCGAAGGCATGGTCTTCCCGGGCGAGCAGAAAGAGACCTGGACCTACGACCGCACCGCGAAGTCGTGGTTCTACCACCGTTTCTACGACTTCATGCCCGACCTCAACACGGCGAATCCCGAGGTCAGGGCCGAGATCAAGCGGATAGCGGCGTTCTGGGTCCAGCTCGGCGTCGCGGGGTTCCGGATGGACGCCGCGCCGTTCGTCATCGAGTCCACCCCGGATGCCCCGAAGGACTTCGCGTTCCTCACCGACCTGCGTGCCCACCTGCAGTGGCGTCGTGGTGACGCGGTGATCCTGGCCGAGGCCAACGTCGGCCCCGACGAGGTCGGGGAGTACTTCGGTGACTCGGGCGGCTCGGCCAACCGGCTGCACATGCTGTTCGACTTCGCGCTCAACGCCCGCCTGATGCTGGCGCTGGCCCGGGGCGACGCCGAACCGGTGATCGACGCCCTGCGCGACACGCCGAAGCTCCCCGAGTCGGCGCAGTGGGCCACGTTCCTGCGCAACCACGACGAGGTCGACCTCTCCAAGCTCACCGCCGAGCAGCGCAACGACGTCTTCGCCGAGTTCGGCCCCGAGAAGGACATGCAGCTCTACGACCGGGGCATCCGCCGCCGGATGGCGCCGATGCTCGGCAACGACCGCCGTCGGATCGAGCTGGCCTACGCGATGCAGTTCTCGCTCCGCGGTACGCCGGTGATCCGCTACGGCGAGGAACTCGGCATGGGCGAGGACCTCAGCCTCAACGGCCGCGACGCGATCCGCACCCCGATGCAGTGGTCGCCGAGCGTCAACGGCGGCTTCTCGTCCGGGACGGAGCTCGTCCGCCCGGTGATCACCGAGGGCGAGTACGGCCTCGAGAAGATCAACGTCGTCACCCAGCAGCAGAACCCGACCTCGTTGCTGAGCTGGTTCGAGCGCATGATCCGCACGCTGCGTCAGTGCCCCGAGGTGGGCCTCGGCGCGTGCAGCGTGGTCGACGTCCCGATGCCCCGCCACGTGCTCGCGCACCAGGCCGACCAGCCCGAACGGGGCGCGATGGTGTTCCTCCACAACCTCGCTGATGAGGATGTGACGGTTGATCTGTCGGCATTGGGGAATTCCGCGGAGCAACCGTACGAACTTCTCGCAGACAGGGACTACCCGTCGGTGGACCACACACTGAGCAAGATTCCGCTCGCCGGCTACGGCTACCGCTGGATCCGGCTCCGGGACAGCCGGGGCCGGCACACCGGCGGCCAGGTCATCACCCGCGGAGGCATCGCATGATCGGCGACACCGCGAAGGTCACCCGATCGGCGTCGCCCGACGAGTACCGCGACCCGGCCGACGACACCAAGGTCGGGGCGACGATCGGCGTCGAGGAGGAGTTCCACGTCCTCGACCCGACGACCGGCGAACTCGTCCCCGAGGCGCTCACGCTGCTGGCCAACCCCACCCCGGGTGAGCACGAGCCGGAGGCCGAGCTGCTGCGCTCGGCGATCGAGACCGCGACCCCGGTCTGCCGCAGCCTCACCGAGGTGCGCAGCGAGGTCGTGGCCGCCCGCCGCGCGCTGATCAAGGCCGCCGCCGAGCACGACGTCGCGGTGGCCACCGCCGGCACGGTCCCGGACTCCGGTTCCCGGCCGATGGGCGTCTTCCCCAAGGAGCGGTACCGGCAGATGGCCGCCGAGTACCAGCAGCTCGTCCGGGAACAGGCCGTCTGCGCGTTCCAGGTGCAGGTCGGCGTGCCCAACCGCGATCTCGCGGTGGCCGTGGTCTCGCAGATCCAGCCCTGGCTGCCGGTGCTGCTCGCGCTCTCGGCCAGCTCGCCCTTCTTCGCCAACACCGACACCGGCTACGCGTCCTACCGGACGATCGTGTGGTCGCGCTGGCCCACCGCGGGCCCGGTGCACGGCTTCCGTTCGGCCGCCGAGTACGACCGGACGATCGACACGCTCGTCGGCTCCGGGATCATCTCCGACCCCGGAATGGTCTACTTCGACGCCCGCCCTTCGGCGCGGTACCCGACCGTCGAGCTGCGGATCACCGACGGCTGCCCGCGGGTGGACGACGTGGTGCTGCTCACCGGCCTCGGCCGGGCGCTGGTGGTCACCGCGGCCGGCGAGATCGAGCGGGGCGTCGCACCGATCTCGGCGCGACCGGAGCTGCTGCGTGCCGCCGACTGGCGGGCCGCGCGGTCCGGTCTGCACGGTGACCTGTTCGACCCGGTCGTGGGCGCTGCGGTGCCGGCCTCGGACGCGGTCCGCGCCCTGGTCGAGTACGTCGGCCCGGCGCTGGACGCGAACGGTGACACCGACGAGGTGCGGATCCTGCTCGCGGACCTGCTGGCCCGGGGCACCTCGGCCGATCGGCAGCGCGAGGCGTTGGGGCGTCGGGGCACGTTCAGCGACGTCGCGTCCCTGCTGATCGAAGAAACCCGCGGCGGAGTGGACGAATCGTAGCGGCGAGGCTTGTGCGTCGCCTGATCATTTCCGAGGTCAACTGACCGAAGTGGTCGGTAAGGTAGGCCGCGTGGAACAGCACCCCGCGTCGGACGTCGAGCCGGAACGGCCCAGCGCGGCGCGGGTCTACGACTACTACCTGGGCGGATCGCACAATTTCGCGGTCGACCGCGCGATGGCGGAACAGGCCATTCGCATTCTCCCGGAATTACCGGGGAACATGCGTGCCAATCGAGCCTTTCTGCGTCGCGCGGTCCGCTACATGATCGCGCAGGGCGTACGTCAATTCCTCGACCTCGGGTCGGGCATCCCCACCGTGGGCAACGTCCACGAGGTGGCGCTCGACGAGGCTCCGGACGCCCGGGTGGTGTACGTCGACAACGACCCGGTCGCCGTCGCACACAGTCAGTCCATTCTGGAGGACGTGCCCCGGGCGACCGTCGTGCAGGCCGACGTCACCGACCCGGACACCGTCCTCGGGCAGGCCCGGCGCCACCTCGACCTCGACCGGCCGGTCGGGGTGCTGATGGTCGCGCTGCTGCACTTCGTGCCCGAGTCGGCCGCCCCGGCGTCGCTGATCGCGCGGTACCGCGACGCCGTCGTGCCGGGGAGCCTGCTCGCGATCTCGCACGGCACGGCCGACCAGCAGGGCGACCGCGGGCCCGCGATGGAGGCCCTCTACTCGCGGAGCGCGAACCCGCTGGTCTCGCGGGACAAAGCGACGATCGAACGCTTCTTCGACGGGTACGACCTGGTCGACCCCGGTGTCGTCTTCGTGCCGCTCTGGCGTCCCGAGCCGGGTGCACTGCCCTCGGCGACACCGCCCGAGCGCACCGCCACGTACGCCGGCGTGGGGCGCCTGCGGTGACCGCGCTGCGGGATCCGGGGCAACCCGACTCCGGATCCCTACTCGGCCGCCGCTGGGCCGCCGCCATCGGTGACACCTCCTACGTCACCGTCAGCGACGCCCAGCTGGCCCAGCTCCTCCAGGACCTCGTCGACCGGCTCCGCACCGCGGTGCGCGCCGAGCCCCCCGACACGGCCGTCGCCGAGGAGGCCGGCGCCGCGCTCGTCGGTGCGCACTTCACCGGCGTCGACGCACTGCAGCGCTCGATCGCGATGCTCGCCGCCGAGCTCGACCGCGAACCGCGTCCACGCACCGCCACCTGGACGGTCATCGGCGCGTTCGCGGCCGGGTACACCCGGGCGCTGCGCGACATGACGCTCACCGAGCAGGAGTCGATCCGCCGGGCCGACCTGATCGCCCGCACCCGCACCGAACAAGCCCTCCGCGCCAGCGACGCGCGGTTCCGGGCGGTGTTCTCCGGCGCCGCGGTCGCGATCGGCATCGGCGACGTCCAGGGCGCGCTGCTCGACGTCAACCCGGCGCTCTCGGAGATGCTCGGTTACTCCGCGGACGAGTTGCGCGGCCGTTCGGTGCTGAGCCTCGTCCACCCCGACGACGTGGCCGACGTCGCCGCCGAGGTGTACCGCGCGCTCGCCGAAGGCGGCCGGGAGCACGTCCGGGTCGAGAAGCGTTTCGTGCGCCGCGACGGCGAAGCGATCTGGGGCCTGCTCACGGTCTCGCTGGTACCCGGCGAGGACGGCGAACCCGGGTACGTCGTCGCGGTCGGCGAGGACGTCACCGACCTGCACCGCCTCCAGACGACGCTGCGCTACCAGGCGATGCACGACCCGCTGACCGGCCTGCCGAACCGGGTGATGTTCTCCGAGCGCATGGACGAGGCGTTCGAGACCGCCGCCGACGACGCCCGGCTCGGCGTCCTGTTCATCGACCTCGACGGCTTCAAGATCATCAACGACACGCTCGGCCACGACATCGGCGACCGGCTGCTGGTCATGGCGGCCGAGCGGCTGGACCGCGGGGTGAGCAGCAGCGGTCACCTGGTGGCCCGGATGGGTGGCGACGAGTTCGTCGTGCTCGTCGAGCAGTCCGGCGGCGAGGGCGAGGTCACCGCGCTGGCCGAGAAACTGCTGGCCGAGCTGTGCCGTCCGTGCCAGATCGACGAGCACCTGCTCACGGTCTCGGCGAGCATCGGCGTGGTCGAGCGGCCGATCTCCGCCACCGACCGCAGCGAGCTGATGCGCCACGTCGACGCCGCGCTGTACTGGGCGAAGGCCGACGGCCGGAACCAGTGGTCGCTCTTCGACAGCGCCCGCAGCGAGGCCGAGGCGATGCGCTACACGGTCTCCGCGTCGATGCCCGCCGGCCTGCAGCGGCGCGAGTTCTACCTGGAGTACCAGCCGATCACCGACCTCGACGACGGCCGGCTGTGCGGGCTGGAGGCCCTGGTCCGCTGGCGCCACCCGTACTTCGGCGCGATGCGTCCCGACGACTTCATCGGCATCGCCGAGGACACCGGGTTGATCGTGCCGCTCGGGCGCTGGGTGCTCGAGGAGGCCTGCCGGGAGGCGCGTTCCTGGGCCGACCTGATGCCCGACCCGCCGTTCGTGAGCGTCAACGTCGCCGCGCGTCAGGCCGCCGACCCGGCCCTGGTCGACGAGGTGCGCGCGGTGCTCGAACAGACCGGCCTGCCGCCGGAGCGGTTGCAGCTCGAGCTCACCGAGAGCGCCGCGATGGGCCCGGCGCCGATCGACACGCTGCACGCGCTCTCCGAGCTCGGGTGCCGGATCGCGATCGACGACTTCGGCACCGGCTACTCCAACCTCGCCTACCTGCGCTCGCTGCCGGTGAGCAGCCTGAAGCTCGCGTCGCTGTTCGTGGCCGGCCTGCAGCCGGTACCGGGGCTCGACGGCGACGTCGACGCCGAGATCGTCGCCACGCTCGTCTCGCTGGCCCGCACCCTGCGCCTGACCGTCACCGCCGAGGGCGTCGAGACGCCGACGCAGGTCGAGCGGCTCCGCGCGCTGGGCTGCCACCTCGGCCAGGGTTACCTCTTCGGCACCCCGATGGCCGCCGACGAGGTGCGCAAACTACTGCACTGAGATGTGGACGTGGTTCGTGTGGTCGCCGGACGGCGTCCCGTCACCGCTGTAGGACTTCCAGCCGCTGCCCGGTAGCCAGATCTGCCGGAACCAGATCACGTACAGGACGCCCAGCCGGTCGGCGTTGTCGACACCCCAGGCCGCCAACCGGTCGCCGTAGGCCTTCGAGTCGCCCGACGCGATGCCGCCGAAGCCACCGGTGTCGGCGGCGAAGTCACATGCCCGCCCCTTCGGGTGCTCGCCGAACGACGCCTGCCGGTAGCAGTGCGTGTAGTGGGTGAACCCGTCGGACCGGGCCTCGTTGTACGTGTGCAGCATCCGGGGCGTGAGGCACCCGCCGGACGTCGGGTCGTCGATGCTGCAGCTCTCGTTCGGCCAGCTGCCGTCGGAGTTGCGCGCCGCGGGCTTGGCGGCCGCGGACGTGCCGCTCAGGAAGCCGGCCGACGAGTCGCCGCCGCCGGCCTCGACGAGCGCCTGCTCGGCGTCGGCGCGGCGCTTGGCCATCGTCTTTTCCTGCTGACGCTGGAGCTTGAGCTCCTTGTCGACCTGCTCGCGCTGCGACTTGAGCTTCTTCTGGGTGCTGCGCAGCTCGGTGAGGGTGCCGTTGGTGGTCCGCGCGATCGTGTCCATGTAGCCGGCGCGCTCCACCAGCTCGCTGGCCGAGCCGGAGTTCGCCAGCACGGTGAGCGGATCGGGCATACCGCCCTTGTACGCCTCGGCGCCGAGCAGCTGGGCCTCACCGGTGAGCGCGGTCAGCTTCTTCTCGGTGTCGGCGATCTGGCTCACGAGCGTCTTCTGGCGCTTCTGCGAGGAGGCGACCTTCGCTTTGGCGTTGTTGTAGCCGCTGGCCGCCTGGTCGAGCTTCTTGCGGAGCGCGGCCGTGCCGCCCTCGTCGTCCTCCGCGGCGGAGGCCGAGTGCGGTAATCCCACCAGAAGGGCGCAGAGCACAGCGAAGACCGAGACGGCCGTCAGAAGGAATCGCCGCCGAGGCGCGAGCGTCACTGTGCGTATCCTCCCGAGATCGAGCCGTCGGCGTCCGTGGCCGTAGTCCGCCGGAACTGTACCGAAGGAACCTGGGAGTTCGGAGCGGCGGTCACGAAGCTGTGGATAGCGAAGACGGCTCGACGGAACCCGGGAATCGGGCTAACTACGCAGGTCGGAGCGGTACCCCCCGCGTGCGGCGGCGTTCGGCTGCGCCAGGTGTGTCGGTTATTACGGAGAGTGAGTTGAACGACTCTTAAGCTACGCAGCCGACCCGGTTAACCCCGCTCGCTCAGAACGGTTGGAAGCCGTCCCGCCGGTTCGGCCGCCCCACCGCTGACGTCGAGCCGTGCCGCCGTCGCGCCCGCAGCTGGTCCGCGACCGCGGCGGCACACGCGATCACCGCCCCGATCACCAGACCGATCGGTTTCCCGGCCACGAGCGAGAACAGGGCGAACCCGGTCGCCAGCGCGACCACCAACTGCAACGGCCAGCGCCGATCGCGCCGTGGTGCGCGTGGCCGCCCCTTCGCGAGACCGGCGGCGAAGGCCGGGTCGTCGGCCGAGATCCACGCTTCGATCGCCGACAGCTGTCGACGCTCCTCACTGCTCAGCACCGTGGCGCTCCTTCCAGACCGCAAGCGGCCGGCGAGGGTGGCTGCCCCGCCGTGACCGCTTTGAGATCTTCCCCGCTGTAGCGCCGCGCACACGCGTAATTACGACTGCCCTCACATCTTCTTAGGGCCGCATTCGGGAAAAGGCCCAACCACTACGGTGGCGCCATGACAGCGAGTGCCGACTACGACGTCGCGGTGATCGGCGCCGGGCCGGCCGGTGCGTCGGCCGCGCGGGTCGCCGCCGACGCCGGCTGCCGCGTGGTGCTGCTCGAGCGCGGGGTGCTGCCCCGGTACAAAACGTGCGGTGGCGGCCTGATCGGCCTGTCCCGGGCCGCGCTCCCGGTCGGCTTCGCCCCGCCGGTCCGCGATCGGATCGACCGGCTGACGTTCACGCTCCGCGGCAAGCTCAGCCGCACCTGGCAGGCCGACGCGCCGTTCATCGACCTGGTCTACCGCGACGAACTCGACGCCGCGCTCACCGCGGCCGCGGTCGACGCCGGGGCGAAGCTGCGCGAGGGCGTCACCGTCACCGGCCTGGAGTCGGCGGCCGGGCTGGTCCGGATCCGTACCGCGGAGGGCGAGGTCACGGCCGGTGCGGTGGTCGGCGCCGACGGCACGTCGGGCCGCACCGGCACGTTCGTCGGCGTGCGGCTCGCGCAGGTCGACCTCGGTCTGGAGACCGAGTTCGCCTGGCCGGACGCCTCCGTCGGCGACTGGGCCGGCCGGGTGCTGATCGACTGGGGCCCGCTGCCCGGTTCCTACGGGTGGGTGTTCCCCAAGGGCGACGCGCTCACGGTCGGCGTGATCGCCGAACGCGGCCGGGGCGCGGACACGAAGGAGTACCTGGCGGCGTTCGTCGACCGCCTCGGCCTCGGCGACGCGCCCGAGATCCGCTCGTCCGGCCACCTGACCCGGTGCCGCGCCGACGACTCGCCGCTGTTCCGCGACCGGGTGCTGGTGGCCGGCGACGCGGCCGGCCTGCTGGAGCCGTGGACCCGCGAGGGCATCTCGTACGCGCTGCGTTCCGGTCGGTTGGCCGGTGCGGCGGCCGTCGCGGTGGCCCGCTCCGAGGGCGACGCCTTACCGGCGGCCACCGCCGGGTACGCGGCCGCGGTGGAGGCGGAGTTCGGGGCGGAGATGCGCGCCGGGCGGCGGTTCCACACCGCGTTCAGCCGCCGGCCCGGGTTGTTCCACGCGGCGATCGCGAGCGCCCCGCCGGCCTGGCGCCTGTTCCGCCGCCTGGTCAGCGGCGAGACGACCCTCGAGCGACTTCTCCGCCGCCGGTCCGTGGACCTGGCCCTGCGCGGACTGTCCCGCTGACTCAGGATCGACGCTCGCCACTCCGCGCGATCCCCGCGGGCCGCGGGAAGGTCCGGGTGCGGACCGGATGGTCCAGCTCGGCCCGGAGGAGCTGCTGGAACGACGGACATTCCCGATGCGTCGGCGCCGGGCACGCCGCCGCGTGCCGCAACGAGTCGCGCAGCGCCGCGAGCTCGGTGATGGTCCGGTCGAGTTCCTCGGCGCGGGCGGTGAGCATCTCCCGGTCCAGGCCCCGCTCGCCGAGCAGGCGGCCGATCTCGTCGAGGCTGAAGCCCGCCGAGCGGACGACGCCGATCAGCGCGAGCCGCTCCAGCACGGCCTCGTCGTACTGGCGGCGCAGACCGTGCCGGCCGGTCGGTGCGATCAGGCCTTTCTCCTCGTAGTAACGCAGCGTGGACGCCGGCAGCCCGGCTCGCTGCGCCACGTCGGCGATGTCCACGACCCACTCCTTGACCTCAAGTCGTCTTGAAGTGGAACGGTGGCACCCGAGCCGGACGGACACAAGAGGAGCGCACCGATGCCCGCAGACGAAACGCAGACCAGCCGCTGGAACGGACCGCGTGGCCGATCCTGGGTGGAGAACCGCGCGCTGCTCGACGACGTGATGCGGCCGCTGGAGACCACGCTCGTGGACGCGGTGACGGCTGCGGGCGGTCGCCGGGTGCTCGACGTCGGCTGTGGCACCGGGTCGACGACGGTCGCGATCGCCCGGCAGGTCGACGAGTGCGTCGGCGTGGACCTGGCGGAACCGATGATCGCGGCGGCCCGGGTCCGAGCGGCCGAGGAGGGGTCGACGGCGACGTTCCTCCGTGCCGACGCGCAGGAGCACGAATTCGCGCCGGGGGAGTTCGACACGGTGGTGTCCCGGTTCGGGGTCATGTTCTTCCCGGACGCGGTGGCGGCGTTCGCGAACCTGCGCCGGGCCGTGCGTCCGGGCGGGGCCCTGCGGTGTCTGGTCTGGCGGGGCCCGGCCGACAACCCGTTCATGACCGTGACCGAGACGGCGGCCGGCCCGTTGGTGCCGAACCTCCCGGTGAGCCCACCGGAGGCACCGGGACGGTTCGCGTTCGCCGAACCGGGCGTGGTGCACCGGGCGCTGGACCCGAGCTGGCACGACGTCGCGCTGGAGCCGGTCGACGTCGAGTGCTGGATGCCCGAGCCGGAGCTGATCGGCTACTTCACGAAGTTCGGCCCCCTCGGCCTCGTGTACGCCGACCTGGATCCGGCGACCAGGGAACGGGCGGTGACCGCGGTGCGCGCCGCCTACCAGCCGTTCGTCGACGGCGACCGCGTCCGCTGGAACGCGGCCTGCTGGCTGATCAGCGCCCGCGCCTAGGACCGGCCCCGCGAAACGTGCCGCGCGGAGTCAGGCGTGGCGCGCGGCGAACTCCGGCGCCGCGAGGCGGAGGACGTGCTGCACGAGGCGGATGAGCGCGTCGCGACTGGAGCGGCGGTCGCGGGCGTCGACGAGCACGACCGGCACGCCGGGGTCGAGGTCGAGCGCGGCCGCGATGTCGCCGACGCCGTGCGACTGCTCGTTGTGGAAGCAGTTGACCGCGACGATGAACGGCGTGCCCTGCCGCTCGAAGTAGTCGATCGACGGGAAGCAGTCGGTGAGCCGGCGCGTGTCGGCGAGCACCACGGCCCCGAGCGCCCCGCTGGCCAACTCGTCCCACAGGAACCAGAACCGGTCCTGGCCGGGCGTCCCGAACAGGTAGACGACCAGATCGTCCTTGAGCGTGATCCGCCCGAAGTCCATCGCGACGGTCGTGGTCTCTTTGCGGTCGGTGGAGGTGACGTCGTCGATGCCGATCCCGACGTCGCTGAGCACCTCCTCGGTGGAGAGCGTCGGGATCTCGCTCAGCGACCCCACCATCGTGGTCTTCCCGGCGCCGAACCCGCCGGCGACCAGGATCTTGAGGGCGAGCGGAACTTCGATCCCCCCGGGCGCGTCAGATCGCGCGAAGTCCATCGATCACTGCCTCCAGTAGCCGGCGGCTCTGCAGCTCGGCCGTCGTCGGTGCCGGTCTGACGACCACGCAGCCCGCCCCCACCAGGTCGTCGATGAGAACGCGGACCACGCCCAGCGGAAGGTCGAGGTGGGCGGCCAGCTCGGCGATCGAGATCGGACGCCGGGCGGAATCGAGGATGTGCAGGTGCTCCGGTTCGAAGCCGGCCCCCACCGGCACGGTGTCCCGCACGCTCAGAACGAGGGCGACGACGTCCAGCTCCTGCGCCGGGCGCGTGCGGCCACGCGTCATCGCGTAGGGGCGGACGACCGGGCCGGCCTCGTCGTCGTACCACGTCCGATTAGGCATCGCCCGACCACCGCCTCACGTCCGGTCCCTCACATCGGGCTCCTCACATCGGGGCCCTCACATCGGGGCCCGGTCGTCCGGCCTCGGCGTCGCCGCGTTGCGCGGTGACGTGGTCAGGTAGGTGCCCACCCGGGTGACGAGCATGGCCATCTCGTACGCGATGAGGCCCACGTCGGCGTCGGCGTCACCGAGCACCGCGAGGCAGGCGCCGCGCCCGGCCGCGGTGACGAACAGGAACGCCTGCTCCATCTCGATGATCGTCTGGCGGACCGCGCCGCCGCCGAAGTAACGCCCGGCGCCGCGGGCGAGGCTCTGGAACCCCGACGCGACGGCCGCGAGGTGTTCGCCGTCCTCGCGGCTCAGCCCGCGCGACCCGCCGATCATCAGACCGTCGGACGACAGCAGGACCGCCTGCTGGGCGTGCGGAACCCGGTCGACGAGGTCGTCCAGGAGCCAGTTCAGTTCGCCGGTGGCTCTCGCCGTCTGCGTCATCGTTCACCCTCCAACGCGCCGGTGTTCGACCCTTGACCGGCTGGTACCCCGTCCGGCTCGGATGCACTGTCTTGCGCCGCCGGCCCGGGCCGGTCGGACTCGGGGGCGATCGTACGCGCGGCGTCCGACCGTCCCTGGACGGAGCCGCGCTGGTAGGACCCCATCACCGCGCGGATCTCCTCGGGCGAGCGCATCGTCGTGGGCTCGACCGGAGCCTGCGGAATCCCGGACCCGGCCCGCAGCGGAGCCGCCAGACTTGCTTGACGGACGCGGCGGGGGAGGCCGCCGGGGGTCGTGGTGGCGGGTTCCGGGCTCGCCGGGTCCGAAGTGTCCGCCGGCTCGGCGCGACTGGCCATCGGTGCCCGCGCCACTCCCCGGGGCCGGGTGTCACCCAGCTCGTGCCCGGGCGCCCCGAGGTCGGGCACCCCGGGGCCGGCTGCCACGTTGCCGGGCGCGCCGTTGCCGGGCGCGCCGTTGCCGGGCGCGCCGTTGCCGGGCGCGCCGCTCTCGGCCTCAGCGCTGTCGGGCCGAGCGCTGTCGGGCTGAAGGCTGTCGGCCTGAGCGCTGTCGGGCTCGGTGTTGTCCGGGCCGGTGGTCGGCGCGTTTCCGGCCGGGAGCCCGGGGCGGCGGCGTTCGCGGCGGGGGAGCGGGTCCTGGGTCGTGAGGTGCTCCCAGCCCGCGCCCGGGTCACGCCGGCTCAGCGGCGGCAGTCCACCCGGCCCCGCCTGAGCGGGAGTCGCCTCGCCCGGACCGGGTTCGGCGCGGGCCGGTCCGACCGGCGCCGAACCAGCGGTCTCGGAGCCAGCCGTCTCGGAGCCAGCGGTCTCGGAGCCAGCGGTCTCGGAGCCAGCGGTCTCGGAGCCAGCGGTCTCGGAGCCAGCGGTCTCGACGCCAGCGGTCTCGGGACCAGCCGGTTCGGTGGCGGAAGGGGCGAAGCCGGTCGGGGCGCGTAGTTCGTCGGCGGGGCGCAGCACGGTGGCGTCGGACAGCACGCTCCAGTCCGTGCCCCCGGACCACACGCTCGCGTCGAACACCGGCGGCGGTTCCACCGCGGCGTCCACGTCCGGCGCCTCCTCCGGCGCCCGATGCGCACCCCTCGGCTCCGCCGCGACCGTGAGCACCGGCGGTGCCCCCGCCACCTCGACCCGCGACGACTCGCGCCGCTGCGACGGGATCGCCCCCTCCGGCGCGACGATCATCGAGCCCGGCAGCAGCACGATCGCGGTCGTACCGCCGAACGGCGACCCACGCAGCACCACCCGGATGTCGTGCCGCCGCGCCAGCTGCCCGACGACAAAGAGCCCGAGCCGTTCGCTCTGCAGCAGGTCGAACTCCGGCGGCTCGGCCAGCCGCTGGTTCACCGCCTCCAGCTGCTCGGCCGGCATGCCCAGCCCACGGTCCTCGATCTCGATCGCGAACCCGGCCGGCACCAGCTCACCGGTCACGTGCACGGTGGTGTGCGGCGGCGAGAACGACGTCGCGTTCTCGATCAGCTCGGCCAGCAGGTGGATGACGTCGCTGACGCCCCGCCCGGCCAGCGACGCCCGCGGCGCCCCCACGACACGCACCCGCGCGTAGTCCTCGACCTCGGCGATCGCACCGCGCATGACGTCGATCAGCGGCACCGGATTGCGCCAGCCGCGGCCCGGCGTGGAGCCGGACAGCACGATGAGGTCCTCGGCGTGCCGCCGCATGCGTGTCGCGAGGTGGTCGAGCGTGAACAGGTCCTCGAGCTCGTCGGGGTCCTTCTCCCGGCGCTCCATCGCGTCCAGCAGCGTCAGCTGGCGGTGGATGAGCGCCTGGCTGCGGCGGGCCAGGTTCAGGAACACCTCGCGGACACCGCGCCGGAGCTGGGCCTCCTCGATCGCGACCTCGACCGCGGTGGAGCGGGCCGCGTCCATCGCGGACGCCACCCCCTCGATCTCCTTGATCGTGAAGCCGGTCATCGGCTGCACTTCGGCGTCGACGTCGACGCTCTCGCCGGCACGCAGCCGCCGGACGACCGCGGGGAGCTCGTAGGTCGCGAGGCTCTGCGCCGACCGTTGGACGCCGACCAGTTCGCGCACCAGCGAGCGCCCGATCCGCAGCGCGACGACGATCGACACGATCACCGCCACGAGGCCCAGCACGCCGCCGACGACGATCCGGACCAGCACCCAGGCGGCGGTGGGGATGAAGTCGTCGAAGAGCCGATCGCTGACGTCGAGGCTGTAGTCGACCATCTGGCCGGAGAGCGCGCGCGAGTTGTCGATCCAGTCGTCGGCGTCGATCGGCGGCGGCGCGTCCCCGGCTCCCGACCGCACGACCGAGTCCTCCGCCGCGGTGATCGCCCGCGCGGCCGACCCTCCGGTGACGTCGCGGTAGGCCTGTTGGTCGACGGGTTCGAGCTGGGGCAGAACGTCGGTGTAGAAGTGGCGTTGGGCGCCGATGAGCTGGACCGCCCGGGTGTACTCGTCACCCTCGAAGCGGCCGCCGGCCACCGCGCCGGCCAGCACCGCCATCTCCTCGCTCTGGGTCTCGATCGCGCTGGCCAGCTCCAGGGTGGCGTTCGCCCGGAGCGCGAAGTCGGGGACCGGGAGGTGCGGAATCGTGGTGACGATCGGGAGCGTGAGGTCGAGTGCGCTGGTGAAGTAGTCCACGACGGCCGGCCGGGAGAGCGTGCGCCGGTCGATCGCCGAGCGCCGGTCGTCGAGGTCGTCGAGTACGTCGAGGAACGTGTCGATCCGGTCGCGTACGGCGTCGGTGTTGGCGCCGTCCACCGCCCGGTCGCGGAACCGGGTGAGCGCGCGGTCGGTCCGTGCGCGCTGCTCGCGCAGAGCCTCGGCGTTGCGTTCCGGCGCGGCCACCGCGATCACCGATTCCAGCCGCTCGGCCCGCAGTTCCCGGCCCAGTTCCTGCAGCGGGTTGACGACGTCGGAGACCTCGTCGTTGATCTTCAGCAGGTCGATGCCCTGACCCAGGGTCGCGCTCGCCGCGATGGCCCAGAGCACCACGAGCGAGACGAACGGCAACGCGAGCAGCGTGATGAGTTTCGCCAGAACAGACCGGCTGCGTGACTTCATCGCACCTCGCGTCGTTGCAGGACTTACCCGGAATGGTCCAGCGGGCGGACGCTAGCAAAGTGACGGTTGGGGCGACAAGGATCTCTCCTATCAGGATCGTCAAGACCCCTGGGGCGGAACGGCGAATATCCCCCAGTAACCAATCGATCGGTGGGATTCTGGGGTTAATCGCTCCCGGAAGGAGTCTTTGATGACCCGTCCCGGTTTGATCGCCGCACTACTCGCGCTCTTGCTCACCACTACCGTCCTGGCCGGGTGTTCCGGCGATGGTTCCTCCGACGACGACGGCACGCTGACCGTGTGGAGCCTCGAGAACCAGGCCGACCGCGTGGCCGCCACCCAGAAAGTGATCGCCGAGTTCACCCGGAGCACCGGCATCGAGGTGAAGTACGTCGGCGTCGACGAGAACCAGTTCAGCAAGCTCGTCACCGCCGCGGCCGCCGGCGGTGACCTGCCCGACGTCATGGGTGCGCTCCCGCTCGCGGCGCTCTGGTCGTTGGACGCGAACGAACTGCTCGACACCGGGTCGGCCGGCGAGATCCTCAAATCGCTCGACGCCGGCACGTTCAACCAGCGGGCGCTCTCGCTGACCAAGAACGGCGACGAGGTGCTCGGCGTCCCCAGCGACGCCTGGGCGCAGTTGCTCTTCTACCGCACCGACCTGTTCACCGAAGCGGGCCTGGCCGCGCCCACCACCTACGACGCCATCTCCGCCGCCGCGAAGAAGCTCACCACCGGCGGCCAGGTCGGCATCACCGCGGCCACGGTCGCCAACGACGGTTTCACCGCCCAGACGTTCGAGCACCTCGCGCTGGGCAACGGCTGCGAACTGGTCGACGACGGCGGCAAGATCACCGTCGGCAGCGACGAGTGCGTCGGTGCGTTCGAGTTCTACGACGACCTGATCAGCGACGCCTCGGTGAAGGGCGCGCAGAGCGTCGACTCGACCCGCGCCACCTACTTCTCCGGCCGCGCCGCGATGGTCATCTGGTCGTCGTTCCTGCTCGACGAACTGGCCGGCCTGCGTGCCGACGCGCTGCCGAACTGCCCGGAGTGCCAGGCCGACCCGACCTACCTCGCGAAGAACACCGGCGTCGTCACCGCGATCAAGGGCCCGGACGGGTCGCGGCCGGCGCAGTTCGGCGAGGTCGTGTCCTGGGCGGTCAGCGCCACCGCGCAGACCGCGAACGCGAAGAAGTTCGTCGAGTTCATGATGGGCGACGGCTACACCCGCTGGCTCGGGCAGGCCCCCGAGGGCAAGGTGCCGGTCCGCACCGGCGACGCGTCGAACAAAACCGCCTATGTGGACGCCTGGCGCAAGTTGCCGGCCGGCGTCGACAAGAAGGCGCCGCTGGACACCGTCTACCCGGCGACCCTCGTCGACCAGCTCGTCTCCTCGGTCGACACGTTCGGGCGCTGGGGCATCGAGCAGGGTGAGGGCCGGCTGGTCGGCGCCACGCTCGGTGAGCTGCCGATCGCCAAGGCGGTCAACGCGATGACCGGCGGCCAGCTCGACCCGTCGGCCGCCGCGGAGCAGTGCCAGGAACAGGTCGACGACATCAAGAAGAGCCTGGAGTGAGCGGTAGCAGGCAGCGCGGTGAGGCCCGCACGGGGTGGGCCCTGCTGACACCGACGCTGATCATCGTGCTGATCGTGGTCGTGGCGCCGATCCTCTGGACGGTCCTGCTGGCCTTCCAGCGGGTGCGGGTCATCGATCTGCGCCGCCGCGGACTCATCGGCGAGTTCACGTTCCAGAACCTCGAGCGGGTCTTCGGCAGCCCGGGGTTCTGGGACACGCTCTGGACGACGGTGGCCTACACCGTGTTCGGTGTCGCGCTCTCGATCGGGCTCGGGCTCGCCGCGGCGCTGGCGGTACGCCGCCCGTTCCGGGGCCGGACGTTCGTCCGCGCCTCGTTCCTGCTGCCCTACATCGCGCCGGTCGTCGGGGCCACGTTCGTCTGGCAGACGATGCTCAACCCCGAGTACGGCGTCCTCAACGCCTGGGGCACCCGGTTCCTCGGCTGGGACCGACCGGTCGACTTCCTCAACGAGGTGTCCGGGTCGTTGTTCGGAATACCGGTGCCGACCGCGCTGGTCACCGTGATCCTGTTCGAGGGCTGGCGGTACTTCCCGTTCGCGTTCCTGTTCCTGCTCGCCCGGATGCAGGCGCTGCCGAGCGATCTCGAGGAGGCCGCGCTCGTCGACGGGGCGACCCCCACCCAGCGGTTCCGGCACGTCGTGCTTCCGCAGCTGCTGCCGGTGATCGCGGTGCTCACCGTGCTGCGCTTCGTGCTGACGTTCACCAAGTTCGACGACGTGTACCTGCTGACCGGCGGCGGATCGGGCACCGAGGTCGTCAGCGTGCGCGTGTACGACTTCCTGACCAGCCGCGGCGACATCGGTGCCGCGTCGGCCGAGGCGCTGGTGCTCGCCGTCGCGCTGGCGCTCTTCGTCGGCGTCTACCTGCGGTTGGTGAGGCGGTCATGACCAGGGACCGGATCGAGAACGTCGTGCTCGGCGTCGCGCGCTGGGTGACGATCGTCGTGCTCACCGTCGTGAGCCTGTTCCCGTTCTATTACATGGTGCTGCTGTCCGTGCGGCTCATCCAGGACGTGCAGCTCTCGCCCGGCTCGATCCTGATCCGCCCCGGCGAGATCGTGGTCGACACCTACCGGGAGGTGCTGACGTCGGTCGAGGACGGCGGCCAGGGGTTCGTGCGGCTGATCGGGGTGAGCGCCGCGGTCTCGATCGCCACCGTGATCGTGACGCTCGCGGTGTCGGTGCCGGGTGCCTACGCGGTCACCCGGCTGCGGTTCGCCGGGCGTCGTCAGGTGGACGCGTTGTTCCTGGCGATCTACCTGTTCCCGGCGATCGTGCTGGCGATTCCGCTCTACGTGGTGCTCAGCCGGCTCGGGCTGCGCGGCTCGCTGGTCGCGTTGGTGCTGGTCTACGTCGCCCAGACCGTGCCGGTGACGCTGTACATGCTGCGTGGTTACTTCGAGACGATCCCGGTGAGCCTGGAGGAGGCGGCCCAGCTCGACGGCTGCGGCCGGCTGGGCGTGATCTGGCGGGTGAGCCTCCCGCTGTCCCGGCCGGCGCTGGCCGCGACCGCGCTCTACGTGTTCATGATCGCCTGGAACGAGTACCTGTTCGCGCTGTTGTTCCTGGTCGAGCGGCGCGACCGGTGGACGGTGTCGCTGGGCCTGTCGCAGCTGGCCGGGACGATCGAGATCCCCACCACCGTGCTGATGGCCGGCTCGGTGTTGCTCACCGCGCCGATCGTGGCGCTGTTCTTCGCCGGGGAGCGGCTGCTCGTCGAGGGGCTCACCGGCGGAGCCGAGAAGGGCTAGGTACTGTCCCGTACCGTGGCAGACGACAGAGCGGTACGCAGCGAAGACGCGTTCGACGTGGCCACCGTGCACACGTGGCTCGCCGAACGCGTCGACGGCCTCGAGGCACCGCCGGAGGTGCGGCAGTTCTCCGGCGGGGCCTCGAACCTCACGTACCTGCTGCGGTATCCCGACCGGGAACTGATCCTGCGCCGCCCGCCGGCGGGCCGGAAAGCGTCCTCGGCGCACGACATGAACCGCGAATACCGGGTACAGAAACACCTGAAGCCGGTGTTCCGGTACGTGCCGGAGATGGTGGCGTTCTGCGACGACCACGACGTGCTCGGCGCCGACTTCTACGTGATGGAGCGGATCGTCGGCACGATCCCGCGCCAGGACTTCCCGCCGGAGGTCCAGCTGGACCCGGTGCAGGCACGCACGCTGGCGTTCACGGTCGTCGACACGCTCGTCGAACTCCACGACGTCGACCCGGTCGCGGCGGGCCTGGCCGACCTGGGGCGCGGCGCCGGTTACGTCGAGCGTCAGGTGCGGGGCTGGTCCGACCGGTACCGCAAGGCACGCACCTGGAACGTGCCGAAGGCCGAGGGCGTGATGGCGTGGCTCGCCGACCACCGGCCCGGCGACGTCAAGTCGTGCCTCATCCACAACGACTACCGCCTGGACAACGTCGTGCTGGCGCCGGACGACCCACTGCGTGTGGTCGGCGTCCTCGACTGGGAGATGGCCACGATCGGGGATCCGCTGATGGACCTCGGCGGAGCGCTGGCCTACTGGATCCAGTCCGACGACCCGTACCTGTCCCAGCGGGCCCGTCGGCAGCCCACGCACCTGCCCGGGATGCCGACCCGGCGCGAGGTCGTCGAGTACTACTGCGACCGCGCCGGGCTGAGCGCGGAGAACTGGGCGTTCTACGAGGTCTTCGGCCTGTTCCGGCTGGCCGCGATCGCCCAGCAGATCTACTACCGCTACCACCACAAGCAGACGCGGAACCCGGCGTTCCGGCAGTTCTGGCTCAACGTCAACTACCTGGTGTGGCGTGCGCACAAGGCGATGCGCTGATGCCGGCCGTGATGCTGGTCCGGCACGGTCAGGCGTCGTTCGGGGCGGCGGAGTACGACGAGCTGTCGGAGCTGGGCCGGGAGCAGTCCCGGACGGTCGGCGCGGCGCTGGCGGCGCAGGACGTCCGGATCGACCGCGCGATCTCCGGTGGGTTGCGCCGGCAGCGTGACACGGCGGCGTTGTGCCTGGAGGCGGCCGGCTTCACCGGCGCGCTCGACGTCGACGACCGTTTCGACGAGTACGACCATCTGGGCCTCGCGGCCCAGCTGCACGACGGCCCGGTGCCGACGTCGTCCCGCGACTTCCAGGTGGTGCTCGACGCCGCGCTCGAGCAATGGATCTCCGGGGCGCTCACCCCGGCGGGCATGCCGACCTGGACCGAGTTCTCGGCGCGGGCGTGGGCCGGGCTGGAGGAGTTCGTCGCCGCGCTCGGGAAGGGTGGTTCGGGGGCGGTGTTCACGTCCGGTGGCATCATCGCGGCGATCGGAGCGCGCCTGCTCGGGCTGTCGCCCGCCGGGTGCGTCGCACTCCACCGCGTGGTGATCAACGGCGGCATCACCAAGGTCGTCGCCGGCCGGGGCGGCACCGCGCTGATCTCCTTCAACGAGCACTCCCACCTGCCCGCGACGCAGGTCACCTATCGGTGAAGTTGCAGGGGGCAACGCTAGCTAGTGTTGCTCGTGTGGGGCAGGATGTCCGCCGGGGGAGAAGAGGGTTGGCTGGCAGTGGAAACCACGCACAAGGGAAAACGGCGCAAAGGGCGCGGTTGGCTCGCTTGGGGCTTACCGACGCTCATCGGTGCTGCGGTGCTCATCTCGGTGACCGCGCTGGTGCTCGGGCTCAAGGGCCTGTCCGACGCTGCCTGCGCGGCGGTCTTACCGAAGGCGCTGGCCGTTCCGGCCGCCGTGCCCCAACCCGGTGACAGCCGCTCCGGCCACACCACGTTCTTCGACCTCGCCGCCTCCGGCGGCTCCGGCTGCTCCTACGACGGGCCGCCCGCCGACGGCATGTACCTCGCGCTCGGTTTCGACGAGTTCGCGAACGGCGCCGCGTGCGGCACCTACTTCAACGTCACCGGCCCGAACGGCAACACGGTCCGGGTGCAGGTCGTCGACTCGTGCGCCCCGTGCGCGCCCGGCCACATCGACATGAGCGAGAAGGCGTTCTCGCAGCTCGCCGACCCCGAGGCCGGAGACATCCAGGTCACCTACCGCGCCGTGGCCAACCCGTCGCTGCCCGGGTCGCTGAAGTTCAAGGCGCAGGAAGTCAGCGAGTACTACGTCGCGGTGCTGCCGATCAACCACGGCAACCAACTCACCCGGGTCGAGATCAACGGCGGCAACGGCTGGCAGACCGGCACCCGCCGCGGCGACGGTTACTACACCGCCGACAACGCGGGCAGCGGGCCGTTCCAGATCCGGCTGACCGACATCCAGGGCCACACGACGACGGTCAGCGGCGTCGACCTGTCCGGCGGCTCGACCACCAGCACCGGCGTCTCGATGTACTCGGGCTCCGGCGGCGGACGCCAGACCACGACGACGAAGAAGTCGACGAAGTCCCCGTCGGCCAGTGCCTCGCCGAAGCCGTCGCACACGATCACGCTGCCCCCGGCGATCGGCGCCACCGACGCGCCGACGCCGTCGGAGCCGGCGGTCGGGCGTCCCGACACCACGAACCTGGCCGACCCCAAGCAGTGCTGACCGTCCCGGCCTTGGCGCCGGGGCAGTGCCAGGTGTGGTGGGCCCGGCCGCTCACCGCCGCCGATCCGGACGGTCTCGCGGCCCTGCTCGACCCGCTCGAGCAGGGCCGTCGCGCCGCCTACCGGCGCGACGCCGACCGGGCCCGGTTCACGGTCGCGGCGGGTCTGCTCCGCGTGCTCAGCGGCGCTCACCTGGGGATCGCGCCGACGCGGGTGGCGATCACCCGGTGGTGCCCGGACTGCGACCGCCCGCACGGACGACCGGCGCTCCCGGTCGCCGGGTGGGAGTGCTCGGTGTCGCACTCCGGGGACCGGGTGGCGGTGGCGATCGGTCGCACCGGCCCGCTCGGGGTCGACGTCGAGGAAGCCTCGGCGCGGGAGAACGCCGGGCTGCGTGAGATCGTGCTGGCCGCCGACGAGCGCGGCGACGACTTCGTCACGTACTGGGTGCGCAAGGAAGCCGTGCTCAAGGCCACCGGCGAGGGGCTGAGGGTGGCCCTGACCGAGGTCGTCGTCACCGCGCCCGACGCGCCGCCCGCCCTGCTCGGTGCCCACCGGGCCGACCTGCCGGCACGCACCACCCTCCGTTCGCTCACGCCCGGCGACGGCTACCGCGCCTGCCTGGCCGCCCTCGACACCCCGTCGGTCACCGTCACCGAGCTCGACGCGACGGCCCTGCTGGCCGAGGCTGCGTCGGCGGGGTGACAGTGGGGGCGTCGGCTGGGTGACTCCCCGGGCGGCGAGCGGCGGCTACGGTCGGCCAGGTCGGCGCCGGTGGTGCGCTGCTCGTCCGGAAAGAGGCTCGGTGCGTCGCCCACTGCTGTTCACGTTCGTCGCGATCGTCGGTCTGAGCATCGGCGCGGGGTTGGCGCTGTTCGAACCCTGGCGGATCTTCACCAGCACCACCGTCGAGGAGACGATCCCCTCCGTTCCGGCCGGCACCGCCGCCCCGGCCGGGAAGAACGCCGGGACGACCGTGCTGGCCCGCGGCACGCTCATCACGCACGAGCACGACACCACCGGTACGGTCGCGATCCTGCGCCTGCCCGACGGCACGCGGATCCTCCGCTTCGAGGACCTGAACACGTCCGACGGCCCCGACCTCCGCGTCTGGCTCACCGACCAGCCGGTCCTCGAGGGCACCGCGGGCTGGACCGTCTTCGACGACGGCAAACACGTCGAGCTCGGCGAGCTCAAAGGCAACAAGGGCAGCCAGAACTACTCGATCCCCGCCGACGTCGACTTGGAGACGCTCACCAGCGTCTCGATCTGGTGTGCCCGCTTCCACGTCTCGTTCGGTGCCGCCGAACTGGCCGCCGCCTGACCGGGTGCCCCACCCGTGGACGGTCCGTGCCGGGCGTGATCATCGCGCGCCGCAGGCGGAGACGTGCCCGCGGCCGCGGTGATCGCGGAACCGACCAGGGCGTAGCGGCCTTTGCCTTCGACCTTCGCGGCGTACATCGCGAGGTCCGCGGCGCGGAGGAGTTCCCCGACGCCGCCGTCGGTCTGGTTCACCGCGATGCCGACGCTGGCCCCGACCCGCACGCGGCGCCCCTCCACCGTCGTGATCCCGGCGATCGACGACACGATCCGCTCGGCCAGCTCGGTGCTGACCGACGGCGAGGTCGTGCCCGGGAGCAGGACACCGAACTCGTCACCGCCGAGCCGGGCGACGAGATGGTCGTCGAGACACTCACGCAGCCGGTCGGCGACCTTGATCAACAGCGCGTCGCCGACGTCGTGCCCGTACTGGTCGTTGACCGCCTTGAACCCGTCGAGGTCGACGTAGAGCACGGTGACCTCGTCGTCGTGCGCGGCGATCGCCTCCTCCACGCGGGTGTGGAACAGCACCCGGTTCGGTAGCTCGGTCAGCCCGTCGTGGAAAGCGCGGTGCCGGAGCTCCTCCTCGCGCTGGCGCAGCTCGGCCACGGTCGAGGCGAGCCGCGCGTTGAGCGTGACGTTCTCGCGCACGGTGGTCAGCTGGCGGCCGAGCACGAGCATGACCAGCGCGGCGCAGCCGACCACCAACACCGCGTTGACCCCGCCGGTGACGAAGTAGACCGCCTGCGTGGTGACGATCGCCAGGCTGAACGGGACGTAGGGCAGCAGCGTGTACGGCGGAACCGTGACCTGCTGCGGCTCGGTGCGGGGATCGGTGGCGACCCACACCCCGCCCAGCAGCATCAACAGGTACGAGAAGAACCAGATCAGGTTGATGAGGCCGTTGCTGCTGTAGTTGCCGAGATGGTCGAAGAGGGCGTACGCCACGTCGCCGATCGCGGTGAGCAGGAAACCGGCGCTGAGCAGCGAGAGCGGTGTGCGCGTGCCGGGAGCGCCGGCGCTCAGCACGAGCAGCACGACGGTGGCCATCATGACGTCGGTCACCGGGTAGGCGATCGAGATCGCCCAGTTGATCGGCGACTGCTGCTCGGCGGCGATCGGCCCCAGCACCGTGCCCCAGCTGACCAGGAACAGCGAACCGGCGATGATCACGCCGTCGAGGATCAGCCGCAGCGACACCGCGGGCAGCTGCGCGGCCAGCAGTGAGGTCAGGCCGAACAGCAGGATCGGGATCGCGGTGAGGTAGATCGCGTCGGTCGTGCGTGAGTAGTGATCGATGCCGCTCAGGTGCCAGAGGAAGCTCGACGTGTTGCCGGTCGCCCACATCGCGAGGCCGGTGGCGACCGCGATCCAGCCCCGCCGGGACGTGGACCGGGTGCGCCGGGCGGCCCAGGCGGCGGCCCCGGCGGCGGCGAAACAGGCCAGCGCGCCGCCGACCGCGGCGACCGCGGTGAACACCTCGCTGTCGGTGGCCAGGAACAAGGCGATCGCGTAGTACGCCGTGGCGAACGCCACGGCGGTCACCGCGAATCGGCGACGACGTTCCACTCGGCCTCCAGGAGTTCTGACTGCTCTCCTATCGGCGGTGGGGAACGCGGTCTAAGTGCCTGGCTCGACCAGGCCGGTCTCGTACGCGAGTACGACGGCCTGGGCGCGGTCGCGGAGGTCGAGTTTGGCGAGGATGCGGCCGACGTGGGTTTTCACGGTCTGTTCGGCGACGACCAGAGCCGCGGAGATCTCGCCGTTCGAGAGGCCGCGGGCGATCAGCGTGAGCACCTCGGTCTCCCGCGGGGTGAGCACGCGCAGACGGTCGGGGCGGGCGCGATGGGTGGCCGGGCGGCGCGCGAAGTCGGCGATCAGGCGCCGGGTGACGCTCGGCGCGAGCAGCGCGTCACCGGCCGCGACCACCCGCACCGCCTGGACGAGGTCGGCCACCGGCGCGTCCTTGAGCAGGAAGCCGCTCGCACCGGCACGCAGCGCGGCGTAGACGTAGTCGTCGAGGTCGAAGGTGGTGAGCATGAGGACACGCGGGGTGTCGTCGGCTCCCAGGATCCGGCGGGTGGCTTCCAGGCCGTCCATGACCGGCATGCGCACGTCCATGAGCATCACGTCGGGGCGGACACGACCGGCGAGGGACACCGCTTCGGCGCCGTTGGCGGCCTGCCCGACGACGGTGAAGTCGGGTTGCGCGTCGAGGAGGGCCGCGAACCCCTGCCGGACCATGGCCTGGTCGTCGACGATCACCAAGCGCACGGAATTACTCATGTGTCGGACGGCTCCAGAGGTAGGCGGGCGCGGACCGAGAAGCCGCCGTCGGGGGTGGGGGCCGCGCGGAGTTCGCCGCCGACGACGGTGGCGCGCTCGGTCATGCCGACGAGGCCGTGCCCCGCCGAGTTGAGCGCGGCCTGCTCGGCGCTCTTCCCGTTCACCACGGTGATCTCCAGGGAATTCGAAGCGTAGGTGAGCGTGACCCGCACCGGGGCGCCGGGCGCGTGCCGGGCGGCGTTGGCCAGCGACTCCTGCACGATCCGGTAAGCCCCCACGTCGACGCCGGGGCGCGGCTTGCGTGGCTCACCGGCCCGGGTGAACTCGACGTCGGCGCCGGCCCGGACCGCGCCCGCGATCAGGTCGGGCAGATCGTCGCACCCGGGCTGCGGACGGAGATCGGCGGAGATGTCGTCGCTACGCAGCACCCCGAGCAGCCCGCGGACCTCGTTGAGCGCCTCCCGGGCGGTGGAGCTGATCGCGGTGAAGTCCGCGGTGGCCTCCGGGGAGAGCCCGGCGAGCCGGTACGGGGCGGTCTCGGCCTGCACCACCACCATCGACATATGGTGCGCGACGACGTCGTGCAGATCCCGGGCGATGCGTGCGCGCTCCTCCAGCACGGCGGTGCGTGCCTTCTCGGCCTCGGTGAGTTCCCGCTCGCGGCCGAGCGCCGTGCGGGTGCGCCGGAGCGTCCGGCCGACGTCGGCCACGATCGGGACGGCGACCAGCAGAATGATCCAGCCCGCGCGCGCGTCCGGGTTCGCGTAGGCCCAGAACAGCCCCGGCGCGGTGAGCCACGCCCCGACCGCGACCCGGCGCGGGGCCCGGGCGCTGATGTTCGCGTACGCGGCGATCAGCGTGAACCCCAGCAGCGGCGGCCACCTCCAGGGGTCGTCGTCGAGCACCGTGAACATGTTCGGCAGAACCAGCGCCAGCGCCGCCGTGACGTACCAGGCCGCGACCGGGTAGGACCGCAGCAGCCAGAAGGCGAGCGTCATGGCGGCGGCGACCCAGATGAGCCACGCCGGGTCGATCTCGAGCACCGCCGGCGCGCCGGCCACGGCCAGCGGCAGGTACGCCCCGAGCGTGACCAGCGCCCAGAGCGGCCCGAAAGCCCAGCGGGGTGGCCGGGCGGCTCTCGGTATGCGCACGGGGCGAGCCTAGGCGGGTGGGGATGGTCGGGTCGTCATACCGCTGACGTGGATCGGAGGGGTACCCGGGTATGACGCCGCGGGGTCCTGCGCCGTGTCGTGCGCGGCTGCGCGGTGCGGCGCGTTCGTTGCGCCGGGCTCGGCGCGATGCGCGGGGCGTACCAGCGGGTGATGTTCGCGTGATGTCGCTCCAGCGGACTACGCGCGAGATCACGCCTCGGCCGGACGACCGTTCCAACTCCCGCACCTAGCGTCCTGACCAGCGGGAACGCCCTGTTCCCGGAGCGGAAGGGCGACATGCAACGGCGACTGTGGATGGTTCTGCTGACGACCGCCCTGACCACCGTCCTCGGCGGCGACACCGCCCCAGCGACCCCACCCGATCACCGGAACTCCCCAGCCGCCACCGCCATCCAGGCCCTGACCGCCCCCGCGCCGTCCGTGCCCGCGCCGTCCGTGCCCGCGCCGGGTGCCTCCGCGTCGGGCGTTTCCACGCCGGCCGATACGGCGCCAGCTGACCTCGCACCAGGTGCTCGTGCGTCCAGTGCTCGCACGCCGGGGGACTTCGAGGCGGTGATGGGGTACTCGCCGGTGCGGGAGCACGGGAGATGGGTGGCCCCGAAGGGGGCTTGTTCGGCACCGACCGGGGCGACTCGCTACGACTTCTCCGGGCCGTGCAAGGCCCACGACCTGGGCTACGACTTATTGCGCTACGCGGCGCGGGTCGGCGAGCCGCTCGGCCCCTGGGCGCGCGAGGCGATCGACGCGGCGTTCGGGCGCGCGTTGGCGGCTCGATGCCGCGCCGTGGGTGGGTCGGCGGCGTGTCGGGCCACGGCGGCGATGTACCACGGGGTGGTCGTGGCCAACTCCTGGCGACAGGATTGGCGTGACCCCCGCCCGGAGCCGTGGTTGCCCTGGGTCCTGGTCGCCGCGGTGGTGACGCTCGCACCGGTCGGGGTGAACGCGGTGATCGCTCGTCGGGACCGCGGGTCGCGACGACGCGACGGATAGTTGAGTACGTTTTGTGACTATTTGTGCAGTACCGTTGGGAGGATGAGGAGGCTCGGAGCGGCGTGCGTGAGCGCCGGCATCGCCACGGTGTTGCTGTGTGGACCGTCGGTGCCCGCGATGGCCGACGACGGGTGGGGGCCTCGGTGGGACGCCCCGAGCGACTGGGAGGTGCCCCGGTACGGCACCGACTCGTGGCCCTACGACCAGGGCTGGCCGGGCGATTGGTCCGGGCCCTGGGGCGAGGCGCCGCAGCCGCAGCAGAACTGGGGCCGGGCTCCGGGTGCGCAGAGTGGTCAGTCCGGTCAGCGCGGCACCACCCAGCAGTCCACCGATCGCACCCGGCCACAACAAGCCGCCCAACGCGAGGCCGCCGCCCGCACCGCGGCCCAGCGCCGCACCGCCCAACGCCGCGCCGTTGCCCGAAGCGCGGCTCAGCGCCGGGCCGCCGCTCGAGCCGCGGCTCAGCGTCAGGCCGCCGCTCAATCGGAGGCCCAGCAGGAGCGGGTGGCCCAGCGTCGGGCGGCTGCTCGTGCTGCGGCCCAGCAGCAGGCGGCTGAGGCTCAGCGTCAGGCCGCCGCACGTGCGAGGCAGCAGGAGGCCGGAGAACGGGCCGCGGCCGAGCGGCAGGCACGGGCCGCGGGGGAGCGAGCCGGTCAGCAGCCCGGGCAGTGGCACGCGGATCAGCAGGGCGCGTCGCAGCAGCGCACCGCAGCTCAGCGGGCCGCAGCCGAGCGCACCGCAGCCCAGCGTTCAGAGGCTCAGCGTTCGGCGGCTCAGCGGGCAGAAGCGGAGGCCCGGCGGGCCGAGGCCCAGCGGGTCGAGGCGCAGCGCGCGCAGGCCCAGCGCTCGGCCGCGCGTCGGGCCGAGGCTCAGCGAGTGGCAGCCGAGCAGCAGCGTGCGGCGGCCGCGCGGCGGGTGGCCGAGCAACGAGCCGCCGAGATGCGCACCGACGAGGACATCCCCGCCGCCGACACCGCGGCCCGTCTCCGCCAGGCCGCCGAACGCGCCGCCGTCGAACGCGCCGCCGCCCAACGATCCGCCGAACAACGCGCGGCCGAACAACGCGCCGCCGATCAACGCGCGGCCGAACAACGGGCGGCCGAACAACGCGTGGCCCAACAGCGCGCCCAAGACCAGGCCGCGCAAGGCCAAACCGCAGACGGACTCACCGCCGAGCAACGCGCAGCAGCCGCCCTCGTGGCCCAACAACGCGCCGCCGCGCAACGCGCGGAAATAGCGCCCCCCGCCGGCCAAGCAGTCCAACCTCAGGACCAGCAAGGCATCGCCCCGGCCGCCCCCGAACCTCAGCCGCAGGCCGAAACCGCGCGCCCCCTGGCGTCGGACGAAGACACCGCCGGGCGGCCGGAGTACCCCGGCGGCCCGGTGGCCGAGAACCTCTTCCCGGCCGCACCCGACCCGACCCCGGTCGCCACCCCGGTGACACCGGTCAGCCAGCGTCTACCGGTGGGGCTGCAGATCGGCGTCGCGCTGCTGTTCCTCTACTTGGTGCTGGTCTACTTCGACCGGCGTTTCCTGCTCGTGCGCCGCCGCCCCGAACCCGAACCCCAGGACGTCGGCCTGGACCTGGTCCAGGACCACGTGCACGACCGCTAAGCCGCCCGACGTCGGTGGCAGGCCCGCAGGTGGCTGCCCACCAGCGCCGGGAGGCCGGATCGCACGCAGGCGTCGGCGCCGGCTTCGAGCACCTCCACCACGTGCTCGGCGGTGGCGTACGGGTCGACGACGCCGACGACCGGTGTGCCGGGATGCTGCCGGACCGCGGCGCGGATGCGTGCACCGTTGGCACCTCCGATCACCAGCAGGTCGGTGTGGTCGACGTCGGCGAGCTCAGCGCTCTCGACGCGCCAGTGCGGCGGCAGCTGATCGGCCAGTGAGGTGAGGGTGCCCGGGGCGTCGACGACGGTTACGAGGACCGCGGTCTCGATGCTCGTGAGTGTCATGATTCCTTTTTCGGACCGGAGCCTGAGGCTGCGCTGAACAGAACATGTGCGGTTTCTGTGAGACCCCGTCGTTACGGTGGCCCGGTGCGGAACGTGTTGATCGATCGGCTGCTGCGGCTACCCGGGAAAACTGGCCGCTATCGGGTGGAACAAACCTGCGTGTGCCGATGTCCGACGGAGTCGAACTCCTCGCCGACCGGTACGCGCCGTCGGGCGCCGTTGCCGGGCCGGTGGTGCTGGTCCGGACGCCCTACGGCCGCGATCGGCAGCTCGCGCTGCTCTACGGCGCGCCGTTCGCCGCCCGCGGTCTCCAGGTGGTGCTGCAGAGCGTCCGGGGCACGCACGGTTCCGGCGGGCTCTTCGAGCCCTTCCACCACGAGAAGGCCGACGGGCTGGCGACGCTGAGCTGGTTGCGCGACCAGCCGTGGTGCGATGGACGGATCGCGATGATGGGGTCCAGTTACCTGGGCTTCGCGCAGTGGGCGGTGGCGCCGTACGCCGACCCACCGCTGGCCGCGCTGTGCCCGGCGATCACCGCGTCGGAGTTCACCAGCTCGACGTACCTCGGGGGCGGGGTGGGTCTGCGTGGCGCCTACGAGTGGGGCATGACGATGGCGGAGCCGGGCCGGTTCCGGAAGCGGCGGCACCGGCGGGCGATGGCGGGGCTGCCGCTGGCGAGCATCGGCACGGCCAGTTCCTACTGGCAGGAGGTCGTCGCGCACGACGATCCCGGCGACGACTTCTGGGCTCCGGTCGACCACTCGGCCGGGGTGGCCTCGGTGACGGCGCCGGTCTCGATGTACACGGTCTGGTGGGACATTTTCCTGCTCAACCAGCTGCGCGACGTCGTCGCCCTGCAGGAGGCCGGTCGCCGGCCGCGGCTCACGATCGGCCCCGGAGGCCACGCCGAGCTCCGGGGCGCGCTGGCCGCGAGCCGGGACGCCTTCGAGCACCTGTCGAGGCATCTCCTGGGGGCGCCCGCGTCCCCATCGGAGCCCGCGCCCGCGTCCGCATCGGAGCGCGCGCCGGTGCGGCTCTGGCTGCAGAACGCCGACCGCTGGCTCGACGCCGAGCGCTGGCCACCGCCGAGCACGCCGGTGACCTGGTACTTCGGCTCCGGCGAGCTCGCTCGGGAGCCGGTGGACCAGGAGCCTGCGGTCACCTTCTACGACCCGGCCGACCCGACGCCGACGGTCGGCGGCCCGGTGATCGGCCGGGACGCCGGCGCGGCCGACAACCGGGCGGTCGAGGCCCGCGCCGACGTGCTCACGTACACCAGCGCGCCGCTGGAGTCCGATCTGGACCTGGTCGGCGAGCTGAGCGCGGTGGTGCGGGTGCGGAGCGAACCGGGCCACGCCGACGTGTTCGTCCGGCTCTGCGACGTCGAACCGTCGGGCCGGTCGATGTCGATCTCCGACGGGTTCGTGCGGCTGCGCCCCGGAACGCCGCTGGACGTGCCGGTGCCCCTGCGGCCCACCGCGTACCGGGTCCGGCGCGGGCACCGGTTGCGGCTGTCGGTCGCGGGCGGCGCGTATCCGCGGTTCGCCCGCAACCTCGGCACGGGCGAACCGGCGGCCACCGCCACCCGCATGGTCAAGGCCCGCCGCGAAACCCTCGGCGGCTCACTGACCCTTCCCGTCCACTAGGCCGTGTCCTGCGAATCCATGCTCGGCTGCGGCTCCGCTCAGCCGCCGCCAGGCCGCGTTGTCGGAATATCCGGATACAACAGCGGTATCCGGATATTCCTCCGCCTTGCCTGACGACGCCTGAGCGGTGCCTCGCTGCGAGCGAGATTCACAGGACACGGCCTAAGCCGTCTTCGGGAGTGCGAGCATCGCGCCGGCGGCCAGCACGTACACGCCGCCCAGCCACGGAAGCACGTGGGCGAGGGCGGGCCCGAACTCTCCCGACGAGCCGACAGCGGAGAAGAACACCGTGCCCAGAACCGCGACGCCGACCGCTCCACCGAACTGCGTCACCGTGGACAGCACCCCACCGGCCGCGCCGGCGTGCCGACCGGGCACCCCGGCGAGCACGACGTTGACCAGGATCGGGGCGCCGAGCCCCAACCCGAGGCCGCCGAGGAACATCGCCCCGGCCAGCGACCAGTAGCCGGGAGCGCCGCCGTCGCGCACGAGCAGCCACAGCAACCCCTGCGACGCCGCGAGCGTCAACGACCCGGCGACGAGCAGTGCCCGGCCGGCCTTCCCGGCGAGCGCGACCCCCGCGCCCGAGGTGATCATCGAGCCGATCGCGTACGGCAGGATCACCAGGCCGGTCGCCCACGGTGAGCGCCCGGTGCCCGCCTGCAGGTAGATCGACAGGACCAGGAAGAACGGCGCGAGCGCACCGAAGAACAGCGCCGCGGCCGAGAGCCCGGCCGCGAACGGGCCGACGGCCAGCAGCGCGGGCTCCAGCACCGGTTGCCCGCCGCCGGCCGCGACCCTCCGTTCGTAGCGCACGAACACGACGAGCAGCGCCGCACCCGCGGCGAGAACGGCCCACCCCCACCACGGCCAGCCCCAGTCCCGGCCCTGCACCAACGGCAGCAGGACCAGCACGACCGCGGCGGCGACCAGGAGGGCGCCGACGACGTCCGGACGGGTCCGCGCCGCGGCGGTGGACTCCGGAAGCACCCGCAACCCGATCACGACGGCGGCGATCGCGACCGGGACGTTGATCCAGAAGATCGTGCGCCAGCCCAGACCCCCCAGGTCCGCGTCGACGAGCGCACCGCCGAGCAGCGGCCCGGCCACCGAGGCCAGGCCCTGCACTGCTCCGTACGCGCCGAACGCTTTCGCCATCGCGGCCGGCGCGAACGACGACCGGATGATCCCGAAGACCTGCGGAACCATGAACCCGCCCGCCAGGCCCTGCACGATCCGGACGCCGATCAGCGCCTCGGCCGACGGGGCGAGCGCGCACGCCGCGGACGCGACCGCGAACACCGTCAGCGAGACGAGGAAGACCCGCCGCCGGCCGTGGTCGTCGCCGATCCGGCCGCCGGTGATCAGCCCGGACCCCAGGGCCAGCGTGTAGGCGGCCAGCATCCACTGCAGCTGCGCCTCGGAGGCGTTCAGGTCGGCCGCGATGTCGGGGGCGGCGACGGTGACGATCGTGACGTCGAGAAGGTCCATGAACGATGCGAACAGGACGACGAGCAACGCCAGCGACGCGCGTCGCCCGGCGACCGTTGCTGGGGGAGTGAGGGTGGTCATGGCGGCACCGTGGCACCCCCAGCGGCCACCGGATGGCCGCCTTTCCTGCCAGGGTGAATTCGTGGCCGACACCTCCGCGCGGATTCTGCGCCTGCTCTCCCTGCTCGAAGCCCGCGTGGAGTGGTCGGGTGCGGAGCTCGCCGAGCGGCTCGCGGTTTCGGCCCGCACCCTGCGGCGTGACGTCGACGTCCTGCGTGAACTCGGCTACCCGGTGGACGGGGTCAAGGGGCGCACCGGCGGCTACCGGCTCGGCCGTGGAGGCAAACTGCCCCCGCTCGTGCTCGACGACGACCAGGCCATCGCCATCGCGCTGGCCCTGCAGACCGCGCCGGCGACCGTGACCGGGATCGACGACGCGGTCGCCCGTGCGCTGACCACGGTGCGCCAGGTCATGCCGGCCCGGCTCCGGGCGGCCAGCGAGGCGTTCGACGTCACCAGCCTGCGCAACTACTGGGAGTTCTCCGCCCCGCCGGTCGACGTCGACGTGCTGCGGATCGTCGGCGCCGCGATCCGCACCGGCCGGGTGCTGCGCTTCGACTACCGCGACCCCGACGGCACCGTCGCCGCGCCCGGCGAGCCCGGTTTCCGTCCGCCCCGGGAGGTCGAACCCCATCACCTGGTCGTCTGGGCCGGCCGGTGGTACCTGGTCGCACGCGACCATCGGAACCGGACCTGGCACACGTTCCGGGTCGACCGGATCCACCCCCGCGAGCCGGGCGGCCCGGCCTTCACCCCGCACCCGCTGACGGCCGACGACCTCACGCGGCTCGTCGTGCAGAACCCCGATCGCGGCGACACCCCGGGGCGGTGGCAGTGCGTCGGATCCGCGCTCCTCGAGTTGCCCGCCGACCTCGTCGCCCGGTGGGCGCCCGGCGGCTCGGTCGTCGAACCGGTCGACGACGCGCACTGCCGGCTGACGATCGGCGGCTGGTCCTGGGCCGGAGTCGCCGGTCTGTTCATCACGTTCGACACCGATCTGAGCGAGGTACGACCACCCGAACTGGCCGCCACCCTGACCCGGATCGCCCAGCGGCTCGCCTAGCCCCAGAACCCCGCGTGCACCGCGCGGGCCTCGGGGAGGTCCACCGGGCCGTCGACGGTGATCTCCCGCTGTCCGCGAGCGAACACCTCGCGGCACGGCAGCGACAGCGTCGGGTTCTCCGGGTTCGCGCCGGTCATCTCCCCGAGCGCGTCCTCGCCCAGCGCGTACACCACCCGGCCGACGCCGGCCCAGTAGATCGCTCCGGCGCACATCGCACACGGCTCGGTGCTGGTGTAGAGCGTGAACCCGGCCAGTTCCGACGGCGCGAACCGCCCGCTCGCCTGGCGCACCAGGTTCGTCTCGGCGTGCCCGGTCACGTCCCGGCCGGTCACCACGCTGTTCTCCGCCGCCAGCACCTGGGTGCCGGTCGAGTCGACGAGCGTGGCTCCGAACGGGTGGTTGCCGTTCACCCGCGCGTTGCGCGCCACCGAGATCGCGGTGCGCAAGTGGTCGGTGTCGACGTCGGTGATCGTCATGGCGTCATTGTCCTCCTGCCACTAGGTGTCAGGAATTACCGCCAGGCTCGGGTTCAACCAGTTCTAGGGAGCCACTCATGACCCGCGCCACCGCGTCGTTCACCGTCGACACGTTCGAGCCCGTCGGCGAGCCGGACGGCATCGTCGCCTCGGCCGTCCTCACCAAGACGTTCACCGGCGAGGTGGAGGCGACGAGCACGGTCCGGATGACCACCGCCGCCCAGACCGCCTACGTCGCGATGGAGCTGATCACCGGCAGCGTGCACGGCCGGAAGGGAAGCTTCGTGCTGCTGCACGCGGCCACCCAGGAGGACACGCGCTGGGAGATCGTCGCCGGCTCCGGCACCGACGAGCTGACCGGCCTGTCCGGCACCGCCGTGCTCGTGCGCCACGAGGACGGTTCCCACACGTTCACTGTGGATTACGACCTCCCGAAGTGAGCGCGGGTTTACGGTGGTGATGCCGCCGACGAGGAGGTCGATGATGACCGTCACCGCCGCCACCGGAAGTACTCTCCCGCAGCTGGCCGAACGCTCCTGGGAGCGGCTCGGCCAGGAGAGCGTCCAGATCTTCGAGGGCCGTACCTGGACGGGCGCCGAGCTCGGCGCCCGCTCCCGCCGATTCGCGGCCGGGCTGCTCGCCGCCGGTCTGCGCCCGGGCGACCGGGTGGTCGTGTGCATGGCCAACTGCCCCGAGGTGGGCGTCGCCTACCACGGCATCTGGTGGGCGGGTGGCGTCACGACGCCGGTGCTCTTCCTGCTCAGCGACGCCGAGATCGCGCACATCCTGCGTGACAGCGAGGCGGCGTTCGTCATCACGACGCCGGAGTTCCTGCCCAAGATCCGGAACGCGGCGGCGGGTGTCCCCACCGTGCGCGGCATCGTCGTCGCCGGCCCGGCCGCGCCGGGAGTGCTGGGCTTCGCGGAGATGGAGGCCGGCGACGAGGCGCCCCAGGTGTCCCGCGTCCCCAGCGATCTCGCCGGCCTGCTCTACACCGGCGGCACCACCGGCCGGTCGAAGGGCGTCATGCTCACGCACGACGCGATGTCGGCCGCCGCGTGGGCGATGGTGCACAACTCCGACGAGGACGACGACCTGCGGGTGGCGCTCCTCCCGCTGCCGCTCTCGCACATCTACGGCCTCACGGTCAGCGTCACCGCGGTGCACGCCACCACCCCGCGCACCAGTGTGCTGATGCGGTGGTTCGATCCGGTCGGCTGGCTGCAGCTCGCCGAGCAGCACCGCGCCCAGCTCGGCGCGGTCGTCCCGAGCATGTTGCAGCTGGTCATGGCTCAGCCGATGGAGGACTACGACCTCTCGTCGCTGCGCCGCATCGCCAGCGGTGGCGCGCCGCTGCCCGCCCAGGTCGCGGCGGACTTCGTCGCGCGGCTGCCGCAGGTGGAGGTGTACGAGGGCTACGGCTGCTCGGAGCTCGCCGGTGGCATCACGGCCGGCAAGCCCGGCCGGAAGATCCCGGTGGGCAGCGTCGGCGTCCCGATGCCGAACATCGAGATGAAGATCGTGCGCCCGGACGGCACCCCCGTCGAACCGGGCGAGGACGGCGAGATCTGCGCCCGCGGCCCGATGATGATGTCCGCGTACTGGAACGCCACCGACGAGACCGCGCACGCGATCCAGGACGGCTGGTTCCACACCGGCGACATCGGCCACCAGGACGCCGAGGGCAACCTGTTCGTCGTCGACCGGATCAAGGACCTGATCATCCGGGACGGCTTCAACGTCTACCCGCGTGACGTCGAGGAGGCCATGCTGACGCACCCCGACGTGGCGCTGTGCGCGGTGGTCGGCCGGCCCGACCAGCGCCGCGGCGAGGAAGTGGTGGCGTTCGTGCAGCTCAGCCCGGGCGCGACGGCCACGCCCGAGGAGCTGATCGAGCACGGGAAAGCGCGGCTCGCCGCCGTGAAGTACCCGCGTGACGTCCGGATCGTCGAGCAGATCCCGCTGACCAGCGTCGGCAAACTCGACCGCAAGGCGCTGCGGAGGAACGTCAGCTGACCCAGGCGCTGCCGACGCGGAGCATCGGGCCGGCGAGGCTCCGCGCCGCCGGCTCGCTGCTGATGCCGACCTCGTCGAGCAGCTCGGTCACACACGCCACGTCCGCGGCCACCCCGGCCACCAGGGACGCCACGTCGTCCATGCCGGCGGCGCGCGGGCACACGTCGATCTCGACGTGCGGGAAGTCGGCGAAGCCGGTCTCGGCCAGCACCGCGTCCACGGTGGCGCGCAGCACCCCGCTGGTGGGGCGCAGCGGCGAATCGGGCCGGGCGTGCAGCGGCAGGTGCCTGCTGATGCGCCACGGACCGGCGCCGGGCAACCAGGTGAGCGCGTACGGCAGGTCGTCGGCGGCGCGGGTCAGCCCGTCCGCGCCGCGTTCACGCACCGGTTGAGCCACGTCCGAACTCAGCGCGGTGAGCGCACGGCGGGTGGCCGGATCACGCGGATCGTCCACCTGCACCGCGGTCGCCGCCTGCACCTTCTGCACGGCGTAACCCGCCCGGTAGACCGCGGAGATCGCCGCCGCCGGATCCACGAACGAGACCGCCAGCGCGCACGTGTCCACGCACACGCCGACGTACTCCGGGTCGGCCCGCCCGGCCAGCCAGCGGACGGCGTCGAGCACCGTGTCGAAGCGGAAGCCCGGCGCCGGTTCGAACGCCAGCGTCACCGGCCGCCCGTTCTCCCCGTCGAGGGCCCGTAACCGCTCGACGAGCAACCCCAGGTACGCGACCGCGGTCGCGTCGTCGGCGACCGACCACGGCGTCCGCCACCCGAGCGGCACCGTGCCGAGCGTGCCGTAGGAGAACCGGTCGGGCAGCAGGTCGGCCAGGACGATCGCGCAGTCGATCGAGTACCGGAGCCGGGCCGGGTCGTTCCAGCGCGGCGCTTCGCTCCCGGTGTTCAGCGTGACGACTTCCAGGCCCCGCGCGTCCAGCTCGAGCCGGAGCCGGCGGCGCGCCGCCCGGTCCGACGCGAGGCCCGCGGCGACGAACGTCGGCAGCCGCAGCCCGAGCCCGAGCCGGTCCATCGGCACCGAACGCCGGATCGGCTCGGCGTAACGGTCGAGCTGCGCCACGACGTCACCGAGGTCGGCGGCCGGGTGGACATCGGCACAGTACGAGAGCGGCCCGTCGCTCATCAGCCGTCCGATCGACCGGCGCCGTTACTCAACGGTGCGCCGCCTAACCACGACGTCATCGATGTCCTTTACAAAGAGTGAATAAAGGATCTTTCGTCACCTGGGAGCAGCACCATATCGGATCCGCGTGGGCGGTATCCAGACTCGGTGATCGATCAGTCACCGGGAGGGTGCCTAGTGGGGCCGGTGTGACAGGAGTCAGAATCGTGGTCCGCCGTCACCGCAGGACCGGGGGCTTTCTGATGCCACGAACCGTCCGCGACAACATTTTGATCACTGGAGCCAGTTCGGGGCTCGGCGCCGGCCTGGCGCGCGAGTTCGCCGCGCGGGGACGCAACCTCGCGCTCTGTGCCCGTCGGCTCGACCGCCTGGAGACTCTCCGTGAGGAACTGGTGAGCGCCAACCCGGGTGTCCGGGTGGCGATCCACAGCCTCGATGTCACCGACCACGACGCGATCTTCCGGACGTTCCGCTCGTTCGCCAGCGGCCTCGGCCAGATCGACCGGGTCGTCGTCAACGCCGGCTCGGGCCGGGGCGCGCCGATCGGAACCGGGGGCTTCGCCGCCAACCGGGAGACCGCCGAGACCAACTTCGTCGCCGCGCTGGCCCAGTGCGAGGCCGCGATGGAGCTGTTCCGGGAGCAGAACTCCGGCCACCTCGTCGTGATCTCGTCGATCGCGGGCCTGCGTGGCGGACGGCGGGGCGCCGGCGTCTACGCGGCCACCAAGGCCGGCCTCTCCACCCTCGCCGAGGGCATCCGGATGGACGTCGCCGGCACCCCGATCCGCGTCACCACGATCGAACCCGGCTACATCCGCACCGACCTCAACGCCGGAGCCGCGAGACTGCCGTTCGCGGTCGACGCCGCCACCGGGTGCCGGGCGCTCGCGCGTGCGGTCGAGCGCGAGCCCGCCTCTGCGTACGTTCCCGGCTGGCCCTGGCGCCTGGTCGCGCCCCTCTACCGGATCGCCCCCGCGTCGGTTCTCCGCAAAATCATCTAGACGCCGCCCGGCGAACCACCGCACGCAGCTCCGCTCCTCCAGCGGTGGTGCCCGGCGCGTGCCTCGCGTCCCCCGGCCGGTGGTGGGCTCAGGCCAGATAGATCGCGTCGCCGGAGACCGTCACGGTCTTGCTCGGCAGCGCGGTCTTCGCCGGGCCGGACACCACCGACCCGTCGGTCGCGGAGAAGTGGCTCTGGTGGCAGTTGCAGACGATCTCGCCGCCCGTCACCGAGGAGACCGTGCACCCCTGGTGCGTGCACACCGCGCTGAACCCCTGGTAGGTGCCGGCGGTCGGCTGGGTCACCACGACCTTCTCGGCGGTGAAGATCTTCCCGCCGCCCACCGGGACGTCGCTGGTGGGGCCGAGCTCGGTGCCGGCCGGCGTCGCTCCCGCGGTCGCCTCCGCGGACGCCGACGCGGTGGCCGCGGCGCTGGTGGCGGCCGCCGTGGACGCGGTGGTGGTCGCGCTGTCCGACCCGTCGTCGCCGTACGAACTGCAGGCGGCGAGCGTCGCCGCCACCCCCAACGCCCCCGCGCCCGCGACCACACTTCGTCGCGGAACCGCCCTGTTCTGGCTCATCTGTCCCCCCTCGTCCGAGTCAGTCTGGCGTACGGGGAGTGATTAGTTAACCCCGAATAGTGATGCGGGTTGTTCGGGGGTCACGCATACCATCCGCCGGTGGGAACGTCGGGGCCCGACGCGGGGGAAACGCAGCCAGTGGGCTGGGTCGCGTCGAGGCGGGGACCAGGGGTGGGGCCCGCCGATTGTCGGGGGGCAATCATGCTGTTATCCGTTGTCGCGGTCACGCCGTCGCCGGGTCCGTCCGCTCCGGGGCGGATCGAACAGATCACCGAGCAGATAGCCACCCGCCAGCCGACGCCGACCTGGCTCGCGCTGCTCACCGGCCTGGTGGCGCTGCTCTTCGCCGGCACGGCCCTGGCCGCCCGCCTGGGCGCGAGCAGTCACGAGGGCATGCACGCCTTCACCGGTGGCCTCGTCGGCAAGGTCGACGGGGTGCGCATTCCCCGGAAAGGTCCTTCGGGGACCACGGTCCAGGCGAAGGGTCCGTCGAAGTTCA
The DNA here is from genome assembly GCF_039524755.1 of Cryptosporangium japonicum. Lineage (NCBI taxonomy): Bacteria > Bacillati > Actinomycetota > Actinomycetes > Cryptosporangiales > Cryptosporangiaceae > Cryptosporangium > Cryptosporangium japonicum. The sequence goes on from NZ_BAAAGX010000017.1 coordinate 102,263, forward strand.
CCGCCACGTTCGTGGGGTACCTGGGCCCGTCGTTCTTCGGGCTGCTGGGCGCCTGGCTCCTCTCCCGGGACCATCCCGTCGCCGTGCTGTGGCTGGCGATCGTGTCGTTCGGCGTCCTGTTCTGGCTCATGCAGAACTTCTACGGCGGGCTCCTCGCCGTGGCCTTCGGGGGCGCGCTGCTCCTGATCGCCTGGAACGCGAACGTCCTCGCGCAGACGGCCGTCGCCTACTTCCTGGTGTGGTCGCTCCTGCTGTTCGGCTCGCGTGACGTCGCCCCGTCGCTGGCCGCGGCCGCGCGGAAGATCGACCCCAAGGCGAAGACGAAGTCCGAGTACCTCCAGCTCCGCGAGATGACCTACGTGCCGCAGATCGTGTGGGTGCTGGTGCACCTCGTGCTGTGCTGGGTGGCGCTGGCGTTCGGGGCCTGGCTGCTGCTCGTCGCCTGAACCGGGTGTGGCGCCGGTCACAGGCGTATCAGGGCGCGACCTCGGCGGTCTGTTCCGGTGAGTTACCGATACCGGAGGGGATGGAACGTCATGGGGTACCGAGTCAGTTTCGGGCTGCGGCTGCTGGGCGTCGCCGCCATCGTGGGCCTGGTGGTCTGGGCGGCGAACGTGGCCGAGGTCGCAGCGCCCAAGGGTCTCAAGACCGCGTTCAGCGCGCTGACCAGCGGGCCGGCCGCCGCCAAGGCCGCCACGCCCAGCACCACGCCGACCGCGGCCCCCACCGCCGCACCGGCCGCGTCCACCGCGGCGACGACATCCACCGCGGCGTCGACCGCGGGGGCCACCGCGACGACGGCCACGGCCGCGGCTCCCGCGCCGTTCATGGCCACGCTGACCAACAAGTGCGTGCCGGACGCGTCGCTGCCGAAGACCTACTACGCCGGCCAGAACTGCGCCGACCCCGACCTGCGCTACAACAAGTACCTGGTCACGCTGTCGAGCGAGGTCTACAAGGTGGTCGGCTACCAGCCGAAGATGGTGCAGCTGGGCGTGGAGACCTGCGGCGAGCTGAAGACGTACGACCAGACCCGCGTGGTCATGGACGTCACCCAGTGGCTGGTCGCCGAGCAGGCCCCGGCGAACCCGCGCAAGGCCGCGCTGAGCGTTCTCAACGCCGCGACCAAGAACCTCTGCCCCGACCTGCGCGGCAAGGTCACGATCGCCTGACCCGGACCGACCGACCACGGGGCGCGCCACTCGGCGCGCCCCGTCGTCGTCTGCGCTACGCCGGCGTTCTCGTGCCGGGGATGGCGGCCAGGAGCTCCTTCGTGTAGTCGTGCCGGGGCGCGGTGAGGAGATCCTCGGCCCGGCCGGTCTCGACCAGGCGCCCGCCGCGCATCACGCCCACCCGGTCGGCGATCTGGCTCACGACGGCCAGGTCGTGGGAGATGAACAGGTAGCTGAGCCCCAGCTCGCCCTGCAGACGCACCAGCAGATCCAGGATCTGACGCTGCACCGAGACGTCGAGCGCCGACACCGGTTCGTCGCACACGACGAGTTCCGGTTCGAGCGCGAGGGCCCGCGCGATCGCCACGCGCTGGCGCTGCCCTCCGGAGAGCTCCGACGGCCTACGGTCCAGCATGGACGCGGGTAGCGCCACCTGGTCGACGAGCGCGGCGGCACGCGCGCGCCGGGAGGCCGCGTCGCCGACCCGGAACACGTGCAGTGGCTCCGCGATCGCCTCCTGCACCGAGAGCCGCGGGCTCAGCGACGCGTACGGGTTCTGGTACACCGGCTGCATCCGACGGCGGAGCCGCCGGAGTGCCTCGCCACGCAGCCGCGTGCTGTCGGCACCGTCGAACGTGACCGAGCCCGCGGTGGGCGAGGTCAGCCGCAGCACCAGCCGGGCGACCGTGGACTTCCCCGACCCGGATTCGCCGACCAGCGCGAACGTCTCCCCCCGCGGGATCGCGAAGCTCACGTCGTCCACCGCACGCAGCACCCGCGCGCCTCCGCGTGTCCACGGCAGCCGGTAGTCCTTGGTGAGCCCGTCCACCGAGACCAGGGCGTCTCCCGACGGGTCCGGACGGCCCGCGGGCGCGGACGGGGTGCGCGCACGGAGACGGCCGGTCGCGAGGCTGGGAGCGGCGTTCAGCAGCGCCCGGGTGTACGGCTCCTTCGGTGCGCCGAGCACCTCCGCGGTGGGCCCGGCCTCCACCACCCGGCCGTCCGCCGCGACCACCACCCGCTGCGCCCGGTCGGCCGCCACGCCCAGATCGTGGGTGATCAGCAACACCGCCGTGCCGGTCCGCGCGATCAGCGTCTCCAGGTGGTCGAGGATGCGCCGCTGCACGGTGACGTCCAACGCGCTCGTCGGTTCGTCGGCGATCACCAGCTTCGGCCCGCACGCCAGGGCCAGCGCGATCAACGCGCGCTGGCGCATCCCACCCGACAGCTGGTGCGGGTACTGCCGGGCTCGCGACTCCGGTGAGTCCAGCCCGGCGTCCGCGAGCAACTCCACCGCACGCGCGTCGGCCGCCCGCCCGCGCGCCTGCCCGTGGATCTTCAGCACCTCCGCGACCTGCCGCCCGACCCGCTGCACCGGGTTCAGCGCGATCATCGGGTCCTGCGGCACCAGCCCGATCTCCCGGCCCCGCAGCGAACGAAGCTCCCGGTCACCGGCCCGCACCAGGTCACGACCGTTGAACGTGATCGAACCCCCGGTCACGCGGCCGCCCCGGGGCAGCAACCCCGCGATCGCGTGCGCGGTCGTCGACTTCCCCGACCCCGACTCGCCGACGAGCGCCACGACCTCGCCGGCCGAGACGGTCAGCGAGACCCCGTCCACCGCGGGCGGACGATCGCCGTACGCGACCCGCAGGTCCCTGATCTCCAGCAGGCTCACCGGTGCTCCTCTCCTCCGCCGCCGAGCGCACGCGACACCCGGTTGGTCGCGAGCACGGTCGCGGCCACCGTGAGCCCGGGCAACGTCGTCAGCCACCACGCGGTGGCCAGGTAGTCCCGCCCGGTCGACACCAGCGAACCCCACTCCGGTGTCGGCGGTTCCGCGCCGAACCCGAGGAAGCTGAGCGTCGACACGGCCAGGATCGCCAGCCCGAAGTCGAGCGCCGCGTACGCGCCGATCGGACCGAGCGCGTTCGGCAGCACGTGCCGGCGCAGGATGCTGTACCAGCGGGCCCCGGTCGCCCGCGCGGCCTCCACGTACACCGCGGTACGCACCCGCAGCACTTCCGCGCGCATCAGCCGGGCGAAGTTCGCCACCGTCGACAACCCGACCGCGATCGCCACCTTCGTCGTGCCGAACCCGAGCACGGTCACGATCGCCAGCGTCAACAGCAACTGCGGAATCGCCAGCAGCACGTCGACGAGACGCATGGCGACGTCGTCGAGCCAGCCGCCGACGTAGCCGGCCAGCAGCCCGACGAGCGAGCCGACCACCAGCGCGACCGCCACCGCGATCACGGTGGCGCGCAGCGACAGGTTCGCGCCGTGGATCACCCGGGCGAACAGGTCCCGGCCGGTCTGGTCGGTGCCGAACAGGTGCTCGGCGCTCGGCGCCTGGAGCTTGTCGGCCGGTACGCCGACCAGCGGGTCGCGCGCGGTGAACAGCGACGGGAAGAACGCGGCCAGCAGCACCGCGGCGAGGAACAGGATCGAGAGGACCAGGCCGGGGCGACGGGCCAGGAACAGCGCGGCCCGCCGGACCCGACCGCGTGCCGCCGGGGCCGCTGCCGGCGCCTCCACCGGTGCGCGGGTCTCCAGCGCCGTCATGCCGCCACCCCCGCCCTGCTGGTGGTCACCCGGGGGTCGACCAGCGGGTACAGCAGATCGACGAGCAGGTTCACCGAGACGAACGCGACCGCGCTGAGCACCACCAGGCCCTGCACCAGCGGGATGTCCTGGGTGCCGACCGCGTCGACGACGAGGCGGCCGATGCCCGAGCGCGAGTACACGGTCTCGACCACCACCGAGCCCGCGAGCAGCTGCCCGGCCCAGGCGGCCGCCACCGTCATCGCGGGAATCGACGCGTTGCGCAGGACGTGACGCAGGTGGATCCGGGCCCGCCCGGCGCCTTTCGCCCGTGCGGTCTCGACGTAGGGCTCTTCGAGCGCGGTGAGGATGCTGCGTGCCAGCACCTGGCCGATCAGCGCACCGATCGGGATCGCCAGCGTCAGCGACGGCAGCACGAGGCTCTCGAAGCCCTCGTTGCCGATCGCCGGCAGCAGCCTCCACTGGAACGAGACGACCTGCACCAGCATGAGCCCCACCCAGAACGTCGGCAGCGACACCGCCAGCGGCGGGATCGCCAGCACCGCCTGCCGGACGGCCGGCCACCTCGGGTAGGTGCCGCCGAACGCGACGAGCAGCCCGAACGCCAGCGAGAACACGAACGCCAGCCCGGTCAGCTTCAGCGTCTCCGGAAGCGCCTCGAGGATGCTGTCGCTGACGCTCGCGCCGGTCTGCACGGAGTGGCCGAAGTCGCCGTGCGCGGCGCTCCAGAGTGCCTTCGCGTACTGCACGGGCAGCGGCTGGTCGAGACCGAACTCCGCTTTCAGCGCGGCGACCTGCTCCGGGGTCGCCGAGCTCTCGCCGGACGTCCCGCCGGCCAGCATGATCTCGACCGGGTCGCTGGGAAGCAGGTACAGCACCCCGTAGCCCAGCGTGAACGCCGCCCAGAGCACGAAGACCGCCTGGGCCAGCCGCCGGCCGAGGTACAGGAGCGTCATTTGCCGAGCCAGGTGTCGTAGAACGACAACCGCGACGACGCCTCGAACCGCAGCCCGCGCACCTTCTCGGAGAGCCCGATCACCTGCGAGAGCTCGACGATCGGGATCTGGTACGCGTGGTCGGTGACGATCAGCTTCTGCGCCTCGGCGACGGACTGCGTGCGCTTCGCGTCGTCCAGGGTGGCGACCTGCTGGTCGAGCGCGGTGTCGAGCGGGCCAGGCTTCAGCTGCGAACGGTTCGCGTACTTCGTCGAGAAGATCGTGCGGAGGATGTCCGGGTCGGCGCGGGTGACGTTGAACCAGAGGAAGTCGAAGTCGCCCGTGGCCTGGGCCGCGGTCAGCTCGCCGGTCGTGAGCTGGCGCAGCCGCAGCTCGATGCCGACGGCCTTGAGCTGCTGCTGAGCGAGTTCGAGGATCGTCTGGCTGGGCGGGAACGCCAGGTTGTAGATCACGTCGACGGAGAGCTTCCGGCCGGCCTTCTGCCGGATGCCGCCGGGGCCGGGCGCCCAGCCGTCGGCGTCGAGAAGCTTCTTCGCGCCGTCCTGGTCGAATTTCAGCGCGGCGCTCTGGTCGTTCCAGCCCGGCGTCGACTTCGCCAGTGCGCTGGTGGCCGACCGGTACTTGTCGGAGAGCGCGGTCTGCACGATCTCGGTGCGGTTGAGCGCCTTCTGGACGGCCAGGCGCACCTGCTCGTCGGCGAGGATCGGCTTGGACGTGTTCGCCGCGAGGTTGAACGGGATGCCCGGGTTGCCGCGCACGAGCAGCTGGAATCCGTTGCCGTCGAACCGGGCCTCGTCCTGCGGGGGGATGTCGGTGGCGCCGTCGATCTGTCCGGACTGGAGGGTGCCGGTGCGGACGCCGGACTCGGGGACGATCTTGTACTCGATGCCGTCGAGGTAGGCCTCACCCTTGTGTTCGGCCAGCGACGACGGCCAGGCGTAACCGGTGCGGCGCGCCAGCGTCACGCCCTGGTTCGGCGTGTACTTCTTCAGGACGAACGGCCCGGAGCCGACCAGGTCGCCCTGGCAGCGCTGCTCCGCGGTCTTCGCCGCGGTCGACGCCGAGAGCAGCCCGAGCGACATCGTGGACGTCGCCTGCAGGAACTGGGCGCTGGGGGCGGCGAAGTCGACGCGGACCGTCTTCGGGTCGACGACCGTCGCGCTCCGGTAGCCCGCCAGGTACGTCCCGGCGAGCTGCGCCTTCGCGCCGAGCTTCACGATCGCGTCGAAGTTCGTCTTGACGGCGGCGGCGTCCACCGGGGTGCCGTCGCTGAACGTGGCCCCGTCGCGGAGCGTGAACGTGAAGCTGGTCGCCGCGTCGTCGACCGTCCACGACTCGGCGAGCCAGGGCTTGATCTCGCCGGTCTTCGGGTCCTGGTCGGTGAGCGAGTCGACGATCTGCCTGCCCACGTTGAGGCTGGCGTTGAGGCCGAACTGCTGCGGGTCGAGGCAGGTCGGGTCGACGGCCAGCGCGAATTTCAGGGTGCCCCCGGACTGCGGGGGACCGGCCTCGGCCGCGCCGTCGCCCGCCGACGAGCAGCCGGCGAGTACCAGAGCCGTGGCCGTGGCCAGAACTAAGAACGGAGAACGTACGGGCACGAGCATCTCCTGGCGGCACGAAAAGCACGGGAGTCCCAGGGATAACACAGTTAGCATGCATCCCCTACCTGCAAACTATGAATACGACTGTAGTTGTGTCCCGTGCTCTTGTGAAGACTCGTCAGTCGTCGCCGAGCGCGTCGGCGGTGCGGGTCAGGTGCCGGGCCAGCAGCGTGGCCGCGGTGTCGGCGTCGCGAGCCAGTGCGGCTTCCTCGAGCCCGCGGTGCTCGCCGAGGTAGTCCCGGCCGGGTGTGCGGTCGGCCGACCAGCGCCGCGCCAGTTCGCCGGCCAGCCACATGCGATCGAACGTCTCCAGCAGCACCGTGTTGCCGCTCCCCTCGAGCAGCGCGCGGTGGAAATCGCGGTGGGCGCGTGACCACTCGGCCGTCACCCTGGTGCCCTCGAACGCGGGGGTGCCGGCCAGCCGGTGGTGCGACGCCCGCACGCGGGCCTCCCACTCCAGGTCGCCCCGTTCGACGGCCAGCCGCAGCGCGGCCACCTCGACTACGCACCGCGCCTCGGCCAGGTCCTGCCAGCGCCGGTCGGACTGGAGCGGAACCGCGAACCCACGGTTGGTCCGGCGGTCGGCCAGGCCGTCGCCGACCAGCCGCACCAGGGCCTCACGCACCACGGCCAGGCTGACGCCGTGCGCACCGGCCAGCTCCTGCGGCTTGAGCGCGTCGCCGGGCGCGAAGTCGCCCCGCAGGATCGCGTCGCGCACCTCGTCGTACACGCGCCCGGACAGCATCTGCTTGGCGTCGACCATGGCGCTGATCGTAGACCATCTGGCAGATAATCGATTTTTGGTGTTACTGTCGATTACATGAACGATCCCTTCGCCCGCCTCCCCGAGGCGGCCACCTTCACCGTCACCAGTTCGTCCGTCGCCGACGGGGCGCCGTTCGCCGCCGAGCAGCGCGCCGGGAAAGACCTGTCACCGCAGCTGACGTGGAGCGGCGCACCCGAGGGCACCAGGAGTTACGCGGTCACCGTCTACGACCCCGACGCCCCGACCGGTTCCGGGTTCTGGCACTGGGCCGTGGCCGACCTGCCGGCGACGGTCACCTCGTTGCCCGAGGGCGCGGGTGACGACACCGGCTCCGGGCTGCCGGCCGGCGCGTACCAGCTGCCCAACGACGCGCGTCTCGCGCGTTTCATCGGTGCCGCCCCGCCCGCCGGGCACGGCGAGCACCGCTACGTGATCGTCGTGCACGCGCTCGACGTCGAGACGATCGGTGTTCCGGCCGACGCCACCCCGGCGCTGCTCGGCTTCACGATCGCCGGCCACGTCCTCGGCCGCGCGGTGCTGACCGCCACCGCGGAGACCCCCGCCTGAGCGGCTCGACGCGGAGCGCCGCACGGGCCGTGCGGCGCTCCGCCGGTCAGCTCGTGATGTAGCCGACCAGTTGTTCCTTCTCGCTCTCCAGTTCGGAGATCGTGCTCTTCACGACGTCGCCGATGCTCACCAGGCCGACGAGGCGGCCCTCGTCCACCACCGGCAGGTGCCGGATCCGGCGGTCGGTCATCGTCCCGCGGATGTGCGCGACGTCGTCGGTGCTCCGGCAGGTGTGCACGTCGACGGTCATGATCGACGACACGCTCTCGTCGAGCAGGCGCGCACCGTGCTCGTGCAGACGGCGCACGATGTCGCGTTCGGACACGATCCCGGCGATCGTCTCGCCGTCGTTCGACACGATGAGTGCCCCGAAATTATGTTCGGCCAACCGGGCCAGGAGTGCGCGGACGGATTCGTCGGGCCGGACGGTCGCCACCTCGGTACCGCTGGACTTGCTGCGTAGGACATCGCTGATCAGCATCGGACATCGCTCCCAACGCAGGTCGGGGAGTGTTTCGTTCTGGGTACCGGTTCGGTCCGTCTCGCGTCAAGGGTCCGGACTCCTGGCGACTTCTGGTGATTGCCGGACATCGACCGTTCCGGAGGCGCACTCTGGTGAGACCTGGATCACAACGACGTGAGCCGCGGGAGGTCGACATGGCGCGCACCCGAACGGTTTTCTCCCTCTCCTTCGTCGCGATCATCGCGTTGGTGGCCGTGGTCGCAGGGGTGGTGGTCGGCCGCGCCACCGGAAGCGGATCGGGCGGCGGGGGGAGCGGCGACGGCGGTGCCGCCAGCGGCGCCCGGATCGACGTCGTCATCAAGGCCAGCGACTCGTCGTTCTGGCAGGTGATGCTGGCCGGCGCCGAGCAGGCGGCCGACGACTTCGGCGTCGAGGTCAACACGTTCGGCCCCACCTCGGAGACGAACATCGACGAGCAGGTCCAGCTGGTCGAGAACTCGATCTCACGCGGTGTGGACGGCATCGTGATCGCGCCGAACTCGTCCAGCGCGCTGAACTCGGTGCTCGAGCGCGCCCGGGAGGCCGGCATCAAGGTCGTCACGGTGGACACCCGGGTCACCACGCCGACCGAGGGCTTCATCGGCACCGACAACGTGAAGGCCGGGCAGCAGGCCGGGCGGCGGATGTGCGACCTGCTGAAAGCGCAGGGGCGGACGTCCGGCGCGATCCTGGTCGAGTCCTCGGTGGCGGGGATCCAATCGCTCGTCGACCGGGACCGCGGTTTCCGGCAGGGGCTCGCGGAGAAGTGCCCCGGCGTCGACTCGACGCTGCAGCGGTACAACAACAACGACATCAACACCGCGGCCTCGCAGGTGAACGACGCGCTGACGGCCAACCGGAACCTGCTCGGCGTGTTCGCGGACAACAACACGTCCGGGGTGGGCGCCGCGCGTGCGGTGGCCGACAACAAGGCCGCCGACCGGATCCCGGTCGTCGCGTTCGACTCCGATCCCCAGGAGAACGCGGCGCTCGCGAACGGAACGATCGACGCGCTCGTCGTGCAGAACCCGTACTTCTTCGGGTACCAGGGTGTGCTCGCGTCGGCGATGGCGGCGACCGGTCGCACGCCACCGCGCGAGATCGACCCCGGCGCGGTGATCGCCGACCAGAAGAACCGCACCACCCCCGAGGTGAAGTCGCTGCTCGAACCGCCCACCGCCGAGCCCGGGTCATGACCCGCCCGCCCGACCGCGACCCGCCGGCGCCGTCCGACCCGGCCGGTGACCCCGCGCCGATCGACCGGGTGACCGGTGAGCCGGTGCCCGCGGAGGAGCCGGCCGCCGACGGTGGGCCGGTCCCGGTCGACGACCCGACGGCCGGCCGTCCACCCGCGCCCGACGCGCCCGCGCCGATCGACCCACCCGGCCCCGGTCCGGCCGTGCTCGAGCTGGTGGGGGTGTCGAAGGCGTTCGGGCCGGTGCAGGCGTTGAGCGACGTCTCGCTGCGGCTGCTGCCGGGGCAGGTGCACTGCCTGGCCGGCGAGAACGGCGCCGGGAAGTCGACAGTGATCCGCGTACTGACCGGCGCGATCCGGCGCGACCGCGGTGAGTACCGCATCGACGGCGCCGACGTGACGTCCGCGACCCCGGCCGCACTGCGCGCGGCCGGTGTGCAGGCCGTCTACCAGGAGCTGAGCCTGCTCCCGCACCTCTCGGTGGCCGAGAACCTCTACATGGGACGCCTGCCGTCGCGCCGCGCGCTGCTGGACACCCGCCGCCTGCGCCGTTCCGCCCGGCACGCGCTGGCCGAGGTGGGCCTCACCGACCTCGACCCGGACACCCCGGTCGAGCGCCTCTCCGCGGCCACGAAACAACTCGTCGAGATCGCCAAGGTCCTCACCGCCGACGAAGTGAAGGTGATCGTCTTCGACGAGCCCACCACCGCGCTCACCGAGAGCGAGTCGGCGCGCCTGCTCGACCACGTCCGGCGTCTCCGCGAGCAGGGCGTCGCGATGCTCTACGTCACCCACCGCCTGGAGGAGATGTTCGAAATCGGCGACCAGGTCACCGTCCTGCGTGACGGCGGGCTCTCCGAGACCGGGCCGATGCGCGACTACGACGAGAACCGTCTGATCGCCGCGATGGTGGGGCGCGAGGTGACGTCGCTGTACCCGGAGGAGACCCGGGACGCGGGCACACCGCTGCTCCGGGTGCGCGGGCTGCGCCGGACGGCCGACGGGCCCGCGGTGGACCTCGACGTCCGCGCGGGCGAGATCGTCGGCGTCGGCGGGTTGCTGGGGTCGGGGCGCAGCGAGCTGCTGCTGGCGATCTTCGGGGCCGAGCGCATCGTCGCGGGGGAGATCCAGATCGACGGGCGGACCGTGCGCCCGACCGGGCCGCGGGCGATGATGAACGCGGGGCTGGGGTTGCTCACCGAGGACCGGAAAGTGCTCGGGCTGCTCCCCGAGCTCTCGATCCGGGAGAACGTCACGATCGCGAGCCTGCGGCGCGCGTCGCGGGGAGGGCTGCTGCCCGGGAAGGCCCAGGCGGCGGAGGCCGATCGGCTGCTCGACTCGCTGCGGCTGCGTGCCGGCTCGTACGACCAGCCGGTCTCCACGCTCTCCGGCGGGAACCAGCAGAAGGTGCTGCTCGCGCGCTGGTTGCTGACCGAGCCGAAGGTGCTGGTGTTCGACGAGCCGACGAAGGGCATCGACGTCGGCGCGAAGGGTGAGCTGTACGACGTCATCGGCGACCTGGCCCGCCGCGGGCTCGGCATCGTCGTCGTGTCGTCGTACCTGCCGGAACTGATCGGGCTCGCGGACCGGATCGTCGTGCTCCGCGACGGCGCGATCGCCGGGGAACTCCCGGCCGGCGCGTCCGAGGAGGACGTCCTCCGCCTGGCCTCGGGCGGCTCACCGACCGGAACTGCCCCCGGCGGCGGCCCGGCCGCCGGGGGCCGCGACACCGACGTGGAGGAGGGACGCCGTGGTGCCTAGGTTGCTGTGGCGGGAGGAAGTGCCGACCACGACGATCACCAGTGACGCGGTCGCGGAGAAGCCCGCGTCGCACCGGGTGCTGACCCTGGGCGACATCGCCGGGCGGGAGAGCGGCGGGCTCGTCGTGCTGCTGGTCGCCGTCGGCGCGCTGACGCTGGCCAGCGACACGTTCCTCACCGGCGGCAACCTGGCGAACCTGGCCCGGCAGGTCGCGATCTTCGGCATCATCGCGGTCGGCCAGCTGCTCGTCATCCTGACCGCCGGGATCGACCTCTCGGTCGGATCGGTGCTCGGCCTCGCCGGAGCGGTCACCGCCCAACTGCTCGTCGCGGGCTGGCCGGTCGTGGTGGCGATCGCCGTCGGCGTCGCGATCGGCGCCGCGCTGGGCGTGGCCAACGGCCTGCTCGTCACCCGGGCCAAACTGCCCCCGTTCATCGCGACGCTGGGCATGCTCGGCATCGCCCGGGGCGTCGTGCTGGTGATCACCGACGCCAAGACCGTGCAGGGCCTGCCGGAGGGGTTCCAGCAGATCGCGAACGGCACCGTCCTCGGCGTCCCGAACCTGTTGCTGATCGCGGCGGCGGTCGTGCTGATCGTCTGGTTCGTGCTCACCCGCACGGTGTTCGGGCGGTACGTCTACGCGGTCGGATCGAACCCGGAGTCCGCCCGCCTGGCCGGCGTACCGGTCACCGCGGTGACGATCGCGGTCTACACGATCTCCGGGCTGCTGGCCGGCCTCGGCGGTGTCCTGCTCACGTCCCGGTTGGGCGCGGGCATCCCCACCGCGGGCACCGGGTTCGAACTCAACGCGATCGCGGCCTGCGTGATCGGCGGCGCGAGCCTGTTCGGCGCCAAAGGGGGAGCGTTGGGCGCGGCGACCGGCGCGCTGATCATGGGTGTACTGAACAACGGCGGCAACCTGCTCGCGATCAACGCGTTCTACCTGCAGATCGCGATCGGCGTTCTGATCCTGGTGGCTGTCGGCTTCGACCAATGGAACAGCCGAGTACGTCAATAATACCTTTTGTCGCTATTCTCTAGGGATGGGGGAGCGTCGCGCCGGCGTCGTCCGCTGGGGCGCGGCCGTGATCACCACCGCGACGGTGATCGCCGTCGCGGTCGTCGCGTCGCTGTTCGCCGCGCACGTGAGCGACCGCACCCGGGAGCAGGAGGCGAAGGCGCAGACCGCCGCCGCGGCCAGCCGCCTGGAGCGGCAGGTGGACCACTACGTCGAGGCGCTCCGCGGGGTCGCCGCCTGGCTGCGGACCGAGGGCTGGCCCAGCCACGCGGAGTACCGGCGCTACGCCGACGCGCTCGCGGTGCGACCGCGCTACCCGGGGATCCAGGTGATCGGGGCGGCGCAGTTCGTGGACGGGTCCGCCCGGGCGGAGTTCAGCCGGCGGACCGCGGCCGACCTGGCCCGGGCCGAGCAGGGCTATCCGGAGTTCCGGATCCGGCCCGGCGGCACCGGGCCGGCGCTGGCGATCACCTACGTCGACCCGGTCGGGGGCAACGAGCCCGCGGTCGGCTTCGACTTCCTGAGCGAGCCCCGGCGCCGCGCGGCCGCCTTGGCCGCCCGCGACCTGGGTGTACCGCGGCTCACCGCGCCCACCACGCTCGTGCAGGAGACCGGGAGACAGCACGGCGCGCTGGTGATGGTGCCGGTGTACCGCACGACGACGATCCCGGCCACCGCGGCGGCCCGGCGCGAGGCGTTCACCGGCGTCGTCTACGCCGCGTTCCGGATGGGTGACCTGGCCGAGGGCGCGCTCGGCGCCGACGCCGACCGGCTCCGGCTCGACGACGTCGGCTCGACCGCGGCCCCGGCGACCGGCTCCGACCCCCTGTACGCCCCGGCCACCCGGGCCGACGGGGTGCCCGAGCAGATCGAGCTGTCGATGGAGGGGCGGCGGTGGCTGGTGCGGTTCGACGCCGCTCCCGACCTCGGGCCGCTCACCCGGTACGGCCCGCTCGCGCTGGCGATCGGGGGCGCCGCGGTGGCCGTGCTGGCCGGCGCGCTGCTGCTCGCGTTGACCTCGGCACGCAGCCGCGCGCGTGTCCTCGCGGTCTCGATGACCGCCGAACTGCACTCGGTCACCGACACCGCCACCGACGCGATCGTCACCGTCGACCACACCGGCAGCGTCACCGCGTGGAACCGGGGTGCCGCGCGGTTGTTCGGCATCGAGCCGGCCGGGATCCTCGGCGCACCGGTCGACCGCGTCATCCCCGGTGGCCTTCCCGCGCTCACCGACTCACCGGAGACGCCGACCCCGCACCCGGACCCGACCGTCGAGCTGGACGCCGCACGCGCCGACGGCTCCGAGCTGCACCTCGAGGCCTCGGTCTCCACCTGGAACAGCCCGCGCGGTGTGTTCGCGACCGCGATCCTCCGCGACGTCACCGAGCGCCGTCGCGCCGAGGCCGAGATCCGGCAGACCAACGACCTGCTCGAAGGCGTCCTGCGGGGCGCCACCGAGTGCGCGATCGTCGGCTGCGACGCGACCGGGCGGATCACGGTCTTCAACGAGGGCGCCCACCGCATGCTCGGCTACCGCACCGACGAGGTCGTCGGACGGTCCGTGCTCGACGTCCTGCACGACCCCGCCGAGATGGCCGCGGTCGCGGACGAGCTGGGCGTCGACTCGGCGGCGGACATCTTCCCGGTCCTGCTGCGGGACGGCCTGCCGAGCACCCGCGAGTGGACCTTCGTCCGCTCGGACGGGTACAAGCTCCCGGTCCTGCTCACGGTCACCTCGCTGCGTGCCGCCGACGGCACCGTCCAGGGGCACATCGGCATCGCGTTCGACCTCACCGAGGCCCACCGGCTCGAACGCGAGCGGGCGCGGCTCGCGAACCGGTTCGAGCAACTCGTCGACTGCTCCGGTGAGGGCATCTACGGGCTCGATTCGGACGACCGGATCACGTTCGTCAACCGGCAGGCCGCCCGGTCGCTCGGCTGGGACGTCGACGAGCTGCTCGGGCGGGTCGCCCACGAAGTGCTCCACCACCACCTCCCGGACGGCTCGCCCTACCCGGCCGAGGACTGCCCGATCGCCCGCACGATCGCCCACGGCAGCACGAACCGGGTCGACACCGAGGTGTTCTGGCGCCGCGACGGCACCCCGCTGGCCGTCGAGTACGTCGCCGCCCCGCTGCGTCGCGACGGACAGATCGAGGGCGCGGTGATCACGTTCGCCGACATCACCGACCGCAAACGCACCGAGCAGGCGCTCAAGGACGCGGTCGCGACCCTCCGCGAGATCGACCAGGTGCGCACCGACCTCGTCTCGACCGTCTCGCACGAACTGCGGACGCCGCTGACCAGCATCTCCGGCTACCTGGAGCTGCTGCTCGACGGCGACGTCGGTCCGCTCGCCCCGGCGCAGGCGCAGATGGTGCAGGTGGCGCACCGCAGCTCGCAGCGCCTGCTGCTGCTCGTCGAGGACCTGCTGACGCTCTCCCGGATCGACGCCGGCGTGTTCCGGGTGCGCCAGGACGAGGTCGACCTCTCCCCGCTGCTGGCCGCGGCCGTCGGTGCGGTCACGCCGATGGCCCTGAGCAAAGGCCTCACGCTGACGTCCGACGTCCCGGCCGACGTCGGCGTGGTGCGCGGTGACGCCGCCCACCTCGACCGGGTGCTGCTCAACCTGCTGTCCAACGCGGTGAAGTTCACCCCGGGCGGCGGTGCGGTGAGGCTCGTCGGCCGGCGCGTGGGCGACGAGGTGGTGATCACGGTCCGCGACACCGGGATCGGCATCCCGGCCGACGAGCAGAGCCGCCTCTTCGACCGGTTCTTCCGCTCGTCCAACGCGATGGACGAGGCGATCCAGGGCACCGGGCTGGGGCTCTCGATCGTGAAGACGATCGTGGAGCACCACGGGGGCCGGATCACCGCGGAGTCGGAGCTCGGCACCGGCACGACGTTCACGCTCACGCTTCCGCTGCACGCCGCCGTTCGAGTCTGAGCACCGCGCCGGCGTCCACCGCGAGGCGCTCGGCCGCGCTGCCCTGGTTCACCGCGATCGCGGCCCGGCCGGTCGAGTCGAGCAGGACGACGAGCTCGCCGGGCGGCACGTCGCCGAACGTCTCGCCGCGGGTGACCACGTGCGTCCCGGCGTCCGGAAGCAGAACGTGCACCGGCGTGCCGAGCGGATCCAGTTCGGCCGCGGTGGCGGCGAGTTGCAGCGTGCCGAAGCCGTCGACCGCACGGACCTCGGCCTCCAGCCACCCCGGCCCGGTGCGGGTGACCGTGCCGGGCAGCGCGACCAACGTGTCCGGGGCGACCGCCGGGCCGAGCGAGGCCAACGTCGCCCCGGTGACCAGCCGCGCCGCCGCCGGCATGAACACGTCCCGCCCGTGGAACGTCCGGGCCGGCGCGACCTCGGTCAGCTCGACCGCGGCCACCACCCCGCCGAGCGCCTCGGCGGCCGGGAGCAGCAGCCCGTTGTCCGGCCCCACCAGGTGCCCGCGCGGTGTCTCGACGGCGATCGCCCGCCGGGCCGTGCCCACGCCGGGGTCGACCACGGCCACGTGCACGGTGTCCGGCGGCAGCCAGGGAACGGCGTCGGCGAGCACCGCCGCGCCGCGGCGCACGTCGGCGAGCGGCACGAGATGGGTGACGTCGACGATGCGGACGCCGGGCGCCGCGCTCAGCGCCACGCCGTGACAGATCGCGACGAACGCGTCCGACAGCCCGTAGTCCGTCGTGAAGGAGATGGCCCGCACCGATCGCCCCCATTCAGCAGTCGGATGTTCACCGCTCGGTTGGGTAGCACTTTCGCATGGCTGAGGCGACTACCGCGTTCCTGGCCAGGTGAGCGCGCCCGCGGCGCGTCCGAGGGGGCGGTTGGGGTTGTGGCCCCGCTCGGGTGCGTCGTGGGCAGGAGGGGGAAGGGCGGCCCGGCAGACAGCCGGGCCGCCCTTCGCGTCGTCAGAGCTCCTCGCCGACCGGGTCGCGGAGCAGGCGGGGGAGGTAGACCGCGCCGGGGCCGGCGCCGGCCGCGCGGTCGCCGGGGTTGGAGAGCCGGCAGCGCTGCAGCGAGAGACATCCGCAGCCGATGCAGGAGTCGAGCCCGTCACGCAGGGCCATCAGCGCGGCGATCTGCTCGTCCAGACGCGAGCGCCAGCTGCGTGAGAGCCGCGTCCAGTCCTGGCGCGTGGGGGTGCGCCCGGCCGGCAGCGTCGCGAGCGCGTCGCGAATGTCCTCCAGGCTCAGCCCGACGTGGCGCGCGGCCCGGATGAACGCCAGCCGGCGCAGCACCGACCGGTGGTACCGGCGCTGGTTGCCGCTGGTGCGGGTGGCCTCGATCAGCCCCACCCGCTCGTAGTAACGCAGAGCCGATGGCGCGTGCCCACTGCGGTGCGAGACGTCGCCCATCGTGAGCAGATCGTTCATCCCGGCCTCCGAAGCTTGACCTGAAGTCAACTTCACTTTTTACCGTACCGGCACGCACCGTCGAACGGAGGATTCTCATGCCTGTCGGAGTGATCACCGGAGCGTCGCGCGGACTGGGCCGGGCTACGGCGCTCGCGCTCGCGTCCCGCGGTTGGGATCTCGTCGTGGACGCGCGGGAGGCGACCGCGCTCGACCGCGCGGTCGCGGAGTTCCGCAGCCGCGGTGGACCGGGGACGCAGGTGCTGGCGGTGCCCGGCGACGTCGGCGAACCGTCGCACCGCGCGACGCTGGCCCGCGTCGCCCGCACCCTCGGGCCGGTGGATCTGCTGGTCAACAACGCGAGCGCGCTCGGCCCGATGCCGCCGCTCGCGGACTATCCACTGCACCGGCTGGCGTCGGTGCTCGCGGTGAACGTGCTCGCGCCGCTCGGCCTGATCCAGCTGCTCGACGCCGTCGACACCGTGATCAACGTCAGCTCGGACGCCGCCGTCGAGGCCTACCCGAACTGGGGCGGCTACGGGGCCAGCAAGGCCGCGCTCGACCATCTGTCGGCCGTGCTCGCGGTGGAGCGGGCCGAGCTCCGGGTGTACGCGTTCGACCCGGGTGACATGCGGACCGCGATGCACCAGGAAGCGTTCCCCGGCGAGGACATCTCGGACCGGCCGGAGCCGGAGACGGTCGTGCCCGCGCTGCTCCGGCTGGTGGCCGAGCGGCCGCCGAGCGGGCGGTACCGGGCGTCCGACCTGCTGGCGGGGGTGACCGCGTGAAGCCACGCACGGTGTTCACGCTGCCCGCCGACGCCGACGCCCACGAACCACCGGAGGCGCGGGGATCGGCCCGGGACGAGGTCCGGCTGCTGGTCGCGGCGCCGTCCGGTCTGACGTCCACCCGGTTCGACCGGCTGCCCGCCTACCTCGAGCCGGGCGACCTGGTGGTCGTCAACACCTCGGCGACGCTCCCGGCCGCCATCGACGGCCACCGCCCCGACGGCACCGCGGTGGTGGTCCACTTCTCGGCGCCCCGCGGGGCCGGATGGGTCGTCGAACTGCGGATTCCGGACGGGACCGGGCCGGTGCTCGACGGGGTGAGCGGCGAGCGGATCGCGGTTCCGGGCGGAGCCGGCCTGACGCTGCGCGAACCGGCGGACCGGCGTGCGCACGGCGTGCGGCTCTGGGCCGCCGACGTCGCGCTCGAAGGACCGGTCGAGACCTGGCTGCACCGCCACGGCCGCCCGATCACCTACAGCTACCTGCGCGGACGCTGGCCGCTTCCGGACTACCAGCCGGTGTTCGCCCGCGAGCCGGGCAGCGCCGAGATGGCCAGCGCCGGCCGTCCGTTCACCGACCGCCTGGTCACCGACCTGGTCACCCGGGGCGTCGCGGTGGCGCCGGTGCTCCTGCACACCGGGGTGTCGTCGCCGGAGGTCGGCGAGGGCCCGCAGACCGAGCGGTTCCGTGTGCCGGCCGCCACCGCACGCCTGGTGCGCTCGACCCGCGCCGCCGGAGGGCGGGTGGTCGCGGTGGGAACCACCGTCACCAGGGCGTTGGAGAGCGCGGTCGACGAGACCGGGCGGGTCGGCGCGACCGAGGGCTGGACCGACCTGGTGATCGGCCCGGACCACCCGCCCCGAGTGGTGAACGGGCTGGTCACCGGCTGGCACGCACCCGAGGCGTCCCACCTGCTGCTCCTCGAGGCCGTCGCCGGACCGGCCCTGGTGCAGGCCGCGTACCGCGCCGCCGTCGCCGAGCGGTACCGCTGGCACGAGTTCGGCGACAGTTGCCTACTGCTCCCCTGAGTGCACCATCGGCTCGTCCGCCCGCCGGGCCCGCTTCACCCGGTACATGGCCTGGTCGGCGACGCTGAGCAGCGCCTCGGACCCCAGCGCCGTGCCCACCCCGACGCCGACGCTCGCCCCGACCGCGAGCTCGTCGCCGTCGGCCTCGATCGGCGCACGCAGGAGCGCGCGGAAGTGCTCCGCGACCGCCTCGGCCTCGGCCTCGGCCGTCTCCGGCAGCACGACCGCGAACTCGTCCCCGCCCAGGCGCGCCGGGGTGTCCCCGGGCCGTGCGCACTCACGCAGCCGCTCCGCCACCGCCACCAGCACGGCGTCGCCGGCCGGGTGCCCGTGCACGTCGTTGATGAGCTTGAAGTCGTCGAGGTCCACGAGCAGCAGCGCGCAGGGCCCGGCCGCGCCGGCCGCCAACCGCTCGTTGAACAGGGCCCGGTTCGGCAACCCGGTGAGCGGGTCGTGCGTGGCCTCGTGCTGCAGCCGGTCGCGGAAACGCCGGGCCTCGGTGACGTCCCTCGCGTTGCAGACGACCCCGCCGACACCGGCCACCTCCAGCAGGTTCGTGCTCGCGCCGTCCAGCCAGCGCCAACTGCCGTCGGCGTGCCGGTACCGCGCGGAGATCGTCATCGTGCCGCCCTGGCGGGCACGCAGCTTGCGGAACGCGGCGGCGGTGGCCTCCCGGTCGTCGGGGTGCAGCAGGTCGGTCAGGCGCAGGCCGACGGCCTCGTCGGGCGAGAGGCCGAGCACCTTCTTCACCGCCGGGCTGGTGAACGTCAGCACCCCCTCGGCGTCCACCACCAGCGTGATGTCGGTGGAGTGCTGGAGCAGCGACCGGTACCACCGCTCGTTCTCGCCCAGCGCCGCCAGGCTCTTGTCCAGACGCTGGATCAGGGCCTGGTTGTCGGCGAACGCGTCGATCTGCCGGATCGAGACCAGCACGCTGATCACCACCACGGCCAGCAGCACACCCCAGGCCTTCGGCCCGGCACTGGGCGGCAGCACGGCGACGAGCGTCCCGGCGGCGGCGATCGTCGCGACGTACGGCAGCTTGTTGTGCGAGCGCTGGATCTTCCGCCGGCGCGGGGGCAGGCCGGCCGCGAACTCGAGTTCCTGGATCCGGAAGCCGGTGCCGATCAGCATGGCCGCGAGCACCTGCAGCGCCTGGGCGGCACCGGCGTGTTCGTTCGTGCCGAGCGCGCTGCTCGCGAAGATCCCGAACCCCTGGGTGACCGTGGACGCGATGCACGGGAGCACGGCGACCCTGGTCATCGGCGCCGTGTCGGCGTAGAGCAGTTTCGTCGCGGCGAACGTGGCCACCAGCACCAGCCCGGCCGCGACCAGGCCCGACACCCGGTCGACCCCGGGTTGGGCGGCCAGCGCCCAGGCCAGCGCCGCGCCGCCGAGCAGGACGGTCGCGGCGTCCAGCCAGAACCGCAGCCGTTCCCGGACGGTGCGCACCGCCGTGGGGTAGAGCAGCACGCCCGCGACCGCCGCGGTCACACCCACCAGGAACGACACGGTCTGGATCGGGCCGGCGGTGGCGGCGTCCGGGCCCGCACGGGAGAACACGACGACGATCTGGCTGACGTCGCCGACCGCGAAGCACACCCCGGTGAACGTGATCGCGCGGTAGAACGGGCGCATCTGGCGGGGGAGGTCGGCTCGGCGGGCGATCCGGAACGCGAACACGGCCAGGCTCGTGTCCAGCACGAGCTGGGTGAGCCAGCTGACCCGGAGCTCATGGACCAGTTCGGCGCGGGCGGCGAGCAGCCAGCCGGCCACGACGAGCGCGCCGGCGACGTACACGAGCAGCACCGGATCGCGGAACAGCGCTCCTCGGAGCTCGAATCGCCTCACACCCGGCACATCTGTACATCGGTCGGACCGGCGTTCGGTTGACGCGAACGAGCGTCGGTTCAGTGCGCCCCGGGTACGTCCGCGGGCTCGCCCGCCGCCGCCGGGGAGGACTGGGCCGCGCGGCGGGCCTGGAGCAGCCACCACCAGCCGCTGAGCGCGGCGCCGAGGCTGAAGCCCAGCAGCGCGACGGTGAGGAGACGGGCGACGGGACCGGACCACGGCACCGCTGGGACAGCGTGTGCGAATGTCTCGTAATCCGGCAGCCCGCCCAGCAGCGCGAGGCACACCCCGGCGAACGCGAGCGCGAACGGCCCCGCCTCCGCACCCCGCACCGTGACCACCGCCGCCGCGAGCGCGGCCAACGACACCAGCAGGCCCACGCCCTGCCCGGTGAGCACCCCGGTGACCACACCGAACCCGGTGGAGCCCGCGACGATCGTGCGCCCCACCGCGTCGGCCAGCTCGGCCAGCGCGGCCACCGCGAGTGCGCCGGCGACGAGACGGCGCGCGGCCGGACGTCGTCCCCAGAAGTACGTGACCGCGAACAGCGCGGCCGCCGCCAGCGCGACCGCCGCCCACCACAGCGTCGGCGTCGGCGGTGGTTCGTAGTCGAGGGTGCCGCTGACCGTGGTGGGCCCACCGGCCACCACGAGCGCGACGGCCCAGGACGCGATGCGATGGGACGAGGACGGGTCGGCGGTGACGGCCGGCGGCGGGCTGGTGCTCATCCAGTGCGAACGATGGTCGTGCCAGCGCACGACCCGCTCCGAGCTGACCTTCTGCCACTCCGGCGCGGCCGCGGTGTCGACCCGGGCGCTGGCCGGCACCGGGCTCTTGCCGTCGGCGGTGGCGTTGATCCAGGTGGCGGGCGAGCGGGTGTTCGTCCAGAGACCGTCGGCCGAGATCCTCAGGTACGGCTCGCCGGAGTAACCCCGGACCTCGACGTCCCGGTCGGTGTTGCTGCGTAGTTCGAGGCGCGCGCCGTTCTCGATCACGCGCACCGTGACGTCGTCGGTGGACGGGGTGACCGCGGTGATCGCGGTGCGGTAGTCGGTCGCCTCGGGCTTCGCGTCGGCGCCGTGGGCCCGGGCCGGCGCGGCGGTGCCCAGGAGGAGCAGGACCACGACCGAGAGCAGGGTGACGACGGCGCGCGGCATGGCCCCAGCATATCCGCCCTGTTCAGCGGCCTCTTCCGCGATTTCCGGAAAGGCCGTGAACCACTCGCGCGGCATTTCCGTGTTGTTGGGCGTGGGCAAACTCCGAAGCTCATCCGGGTGCGCCGGACACAGGAGAAGCAATGCGAGGAAAAGGTCGGTCAGGTTGGGTTCTGGGCGTGGCGATCGGTGGAACCGCGCTCGCGCTGACCGGAGCGGCTTTGGTGGGTACGTCATCCGCCAGCGAGGAGGCGTCATCGGGTTCGTCGGCTAGCGTCGGCACGATCTCCTGCCCCGACGTCTCCGGTAAGCTGCCTGCTGTTCCGGCGTCGGCCAAGGCCGAAGTCGAGCGCAATCTGCAACTGTTGCAGACGCAGATCTCGGAGGCCCAGAACAGGCTCGAAAGCACCGTCGGTCAGGGCGGTAAGAACTTCGTTCAGAACGCGATCCTCGGCCCGTTGGCCGACAAGCGGAAAGCGACGATCGATCGGATCGAGATCTCGATCGGGCGCACCGCGGCCCGGCCGAACCTGGGCGCCGAGCAATTGTCGGTGTGCTCCGTGCAGAACGGTGGCGCCCCGACCGCCGATCCCGCGAACGAGGCTCCGCCGGCCGAAGCGCCCGAGGCGCCCGAGACGTCCGCACCGCCGGCAGACGGTGGGGACAACGGGGAGGATCCTGCTGGTCAGCAGATCTCCTGCCCGGATGTGGAAAGTCAGCTGCCGGCGATCCCGGCACAGGCACAGGCGGAGGTGGAACGCAATCTGGCGTTGCTCGATACGCAGATCAATGAAGCCGAAAACCGACTTGTCACGTCCGAAGGCGAAGGAGGCCCGAACTTCGTTCAGAACGCGATCCTCGGCCCGCTCGCGGACAAGCGAGTAGCCACCATCAACCGTATGCAAACCGCTATCGGCCGGAACGCGCCGCGTCCGAACCTGGACGTCGAATCGTTGTCGGTCTGTTCACTCGCCTGAATCTGGAAGTGCGGTTACGCGGTCTGTGGCGGTCCGCGTAATACCGAATCCCGGTCACCGGATTCAGGCTTTGCAGGGAGCACCGCTGGTCACCCCGCCGGCGGTGCTCCCTATTTTTGTGCCCATTTTCGTGGTTCTGACGACCCACGAACTGTTAATTTTTATCGCTGAACCCGCGGCGGAACAGCGGCGTTCTTCAGTCTCGTGGGCGCAAGAGGCCCTTCCGGGTGAATCTATAGGGAGAGCGGAATGCGAAAACGAGCAGGACGGTCGCGGTGGGCTATCGGCGCCGCTGTCGGAGGAACCGCGGTCGCACTGACCGCAGCGGCGATGGTCGGGGTTTCTTCGGCGAGTATGGATTCGAATGCGGATCCCGCGGCCGCCAGCGCCGGCAAGATCGTCTGTCCTGACGTCGCGAACCAGCTGACCGTGGTCCCGTCGGCCGCGCAGGCCGAAGTGGCTCAGAACGTCGTGCTGCTGGAGATGCAGATCTCCGAGGCGCAGACGCGACTCGAGTCGTCGAACGGTGAGGGTGGGGCGAACTTCGTCCAGAACGCGATCCTCGGGCCGCTGGCGGACAAGCGCACGGCGACGATCAACCGGATCGAGACGGCGATCGGTCGGCGGGCCGACAAGCCGGACCTGAACGCGGAGGAACTGGCCACGTGCGCGGTGGAGGCGGCGGACGCGGCCGAGGCCCCGTCGGCCGACCCCGCGAACGACCCGGCCGCGGAGGATTCGGCGGCGGGCGCGGAGGACTCAGCGGCGGGCGCGGAGGATGGCGCGGCGGCGGGGGAGAAGCACGGTAAGAAGGGCAAGCACGGCAAGGACAACGCCGCTGACGACGCTGCCGCTGCGGACGACGCGGCTGCGGCGGATGACGCGGCTGCGGCGGATGACGCGGCTGCGGCTGACGATGCTGCGGCGGCTGACGATGCTGCTGCCGCTGATGAGGCTGCTGCTGCGGATGATGCGGCTGCGGGCGATGGTGGCGCCATTCAGTGCGGGGCGACCGCGGACTACGTGGATGCGGCCGAGATCGATGCGGCCGACGTTCCGGACGAGGCCGCCGACGTCGTCGACGAGGGCCTCGAGGAGATCGCCGCGAAGGAAGCGGCGGCCGAGAAGGAACTCGCGAAGTCCAAGCGCGCCGGCCGGAAGTACGTCCAGGAGAACATCCTCAACCCGCTGGAGGTCCAGCGCGTGGGTGTGCTCGCCCGGATGGGTCTCGCCGTCGACAAGTACAACGACGCCGCGGTGAAGGAAGGCGCCGCTGCCGACCCGGCGGCTGCTGACCACGCTGCTGCGGCCGACGACGCTGCTGCGGCCGACGACGCCGCCGCTGCGGACGAGGCCGCTGCCGAGGACGCCGCTGCCGACGCTGCGGCCGACGACGCTGCGGCCGATGACGCTGCGGGTGACGACGCCGCCGCTGCCGACGCTGCGGCCGACGACGCTGCGGCCGATGACGCTGCGGGTGACGACGCCGCCGCTGACGACGCCGCGGCCGACGATGACGCTGCGAACCAGGCGCTCGAGGACGCGCTGGAGCTGATCATCGCCGCCGCCGGTTGCACCATTGCCTGAGTGAGATCGTGCTCCCCGGATCCCTGCCCGAGTCGGATGGGCAACGTCGGGTAGGGATTCCCGGAGCCGCCGGGGAGGCGATCGGAACGCGCGGTCTGTGGCGGCCCGCGCGTTACCGATCCCGGTAATCACTCAGGTCGCCTGGGGCGCACCGCCGGCCGGGGAAGCCGGCGGTGCGCCCCATTCCTTTGTGCACGTGAAGAAGCGGGGACGGAGTGTCTACTCCGTCCCCGCTTCTTCGTGGTGTGAGGCGCGACCCCGCCGGTTCCGGGCGGACGGGGCCGCGCGAATGAATAGTGGCCCGCCGGGACCCCCGGTTCTCATACCTGGCGGAGTAAGACTCACTCGCGGTGGCGTCTCGGGGATTCCCACCGTGTGCGTGGAGTCGCATGTGGATGAATCGCTCGGATGTTCCACCGTTCGGGTGGGATGGCCCGGCACCGTCGGACGGATCATCTCCTCGTGCCACGCAAACCGGATCCGTGGGGCTGCTGTGACGGCAGTTGCCCCCTACCGTCAACCCGGGCGTTGTTCCGAGCCGGTCCCACGCTGGGGCACCTGCACCTGGGGCGCCGGCAGGGTGGGCGGAGGGGTCCCTGCCTGCCGGCGGTCACCGCGGTGCGGTCAGCCCTTCACCGCGGCGGGTGGCTCCGCCCCGAGCGTGCCCCGGGGCTCCGAGCGCGCCACGGCTCCGGGTGTAGTCCGCTCTGAGTGCGTCACCGCTCTGAGTGCGTCACCGCCCAGGGTGTGGTCCGCTCGGAGCGCGTCAGGCGTGGCTGGCGCCGAGTTCCACCAGGAGTACCCCGGTGGCGATCAGCGCGATACCGCCGAGCATCACCTTCGTCAGCGGCTCCTCGAACAGCACCCTCGAGGCAACAGCGGCCAACGCCACCCCGCTCGCCGTCCAGATGCCGTAGCCGACACCGAGATGCAGCCCACGATCGAGCGCGAGCGAGAGCCCGACGAACGCGCCGACGTATCCGGCCACGACGGCGACGTACCAGACACCGCGGCCCACGGACGCCATGCGTAGCGCCAGCGTGCCCCCGAGTTCCAGCAGGATCGCGGCGGCCAGGAAGACGTACGCCATGCGTCAGCCTTCGCGCTCGGTGCGGGCGGCCGGGACCACGAGCCGGCCCTCACGCTCGGCCTGGGCGGCCTGGGAGCCGATCTCGACCAGCAGTACACCCGCGATGATCACCGCGATACCGAGCCCCATCAGCAGCGTGAGCGGCTCGTCGTAGATGACCGCGGAGAGCACCGCCGTGCAGACGACCCCGAGCGCGCCCCAGATGCCGTACGCGACCCCGAGCCCCATTCCGCGCTTCAGCACCGCGGCGAGGAGCACGAACGAGGCCACGTACCCGGTGGCGACCACCACGTAGAGCGCCGGCTGCTCGAGCGCACCTTTGAGAGCCATCGTGGCGGTGACCTCACTGGCGATGGCACCGCCGAGCAACAACCACTTGTTCATCGGACCTCGAGCGACACCACGCCGCCCAGGCGCGGCGAGGGCCTGTTCACCTGCGCAACCATACCCACCCTAGCGTCGGGTGAACGAGTTTCCACAGGTGAGGTGCGATGGCCGGACGAACGCGGTACAAGTCGGTGGACCTGAACCCGGTCGTGCTGCCGAGCCGGCTCTGGAGCCGTCCGCTGCCCGCCGACGCCTGGGAGGCACCGGCCTCCTGGGTCGATCGCCGGGACCCGGTGCGGGCCGACCACTTCGCGAAACGAGCCGCGGGCGTCTGCGAGCTCTACAGCGCGTGCCTGGCCCGCGCGACACCCGTGCCGGCCGAGCACGGCACGATCGCACTCCGAGCGGTGGACGAAGACGTCGAGCCGGGCTATTCGGTGCCGGCTCCCCGCACCGCCGACCTCGCGACGGCCCGGCTCGACCCGGCGCTGCTGGACCTGCCGCCGGCGGCCCGCCCGATCGCGTACCTGAACTGGCTCCAGCCCGTCCTGCTGGGCCTGGCCGCCGCACGAGGCGTCTCCCCGGCCGGTTTCGAGGAGGCGTTCGACGCGACGATGGCCGCCGGTTGCCTGATGACGTGGATCGGCCCCGGTCGAAGCACCCCCGACCGCCGCCACCGAGCCGTCCCCCACTACGCCATCGACGCCGAGGGCGACGCCTGGCTGCGTCTGGTGATCACCGACCGGTCCGGCACCGTGGTCGCCGAGGGCGGCCCCTGGGACAGCGACCTGAAGCCCTACCGCTGGCACCGCCACGCCAGAACCCTGACCTGGCTGACCCCGACCGAGGCCTCGATAGAAACGTTCCTGCCCGCCACGGCCAAAGCCTGGGGCGTGGACCAGCGTCACACGCTGCGGATGGCAGTGGGGCCGTAGGCCCCCGAACTGCGGAATGAAAAAGAAAAGTGCGCCAACAGGGACTTGAACCCCGAACCCGCTGATTAAGAGTCAGCTGCTCTGCCTATTGAGCTATTGGCGCTAGTCATCCCCGGACCGTTCGACCGCCCCGGTGACGAGAACCAACGATAGCAGCCCGCTTCCCCACGCTGAAATCGCCTCCAGCTGAACCGACCCCCTTGTTCACGCGTAGGGGTTGACAACGTCATGTACAGGTGATTCACAGTGTTGTGTAGGTATACGGCAGGCGAATGAGCGGGGTGACGATGCGGGCGGTCCGCACCTCTTGGCAGCACCGGGTGACGCGGGTCGGGGTTGCCGCCCTCGCGCTCGGGTTACTGGCGTCGTGCAGCAGCGGGCAGGAAGTGGCCACCGGCAAGTTCAGCCCGGCGGCGAACGCGGTGAAGAGCCCGGCGCCGTCGCCGACGACGCTGGCCCTCTCGAAGCCGGCCAACCAGGCCAAGAAGGTGCTCACCAGCTCGGTGCTCACCTTCGCCACCAACGGTGCCCTCGACACGGTCACGCTCGCCGGTCCGGACGGCAAGCCGGTCGCCGGCAACGTCGCGAGCGACAAGAAGTCCTGGGTACCGGCGCGGCAGCTGGCGTACAGCACGACGTACACCGTCACGGCCACGGCGTCCCAGAACGGCCAGCAGGCCACGACGAAGTCCACCTTCTCGACGATGGCCAAGCCGGGTTCGATCACCGGCGCGGACCTCTACGTCAGCGACGGCGACACGGTGGGCGTCGGCCTGCCGATCGTCGTCGAGTTCACGAACAACATCCCGAAGGCGCAGCGGGCCGCCGTCGAGAAGCGCTTGTTCGTCACCAGCACCCCGGCCGTCGAAGGGTCCTGGCACTGGTTCGGCCCCAGCGAGATCCACTACCGCCCGCGCGAGTACTGGCCCACCGGCACCAAGGTGAGCGTCCGGCTGGCGATCGGCGGGCTCCCGATGGGCAACGGCAACTACGGCAAGCGTGACCGGTTCGCCACGTTCACCGTGGGGCGCGCGATCACCAGCAAGGTCGTCAACAAAGACAAGACGATGTACGTCTACCGGGACGGCAAGCTGCTCCGGAAGTTCCCGATCAGCCTCGGCAAGCGGAGCACGCCGACGTCGTCCGGCAAGATGGTCGCGATGGAGAAGGCGTACGAGAAGACGTTCGACTCCGGCACGTTCGGCCTCCCGGCGGATTCGCCCGGCGGCTACCGCCAGAAGGTCTACTACGACGTCCGGTTCACCTGGCGCGGTGAGTTCGTGCACGCCGCTCCGTGGTCGACCGGTTCGCAGGGCAGCACCAACGTCTCGCACGGGTGTGTCAACGCGTCGACGGCCAACGCGAGCTGGTTCTACGAGCTGACGCTCAAGGGCGACCCGATCGAGATCGTCGGCACCGAGGCCCACGTCCAGAAGGGCAACGGCTGGACCGACTGGGAGATGACCTGGGAGCAGTACAAAGCCGGGAGCGCGATCAAGTAACACGGCAAAAGGGCCGGTCCGAATGGACCGGCCCTTTTGCGCTGGGGTGACTGATGGGATTTGAACCCACGACACCCGGGACCACAACCCGGTGCTCTGCCAACTGAGCTACAGCCACCATGCGCGCGGCGACTACCCGCGCGGCTCACCCATCATAGCGGTCCCGTGCGGACGCCTTCGACCTCGGGATCGGATGTACGTCACTTCAGGTCGGGCAGCGCCGCCGCGATGGCTCTGGCCTGCTCGACGTCCGGCCCGGGCGGGGGGACGAAGATCGCCTGCCGGTAGTACTGGAGCTCCCGGATGCTCTCTTTGATGTCGGCCAGCGCCCGGTGCGCGAGCCCTTTCGCCGGCTGCCCGAAGTACACCCGCGGGTACCAGCGCCGGCACAGCTCCTTGATCGAGGAGACGTCGACCATCCGGTAGTGCAGGTAGTTGTCGAGCGTCGGCATGTCACGCGCGAGGAAGCCCCGGTCGGTCGCGATCGAGTTCCCGCACAGCGGCGCCGACTTCGGGTCCTTCACGTGCTCGCGCACGTACGCGAGCACCATCTCCTCGGCCTCGGCCAGGGTCACTGTCGACTCGCGGACCTCGGTGGTCAGCCCCGACTTCGCGTGCATCTCGCGGACGACGTCGAGCATGCCGTCCAGCGTCGCGTCGGGCGCGTTGATCACCACGTCGACGCCGTCACCCAGGATGTTCAAGTCGGAATCGGTGACGAGCGCGGCCACTTCGATCAGGGCGTCGTGGCCCAGTTCCAGCCCGGTCATCTCGCAGTCGACCCACACCAAACGCTCAGTCACGAACGGCAGCCTATCCACCTCGCTGGTCAACCGTGTCGAGCGCTGCCTAACTATCCCGCACAGTCCGAAATGCGAGCAGGCCCCCGAAGGCCACCAGACCGGCGCCCGCGATCGAGTCCACGGCCTGCAGGAGCCGGGTGCCGACCCGCTGCCGGGCCAGGAACACCACGAAAGCCAGAACCGCGAACCAGCCGACGCTCCCCAGGCCGACGCCGGCGAGCAGCGCGGCCGCGGCCCCGGACGAGGACATCAGGGCCGCCGTCGACGCCGCCGCGAAGATCGACGCCCAGGACACGATCGTCAGCGGGTTCGACGCGGTGGCGAGCACGGACGTGCGCAGCGCCGCCGCGACCGAGGTGACTTCGTCCGCGGTCTCCAACCCCAGCCGCACCCGATGCGCGGTCCACAGCGTCCGGGCGCCCATCCACACCAGCACCACCGCCCCCACGAACCCCAGGGACCATCGCACCACGTCCGACCGGATCAGCTGGGCCACCCCGAGCATCCCCAGAAACGCGTAGGAGACGTCGATCAGCGCGGCGCCGAGCCCCACGGCCAGGCCGGGAGCCAGCCCGTACCGCAGCACGGTCCGCACGCACAACAGGGACACCGGCCCCACCTGGGCCGCGACGAACAGGCCGAGACCCAGTCCGGCCAGCGCAGCGGTGAACATGCCGTGATTCGAGCACGGTGGACCAACTAATTTTCTGGGCATGAGAAGCAACGTGACCGGGAGAATTGAGGACTACGCCGTCATCGGCGACCTGCACACCGCGGCGCTCGTCGGCCGCGACGGCTCGATCGACTGGCTCTGCCTGCCCCGCTTCGACTCCGCGGCCTGCTTCGCGAAACTGCTCGGCGACGAGGAGAACGGCCACTGGCAGATCTCCCCGGCCGGCGAGGCCACCTGCACCAGCCGCAAGTACCGCGACGACACCCTGATTCTGGAGACGATCTGGGAGACGCCGGAGGGCAAGGTCCGCGTCATCGACCTCATGCCGCCACGTGACGACGCGGTCGACGTCGTCCGGGTCGTCGAAGGGCTCGAAGGGCACGTCGCGATGCGCAGTGTCCTGCGGCTCCGGTTCGACTACGGGCAGATCGTGCCCTGGGTGCGTCACGTCAACGGCGAGTTCGCCGCGGTCGCCGGCCCGGACGCGGTCTGGCTGCGCAGCAGCGTGCCGCTGCACGGCGAGAACCTCTCCACGGTGGGGGAGTTCACGGTCAGCCCGGGGGAGTACGTCCCGTTCGTGCTCACCTGGCGCGAATCCTGGCAGGAGAACGACCGCGACGTCGACGCGATCGAGCAGGTGAACAACACCGAGGCATACTGGCGCGGGTGGGTGCAGCAGTGCCGCTACGAGGGGCGCTGGGCGGACGCGGTCAAGCGGTCGCTGATCACGCTCAAAGCGCTGACCTACGACCCGACCGGCGGCATCGTCGCGGCGGCCACCACGTCGCTCCCGGAGCAGATCGGCGGCCCCCGCAACTGGGACTACCGCTACTGCTGGCTGCGTGACGCGTCGTTCACGCTCCAGGCGCTGGTGTCCAACGGTTACGACCAGGAGGCGATCGCCTGGCGCGACTGGCTGCTGCGCGCGGTCGCCGGCGACCCCGCCGATCTGCAGATCATGTACTCGATCAAAGGCCGCCGCCGCATCGACGAGTGGCAGGTGCCCTGGCTGCGGGGGTACGAGGGGTCGGCGCCGGTGCGGATCGGGAACGCCGCGAGCGAGCAGTTGCAGCTGGACGTCATCGGTGAGGTCTTGGATTCTCTGCACTTCGCCCGTGAGTCCGGGATCAGTAGCAACGAAGACGCCTGGAGCCTGCAGAAACGGCTGATCCAGCACCTGGAGACGACGTGGCGGGAGCCGGACAACGGGCTCTGGGAGGTCCGCGGCGATCGGCAGCACTTCGTGCACTCGAAAGTGCTGTGCTGGGTGGCGTTCGACCGGATGGTGAAGGGCGCCGAGAAGTTCGGCCAGGACGGTGACGCCGATCGCTGGCGTTCGATCCGGGACACGATCCACGCCGAGGTGTGCGCACGCGGCTTCGACCGCACCCGGAACTCGTTCACGCAGTACTACGGCTCCACCGGCCTCGACGCCTCGCTGCTGCTCATCCCGCGCCTGGGCTTCCTGCCGCCCGACGACCCCCGGGTGATCGGCACTGTCGAGGCCGTCCAGCGCGAGCTGGTGGCCGACGGGTTCGTGCTGCGTTACCGCCCGCAGAAGGAGGCCGTCGACGGGCTACCGGGCGAAGAGGGAGCGTTCCTGGCCTGCAGTTTCTGGCTCGCCGACGCGCTCTACCTGATCGGGCGCAAGGACGAGGCGGTGGCGCTCGTCGACCGGCTGGTGGGCCTGGCCAGCGACACCGGTCTGCTGGCCGAGGAGTACGACCCGGTCGCCCGGCGCCACCTGGGCAACACGCCCCAGGCGTTCAGCCACGTGGCCCTGGTCAACTCGGCCGTACTCCTCGGCGGTGGTTAGAACCGCTGCTCTTCGTGGCCCAGACCCAGGGCTTGCGCGATCGCGCCCGCGTTCTCGTACTGCTCTTCGGCGGGGAGGTCACGCACGACCGTCACCAGGCGTGTCGGAGCGTTGTTCTCGACCAGCCGGTCGATGATCTGGTCGCGGTACGCCGGGTAGACGGCGCGGCCGAGGTACGACGCGAGTTCCGAGCGCTCGGCGACGCCCTCCGGCGTGAGCCCTTCGGGGATGCCACCGGTGAGGGTGGCGTCGGGCGCGAAGTCGGCCTCGGGCTGGTCCTCGCCGGGCGCTTCCGGGTCCAGCCACTCCTCGGCGCGTCCCGAGCGTCCCCCTTGAACGAGCCCGCGCGTCTCGCGGGCCATCGCCTCGTCCTGCCGTGGGCCGTGTTTGTCGCTGCGTTCCATGCGCCTGCAGTTACCCGACGGCCGGAGACTCAATCACGCCGAGTGAGCTGACGGTACGCGCGGTCGTACCGGACCAGCGGATCCTTGCCGCCGGTGGACGCGCTCACCACCGAGGCGGTCACCAGCAGGTGATCACCGACCTCTCGGTGGGAGTCCGTGACGCACTCGAGCGTGGCGCCGGCCCGGTCCAGCAGAAGCGCTCCGGTGAGCGCACCACGGTGGTGCTCCTCGGCCGCCAGCAGCAGACGCGCGCTGGGCCGCCCGGCGGCGGAGAAGCGCCCGGCCAGCGCGCCCTGCGACGCCCCGAGCACGGACAGCCCCCAATGCGCCCGCCGCTGCAGAACCTCGGCCAGGTAACCGGAAAGATCTACCGAGATCGCGACGATCGGCGGGAACAAAGAGACCGGCATGAACGCTGTCAGAGTGGCGGCGATGTCGTCGGCGGGGTCGTCGAAGTCCTCGTCGGGGTCAGCGTCGAAGGCGCCGGGCGGTGCCCCCTCCGGAGGTTTCCCGTCCCGGATGCTGAGCACCACGACACCGGTCGCGAACCGGCCAAGTGCAGATTTGACCTGGTCAGGCGTGATTTGGGGCGAGGCGTTCGTCACAGAGCCGTCCAGAAGCTCACCGGATCAGGTTACCCGGCCGATCCCGGGGGCAATCCCTGACGGATAGCCGCTGGGACGCGACGTTGCGCGGATCACCCAACAAAACCGGAATCTCCGTCGGGTGAACGCCGTTGAGGGTTACGTACGTGTGAGGCGCAAAGAGGGATTGGGGAGACGATGACGACGGACGTTGTGGAGCCGAGTACCAGGGTCGTCGAGTCGGACGACACCGCGGTGCCGGACCGCGACCTCGTCGGCACATACCTGCACGAGATCAGCCGCACCCCGCTGCTGAACGCCGAGCAGGAGGTGGAGCTGGCGAAGCAGGTCGAGGCCGGCCTCCTCGCCGAGCACTGGCTCGACGAAGGAACCTTCCCCGAATACATCACGCGTTCTGAGCTTACCCGGCTGGTCGCCGAAGGCCGCCGGGCGAAGGACGCCTTCATTCTGGCCAACCTCCGGCTGGTGGTTTCGATCGCGCGGCGCTACACCCGCTCCGCGATGCCGCTGCTGGACCTGGTGCAGGAGGGTAACTCCGGCCTGGTCCGCGCGGTGGAGAAGTTCGACTACCAGCGTGGATACAAGTTCTCCACGTACGCGACCTGGTGGATCCGGCAGGCGATCAGCCGGGCCATCGCGCAGCAGGCCCGGACGGTCCGACTTCCCGTCCACCTGGTGGAGGAGATCAACCGGATGCGTAACGTCCGGCGTGATCTGACCCGTGAGCTGGGGCGCGAGCCCGAGATCCCGGAGCTCGCCAAG
The DNA here is from genome assembly GCF_039524755.1 of Cryptosporangium japonicum. Lineage (NCBI taxonomy): Bacteria > Bacillati > Actinomycetota > Actinomycetes > Cryptosporangiales > Cryptosporangiaceae > Cryptosporangium > Cryptosporangium japonicum. The sequence continues at coordinate 135,027 of NZ_BAAAGX010000017.1, forward strand.
TCGCTGGACATCGAGCCCAGCCGGGTCGAGGAGCTCATCCGCTGGGCCCGCGAGACCGTGTCGCTCGACACCCCGGTCGGCGAGGACGGCGAGACCTCGCTGTCCGACCTGGTGGCCGATGGTGACGAGCCGTCGCCGGAGGACGTCGTGATCGCGGCGATCCAGCGTGACGGGCTGGGTCAGATGATCGAGCGGCTCGACCCGCGGTCGGCGCGTATCGTCCGGGCCCGGTACGGGCTCGAGGACGGCAGGCAGCAGTCGCTCACCGAGATCGCCGGCACGCTCGGCCTCTCCCGCGAGCGGGTGCGCCAGCTGGAGAACGCCGCACTGCACCAGCTCCGCGAGCTCGCCGCGTCGGAAGGCGTGGTCGCCGCCTGAGCACCCCGAAGCCCCCGGCCGTACGGTCGGGGGCTTCGTCGTGTCCGGCGCGGGTACGGTCGGGGCCGACGCTTTCGAGGAGGAATCACGTGTCGTCGGAAAAGCAGATCATCGGGCGGGTCGACGAGCTGGTCGCCGAGGAGCACTCGCTGCGCCAGAAGCTGAGTGCCGGCGAGCTCACCGCGGCCGAGGAGCACGAGCGGCTCAAGCAGGTCGAGGAAGAGCTCGACCAGTGCTGGGACCTGCTGCGCCAGCGCCGGGCCCGGCGTGAGGCCGGACAGAACCCGGACGACGCGGCCGCACGCCCGGTCAGCGAGGTCGAAGGATACCTGCAGTAACGCTTCACGCCCTATTCAGTCTGGTTTCACCGGTAATCTGACTGGCTCCGCTGGGCTGCTCGAGGCGAGGCGACATTCCCCGTCGCCGCGCCTCGAGGAGGAGCCATGCGGAGTTTCCGGTTAGGTCTCGCCCTGACCCTGGCCACTACCTTCGTCGTCGCGATCCCGGCCACCGCCGTCGCCCGGCCCGCGGAGCACTCGGCGGTCGAGGTGATCGCGCACCGGGGCGCCAGCGGGTACCGGCCCGAGCACACGCTCGCGGCGTACCAACTCGCGATCGAGCAGGGCGCGGACTACGTCGAACCCGACCTGGTGATCACCAGGGACGGGGTGCTCGTGGCCCGGCACGAGAACGAGATCGGCGGCACCACCGACGTGGCCGCCCACCCCGAGTTCGCCGGCCGCCGGACCACCAAGACGATCGACGGCAAGGCCGTCACCGGCTGGTTCACCGAGGACTTCACGCTGCGTGAGCTGAAGACGCTCCGCGCGATCGAACGCCTCCCCGCCGTCCGCCCGGCCAACACCGCCTACGACGGCAAATTCGAGGTGCCGACGCTCCAGGAGGTCATCGACCTGGTGAAGCGGCAGCACCGCACGATCGGCATCTATCCCGAGACCAAGCACCCGACGTACTTCCGGTCGATCGGCAAGCCGCTCGAGGAGCCGCTGGTGCGGATCCTGAAGCGGACGCACCCGCGCAAGGTGATCATCCAGTCGTTCGAGACCGGCAACCTCCGTCGCCTCGACCGGCTGATCGACGTGCCGCTGGTCCAGCTCGTCGACGCCACCGGTGGCCCGTTCGGCGAACCACGCGGCTACGACGACCTGGTGACCCCCGCGGGCCTCGCGCGGATCGCCCGGTACGCGGACGGCGTCGGACTGAACACCGCCCGGGTGATCACCGCGGACGGAAAACCCACCACGGTCGTCGCCGACGCGCACCGCAGGGGTCTGATCGTCCACGTCTGGACCGTCCGGGCCGAGAACCAGTTCCTTCCGCCCGCGTTCCGCGACGGCACCGACCCGAACGCCCACGGTGACGTGAAGGGGTGGATCGAGCTGCTGCTGGCCCAGCGCATCGACGGTTTCTTCACCGACTTCCCCGACCTCGGTCGCGCTGCGGTCTGACCGGGGACGAGTGGGTGACGACCGCCTCACCAGGCGGATCGGGTGTGACGACCGCATACTGGGGATACCAGGTAGGACGTCACCCGCTCGACGGTCAGGAGAGAACGCGCCGATGGAATCCCCGGAGTCGGCGGGGCTTCCGGTGGAGCACTCCCGGGACATCCTGCTCGGTCGGCTGGAGCTCGCCCTCGACGCGTCCGGCATCGGCTCCTTCGACTGGCACCTCGCCACCGACGAACTGATCTGGGACGACCGGCTGTGCCGTCTGTTCGGCGTCGACCCGGACACGTTCGGCCGTCGCATCGCGTCCTTCTACGACGGGCTGCACCCGGCCGACCGGGACCGCGTCCGGTCGCTGATCGAGCACGCGATCGACGAGGTCGGCGAGTACCAGGCCGAGTACCGGGTGGTCCGCCCGGACGGCGAGACCCGCTGGGTGGAAGCCCGCGGCCGGGTCTTCGCCGACGCCGACGGCCACGCCGAGCGCCTGATCGGTGTCGCCGCCGACTTCACCGACCGCCACCGGACCTGGCAGCGCCAGCAGGACGCCGCCAGGGCCGAGTGGGAACGCGCCGCGCTGATCACCGCGGTGACCCGCGCGCTGGCCGAGGCGCTCACGCTCAAGGACGTCACCCAGGTCCTCACCGGGACGCTGCGCAACGCGATCGGGGCGTCCGCGCTCGGCGTCGTGCTGATGGAGGCCGACCGCCTGCGTGTGATCGACGCCGTCGGGTACGACCCGCTGGTGGTCGCGGACTTCGACGGCGTCACGCTGACCGACCCCCGCCCGCTCGCCGAGGCGGTACGCACCCGCGCGCCCCTCTTCGCCGGCGACGCCGACGAATTCGCCGCCCGCTGGCCGGGCGCGGCCGAGGTGGGCGGTTCGGCCTGGGCTTATCTGCCGATGATCGCCGGTGGCCGCCCGGTCGGCGGTTTCGCGGTGCGCTGGGACGAGCCACAGCCGTTCACGTCCGACGACCGGACGCTGCTCGTCGCGCTCGGCGGCCTGGCCGCGCAGTCGTTCGAGCGCGCCCGCCTCTACGACGCCGAGCACGAGCTCGCCGCCGGCCTGCAGCGCGTGATGCTGCCCCGCCGCACCGACGGCATCCGTGGCGTCTCCACCGCCTGCCGCTACCTGCCCAGCACCGACGGCCTGCAGGTCGGCGGCGACTGGTACGACGTGATCGCGCTGCCGTCCGGGCACATCGGGCTGGTGGTCGGCGACGTCGAGGGGCACACCGCGCACGCCGCGGCGGTGATGGGTCAGCTCCGGATCGGCGTCCGGGCGTACGCCGCCGAGGGACACCGTCCCGAGGAGGTGATGGCGCGCACCAACCGGCTCCTGGTCGACCTGGAGACCCGCCTGCTCGCGACGTGCTGTTACGTCACCCTCGACCCGGCCACCGGTGACGGCGTCGTCGTGCGGGCCGGGCATCCGCCGCCGCTCGTCGTCCGCGCGAACGGCGGGGTGGAGCTGGTCGAGGTGGCCGGCGGCCTGATCCTCGGGGTGCAGGACGCCGAGTACCGCCCGATGCCGGTCCACATCGGGCCGGGCGACGCGTTGGTGCTCGTCACGGACGGCCTGATCGAGTCACCGGGGCACACCATCGACGCCGGGCTCCGTGCGCTCGCGGAGCTGGCCGCGGCCGGGGCGGGAGAGAGCGCCGAGCACCTCGCCGATCGCATCGTCGCGCCGGTGGGGCCGGCCGGGCACCGCTTCGACGACGTCGCGGTGGTCGTCGCCCGGCGCGACCTGGGGGACGAGAGCCGCATCGACGAGGCGCGGCACGCGATCGCCCGCGGTGCGCAGGGCGCGATCGGCCGGTCCCGCGCGTTCGTCGCCAGGACGCTCACCAAGTGGGGCTTCGGCGAGACCGTCGTCGAGCAGGCGGTGCTGTGCGCCTCCGAGCTGGTCACGAACGCGATCCGGCACGGCGAAGGGCTGGTGGAGCTCGCGCTGATCCGCTACCCCGACCGCGTCCGCCTAGTGGTCGAGGACGACTCGCCGCGGCCGCCTCGGGTCGTCAAGGTGCCGGCGACCAGCACCGGCGGCCGCGGGCTCGACGTCGTGGCCCGTCTCTCGGTGGCCTGGGGCTCGGAGGCGCGCGGCACCGGCAAGATCGTGTGGGCCGAGTTCACGAAGTGACCGGGGCCAGCTCGTCGAGCGGGCCGGTGGGCAGGGCGATCCAGCCCTCTGTCGCCGCGGCCCCGGCGTCCTCCGGGGTCGGCGGGTAGGTGCGGCCCAGGGCGGCCGCGCGGGCCGTGAGACCGGCCAGGACGGCGTCCAGGGCGTGGTCGGAGGCTCGGCACAGGGGCTCGAACGGTCCCAGGTCCAGCCAGGGCGCCCGCGTCAGGAGTTCGTCGACCAGGGCGTGCCGGGCCGGGGCGTTCGCGGTGCCCTTGTAGCGGCGGTGCGGCAGGCCCCAGCACTTCAGCGAACCGGCCGGGTAGGCCTCGACCACGGCCCGGTCCACCCGGACCCCGTCCGCGGCGAGCCGCGCCAGGATCCCGGCGCAGCGCATCGCCGGGTGAGCGATGCGGTCGGCCGCGACGCTCAGCGGCACCAGGCCCAGGCGTTCACGCACCACCTCGTCGGTCCGGCGGTACGCGAGCCGTCGTCGCCAGGCCTTGTCGGTGTGCACCGGCGGCTCGAACGTTCCGGCCGACCAGGCGCCCAGGAACCGCACGAACTCCGTCGGCCAGCCCAGCGGGCAGTCGATGCCGGTTCGGGCGGCGTCGGGCACGGCGTCCACCAGGACGTCGTCGGTGATCGAGACCTGAACGTGACGCACCAGCGCGCCGGCGGGCGACCAGTCGATCGCGGCGAGCGCCGTGTTGGCGGCTTCCGCCGCCAGATCCACCCCGAGAGTCCGCACCGCACCACCGTACGGACGGCGGTGCGGGTGCAGCAGGGCTGCTACGGAGAGTGTTCGGATCGTGCCTTCTGCGCGCTAAGCTGTTCGCTCGGGCGCGGTGCCCTCGGCAGGACTCGAACCTGCGACCAAGTGCTTAGAAGGCACCTGCTCTATCCACTGAGCTACGAGGGCATGGCGCGGGAGCAGGATCAGTCGACGGCCCCCGCCGTGCCCCACCGGTCCCCGCTATCTCGGAGAGCAGAGTAACCCGCAGGTCAGAGCAGTGCTCGGGGATCTGGAGGGACACACCCGACGCGTCTCCTGCCATCCGCGTCAGTTGATACTGACGGACAGCCCGGGTCATGCTTGTCCATCAGGTTACTAACCCATTTGTCCCAGGCGACGATCCCCGCGCTTTTTGACACGTGACTACTGTCAGTGTGCGGAAGCGTTGATAACGGTGATGGTCAGGATCCAGGCCAGCATGAGGACGGCGGCGAACGGAACAGTGACCTTGCTCATGGGGAACCCCCTGCGCGGATCGAGAACGAACGATGGCTCGTCGACCCGGCACTGCGCACTGCGGCACTGACGTTCGAAGTCAGGGAGGGAAGTCAACACCTCAGCCGCGGATCGCGTGCCGGGTGGAACTACTGGAGGGATCGTTCGATGACACGACGACCACCTCCTCGACCTCGGCGTTTGACCCGCGGCGAAGGCTACACGCTTTGCCCTCGGAGCGCACATCGGTGCTGGTCAGTAGCGTGTGACCGGCGCTACGAAGTCCTTTGTGGATAGTACGAGTGACCCCTCGGCCGGATGGGGGAACCACCCGTGGTCAGCGGGTGACGAGACCGGCGGGCGTCGCGACCCGGTTCCGGCCCGCTTCCTTGCTGGTGTAGAGAAGTCTGTCGGCCAGCAGGACCAGATCCGACGACGTGCTGACGTTCGTCGGCAGCGTCGCGACACCCACCGAGACCGTGGTGGTGATCGACGTGTCGGCCGAGACCGGGATCGGGGTGGCCTCCACCGCGGCCCGGATCCGCTCGGCGATCATCGACGCGTCGACCGGGGAGGCGCCGGGCAGCAGCACCGCGAACTCCTCGCCGCCGTAGCGGGCCACCACGTCGCCGGTACGGACACAGTTGCGGAGCCGTTCGGCGATCTCCACCAGCACCAGGTCGCCGATGCTGTGGCCGTACCGGTCGTTGATCCGCTTGAAGTGGTCGACGTCGAGCAGCAGGAGCGCGACCGGCCGGGTGTCCCGCTCCGCTCGGCCCACCTCGGTCTCGAGCGTCTCGTCGAAGAAGCGGCGGGTGCGTAGCCGGGTGAGCCCGTCGGTGATCGCCAACTGCCGCTGGATGTCCACCTGGTGCCCGAGCCGGGCCACGACCAGCAGGAACAGCGCCGCACAGATGGTGGCGACGAGGTAGACGTGCAGCGGGGCGTCGCGGATGTGCTGAACGACGAGCGTGGCCGGCGCCAGGACGGACGCCGCCGCGAGCAGAGCCAGCCGGTGGCTGCTGACCAGCGGGGGAGCGGCCGGCGCCTGGACGTCGACGGTACGCATCGACGGGTGGAGCGCGGCCGCGGCCAGCAGCGTGGAGGACGCGATCCAGATCAGGTCGAGCCAGCCGCCCGCCTGGTAGGTGCCCGCGTTGACCTGGAGCGCGTAGACGGCGTCGGCCGTGAACAGCGCGGCCAGGTAGCCGGCGAGCAGGCGCAGAGCGACCGGCCGGTCACCCGCGCCGAGCAGGAGCCGGGCGGCGACGACCAGCATCAGCAGGTCGCTCGCCGGGTAGCTCGCGGCGACCACGGACCCGGCGAGCGTCGTGCCCGAAGCGGCCGCCGGTGTGATCAGGAACACCCACGACAGCAGCGCCGCGGAGGCGGTCACGATCGCCGCGTCGACGATGCTCGGGACGTCCCAGCCGGGGGTGCGTGAGCGCACGAGCAGGAGCAGCCCGGCCGCGGAGAGCGGATACTGCGCCAGGTAGAACGCGTCGGCGACGCTGGGGAACGGGAGCGGGGCCACCAGCGCCGGCCAGCCGAAGAAGATGGCGTCCGCGATCGTCGCGGCGGCCTGACCGGCGCCGAGCAGCCACCAGCCGAGGCGGACGCGTGGCCGGTGGAGGCGCACGGCGACGAAGACCGTCACTGCCGCTACCGCGCTCACGCCGGTGTACAGGGCGGCGTGGACCACGTCGGGCAGGGCGAACGCGTAGACGCCGATGACGGCGGCGCCGACGAGAAGCGCGATGACCCACATGCTCTATTCGTCGGCGGGCGTGGCCCCGGGTGGCATTGTTCTTGGCGTGTCTTTGGATGACATCGCCGACGAGTTGTACGCGCTCGACCCCGGTTCGTTCACGGCCGCTCGGCTCGCCCGGGAGAAGGAGGCGAGGGCGGCCGGCGACCGTGACCTCGCGGCGCAGATCAAAGCCCTGCGGAAGCCGTCGATGTCGGCCTGGCTGACCAACCAGCTGGTGCGTGAGCGGCGGGAGCAGATCGAGCCGCTGCTGGCTCTGGGGGAGCAGCTGCGTGAGCTGCAGGCGTCGGTGAGCGCCGAGCAGTTGCGCGCGTTGACCCAGCAGCGGCACCGGTTGGTGTACGCGGTGGCCCAGGAGGCGCGGGCGCTCGGGCACGAGCGCGGCCAGCAGATCACCGACGCGGTCGCGCGGGAGCTGGAGCAGACGCTGCACGCGGCGTTGGGGGACCCGGCCGCGGCCGAGGCGGTACGCAGCGGGCGGCTGGTCAGCGGGTTGCAGTACGCGGGGTTCGGCCCGGTGGGGCCGGCCGCTCCGGCGGGTTCGGCCGCCCGGGCGCAGAAGCCGGCTCCCAAGGACGACCTCGCCGAGAAACGCAAGGAGCGCGCCGAGCAGCTGCAGAAGGCGCGGGCCGAGGCGCAGGAGGTGCTCGACCGGGCCCGCGCCTCACTCGTGGACGCGGAGGCGTCCCGGGACGAGGCCGCCTCCGCCGCGGCGGAGGCCGAGGAACGGTTCACCGAGGCCCGTGACCGCGTGGATCAGCTCAAGCTCGACCTGGACGACGCCGAGGAGGCCGCGAACGCGGCCGACCACGAGCTGAAGGCCGCGCGCCGGACCGCCGAGCACGCCCGGAAGGCGGCACAGCTGGCCGCCCAGCGCGTCACCGGCGCCGAACATCGCCTGGGCCAGCTGGGGGAGTCCTAGGTCCTAGACCGCCGCGGCCGCCTGGGACGCGATCTCGGACTCCTCGTCGGTGGGGATCACCAGCACCTGGATCGGGCCGGTGCCGATGGTCGTCGGCTCGCTGACCCCCACCGCGGCCCGGTTGGCGTCGTCGTCGAGCTCGATCCCCAGGTGGGAGAGCGGCCCGCAGACGTCGGCGCGCAACCGCCAGTCGTTCTCACCGACCCCGGCGGTGAACACCAGCGCCTGCACACCGGGCACGACCGCGAGGAACGAGCCGATGTACTTCCGGATCCGGTACGCGTAGACGTCGAGGGCTCGTTTAGCCTTTTCGTCGCCGTTGGTGGCGTTTTTTCGTACTTCACGCATGTCGGACACGCCGGCGAGCCCTCGCAGCCCGCTCTTCTTCGTGAGGATCTCCTCGATCGCCGCCGGGTCGAAACCGGCCCGGATCAGGTGGAACGGCACCGCCGGGTCGAGATCCCCGCTGCGTGTGCCCATCACCAGGCCTTCGAGCGGGGAGAGCCCCATCGACGTGTCGACGCTGCGGCCGTCGCGTACCGCGGTGGCCGACGCGCCGTTTCCGAGGTGGCAGATGACGAGGTTGTCGAGGTTCGCGCGGCGGACCACGTACTGGCAGCTGGTGCCGTGGAACCCGTACCGGCGGATCCCGTGCGCCTCCGCGACGTCGAGCGGCAACGCGTACGTCGCCGCGACCGCCGGGATCGTCGCGTGGAACGCGGTGTCGAACACCGCCACCTGCGGGACGTCCGGCAGCAGCTTGCGCAGCGCGCGGATACCGGCCAGGTTCACCGGGTTGTGCAGCGGCGCGAGCGGCGAGAGCTCCTCGATACCGGCTTCCACGTCGTCGTCGACGATCGTCGGCTCGGTGTACCTGGTGCCGCCGTGCACGACGCGGTGCCCGACCGCCAGCAACTCGTCGAACCGGAGTTTCTCGAGCATCCAGGCGAGGGCGTCGTCGTGGTCCTTCGCCGGGCGGGTCTCCTCGTGCCCGTCGTGCCGGAGCCGGGCGCGATCGGACCCGATCTCCTCGATCAGGCCCTTGACCGTCCCGTTCTCCGAGATCAACTGGTACTTCAGCGACGACGAGCCCGAGTTGACGACGAGTACCGGCTTCACCGCGTAGCTCCCTGCGCCTGGACGGCCGTGATGGCGACCGTGTTAACGATGTCGGCGACCGTGCACCCACGGGACAGGTCGTTCACCGGACGGCGCAGCCCCTGCAGCACCGGGCCCACCGCGATCGCCGACGCGGCGCGCTGCACGGCCTTGTACGTGGTGTTCCCGGTGTTCAGGTCCGGGAAGATCAGCACGGTCGCGTGCCCGGCGACCGGGTTGCCGGGCAGCTTCGCGGCGCCGACGGTCGGGTCGACGGCGGCGTCGTACTGGATCGGCCCGGCGAGCGGAAGTTCGGGGTGTCTGGCGCCCACGATCTCGGTCGCGGCACGCACCTTGTCGACGTCGACCCCGGAACCGGACTGGCCGGTCGAGTACGACACCATCGCGATCCTCGGCTCCACCCCGAACTTCACCGCCGTCTCGGCCGCGCAGACCGCGATGTCGGCCAGCTGGGCGGCGTCCGGGTCCGGAACGACCGCGCAGTCGGCGAAGACCAGCACCTTCGTCGGCAGGCACATCAGGAACGCGCTGGAGACCAGCGAGACGTCGGGCAGCGTCCGGATCACCTCGAGCGCCGGCCGGATCGTGTGCGCGGTGGTGTGCGCGGCGCCGGAGACCATGCCGTCGACCTCGCCCGCGTGCACGAGCATCGTGCCGAAGTACGAGACGTCGCCCACCACGTCGTACGCCATCTCCGGCGTGACGCCTCGGTGTGCCCGCAGCTCGGCGTAGGTCTTCGCGAACGTGTCGCGCCACGGTGACGTCAGCGGATCGATGATCCGGACGTTCGTGACGTCGGTGCCGAGCTGGGTGGCTTTCGCGGTGATCTGCTCGACGTTGCCGAGCAGGACGAGGTCGGCCACGCCGCGCTGGGTGAGTTCCTCGGCGGCGAGCAGGATCCGGTCGTCGTCGCCCTCGGGGAGCACGATCGTCCGCTTGTCGGCGCGGGCGCGGGCGATCAGCTGGGCCGAGAACATGTGCGGCGTGACGACGTCGGGCTTCGCCAGCTGGATCCGCTTGCGCAGGGCCTCGGTGTCGACGTGGTCGGCGAACGCTCCCAGCGCGGCCGCGACCTTGCGTGCGCTCTCGGCACGCAACTGGCCGGTGAGGCCTTCGAGACGGTGCAGCGTGGTGTAGGTGTCGGCCTTGACCGCGATGACCGGCACCCCCGAGGGCTCGAGCAGCTTCAGGCCGCGCTCGTCCGGAACGTGCCCCACCGTGAGCACGATGCCGGCCGGCGTCGGCAGGTCGGGGCTGACCGCGGCGGCGGCGACCCCCACGGCCAGGTCGATGCGGTCACCCGACGAGACGAGCAGCATGCCGTCCTTGAGCAGCGGCAGGACGGTCTGCAGGTAGGCCGAGCCGGCCAGGTACGAGTCGACCTCCCGCTGCAGCGCCGGCCCGTCGCCGCTGAGCAGCGTTCCGTCGAGCGCGGCGACCACCTCGGCGACCGTGAGCGCGGCCAGCACCGGCAGGTCGGGAATGACGTAGACCGGCGGCGCCGCGAGGCCTTCGTGCTCGGGGCCGGCGCGGTTGACGATCGTGGCCAGCACCTCGCAGCCGTGCGTCTTGAGCACGGCCGCGCCCTCACGGAGCGCCGTGCTGACCGCCTCGGCGGTGCGGCTGTGCCCGGAGAGCACCTGGATGACCGGCGCGCCGAGGTTCGCGGCCAGGTCGGCGTTGAGGTCGAGCTCCACGGCCGGCGAGGGCCCGGTGAAGTCGGTGCCGACGCACAACACGAAGTCGTAGCGCTCACGCAGCCGGGCGGCGTGGTCGACGATCGCCTCGATCAGCTTCTGCGGCCCGCTGGTCTCCATCAGCTCCGCCGCGGTCGAGTACGTGAACGCCACCGCGTCGTGCTCGGGGATCTCGAGGTCGTAGCGCTGGCGGGCCAGCTCGACGATCGGATCGGGTTGATTGCTGTCGGGTTGATTGCTGTCGGGCACCACGGGGCGGAAGACCGCAATCTTCTCCACGTCGGCGGCCAGGAGGTCGAGCAGGCCGAGGGCCACCGCTGACTTACCCGAGCGCGGCTCCATCGACGTGAGATAGAGGATATCGGACATCACGGTCCTTCCCGGTCGGTCTGATCGCAGCTTACGTTTCGGGGCGGGGTGGGGCCGAGTCGGGTTGGTGAACACTTGGGTCAAGCGGTATTTCTGTCGGCGTAACTGCTTTCAGCGAAATTGCTGAGAGCGAACAGGTGGGGTTTGGGCGGGGGTTGGCGCTTAGCGTTTTCGCATGCGTAATTCTTTTGTTTCGACGTCGGGTTCGAGGGTTTCCGAGCGAGCGGCGGACACCGTTCCGTATTGGTCGTCACTGCCGGTGGTGCGTGCATCGGTGCTTTCTTCGGGGGTGGTGTCTGGGCGGCCGTCGGGGTCGGGTGCGGGGCCGGTTTCGGTGGTTCCTGGACCGGTTTTGTGCGGGGTGGGGTCGTTCTCGTCTGGACCGGTTGCGCGGGCGGCCGGACCGTTTTCGCCGGGGTCCGGGCCGTTTTCGTCGGCGCCCGTGTCGGGTGGTGGAGGATTGGACGAGCAGGTCTATTCACGGCTGCTGCGCGACCGCATCGTTTTCCTGGGCAGCGAGGTGAACGACGCGGTAGCGAACGCGATCTGCGCCCAACTCCTGTTGCTCAATGCCGAAGACCCGGACCGGGACATCTGGCTGTACATCAATTCCCCCGGCGGCTCGGTAACCGCCGGAATGGGCATTTACGACACGATGCAATGGGTCAGCAACGACGTCTGCACCGTGGCCCTGGGCTTCGCCGCCTCGATGGGCCAGTTCCTCCTCTGCGCAGGCACACCAGGCAAGCGCTACGCCCTACCCCACTCACGCATCGTGATGCACCAGCCCCACGGCGGTTTCGGCGGCACCGAGACCGAGATCCGAATCCAAGCCGAGCAGATGCTCCACACCAAGAAGACGATGGCGGAGCTGATCGCACAGCACACGGGGCAGCCTTTGGAGCGGATCGAGGAGGACTCGGACCGAGACCGCTGGTTCACCGCGTCCGAGGCCCAGGAGTACGGCTTCGTGGACCAGGTGGTCCGCACCCTGACCCCAGCGGGCGTACCCAGCTGACTCGGTTTTTGGGCGTGTAAGCACCGCGCTGTGCTGACCCGCACCGCACCGCGCCGCGCTGTGCTGACCCGCACGGCACCGCGCTGTGCTGACGCGCACGGGGCCACGCCGCACCGCGCTGTGCTGAGCCGCACCGTGCCACCGCACGGCACCGTGCGGCGCTGGACACCGAACGGCGCTGGACACCGAACGGCGCTGGACACCGAACGGCGCTGGACACCGAACGGCGCTGGACACCGAACGGCGCTGGGTACCGCACGGCGTCACGCCGCATCGCGTTGTGCCCTGCAGTGCCCAGCGCCGTGCCGCACCTCTGCTCCATGCGGTGCCGTGCCTCTACCCGGCGGCGCGGCAGCTCGGAGGCAGTACTGCCCGACTGTGCGGTGGCTCAGGGGCCCCTACTGCACGACGGCACGGTATTTCGCAGCGCGACAGTTCAGCGGCGTATCTCCACAGCGCCGCATGGTGGCGGTGCGGCGAGCGCAATGCGGCAGTGTGCCGGCGTATCTCAACGGCGGGCGCTTCTGGGCGATGGTGCAACTCCGCAGTACGGCCGCGCGGCGGTCATCCTGCTCGGCGGCGAGGCACCGCGGCGGTGCGGCCGGCGGCGGTGCCGCACGGCCTCTAGGTAGCGGTGTCGCTCGGCCGCACGGCTTCTCAGTAGTGGTGCAACTCGGCCGCACATCACCTCGGCAGCGGTGCGGCCTGGCAGCGGTGCGGCTTGGCAGCGGTGCGGCCCGGCAGCGGTGCGGCCCGGCAGCGGTGCGGCCCAGCAACGGTGCGATCTGGCAACGGTGCGGCCCGGCAGAGGGGCAGCCCGGCAACGGCGTGGCCCGGCAACGACGCGGCCCGGCAGAGGGGCAGGGCGCAGCCTGGCAATAGCGCAGCTCGGTCTCAGGGCGGTCTGGTCTCGGGGTGGTCCGACATGGGTGCGCCCGGCCTCGGTGCGGCCTGGCAACAGCGGTGGCACGGAGAGTGCATCTCGGCGATGGTGAACTCGGTGGCAGTGCGGCACGGTGGCGTGAGGCGCCACTCGGGTTGCGGTGCTGCTTGCCGCCTTGGCCGCTCCACGCGAGGCGCAGCGGTACCACCTAGCTGGTAGTGGTGTGGCAGGACCTGTGCAGGGATTCACGTGCGGGGCCCAGGCGAGAGATCTATGTGACAGGGCCACCCGGCGAGATCTTTCCAGCGGCGCTTTGGCAGCGCGCCGTACTGACGGGCCGTACGCGACCACGCGTTCCCGGCGGGACCACGCGACCGCGCGTTTCCGGCGGGGCCTACGCGGCGGGGCCTACGCGGCGGGGCCTACGCGGCGGGGCCTTCCCGGCGGGACCTACGCGGCGGTGCCTCGGCGGGGGGAGGTGCCGGCGGTGTGGCAGCGCGGCGCAACGGGTGGGTGATTCGCGGCCTGCTGGTGAGACGCGGCGTCGGCCAGCAGGCGGATCCGGAGCAGATCGAGCGCGCGGCCGACCGCGTCGCCGGTCTCGCCGGACAGGGGCGGAATCATGGGCAAATTCTACGTCCTGTAGACGATAAAATCCACGCACTGGCTGGGGGGCCAGTGCTTCCTGAGAAGTCTCGTTACTCCATGCGTCAGTAGCAATGACACGAGGCAGTTTTCTCGCAAAGTGAATCGTGTGAACGTTCCCACCCGGTCGTATTTCCGGACATCGCGCAGGTCTATACGGAAGCAGTGAACTCTGGTTCACTGCTTCCGTGCCGTACCGCCAACCTCCGCGGGTCGCGCATCGTCGAGCGGCGGTGCGAGAACGGCTCGTGGCCGAGGCGACGACCATCATCGCGTCGCAGGGATGGTCCGGCGCCACAGTGGCCGCGGTGGCCACCGCGACCGGTATCTCGACCGGCGCCGTGTACCAGCATTTTCCGAACAAGGGCGCGCTGGCCGCCGAGGTGTTCCGGCGGGCCACCCGGCGGGAGCTCGAAGTGCTCGCCACCGTGCTCACCGCGTCGGAGCCGGTGCCCACGGCCGAGCGGCTCGCGCAGGGCGTCGGGCTGTTCGCGCAGCGGGCCATCCTCGGTCGGCAGCTGGCGTACGCGCTCATCGCCGAACCCGCCGATCCGCCGGTGCTCATCGAGCGGCTGACGTACCGGCGCCGGTACAACGACGTGTTCGCGGCGCTCATCGCCGAGGGCGTCGGCAAGGGCGAGATGGTGCCGCAGGACGCCACGGTCACGGCGGCAGCGCTCACCGGTGGCGTCGCGGAAGTACTGATCGGCCAGCTCTCCGAGCCGGTGGACGGGCCGGATGCCCGTTCGCTGGTGTCGGAGCTCACCGCGTTGGCGCTCCGCTGCGCCGGCGTGCACGTCCGGGAGGCGACATGTCCGAGGCTGTGACGGATTCTTCGGTCTCCACCGCCACGCACGACGTCACGAACCAGCCGCCGCCGCTGGTCGGTCACGACGTCGCGGACGACGCGGCGTTGCTCGCCGGCGTGGTGCGCGAAGGTGCGTCCTGGTTCCTCCCGGAACTGCACCAGCTCGGGGCCTGGGCGGGTAGCGCGGAAGCCCAGACCTGGGCGGACGAGGCCAACCGGTACGAGCCGGTGCTGCACACCCACGACCGGTACGGCCACCGCGTCGACGAGGTGGAGTTCCACCCGTCCTGGCACCGGCTGATGGAGGTGTCGGTCGGCGCCGGGCTCGGCGCGGCACCGTGGGTCGACGATCGGGTCGGCGCACACGTCGCACGCGCCGCGGGAGTGTTCGTCGCCGGCCAGGTGGAGGCGGGGCACCTCTGTCCGCTGGTGATGACGTACGCGGCTGTGCCGGCGCTGCGAGCCGCGCCGGACCTGGCCGACGTGTACGAGCCGCTGCTGGCGAGCCGGGTCTACGACTTCGGGCTGCGCGTGCCGACGACCAAGCGCGGGTTGTTGGCCGGCATGGGCATGACCGAGAAACAGGGCGGTTCCGACGTCCGATCGAACGCGACGGTGGCCCGGGACGCCGGCGACGGGACGTGGCGCCTGCGCGGACACAAGTGGTTCACCAGCGCCCCGATGAACGACGTCTTCCTGGTACTGGCGCAGGCTCCGGGCGGATTGTCGTGCTTCCTCGTGCCACGGGTGTTGCCGGACGGGACGCGCAACACCTTCCGCATCCAACGGCTGAAGGACAAGCTCGGTAACCGCAGCAACGCCAGCTCCGAGCCGGAGTTCGACGACACGGTCGCCTGGCTGGTCGGGCCGGAGGGGCGCGGCGTCCGGACGATCATCGAGATGGTGTCGTTGACGCGGTTGGACAACGTCATCGGCTCGGCGGCCGGGATGCGTGCGGCGCTCGTGCAGGCCGTGCACCACACACGGCACCGGGCGGCGTTCGGGCGGCTGCTGATCGACCAGCCGCTGATGGGCAACGTGCTCGCCGACCTCGCGCTGGAGTCGGAGGCCGCGACCACGCTGGCGCTGCGTCTGGCTGGAGCGGTGGATCGCGCCCAGCTCGGGAACGACCAGGAGAAAGCATTCGGGCGGCTGGCCACCGCGATCGGCAAGTACTGGGTGTGCAAGCGTCAGCCGGCGTTCGTGGCGGAGGCGCTGGAGTGCCTGGGGGGTAACGGGTACGTCGAGGAGAGCGGAATGCCCCGGCTCTACCGAGAGGCGCCGCTCAACGGCATCTGGGAAGGCTCGGGCAACGTCAACGCGCTCGACGTGCTGCGGGCGCTGGGCCGTTCGCCCGAGGCGTTCGCGGCGTACTCGGCGGAGGTCGAGCAGTCGCTCGGAGCCGACAGCCGACTCGACGCGGCGTGGGTGGCGCTCCAGCGGGAGCTGGCCGACACCCACGAGTGGGAGTACCGGGCACGCCGGCTGATCGAGCGGTTCGCTCTCGTGCTGCAGGGCGCGTTGCTGGTGCGGCACGCACCGGAGGAGGTGGCGAGCGCGTTCTGCGGTTCGCGGCTCGGGGGCGAGAGCGGCTACGCGTTCGGGACCCTGCCCCGCGGCACCGCGATCGATGCCCTGCTGGAGCGCGCGGCGCCGCCGCAGTAGCCGGCCGACTGGTTGGCGGTGCGGACGGATGCGCCGAATCAGACTTATCACCCTCATGTGACGCCCCGGAAACAGTGGCCCCGCAGGCTTGTCGCAACCGCAAGCAGCGCGGAGGTGGAGCGGGTGGGGAACAGCGGGGCCGAACGGCCGCCGGGAGGCAGGCTCGTGGCAACGCACGGCGCCACGCCCGCGACAGCGCACGGGCTTCCGCCCACGCCTGTCACCGCATCGACGGGGCTCGGGTCAGAAGTGGTCGGGCCACTCACCTCGCCCGCGCAGGCGTCGGTGGCCGAACCGTCGGCGATCCAGCTCCTGACGCCCGCGGTGGTGCACGCCGCGTTGGTCGGCGGAACCGTGGTCGCGATCCGCCCGGCTCGTCCGCGTGACGCCGTGGCGATTGCCGAGCTGCATCGACGTTCGGCGCCATCGTCCTTGCGCGACCGGTACCCGGGCACGCCACCCCCGGCACTGACGGATCCGGACCAGTGCCTCGCGGCGGTGCCGGGCAGCTGCACGCTGGTGGCGTTCAACGGGTTCCGGCTCGTCGGGATCGCCCAGATCACCGGGCACGTTCCGGTCGCCGACTTCGGCGTTCTCGTGCGCGAAGACCACCGACGCCGTGGGCTCGGCGCCATTCTCGCCAAGCACGCGCTGCACGTCGCATACGAGTTGGGACACCGTGAGGCGGTGTCGTTCGGTGGCCCGGAGAACCGTGCGCTCCGAGCGATGCTGCACCGACTCGGCCTCGAGGGACGGACGCGGTACACCGGGGACCTCCTCGTTACCCGAATTTCTCTGCCGTACGAACCTGAACCGTCACCGCTGGGCCCCGAGGCCCCCGATCGCACGGAGCCGGCCGTCCGTATGCCCTATCCGGTGATCAACCGCCGCCCGATCGCGACCGCCTGACGACTGACACCGCCGCAGTCACACGCCGGGCGGTGACGCCGACGGGCCGGAGCCCGGCCGACGGCAACGCGCGTCGGCCGGGCCGGTCGGCCCGGCCCCTCCGGGGCCAGCTTCGAGCCGGGCCGACCGCTCTCAGGCCGGAACCGGAGAGGCTCCCCGACGACGCGCCGGGGGCCGCGGAGTCGGCACCGGCCGGCTCGACGCCGACTCGTTGTTCCGCGCCTCCCCCACTTCCGACGCCGGCGCCCCAGCGGCGCCCGCACCGCCACCGCCCGCCCCGTCACCCGAGTCGGCCTCCGCCGCCCTCGCGGCGGAGGAGCCGGCCGGTTCCCCGGTGTCCTCGCCGTTCGTGGCCTCGTCACCGGCGGGGCGAACGGGCGAGGCGTTCTCGAATGCCTCACCGGCGTCGACGTTCGTTTCGTCGAAGGCGTCGTCGGGCGTATCCGCCGGAGCCCCACCGCTCTGGATGTGCGCGTCGATCGAACTGCCGGTCGGCATACGGTCGGGGCCCACGTCGTCGACGGTGACCGCACGCCCGGCGGACACCCGCTTGAAGTCGCCCCGGCCGCGGTTGAGGTCGAAGCCGATCGCGGTGGCTTCGAGTTCGTAGGAGGCCCGCTTCCCGTCGACCACCTCGTACGTGCGGCTGAACAGCCGCCCGGTGACGATGACCGGATCGCCCTTGACCACGCAGGCTGAGGTGTTCTCGGAGAGCGTGCGCCAGCACGTCACCTTGAGAAAGAGCGAGTCGCCGTCGGTCCATTGGTTGGTCACCCGGTCGAAGCGCCGAGCGGTGGAGGCCACCCGGAACGACGTGACGCTGACGCCGGATTCGAGGGTCCGTTTGTTCGGAGCGTCGACGACGTTCCCCACGATGGTGGTGATCGTCTCGTTCATCTGAAGTTCCCTGCTTCCGCGAATGGTCTGCCCGGACACCCGGGCGCGATCCCACGGTCCAGGTGTCACCCGCCCTTCGTCAGTGCCGTCCCCGCGTCCTGTGGAAAACCGGCCCGCCTGTGGAAACCGGTTCAAAAAAATCTGCCGTGATATGGCCGCCACCAGCGAACGTAAGCTCGAACGGTGCCTGCCCCGACCCCCTCCAATCTGCTCGCCACGGCCACCGGCCTAGCCCTGGGAGCCCTGCTCGACCACGTCGTTCCCGACCCGCGTCGTGGCCATCCGGTCGCCGCCTACGGCCGCCTCGCCGGTGCGCTCGAACAGCGCGTCTACGCGCCCACCCGACCGCGGGGCGCCCTCTTTGCGGCGCTGGCCGTCGGGGTTCCGGTGATCGCGGGCGTCGCGGTCGACCGGCTCACCCGCCGACGCCCCGTTCTCCGTGTCGCGGCGACGGCGGTCACCACCTGGGCGGTGGTCGGCGGCACGTCGCTCCGGCGCGAGGCGGCCGCGATGGATCGCCTCCTCGCGGACGACGACCTGCCCGGCGCCCGCGCGCGCCTCTCCCACCTGTGCGGGCGCGATCCGTCCGGTCTCGAGCCACCGGCGCTGGCCCGCGCCGTCGTCGAATCGGTGGCGGAGAACACCGCGGACGCGGTCGTGGCTCCGTATCTCTGGGGTGCGGTGGCAGGTCTGCCCGGCTTGGTGGGGTATCGGGCAGCCAACACGCTCGATGCGATGGTCGGGCATCGTTCGCCGCGTTACGCCGAGTTCGGCTGGGCGTCCGCCCGGCTCGACGACCTGCTCAACCTCGCGCCGTCCCGGCTGACCGCCCTGCTCACGATCGGAGCGGCCCCGGCCGTCCGGCGCGGATCCGCTGCCGACGCCTGGCGCACCTGGCGCCGGGACGGCAACGCGCACCCCAGCCCCAACGCCGGCCAGTGCGAGGCCGCCACCGCGGGCGCCTTGGGCATCCGGCTCGGCGGGCGCAATACCTACGGCGGAACTGTGGACGAGCGTCCGGTGCTCGGTGACGGCCGGGCCGCGGAACCGTCCGACATCACCCCGGCGGCCCGCCTCTCCTTCCTCGTCGGTGCCGTCGCCGCTGCTCTCGGTGCGACCGCACTGTCCCTCCGTGCCGTGATGACAACGCGCCGCGTGCGGAGCACGGCGTGAAGGGCGCGCTGCTGGTGGCCGGGGCCACCTCCGATGCGGGTAAGAGCTTGCTCACCGCCGGCATCTGCCGATGGCTCGCTCGCCAGGGCGTCCGCGTAGCGCCGTTCAAAGCGCAGAACATGAGCAACAACGCAGTCGTGACGCCCGACGGCGGCGAAATCGGTCGGGCGCAAGCCCTGCAAGCCGAGGCGTGCGGGCTCGCTCCGAGCGTCCGGTTCAACCCGGTGCTCCTCAAACCGGGCAGTGACCGCAAGTCGCACCTGGTCGTGCAGGGACGCGCCGCCGGCGAGGTCAGCGCAATGTCCTATCGCGACGTCAAGCCGCGGCTCCTCGAGCTCGTGCTCGGTGCCCTCGACGACCTTCGGCGTGACTTCGACGTCGTCATCTGCGAAGGAGCGGGCAGCCCGACCGAGATCAACCTTCGCGCGACCGACATCGCCAACATGGGCCTGGCCCGCCCGGCGAAGCTGCCGACGATCGTCGTGGGCGACATCGACCGCGGTGGGGTTTTCGCTGCTTTGTTCGGCACGCTGGCTCTGCTGAGTGAAGAGGACCAGGCGCTCGTCAGCGGCTTCGTCATCAACAAGTTCCGGGGGGACGCGCGCCTGCTCGAACCGGGGATCGACCAGCTCACCGCGCTCACCGGACGCCCGGTTCTCGGCACGCTTCCGTGGATGGACGGGCTCTGGCTCGACGCCGAGGACTCGTTGTCGTACAGCCCCGACGGGATCATCGGGCGCGGAGCGCCACCGATCGGTGACACCTGGCTGCGTATTGCCGTGCCCCGCCTGCCCCGGATGTCCAACGTCACGGACCTCGACGCGCTCGCGGCTGAGCCGGGCGTTCAGGTGCGCCTCGTGCGGCATCCGGCCGCACTGGCCGACGCCGACCTGGTGGTCATCCCCGGCACCCGCGAGACCGTTGACGACCTGGCCTGGCTGCGCCGCACCGGGCTCGCCGACGCGATCGTCGCTCACCACGGCGCCGGCCGCCCGATCGTCGGTATCTGCGGTGGATTTCAGATGCTCGCCCGGACGATCGCGGATCGCGTCGAAAGTAAAAAAGGGACAGTCGACGGGCTGGCGCTCGCACCGGTCGAAATAACCTTTGCAGAGGAGAAAACGCTCGGTCGGCCGACCGGAAACAGCTCGGGTGAGGCCGTGACCGGGTATGAGATCCACCACGGTCAGGTGACCGGGCGCGCGCCGGACGTGCCGCCCTGGATCACGACCGATTCGGGAGGTGCCGAGGGGGTCCGGTACTCCGAGGGTCCCGGGGTGGTGTACGGCACGCACTGGCACGGAGCGCTGGAGTCCGACGGCTTCCGTCGGAACCTGCTGGCCGAGGTAGCCGACCAACGGTCGTTGGTCGGATTCGTGGTTCCGCCCGATACTGCATATCAGCAGGTCAGAGCCGAGGCTTTGGACGCTCTGGCTAACCTCGTCGAGCGACACCTGAACACGAACGCACTGATCAGACTGATTGCCGAGGGCGCCCCAGCCGGGCAGCCATTCATTTTGCCGGGAGCACCATGAGCATCGCGAGTGTGGCAGGCTGCGAAAGCGGCCTTTAGCGGAGCAGGTCGTCGGGTAACGACCCGAACACAGATGTCCGGGGCTACCAGCGGTCTTCCGGCGTACCTCGTCGGGAGACTCACGACCCGGACGCGGTGCGGCGCGACGACTGAACCGGGCGGATCGTCGGTGTCGAACCGATGTAGGAGGTTAGGACTTCATGCCGCTCTTCGAGGTCGGGCCTGACGGCCTGGTCCCGCTTCAGCGACTGGACCAAGCGGTCGGAGACTTCGACCGGCAGATCGAGGACGCGTTATGGCGTGACCCTGATCCCGTCTACGGCAGCCGATTACTTCGCATCCAGCAGCGCCCGACGCTCAGTGCGGGCGGCAACCCGACGCTGGTCGCTGTGGACAGCGAGGGCCGCCTCGTTGTTATACACGCACGGCAGCGCATCGACCGCAACGAGTTAGCGGAGTGTCTCGAGTATTTCGGTTGGGCGCGCGCGGCCAGCCTGGAGGAGCTCGCGTCGCTGTACTGGCGCGGCGAGGACATTTTCTGGAATGACTGGAAGCGGTTCTCCGACGAAGAAGGAATCAGCAAGCTCGCGGGCAACCCCAAGCTGGTGCTGGTCGCCGGAGAACTGGCCGATCGCACCACCGCCACGTTCCAGCTGCTGGTGGAGAACGGTCTTCCGCTGACCGTTTCCACGCTCGGCGTCTGGCGTTCGTCGGTGGGCACGCTGCTGTTGGACATCGGCGACCAAGGCCACGGTTTCGGTCGTCCGTCCGGTTTCGGTCGAATTGATGCCGACGTCGAGCAGAGCGAAGCCGCTCAGAGCCGGCCGTACTCCTCGGTGCCGTTCCCGAGTGGGTTGAACGGGTCGGGTGTGGACTCACGACCTGGGCCGAAGCCGCCGGTGACCGCGGCTACGTCCGTCTCGGCGCCGGCTCCCGGTTCGCCGGACGGTGGAGCTGGACTGGCTTCGCCCGATGCGCCGGACTCGCCTGACCGGTCCGTGGCGGGAAAGCCTAGCCCGCTTTCGGAGCTCATTTCCGAGCTGAGCGCGCGGGGCAAGTCTGACGGGCCCGGGGCGTCTTCCGAGGCCGGTGGGTTGGGCGCGGGTACCGCTCCGACGGGGCCCGGGGTATCGCCTTTTGCGACCGGTGGACCGGCGGAACCTCGTCCACCTGCTGCGTCGCCTGATGACGGACCTTCCGCTGACGAGCCGGACCGGTCCACGCCGGTGCGCGGAGGTCGCGCGGCACGTCGGATCGGTGCGGAGCCGGTGAGCCCGGCTCGCGGGCCTGGTCTGACCGTGGTGGGTAGCGGTAGCGCGCCGAGCCGTTCCGAGGCGCCGACCGGAGAAAGCACTGCGGACCGCACGGACGGACCGGGTCGTGGTGACGCGGTTGGTGACGGTTCGGTTCGCCCAGAGGGCCATGATCGAGTGGGCCGGAGTGATGGGCCGGATCGTGCTGACCGGCCGGTGTCGCCTGCGGGCGGGTTGAGTGTCGTACCCGGTGGGGGCGATCGCCGTCCGGAGCCGGGGCGTGCAGGTGGCGCCACCCGACCGGAGGAGCCGGGTGCGGTGGCGCGTTTCGACGACGCCGGACGTCCGGAAGGGGTCGGTTCGGCGACGGAATCCGGGCGGCACGGTGCCGCGGACTCTCCGCCCGTGCGACGGCTCGGGTCGCCGACCTCACACGCGGCCGTGGACGAGCCGACCGACCGGACGGCGGAGATCCGTCCTATCGACCCGTTGAACGACCCGATCGCGACGCTCACCGGTGGCCTGGACGAGGACCCGTTCTCGTCGGCGCCGTCGGGGGGTCGACACGGACAGCCGCCGACGCCGGATGCGCCCAGCGAGGCCGGCGTGCGCCTCAATCAGCCGCGGCGCCCGATGCCGTCGGGTGACCGGGGCGGACGTCCGGCTCCGGAGAGGCCGCGGCGTGGTCCTTACCCGGTGAGTGGTCCGATTCCGCCGAGTGGACCGTCGAACGCCGGGCCGGGTCGATCCGAGCCGGATGCGGCCGCCGCACGTCTGAGCGGTGACGCCGGGCCGGGGCTCGGTGAGTCTCCTGTGGTGGGTGGTACGCCCCCGACCACGGTGCTCGGTGCGCCCCCGGAGTTCGGCCCGCCGCCGGGAGCTCGCGTGCCCGACCCGCGTGACGGTGGCCCCCGCGAACCCGGCCCGCAGGCCGGTGGTGTTCGCGACGGTGGCCCGCGCGCGGGTGGTTTCCGCGAGGGCGCTCCGCCGGCTGGACCGCGCGATGATGTTCCGCCCATTGGTGGTTCGCGTGATGGTGCTCCGCCGGTTGGGCCGCGCGATGGTGCTTTGCCGACTGGTGGACCGCGCGAAGGTGCTCCGGCAGCTGGTGGGCCGCGCGAGGGTGGCCCCCGCGGTGGTGGGCTCCGTGAGGGTGGCTCGCCGATCGGCGGGCCCAGTGATGGTGCTCCGCCGCTTGGTGGCCCGCGCGACGGTGGTCCGCGTGCGGCTGGGCTTCGGGATGCTGCCCCGTCGCCGGGTGGGCCTCGCGATGCCGGGCCGCAGGCTGGTCGGCCCCGTGACGGTGGGCCGCGTGAGCCCGGGCTGCGCGAAGTGGGCGGCCGGGATGGTCGCGAGGTCGTGGGGCGTGAGCCTGCGCTGCGCGAATCGATCGGCCGCGAGTCGGGACCTGGTCCGCGCGACCCCAGGCTTAGGGAAGCCGGCGATCGTGCGCCTGGGCTCCGCGAGCCCGGTCCCCGTGACGGGGGTCCGCGTGGTGGTCTCCCGGGCGAGGGCGCTCCGCGTGAGCGTGGCCCGTTGGAAGGTTTCCGGAGTGACAGGGATCCTCGTGGTCCGCTGGAGGGTCTCCCCAGCGAGGGTGGTCCGCTGGACGGCTTCCCGAATGACGGTGATCCTCGCGATCGTGGCTCGTTGGAGGGTTTCCCCGGCGAGGGTGGTCCGCGTCAGCGTGGCCCGCTGGAGGGGTTCCCTGGCGACGGCGGTCCGCGTGAGCGTCGTCCGTTGGAGGGCTTCCCGAGTGACGGGAGTCCGCGCGAGCGTGGTCCGCTCGAAGGTTTCCCGCGCGACGGTGGGGCGCGTGAGCCTGGGCTGCGTGAGGTAGGCCGCGACGGCCGTGACCAGGGGCGGCGTGAGCCGGTCGGTCGCGATGCGGGTGGTCGTGATGCGGGTGGTCGTGATGCGGGGGCGCGGGAGCCGGGCCTTCGGGAGGTCGGGCGGGACGGCGCTGGGCCTCGTGGGGGCGGCGTTGAGCCCGGGGCTCGGCCCGATCAGTTCCGTGGCTTCCCGGACGAGTTCTCGGACGGTGGCCGGGCCGGTCGGCGCGATCCCCGCGATCCGGGCGATCCCCGCGAGCGAGGCGATCAACCGCCGGTTCCGGATCCGCGGTTCGGTCGGGATCGTGACGTGCTGTCGTTCGAGCGTCCGACCGGAGAATTGCCGGGATTGGGTGGGCCGGTCAGTGCTCCGCCGGTGAGCCCGCGCTCCGGTCCGCCTTCCCCGCGGCCGCCGTACGACGATGCCGACGACGACACGAGCGAGATTCCGGTGGCCCGACCGCCGCGGGCCGGGCGTCCGGCCGGTTCTGGGCGGGTCAGCGTGACGGGTACGCACCCGGTGCCGTCGTTCCCGCCGGGTGCGCCGTTCGGTGGTCCGGGTGCTCCTGGTCCGGACGGATCTGGTCCGAACCAGTTCGGTCGTCCCGGTGCGGACGGTCCGGGGTTCGGGCGCCCCGGCCCCGGTCCCGACGGTTCAGGTGGTCCTGGCTTCGGTCGTCCTGGTCCCGGCCCGGAAGGGCCAGGGGGTCCCGGGTTCGGACGGTCTGGTCCGGGCACCGAGGGTCCGGAGGGACCAGCGTTCGGTCGTCCGGGTCCTGACGGGCCGGATGGGCCGGTGTTTGGCCGTCCGGGTCCTGATGGGCCCAATGGTTCCGTGTTTGGGCGTCCCGGTTCCGAGGGGCCGGATGGACCCGCGTTCGGTCGTGGTGGACCCGATGGACCTGGTTCGAACGGGTTCGGGAGGCCTGGCCCGGATGGACCTGATGGCTCGTTCTTCGGGCGCGGGCCGGGTGGTGACGGGCCGGATGGTTCGGTGTTCGGGCGGAGGCCCGGCGGTGATGGTCCGGAGCCCGCGTTCGGGCGGGGTGGGCCAGGGGAGGACCCGAACGGGTTCGGGCCGCCTGGAGCTGGGCCTCTCGGTGTTGTGCCCGACTCGGGTGGGCCTCTGCCGCGGCAGCCGGAGTTCGGTGGTCCCAACCGGTCCAGTGGTCCGATTCCGCGTCCGGCTGACTTCGGTGGGCCCAACGGGATGGGAGCGCCGCCGCCTCGGCCGAGCGAGATGGGTGGTCCGCCGGAGCCGGGGGATGCGCCGTTCCGTCGTCCGGATGGCTTCGGGGGTAGCGAGTGGGAGGTTCCGCCGCCTCCGCCCAGTGATTGGGACCGTGGTGATCGTCGCCGCGGGTTCGATGATCGGCGACCGGGTGGGCCGACGTCCGGAGGTCCGGCGTTCGGTGGTCCCGGTCCCGAGGGGCCCGCGTTCGGTGGCCCTGGTCCCGAGGGGCCCGCGTTCGGTGGTCCGCCGGCCGGTGGTCCTGGCCCCGACGGGCCTGTGTTCGGCGGTCCGCCGGCTGCCGGTCCGGGGCCGGACGGAGTCGCGTTCGGTGGTCCGCGCGCCGCTGGTCCGGGGCCGGACGGGCCCGCGTTCGGTGGTCCGCAGGCCGGCGGGCCAGTGTTCGGTGGGCCGCAGGCGGGTGGCCCTGACGGGTCCGTGTTCGGTGGGGCTCGGCCCGACGGTGCGTTCGGTGGGCCGGAAGGTGCCTTTGGAGGGCCGCCGGCTCGGCCGGTGTCCGGTGGTTCGGCTGCTGGTGGGCCCGATGGCCCGTTCGGTGGGCCCCCTGGTGGGCCGGACGGACGGTTCGGTGGTCCGCAAGGAGGCCCCGCGTTTGGGGGCCCGCAGGGGAGTCCTGCGTTTGGCGGCCCGCCGGAGAGTTCGTTCGGGGGACCGCAGCCTGGGCGACCTGTGTCCGGAGCGCCCCGAGGCGAGAGTGCGTTCGGTGGGCCGCCCCCTGGTAACCCCGCTTTCGGGGGGCCGCCTCCGGGAGGTTCCGTGTTCGGCGGCTCTCCGGTCGGTGGACCGGGAGCAGACAGTCCCGTGTTCGGTGGACCGCCGAACAATGGGCCAGGAGCGGACCGTCCGGCGTTCGGCGGCCCGTCCGGCAGTGGCCCCGGAGGGGATGGTCCGGTGTTCGGTGGACCGCCGAGCAATGGTCCGGGAGCAGACGGTCCGGTGTTCGGTGGGCCGTCGAGTAACGGGCCCGGTCAGTACGGCGAACCGTTCGGGCCTCCGTCGGCTGGTGGGTGGCCGGGTACTCCGGAATGGCCGGCTGCGCCCAACGGTGACAGCCGCGACTTCCGCGACCGTGACCCGCGAGACCCCCGCGCACCCCGGGATCGCGACCCCCGCGATCAAGGCCCTCGTGATCAAGGCCCCCGCGACCAAAACGGTCGTGACCGGGATCCCCGTGATCAGAATGGTCGTGACCGGGATCCCCGCGACCAAGGGCCCCGTGATCAAAGCCCCCAGAATCCGCGTGACCGCTGGGACGGCGATGATCAGCCGAGGCCGCTTCGCAGCGGTCCGACGCTCGTCTGGGACGCCCGCACCCAAGGCGAGATGATGCACGAAAACGGCAACGGCGGCCGCTGATACCCCGCCTCGAAGGGGCGCCCACCGCGACAACGGTGGGCGCCCCTTTGCCGTCACAACACCAAGCGCCGCAACAGCGAGCGCCAAACGATGAGCGCCACGACGCGCGAGCGCCATCAGGCACCTACGTCACGCCGCGCGGAAGTCACGCCGCGCAGAAGTCACGCCGCGCAGAAGTCACGCCGCGCAGAAGTCACGCCGCGCAGAAGTCACGCCGCGAACGTCAGGCTGCACGAGCGTCACGCCGTGCGAACGTCACGCCGTGCGAACGTCACGGCGCACGAACGGCACCACCCACCAGCGCGACGACAACAACCGTTACGACAGCAAGCGGTCGCGGAACAACTGGAGGACCTGGTCCAGGGCCTCGCGCGTCGGGTGGCCGGGCTCGTCCACCAGATCTTCAGTCAGCACCGAATGCGCCTTCGGTCCGGCCGGCACCGTCGACGACGGGATCTCCACGCTGACGAAGCCCTCGCCCAGTTCCCGCCGCAGCCGGTCGAACCGCTCAGGAGGCGAGAGTCCGTCCTCGGTGAAACGCAACCCGAGCACGCACAGACCCTCGTCGGCGCAGCGTTCCTTCACCCGGGCCAGTGACGCGGTGTCCAGGCCGACGTCGGACTTGCGGGCCGCGCCCACCGGGAGCGGGAGCGACGGCTGGGAGAGCACCGGCGCGAGCATCCGCCGGTCCACCGCCATGGCCAGCGCGAAGCCGCCGGTGAAGCACATGCCGACGGCGCCGACGCCCGGGCCGCCGGACTCCTCGTGGGCCTGCTTGGCCAGCGCGCGCAGCCACACCGTCACCGGCGAGGCCTTGCGGAGCGCGAACCGGGTGAACTCCCGGGAGACGCAGATGGCGCGGATAGCCGTTGTCGCTATGGCCGTGCCACTCGGTGCGCGGCCGGGGACGCCGAACAGGGACGGCAGGTAGACGGTGAGCCCGAGCGCGGCGACCCGCTGGGCGAACTCGATCACGCGCGGTGTGATGCCGGGGATCTCCGCGATCACGATGACCGCTGGGCCGCTGCCGGCCCGGTACACCGGGTGCGTCACCCCGTGGTGCGTGAAGTCGAAACGGTCGAAGCCTTCGAGCGTCGGCGCCATGCAGGCACTCTAGGGGGCGTCGGCCGCCACGGTCTCCGGCTCCGCCACGGCGGCGCGCGGGGCGTCGTCGCGATGGGCGTAGTTCCGCGCGAAAATGCCGTACCCGACGATGAACATGGCCGCGAACAGGTACCACTGGACGGCGTAGGCCAGGTGGGGGCCTTCGTCGAGATCGTCCGGTGCCGGGAGCGCCTCCAACGACGGGTCGGCGGGCGACACCAGCTCGACGAACGCGTCGTACGCGGGGCCGCCGTCGGCCGCCAACGCGTCCGGGGTGATGCGGGTGATCAGGTTCCGGCCGCTGACCTGCACCGCACCGGTGGACCCGCTCTCCGGCTTGCGGACCCGCCCGACGATCGTCACGGTTCCGCCGGGCGCCGGGGCGATCGTCGGGATCTGGGTCGCGCCGCCGGAACCGGCCTCGACCCAGCCCCGCACCACCCACAGCACCGGGCCGTCGGTGGTGCGCAGCGGCGTCAGGACGTAGTAGCCGAGGGTGGCGCTCAGGGTGCGGTTGCGGACCAGCACCTCACGAGCGGCGTCGTACTGCCCGGAGACCCGCACCCGGCTGTACTCCTGCTGCTTCCCCGGCGCCGACGACGTGCTGAGCACCTGGTCGGGCGGCGCCGGTGACGCGTTGCGCGCCGCGGTGATCGAGGCGTTTATCGCGCGCTTCTGATCGAGCCGGTCGAGCTGCCAGTGCGCCAGCCGCACGCAGACCAGTGCGGCCAGCACGCACAGCAGGAACGAGGCCACCCACTTCGGGCTCAGCAGGAAGCGGTACACGGCCCGACGCTACTCCCGCTCAAACGTAAGCCTCTACCCAGCGTAGAAGTTCCTCGAGATAGCGTTCGCGCACCGGAGCGGCGGAGAGCGCGAGGTCGTGCACACCGTTCTCGATGCGTACCAGCGTGACCTGGCGGCCCAGTTGGTGCGCGCGGCTCGCGATGTGTTCGACGTCGAGCACGGCGTCGGTGCGCAGCACGGATTCGTCCCAGCGTGACGAGCGGAACGTGGCCGTCGAGCACGCCACGAAGACCGGCACCTCGATCGCCAGGCCGGCCTCGATGCGTCGGTGTCCGTTGCGGATCGCGCGCAGCCATCCGGCGTGGATCTGCACGCCGGACATCGGCTTCCAGGCGAGGTCGTAGTCCCACTCGCCGTTGTGGTCGCGGTGCAGGCTGCGGCCGTAGAAGTTCGACGAGGGCGCCGGCATCACCTGGTACGGGCGGAACGTGCCGAGGGGCGCGGCGAAGTAGTCGATCGCGTTGCGCAGCATCCGCGGCTGGTTCATGTCGAAGAACGGGCTGTTCAACGCGATGCCGTCGACGAGCGACTCGGTGCGGTGCCGGTGCGCCCACAGCGGCGCGATCAGGCCGCCGGTGGAGTGGGCGTGGACCAGTACCGTCCCGTGCTCGTCCTCACCGCGGATGATCTCCACCGCCGCGTCGAGGTCGGCGAAGTACTCGGTGAGGCTGCGGCAGAAGTACGGCGTCTGGTGGGGACGCAGGCTCCGGCCGTATTTACGCAGGTCGATGGCGTAAAAATCGAAGCCGTTCTCGACCAGGCGGTCGGCGAGGTGGGTCTGGAAGAAGTAGTCGACGAACCCGTGGACGTGCAGCACCGCCCGTCCGGTGGGCTGCTCCGCGCGGCGGCGGATCAGCGTCGCGACGACCTCGCCCTGATCGTCGCGACCGAGCGGGATCGTGCGCTGCTCGTACGGCTCACCGAGCACGTCGGTGGTCCAGGCTTGCGCCTCCGTGGAGATCGCCATGAACAAAGGTTAACCGGCCAGTAGGGGAGCCCGGGAAGTCGGGCTCGGCGCCCTCGAAACCGGGACGCCGGGCGCCGCACTGTGTTCTCCGACCGAAGGAGAACCCCCGATGACCACCACGTATACCTCCGCCCCCGTCCGCGAGCAGAACAAGTCCGCCACCCGCACCTGGGCCGCGATCGGCGTCGCCGCCGGCGTCACCGGCATCGCGAGCATCCAGACCAGCCTGACCATCGACGCCGGCTACGCGCCCGACACGATCGGCAAGCCGGAGAAGGTCGTCGAGCGGCTGGCCGACCAGACGGTCACGATCCTCGTCACCCACACGCTGACGATCCTCACCGCGCTGCTGCTGGTGGTGTTCGCCGCCGGCCTCAAGCGCCGCCTCGAGGCGCAGGCCCCGGTGGGCAGCCTGCTGCCGTCGGTCGCCGCGTCCGGCCTCGGCCTCGTGTCGGTGGCCGCCCTGCTCGGCAGTGGCCTGACCACCGAGTTCGTGTTCGGGGCCAACGCGCCCGAGGGGGAGCTGGTGCCCGAGTCCGGCGACTTCTACGCGCACTGGATCGCGACGATCCCGTGGCTGTGGGTGGGCGCCGGGCTCGCCGGGGTCGCGGTGGCGGCGGCCGCGCTGAAGCACTCGGCCGCGCCGCGCTGGATCGGCTGGGTGGGCGTCGTCCTCGGCGGCCTGACCCTGGTGGCCGGCATCTCGCCGCTGCAGTACATGGCCGGGTTCACCGGCCCGGTCTGGCTGCTCGTCACCGCGCTGGGGTTCTTGTTCGCCGATCGACGTCGCGTCTGATACCCGACTGGAATTGTCGTACGTCACTTGTACGGTCATCGACCGTGACCACTGCCACTCTCAGCGCCCTGGCCAGCGGCAACGCCGGCCGGGGCGCTGACGGCACGCCCCGGGCGGCGGCCACGGTCACCGCGTCGGCGTGGCTGTTGGCGGTCGGCTCGGCGGTGCTGCTGCTCGCGGCCCGGCCACCGGTCACCGAGTTGCTCTGGTTCTTCACTGTCGACGCCACGGTGGCCGCCGTCTACGGCACGGTCGCCGGGCTGACGCTCTCCCGCCGGAGGCACCCGGTGCCGTGGCTGGTCGCGCTGATGGCGATCGGCTGCGGCGTCTCGGCGTTCGCGATGGCCTGGTCCTCGCTCGGGGCGCGGCGGCCACTGCCCGGCGCCGAGCTGGCCGCGAACCTGATCAGCATCGGCTGGGTGCCCGGCACGCTGGCGATCTTCCTGGTCGTGCCCTGGCTCGTGCGTGATCATCCGCTCGATCGCGTCGGCCTGGTCGGCGTCACGCTGGGCAGCGCGGTGAGCCTCGCGTTCCTCGGCGTGAACCTGACCCAGCCGGAAGACCCGGCCCCGACCGTCGTGCTGGCCGCCGCGTCCGTCGCCGTCGGGCTGCTGGCCGCGGCCGACGTCACCCGGCGCCGGTTCGTCGGCCCGGCCGACGAGCGCATCGGCCTGGGGTGGCTCGCCGCGGGCACCGCGGTCATGGCGCTCTCGTTCCTACCGCTGGCGTTGTTCGACGTCGTCGCGGTCCCGATCTGGTTCACCCCGGTGCTGCACCTCGCCGCCCAGGCGGTGTTCCCGGCGGCGATCCTGGTCGCGGTGCTGCGTCAGCGGATGTGGGGGCTCGATCTGGCGATCAGCCGGGCCGTGCTCGGCGGGCTGCTCACCGCCGGTCTGGTGATCCTCTACGTCGCGGTCACCGCGGTGCTGACCCGGCTGCTCCCGGGCGAGGGCATCGCGCAGGTCGTGGCGGCCGCGGCCGTCGCGGTCGCGGTGCAGCCGTCCCGGCTCTGGCTGCAGGGCCGGGTCCGGCGCCTGGTCTACGGCGACGCGGCCGAGCCCGAACGGGCCGTTCGCCGCCTCGGCCGGCACCTCGGCGGCGCCCAGAGCCCCGAAGAGCTGCTCGACGGGTTGGTCGAGAGCGTCGGGCACGCGCTGCGCCTGGAGTCGGTGGCGCTGGCGGTCGAGGGCGTGCCCGCGGCGTCCTGGGGTTCGCCGACGGCGTCGCCGATGGTGGTGCCGCTGCGCCACCGCGGCTCCGAGGTCGGCGTGCTGCGCCTCACCGCACCACCCGGTGAGGCGCTCGATGCTCGCGCGCTGCGCTCGCTCGACGAGCTCGTCTCGGTGGTGGCGGCCGGCGTCGTGCTCGCCCGCGCGTCCCAGGATCTGGCCGACGCCAGGCAGCGGCTGACGTCCGTGCGGCTGGAGGAGCGGCGGGTGATCCGGCGCGAGCTGCACGACGGTCTCGGGCCGTCGCTGGCCGGCATCCGGCTCGGCCTGCAGGGAGCACGCAACCTGATCGGGAGCGACCCGACGGCGGCCGGCACGCTGCTCGCCGCACTCCAGGACGAGCTCGACGGCCGCGTCGACGACGTGCGCGCGCTCTCCCGCAACCTGCTGCCCCCGATCCTCGACGAGCTGGGGCTCCAACCGGCGCTGGCCGAGCTCGCCTCCCGGCACGCGGAGGGCGGGCTCGACGTGCGGGTGCGGTGCGTGGGCACCGAAGCGCTCGACGCGCCGCTGGCCGGGGCCGCGTACGGCATCGTCGTGGAGGCGGTGATGAACGTGGCGCGGCACGCCGACGCGTCCGCCTGCTCGATCGAGGTGGTGGCCGACGCGGTCGAACTCCGGATCGAGGTCGAGGACGACGGCACCGGCGTGCGTGCCGGCGCGGTGGGGGGTGTCGGCACCCGCTCGATGCGTGAGCGTGCCGAGGAACAGGGCGGCACGTTCGAGCTCGGCCCCGCTGCGGCCGGCGGCACCCGGGTCGCCGCGGTGCTGCCGCTGGTCGCGTCATGAGCGCGACCATCCGGGTGGTGGTGGTCGACGACCACCCGGTGTTCCGGCTCGGGATGGCGGCCCTGCTGAGCAGCCTGGACGGCATCGAGGTGGTGGCCCAGGCAGCGTCCCGGGCCGAGGCCCTGGCGGCGATCGAGGCACCCGCGGCGATGGGGCCACCGGCGGCGATGGGGCCACCGGCGGCGATGGGGCCACCGGCGGCGATGGGGCCACCGGCGGCGATGGGGTCACCGGCGGCGATCCGGCC
>NZ_BAAAGX010000017.1:167284-268724 GCF_039524755.1 Cryptosporangium japonicum
GCGGGGACGTCGGGGTAAGCGGGGACGTCGGGGTAAGCGGGGACGTCGGGGTAAGCGGGGACGTCGGGGTAAGCGGGGACGTCGGGGTAAGCCGGGACGTCAGGGCAAGCGGGGACGCCCCGGCCTGCGCGGACGTCGTGATCATGGATCTGCACCTGGGCGCCGACTCCGGCGTCGAAACCACCAGGGAACTGCTCCGGCGGTGGCCCGACCTGCGCATCCTCGTCGTCACGATGCTCGAGGACGACGAGTCGGTCGTCGCGTCGGTCCGCGCCGGTGCCCGCGGGTACCTGCTGAAGGGCGCCACACCCGCCGAGGTCGAGCGGGCCGTGCGCGCGGTCGCGAACGGCGAGATCATCCTCGGCCCGCAGGTCGCGGCGCAGGCCGTGAGCTACCTGTCCGGAGCACGCACCACCGGGCCGGTGCCGTTCCCCGAACTCACCGACCGTGAGCGCGAAGTGCTCGACCTGGTGGCTCGGGGGTACGACAACACGACGATCTCCCGCCGGCTCGTGCTGAGCCCGAAAACCGTGCGTAACCACGTCGCGAACGTGCTGACGAAGCTCGGCGTGCCGAGCCGGGCCGAGGCGCTGATCCGGGCCCGGGAACGCGGGCTCGGAGGCGTGTGACCCCGGTCAGCCGGGTAACCCCCGGTTACCGGAGGTGCCAAATGTCGGACTACTTCGCTGATCGGGCGGAAGCGGGCCGCGCGCTGGCGGTCGCGGTCACCGAACATCTCAAGGACCACGAGGTGCCGCTCGTGCTGGGGCTGCCGCGCGGTGGTGTCCCGATCGCGCGCACCGTGGCCGCCGCGGTCCACGGTGAGCTGGACGTCGTCGTCGCGCGCAAGATCGGGGTGCCGTGGCACCGCGAGCTCGGCGTCGGGGCGGTCACCGTGGACGGACCGGCGCTGTTCGACCGGGGGCTGCTCGACCAGGTGGGCCTCACGCTGGAGGAGCTCGAGCCCGACGTGGAGCGGGAGCGCGCCGAGGCGGTGCGGCGCACCGAGCGTTACCGCGGCGGCCGTCCGGCGCCGGTGGTGACCGGGCGCACCGTGGTCGTGGTCGACGACGGGCTCGCGACCGGTGCCACCGCGCGGGCCGCGCTGCGGTCGCTGCGGTCGCTGCGCCCCGGCCACCTGGTGTTCGCGTCACCGGTGTGCGCGCCGCAGGCGGTGGCGATGCTCCGGTCCGAGGCCGACGCCGTGGTGTGCGTCGCCGCGCCGCCGGAGTTCCGTGCCGTCGGCTACCACTACCGGTCTTTTCCGCAGCTCACCGACGGGGAAGTGGAGGCCGAGCTGGCCGCGGCCCGGCGCGAGTCCGCGGCGCTGCGTCTCTGACGTGGTGACGCACGTCTCGCGCCTTTGACGACGGGCGCGTGGTGAGTCACAGTTACCGCGAGCGGAGGGCAGGAAGACCGGTGCGAATCCGGCGCGGTCCCGCCACTGTCACCGGGGAGCCGACCTCACTCAACGGTCACGGCCGGTAACGGCTGGAAGGCCGAGGACACGCTTCGATCCGGGAGCCAGGACACTGCGTCCGCTCCCTGCGAGCCTGCTCGCAGGTCACCGCACACGCGGGCGTGGACACCCGCGGGAAGGATCCTGGCATGCCCTCGTGCGTGATCGGCGGGTGACTCCGCCGTACCCGTTCTCCGCGGTCGTCGGGCTGGACGACCTACGTCTCGCGTTGACGCTCAACGCCGTTTCGCCGGCCATCGGCGGTGTGCTCGCCCGGGGCGAGAAGGGCACCGCGAAATCGACGGTGGTCCGGGCCCTGCACGCCCTGCTCCCACCGGTCACGGTGGTGGCCGGCTGCCGCTTCGCCTGCGACCCCGCGTCGCCGGACCCCCAGTGCCCCGACGGGCCGCACACCGACGTCGCCGCCGACACCAGGGCGGCCCGGTTGGTGGAGCTGCCGGTGGGCGCCACCGAGGACCGGCTCGTGGGTGCGCTCGACCTCGAGCGGGCGCTCACCGAGGGTGTGCGTGCCTACCAGCCCGGGCTGCTGGCGGCCGCGCACCGGGGCGTCCTCTACGTCGACGAGGTGAACCTGCTCGCCGACCACCTGGTCGACACGCTGCTCGACGCGGCCGGCATGGGCCGCGCCTACGTCGAGCGCGACGGGGTCTCGGTGCGGCACGCCGCCCGCTTCCTGCTGGTCGGCACGATGAACCCGGAGGAGGGCGAGCTCCGTCCGCAGCTGCTCGACCGGTTCGGCCTCACGGTGGAGGTCACGGCCAGCCGCGAACCGAAGGAACGCGCCGAGGTCGTGCGTCGCCGGCTGGCCTACGAGGCCGACCCGGAGGGGTTCGCGGCCCGCTGGGCCGGGAACGACGCGGAACTGGCGGCCCACATCGTCGAGGCCCGGGCCCGGCTGGCCGACGTCGTGCTGAGCGACGCCGCCCTGCGCCGGATCAGCGCGGTGTGCGCCGCGTTCGACGTGGACGGGCTCCGGGCCGACCTCGTCACCGCGCGGACGGCCGTGGCGCTGGCCGCCTGGCACGGGCGCGACCACGTCACCGACGACGACATCCGGCGCGCCGCCGAGCTGGCGCTGCCGCACCGCCGTCGCCGCAACCCGTTCGACGCGCCCGGCCTCGACCAGGACCAGCTCGACAAGGCCCTCCAGGAAGCCGCCGCCGACGACCCGGACGACGACCCGGACGACCCCGACGACCCGGGCCCCGGCCCGGACGACGACACCGGCCCCGACAACGGCGGCCCACCCGGCGGCAACGGACCCAACAGCGACGCACCCAACAGCGACGCACCCCACAGCAACGCGCCCGACGAAAACCCGGGCGGCGGCCCCGACCTGAAACCGGATCCCGCAACGAGCGCCCCACCGGCCCCCGCCGACCACGCCAAGGCCGCCGAGAACGACACCGACGACCGGCCGCGCCGGCTCGCCGCCGCCGCCGAGCAAGCCGCGGTCCGTGCCACCAACCCCTACCGCACCAAGCTGCTCACCGTGCCCGGTGTCGGACGCTCCCAGACCGACGCCACCGGTCGCCGCTCGCCGGCCGAGTCCCGGCGCGGCCGCGTGGTGCGCGCGACACGCACCGACGGCCCGGTGACCGACGTCCACCTGATCGCGACGCTGCTGGCGGCGGCGCCGCACCAGAAGGCCCGCGGACGCACCACCGGCCTCCGGCTGGAGAAGCAGGACCTGCGCGCCGCGGTCCGCCGTGGCCGGGAGAGCAACACGATCCTGTTCTGCGTCGACGCCTCCGGCTCGATGGCCGCGCGGCAGCGGATGGCCGCGGTCAAGGGCGCGGTGTTGTCGTTACTGCTCGACGCCTACCAGCGCCGCGACACCGTCGGCCTGGTCACGTTCCGGAGGGACACCGCGACGCTCGCGCTGCCGCCCACCGGCAGCGTCGAGGTGGCCGCGCGGCGCCTCGAGGAGCTCCCGACCGGCGGCCGGACCCCGCTCGCGCAGGGGCTCCTCAAGTCGGCCGAGGTGATCAAACTCGAGAAACGACGCAACCCGCACCGACGTCCCCTGCTCGTGGTGGTCACCGACGGTCGCGCCACGTACGGAAAGAACGCGATGAGCGACGCCCGCCGCGCCGCCGCCCACCTCGCCGCCGAACACATCGCGGCGGTCGTCGTCGACTGCGAGAGCGGGCCGATCCGACTCAACCTCGCCCAGGAACTGGCGCGACACCTCGGCGCCCCCGCGCTCCGCCTGGAAGAACTCAACGCCGACAACCTGGTGCACGTCGCGAGGGGAGCAGCCTGATGCCGCAGGGAAAACCGGACGTCATCCCGAACGACGGCCTCACCACCCGCCAGCGCCGCCGCCGGCCGATCCTGGCCGTCCACACCGGCCCCGGGAAGGGCAAGTCCACGGCCGCGTTCGGGCTCGCGCTGCGGGCCTGGAACGCCGGCTGGCCGATCGGCGTCTTCCAGTTCGTGAAGAGTGCCAAGTGGCGGGTGGGGGAGGAGGACGCACTCACCGCGCTCGGCGAGTACCACGCGCAGACCGGCAAGGGTGCCCCGGTGACCTGGCACAAGATGGGCGAGGGCTGGTCCTGGATCCAGCGCGCGGGCACCGAACAGGACCACGCGCGTGACGCGGCCGAGGGCTGGGAGCAGATCAAGCGTGATCTGGCCGCCGAAAGTTACGGCCTGTATGTCCTGGATGAGTTCACTTATCCCATGAAGTGGGGTTGGGTCGACGTCGATGATGTGGTGGAGACGCTGGGGAACCGCCCCGGCAGCCAACACGTCGTGATCACCGGCCGTAACGCCCATCCGTCCCTTCTCGAAGCTGCTGACCTGGTCACCGAGATGACGAAGGTCAAGCACCCGATGGACGCCGGGCAGAAGGGCCAGAAGGGAATCGAGTGGTGACCGTCGTCCCCCGCCTCGTCATCGCCGCCCCGGCGTCCGGCCACGGCAAGACCACCGTCGCGACCGGGCTCCTCGCCGCGTACCGGGCACGCGGCCTGCGGGTCAGTCCGCACAAGGTCGGCCCGGACTACATCGACCCCGGCTATCACGCGCTGGCCTCCGGTCGGCCGGGCCGCAACCTGGACCCGTACCTGGTCGGCCCGCACCTGATGGGGCCGCTGTTCGCGCACGGTGCCGCCGGTGCCGACCTCGCGGTCGTCGAGGGCGTCATGGGCCTCTACGACGGTGCGGTCGGCCACGGCGACCTCGGCTCGACCGCCCAGGTCGCGGCCGCGCTCCGTGCGCCGGTCGTGCTCGTCGTGGACTCGTCGGCGCAGGGCCGCTCGGTCGCCGCGCTGGTGCACGGGTTCCGCACCTACGAGCCGAGCGTGTGGCTCGGCGGGGTGATCCTCAACCGGGTCGGGTCCGAGCGGCACGAGAAGATCCTGCGTGACGCGTGCGAGGAGATCGGCACGCCGGTGTTCGGGGCGCTGCGTCGTCGTGACGCGATCTCGACGCCGTCGCGTCACCTGGGGCTCGTGCCGGTCGCCGAGCGCAGCAAGGAAGCCACCGAAGCGGTCGACGCGATGGGGCGGATCGTCGCCGAGAGCGTCGACCTGGACCGGCTGCTGTGGCTCGCGCGGTCGGCCCCGCCGGTGTCGGCCGACCCGTGGTCGGCGTCCGAAGCGGTCGGTGGCCGGGTGTCGGAGCGGCCGGTGATCGCGGTCGCCGCGGGAGCGGCGTTCACGTTCGGGTACGCCGAGACGGTCGAGCTGCTGGAGGCCACCGGTGCGGTCGTGGCGCGGTTCGACCCGCTGCACGACGAGTCGTTGCCGGAGGGCACGGCCGGGCTGGTCGTGGGAGGCGGTTTCCCCGAGGTCCACGCCGAGACGCTGAGCGCGAACGAGCCGTTGAAGAAGGCGGTGCGTGAGCTGGCGGCGTCCGGGGCGCCGATCGCCGCGGAGTGCGCGGGGCTGCTCTGGTTGACGAAGTCGCTGGACGGCAAGCCGATGTGCGGTGTGCTCGACGCCGAGTCGGGGATGACGCCGAACCTCACGCTCGGTTATCGCAGCGCGGTGGCGATCTCGGATTCGCCACTGCTGCCGGAAGGCACGCGGGTGCACGGGCACGTGTTCCACCGCACCCAGGTGGAGCCGCGGGCCGGTGCGCGGCCGGCCTGGCAGTGGCAGGGGCGCCCGCCGGAGGGGTTCGTGCAGGACGGGATCCACGCGTCCTACCTGCACCTGCACTGGGCCGCGCATCCGGTGATCGCGCGGCGGCTGGTCGATGCGGCGGCGCGTGTGCAGCGTCGCGCGTTGCCCGCCGTCGCTACCGGTCCGTCACCCACCCTGGTCGACGCTCCGCGAGCGCTGCCGCCCGCCGCCACCGATCCCGCCCCCACCGAGGTCGACGTACCGCCGACCGCCGCCGACCCGGCCTCGGTCGCACCGACCGCTACCGAGCCGGCCTCGGTCGCACCGACCGCTACCGAGCCGGCCGCCGACGAGGCGCCGATGGCGGTCGTGCCCGCGGACGGGTCCGGTGAGGATCGGGACGCGGCGGACTCGGCGGCCGCTCGTGCCCGTGCGGAGTCGGACGCCGAGGCGGCCCGGGCGCGCGCCGATCAGGACGCCGCGGCCGCCCGTGCCCGCGACGGCGCGGAGAACTCCGACCCGGTGGCGTCGGACGCGGAGAGCGGGACCACCGCTGACGGGGATGACACCGCAGTGGCCGACAAAAACGGCGATTCGGGAAGTTTGCCCCGCGTGTCGCGGAGCGACGGTCCGGCGTCTGCGGCGGATCGCGACGGATCATGAGTTCTCACGGCGGGTGGTCGAGCCGGGCCGGGTGGGACGGCCCCGACCACCGGCGGAGGAGCGTCGCATGAAGCTGATCGGCGTCGGTGTGGGCCCGGGCGATCCCGAGCTGGTCACCGTGAAGGCCGTGCGGGTGATGCGCGCGGCCGACCGGGTCTACGTTCCGGTGCTGTCCGCCGACGAGACCGGCTACGCCGAGATCACCGTGCGTACGCACGTGGACCACGACCGGCTCGAGCGTCTGGTGTTCGCGGCGGGCGACCCGGACGGGGCCGCCGACGCCGTCGCCCGGCACCTGCAGTCGATCGGCGCGAACGGCTCGGTGGTGTTCGCGACCATCGGCGACCCCAACGTGTACTCGGCGTTCACCCAGCTCGCGCAAGCGATCCGGGCGCGGCTTCCCGAGGTGACGGTCGAGACGGTTCCGGGGGTCACCGCGGCCCAGGACCTGGCCAGCCGCTGCCGGGTGCCGCTGGTGGAGGGCGGCGAGTCGCTCACGCTGCTGCCGCTCGGCACCGGCGTGGGTGGCCTCTCCGACGTGCTCGACCGTCCGGGCAGCGTGGTCGTCTACAAGAGCGGGCGGCACCTGATCGGCGTGAAGGAAGCGGTCCGGCGCGCGGGCCGTCTGCACGGCGCGCTGTACGGGGCGCGGCTCGGCCTGCCGGGCGAGGAGGTGCGGCCGCTGGCCTCGGCCGACGGCAGCATCGCGCCGTACCTGTCATCGGTGCTGGTCCCTGCCCGGCGGACCGGCGTTCGGAGTGGAGCACAGTGAAGCCGTTAGCGGTCTACGTGGTCGGCGTCGGGGCGCGGGCCGGGGCGTCCGCCGCGGAGGTCAGCGCGCTCGTCGACGAGGCGCTCGCCGCCGCGCGCATCCCGGCGCACGAGGTGGCGCACCTCGCGACCGTGGAGGCGAAAGGGACGGAGGCGGGGATCCGCACCGTCGCCGCCGACCGGGGCTGGCGGCTGGTGACCTGGCCGTCCGCCCGGCTCGCCCAGGTGCTGGTGCCGACGCCGTCCGCGCTGGTCGGTGAGGTGGCCGGCACGGCGAGCGTGGCCGAGGCCTCGGCGCTGCTCGACTCCACCGGTCGGCCGACCGGCACGCTCGTCGTGCCGAAGCGGACGTCGCCGACCGTGACGGTGGCGATCGCCCGGCACAGTGGTTGATCTCCGGCACCACGGCGACGCCGAGGTGCGTGGGATCGAGCTGGTCGACCTCGCGGTCAACGTGCGTCGAGGACCGATGCCGAGGTGGCTGGCGAAGCCGTTACGGGAGTCGCTCGAGGATCTCGGGGCCTACCCCGATCAGACCGGGGCGCGGGCGGCGGTGGCCGAGCGGCACGGTCGGCCACCGGCCGAGGTGCTGCTGACCGCCGGGGCCGCGGAGGCGTTCGTGCTGCTGGCGCGGGTACTGCGGCCGCGGCGCGCGGTGGTGGTGCACCCTCAGTTCACCGAGCCGGAGGCGGCGTTGCTGGCCGCGGGGCACGCGGTGTCACACGTCGTGCTCCGCGCCGCGGACGGGTTCGTGCTCGATCCGTCGCTGGTGCCCGACGACGCCGACCTGGTCGTGATCGGCAATCCCACGAATCCGACGTCGGTGCTGCATCCGGCTTCGTCGATCGCGGCGCTGGCGCGGCCGGGGCGCACGCTCGTCGTGGACGAGGCGTTCGCGGACACGGTCGTCGGGGAACCGGAGTCGCTGGCGGGCCGGCGGGATCTGCCGGGGCTGGTCGTCGTCCGGAGCCTGACCAAGACGTGGCAGCTGGCGGGGCTGCGGGTGGGGTATCTGCTGGCGTCCGCCGACGCGGTGGCCACGATGGCGGAGGCCCAGCCGCTCTGGGGTGTGTCCACGCCGGCCTTGGCGGCGGCGGTGGAGTGCAGCTCGATACGTGCCGTGGCCGCCGCGGACGAGTTCGCGGCCACCCTCGTCGGCGAACGCGAGTACCTGCTGGCGGGGCTGCGTGCGTTGCCGTGGGTGCGGGTGCACGGGATGCCCGCGTCGTCGTTCGTGTTGATCGAGACGCCGGGGGCCGCGCGGTTGCGGGAGCGGTTGCGGAAGCGGGGCTGGGCGGTGCGCCGGGGCGACACGTTCCCCGGGTTGGGGCCCGACTGGCTCCGGATCGCGGTCCGGGACCGCGCCACCACCGACCGGTTCCTGGACGCGCTCCGGGCGGCCCGTTGAGGGTTGCGCCACGCGTGCGGGCGCGTAGTGGGGAGGGCGGGCGCGGTCACGCAGCGGCGCGGTGCACGATTAAGGGAACGGCCCTGGGAGGAACCACCTGATGAGCCTGTTGAGCTCGACCGTTGCGGCGATCCGTCCCGCGGACGCCGCGGCCGCCGCGCAGGCGCGTGACCGGCAGGCGCGGATGACGAAGCCGGCCGGTTCTCTCGGCGTGCTCGAAGACCTGTCGATCCGGCTCGCCGGGCTGGCCGGTGAGTGCCCGCCGCCGCTGCCCGAACCCGCGGCGGTGGCGGTGTTCGCCGGTGACCACGGTGTTCACGCGCAAGGCGTCACGCCGTGGCCGCAGGAGGTCACCGGTCAGATGGTGGCGAACTTCCTCGCCGGCGGCGCGGTCGTCAACGCGTTCGCGGCGCAGATGGGGGCGTCGGTCACCGTCGTCGACGTGGGCGTGGCGGTTCCGCCCGCGGCCGGTGCCGGGCTGCTGGAGCGCAACGTGCGCCGGGGCACCCGGGACATGACGGTCGAGCCGGCGATGACGCGGGACGAAGCGGTCGCCGCGATCGAGGTCGGCATCACGGTGGCCCAGGAGCTGGTGGCCGCCGGGCACCGGGCGCTGCTCACCGGCGACATGGGGATCGCGAACACGACCGCTTCGGCGGCGCTGGTGGCCGCGTTCACCGGCGCCGACGCCGCGGCGGTCACCGGCGCGGGCACCGGTGTCGACGCCGAGACCCTGGCCCGCAAGACCGACGTCGTTCGTCGGGCGCTGGCTCGGCACGGTCGACTGACCGATCCGGTCGAGGTGCTGGCGGCCGTGGGCGGCCTCGAGCACGCCGCGATCGCCGGGTTCGTGCTCGGAGCCGCGGCCGAGCGGGTGCCGGTGATCCTGGACGGGGTGATCGCCGGGTCGGCCGCGCTGGCGGCCGCCGCACTGGCACCGGACTGCCTGGACGCCGTGGTCGCCGGCCACCGCTCCACCGAGCCCGGCCACGGGGTGGCCCTGGAGCACCTGGGCCTGACGCCGCTCGTCGACCTCTCGCTGCGGCTCGGCGAAGGCACCGGTGCGGTGCTCGCCCTCCCGATCGTGCAGGCGAGCGTGCGCGCCCTGCGCGACGTGGCGACGTTCGACTCGGCCGGCGTGACGGAGAAACAGTGACGTACCCGGTCGGATTGCGGCTGACCGGACGACGCGTCCTGGTCGTCGGCGGCGGCACGGTCGCGCAGCGGCGGGTGCCGGCCCTGCTCGACGCCGGTGCGCGGATCGTGCTGGTGGCGCCGGAGGTGACGCCCGCGCTCGACGCGCTGGCGGCGGCCGGGCGGCTGCGGTGGGAGCCGCGCGAGTACGCCGAGGGTGACGTCGAGGGCGCCTGGTACGTGATGGCCGCGACCGACGTGCCGGCCGTCAACGCGGCGGTCGCCGCGGCGGCCGAGGCCGCGCACACGTTCTGCGCCCGTGCCGACGACGGCTCGGACGCGTCCGCGTGGACACCGGCGGTCGGGCGGCACGGCAACCTCACGGTCGCGGTGCACGCCGACCGCGATCCCCGGCGTGCGTCCCTGCTGCGTAACGCGCTCGTCGACCGCCTCAACGACGGTTCGCTCGACGCCGCTCCGCAGCGCGGCCGTGGCCCCGTGCCGGGGGTGGCCCTGGTCGGTGCCGGCCCCGGCGACCCGGAGCTGATCACGGTCCGCGGTCGGCGTCTGCTGTCCCAGGCCGACGTCGTGGTGGCCGACCGGCTCGCCCCGCAGCTGCTGCTCGACGAGCTCCCGCCGCACGTCGAGGTGGTGGACGCGTCGAAGGTGCCGTACGGGCGGGCGATGGCGCAGGAGGCCATCAACGAGACGCTCGTGTCGCGGGCCAAGGCCGGTCGGTTCGTGGTGCGCCTCAAGGGCGGCGATCCGTTCGTGTTCGGCCGGGGCAGCGAGGAGCTCGAGGCCTGCCTCGCGGCCGGGGTGCCGGTCGAGGTGGTGCCGGGCGTGACGTCGGCGGTGGCGGTGCCGTCGTCGGCCTGGATCCCGGTCACGCACCGGGGTGTCGCGCACGAGCTGGTCGTGGTGTCCGGGCACGTCGCACCGGAGGACCCGCGCTCGCTGGTCGACTGGTCCGCGCTGGCCCGGCTCAAGGGCACGCTGGTGATCCTGATGGGCGTCGAGCGGTTGCCGGCGATCACCGCCGCGCTGATCGCGCACGGCCGGGCCGCGGACACCCCGGCCGCGGTGATCCAGGA
The DNA here is from genome assembly GCF_039524755.1 of Cryptosporangium japonicum. Lineage (NCBI taxonomy): Bacteria > Bacillati > Actinomycetota > Actinomycetes > Cryptosporangiales > Cryptosporangiaceae > Cryptosporangium > Cryptosporangium japonicum. The sequence goes on from NZ_BAAAGX010000017.1 coordinate 177,908, forward strand.
GGGCACGACCGGGTCGCAGCGTCAGGTGCTGGCCACGCTCGGCACGGTCGCGTCGGACGCGCTCGCGGCCGGCCTGTCGCACCCGGCCATCTGCGTGGTCGGTGAGGTCGTGACGATCGGGGAGCGCCTCACCGCGCTGGCTGCCGCCCTCCCGGTCGGCGGCGCGAGGTTCGGTAACCCTTAGTAAGGCGAGATGCTCGCATATGGCCGGTCGAGCGACGAGATCGGAAGTGGTCGGCGTCCGCTCACGCGATGGCTTCGAACCGCGATACGCCCCATTTTTGGAGCCGATCAAGCGGCGTGAGGGCAAGAGCGTTTTGCGTTGCTTTGTCCCTTTCGGGAAGGCATACTCCTAGGGGCACGAACCCGGGGCCGCGCCGCCGTCCAGTGTGGTGGTGACCACCGGTGTGTAGCGCTCGGACAGCACGGAATCCCTGGTCGGACGGCGGTCTTCGCCGTGTTCACGGCCGTTCCCGTGCTGCTGCCGACATTCGCCATCCAGTCGAAAGGAGCTCTTTCGCCTTGTCTTCCAAGTTCATGCGCGGGCTCGTCCTCGCGGGCGTAGCGACCGCAAGCCTGGCCAGCGTGGCTGCCCCCGCGTCGGCCGCGACGCAGAGCACCGCTCCGGCCGCCAAGAAGGCCGCCATCGTCATCATCTGTGACGGGTTCGCGCCCGTCTACGGATGCCAGTACCCGGACTACCTGGACTACCCCTGGGCCGGGGACTACTACCGCGGTGGCGATTACTACTACTACGGCCGTCCCGGCTTCTACTGGGGCCGTGGCGACAACTGGGGTTGGGGTGGCCGTCACCACCGCCACTGGCGTGGCCACCACCACCGCCGGTGGCGTTGAGAGGCTGACCGCCTCACGCACGAAAGCTTGACGCTGTCGTCGGGAGACTAGGCCGGGCCGCCACCCGGGCTCTCCCGACCACGGCATGAGGCCGCCCGGTTCGTCCGGGCGGCCGACCTATGTCCCGACGTGCAGGCGCCGCTCCTCGGAGAGCAGCGCGAACATCGCGACGGCCGCCTCCGGATCGTCCACTCGGTACTCCGCGGCCGTCTCGCCCGGACCGACCTTGACGCCGACGTCACCCGGGCGGAGCACCGCGAACGCCTTCTCGTCGGTGACGTCGTCGCCGGCGAACAACACCGCGTCGGCGCCCGTGCGCTCGCGCAGGACGTCCAGCGCGGTGCCCTTGCTCGTCTCGACGACGGCCAGTTCGAGCACTTTCTTGCCGGCCGTGGAGTGCACCCCGGGGTGGCTGCCCGGCCCGGCCGCCACCGCCGCCAGGAGCTTCTCCCCGGCGTCCTCGTCGGCGTTCCGGACGTGTACCGCGACGCTGGCGATCTTCTCCTCGAGCGCCGCGCCCGGCACCGCCCCGACCAGCGGCCCCAGCTCGGCGAGCAGCCGCGCGCGCAGCTCGGCGGCCTCGGCCGGGATCGCGAACCCGTCGTCGAACTCGACGCCGTGGGTGCCGACCAGCAGCGCCTCGCCGCCCAGCCCGGAGAGCCGGGCCAGGTCGACCAGCGCGCGCCCGGAGAGCAGCGCCACCGACGTGCGCGGGAGCGTTCCCAGCTCCTGCAGCGCGTCGATGCCCGCGGGCAGCGGGAACGCCTTCGCCGGGTCGTTGACGATCGGCGCGAGCACACCGTCGTAGTCGGTGGCGACCAGCAGGGTCCCGACGCCGGACAGGCGCGCGATCGCGTTACGCAGGGTCATGCCTCGATGCCCATCGCCTCGAGGAAGTCGGCCGCCCAGCGCGACACGTCGTGCTCGGCCACCTGCCTGCGCATCCGGCGCATCCGGCGCCGGGCGTCGGCCGGATCGGCGTTGATGGCCTGCAGCACCCGCTCCTTGACGCCGTCGATGTCGTGCGGGTTGACCAGGTAGGCCTGCTTGAGCTCCGCGGCCGCGCCGGTGAACTCGCTGAGCACCATCGTGCCGCCGTGGTCCACCCGCGACGCGACGTACTCCTTGGCGACCAGGTTCATGCCGTCGCGCAGGGGGGTGACGAGCATGACGTCGGCCGCGCGGTAGAACGCGGTGAGCTCCTCGCGGCTGAACGACTGGTGCAGGTAGTGCACCGCGGGGGCGCCGACGTTGCCGTAGTCGCCGTTGATGCGGCCGACCTGGAGTTCGATCTCGTCGCGCAGCACCTTGTAGTGCTCGACCCGCTCCCGGCTGGGCGTCGCGATCTGGATCAGGGCGACGTCGGGCACGCTCACGGACCCGTCTTGGAGAAGCTCCGAGAACGTTTTGAGCCGGATGGCGATGCCCTTGGTGTAGTCGAGCCGGTCGACGCCGAGCAGAATCGTCTTCGGGTGGCCGAGCTCGTCCCGGATCTCGGCCGCGCGCTTGGCGATGTGCTCCTCGCGCGCGATCGCGTCGATGCTGGCGAAGTCGATCGAGATCGGGAACGACCGCGCGCGGACCGTGCGGCCCTCGAAGTCGACCTCGCTGCCGCGTGGTTTGAGGTCGATCAGCCGCCGGGCCAGGCGCAGGAAGTTGGCCGCGCCGCCGGGCAGCTGGAACCCGATCAGGTCGGCGCCGAGCAGCCCGCGGATCACCTGCGTGCGCCACGGCAGCTGCATGAACAGCTCCTGCGGCGGAAACGGGATGTGCAGGAAGAACCCGATGCGCAGATCCGGCCGCCGTTCGCGGAGCATCTGCGGCACCAGCTGGAGCTGGTAGTCCTGCACCCACACCACCGCGTTGTCCGGCGCGGCCTCGGCGGCCGCGTCGGCGAACCGGCGGTTCACCGTGACGTAATCGTCCCACCAGCTTCGGTGGTACTCCGGCTCGGCGATGACGTCGTGGTAGAGCGGCCAGAGCGTGGCGTTCGAGAAGCCCTCGTAGTACGAGTCGACCTCGCGGCGCGACAGCGGCACCGGATGGATCTGGATGCCGTCGGCCTCGAACGGCTCGGGCGCGTCGCCGGCATCGCCGGACCAGCCGACCCAGACGCCCTGCCGTTTACGCATCACCGGCTCGAGGGCCGTGACCAGGCCCCCCGGGCTGGGACGCCAATGGACGGAACCGTCGGCTCTCACCTCGCGATCGACTGGCAATCGGTTGGCGACGACGACGATCGAAGTGCGGTCCGACACGGGCGGAACCCCCTCGGGTTGTCCGTACGGCCGTCATCCTATCGGGCGTTCGCCGAGGCTAGACCACCGACTTGGGCTATCCGGACCGTTCGGGTCTGGTCGATCACCGGCTGTGCCCCGTGGAGTGGCCCGTCATTCACGACCTGGTCAGCTCTATCGATTCAGTTCAGCAGCGTCGGAACCTCGGTTTACCAGGGGCGGAGTTAGCCGCTTCCGGATCGTTACCTGTTTGAAAGCCAGAGATGTTGCGCTGGAGTTAAGAAAGCGCTTTCATCGCTCTACCGCCCGGGGGATCGAGGCGTAGCTCACACGGTGACCGGTGGAGCGGTCATTGTGCGACACGCATCCCTCGTTGAGAAGGAGGTTACAAACGATGGTGTTTGGTGTGCCGCGTCGACGAGCCGTCAGAGGGGCCGTGGCAGCGGTGGGGACGGTGCTTCTCCTCGCGAGCTGCAGCACCAGCGGCTCCGGGGCGGACAAGGACTCCGCCGAGTGTGAGCCCTACAAGAAGTGGGCCGTCGAGGAAGACGCCACGGTGACGGCGTACTCGTCGATCCGTGACGTCGAAGCCGACCGTCTCGAGGAATCCTGGAAGCAGTTCGAGGACTGCACGGGCATCACCATCGAGCACGAGGGCTCCGGTGAGTTCGAGGCCCAGCTCAACGTCCGCGTGGACGGTGGCAACGCTCCTGACCTCGCGTTCTTCCCGCAGCCGGGCCTGCTGGCCTCGCTGGCCAAGGAGGGCAAGGTCAAGCCGGCCCCGGCCGCCGTCAAGACCAGCGCCGAGGCGAACTTCTCGCCGGACTGGATCAAGTACGGCACGGTCGACGGCAAGTTCTACGCCGCGCCGCTCGGTGCGAACGTGAAGTCGTTCGTCTGGTACTCGCCGAAGACGTTCAAGGAGAAGGGCTACCAGGTCCCCACCACGTGGGCCGAGCTGATCTCCCTCTCCGACAAGATCGCCAACACCGGCGAGAAGCCGTGGTGCGCGGGCGTCGAGTCCGGTGACGCCACCGGCTGGCCGGCCACCGACTGGCTGGAGGACGTCCTCCTGCGCACCGGCACGCCGGAGGAGTACGACGCGTGGGTCAACCACACCACGCCGTTCAACTCCGCGCCGATCGTGTCGGGCCTCGACGAGGTCGGCAAGATCCTGAAGAACCCGAAGTACGTCAACGGCGGTTACGGCGACGTCAAGAGCATCGTGACCACGTCGTTCCAGGAGGGTGGCCTGCCCATCCTCGAGAACAAGTGCACGCTGCACCGTCAGGCGTCCTTCTACGGCAACCAGTGGCCGGAAGGCACCACGGTCGCCGCTGACGGCGACGTGTTCGCGTTCTACCTGCCCCCGATCGACCCCGCCAAGGGTAAGCCGGTGCTCGGTGCCGGTGAGTTCGTCGGTGCGTTCGCCGACCGTCCCGAGGTCCAGGCCGTGCAGGAGTACCTCTCGACGCCGGAGTGGGCCAACAGCCGGGCCAAGATCGGTGAGGGTGGCTGGATCAGCGCCAACAAGGGCCTGGACGCCAACAACCTGAAGAGCCCGATCGACAAGCTGTCGGTCGAGATCCTGCAGGACCCGAAGTCGGTCTTCCGCTTCGACGGTTCGGACCAGATGCCCGGTTCGGTGGGCGCCGGTTCGTTCTGGAAGGCCATGGTCGCCTGGCTGAACGGCGAGGCCACCAAGCCGGCGCTCGACTCGGTCGAGAAGAGCTGGCCGAAGTAATCCCACGGGGTCGGCTCTCGCCGACCGGCCCGGGCGGTGCGACCGCACCGCCCGGGCACCCGCCTGCCCTCCGTTCGGGGGCCGCGCGTTACAACTTTGCTGGCACGAGTTTCCGCTGATGCCCGGCCTGGGGCCGGGTGTGGGCGCAAGATGGTGAAGCTCGCGTGACGGCCGTGACGCCCCGCGAAACGAGAAGGCAGCATTCCACTGGCGTCATGACCCGGAACACGGGCGTGCGCTGACGAAACCTGTGCGGGTCGGAATGCCCGGGGGTGACCCCCCGGGCATTCCGGCATCGGAAGGAGTGGGCCGTGGACTTTGTCGACTGGGGCCCGAAACTGTTCAACGCTCTGCTGGCCGTCGCCGTGTTCGGCGCGGTCGTGGGGCTGCTTCTGCTCGTGGTCGATCGCGCCCCCAAACGCGGCCACGACAGGTACCAGCTGGCGGTGTTCCTGCTGCCCGCGGTCGTGCTGCTGGCGGTCGGGCTGCTGATCCCGGCCATCCGGACGACGATCCTGTCGTTCACCAACGCCGCCGGTGACTTCGTCGGGCTGGACAACTACAAGTGGTTGTTCACCGAGGACGAGGCACTGATCACGATCCGGAACACGATCATCTGGACCGTGCTGACGCCGATCCTGGCGACCGGCATCGGCCTGATCTACGCGATCGTGATCGACAAGGCACGCACCGAGGCGATCTCCAAGACGCTGGTGTTCATGCCGATGGCGATCTCGTTCGTCGGCGCCGGCATCATCTGGAAGTTCATGTACGCCTACCGGGGCGGCGGCAACGAGCAGATCGGCCTGATCAACCAGTTCATCGTCTGGTTCGGCGGTGAACCCAAGCAGCTGCTGCTCGACCCGCCGCTGAACACGTTCCTGCTCCTCATCGTCATGGTGTGGATCCAGGCCGGTTTCGCGATGGTCGTGCTCTCGGCGGCGATCAAGGGCATCCCGGCCGACATCGTCGAGGCGGCACGCATCGACGGCGTCAACCCCTGGAGCATGTTCTGGCAGGTCACGCTGCCGTCGATCCGTGGCGCGGTGATCGTCGTGCTGTCCACGATCACGATCGCGGTGCTGAAGGTCTTCGACATCGTCCGGACGATGACCGGCGGTAACTTCGACACCAGCGTCATCGCGAACGAGATGTACACGCAGGCGTTCCGGTTCCGTGAGCCCGGCCGCGGTGCCGCGCTCGCGCTCCTGCTGTTCGTCCTGGTGATCCCGCTGGTGCTCTACCAGATCCGGGTTCTTCGTCAGCGGGAGGAGACCCGATGAGCAGCACGGTCGCGGCCACCGCCACCCAGACACCGCCGGTAGCGGTCACCGAACCGATGGCCAACCGGGTGAAGAAGCGGCTGACCTCGCGAACGGCGTCGATCATCTCGCTGCTGATCGCGGTGATCTGGACGATCCCGACGTTCGGGCTCCTGCTCTCGTCGTTCCGGCCGGAGCGCGAGATCAAGACGACCGGCTGGTGGACGGCGTTCACCAACCCGTCGTTCACGCTGGAGAACTACGAGACGGTTCTGTTCGGAACCTCCTCGACGCAGCTGGCCAGCTACTTCATCAACTCGATCGTGATCGCCGTCCCGGCGACGATCTTCACGCTGACGCTCGCGGCGATGGCCGCGTACGCGCTGGCCTGGATCGATTTCAAGGGCCGCAGCTGGGTGTTCATCGGCATCTTCGCGCTGCAGATCGTTCCGCTGCAGATGGCGCTGATCCCGCTGCTGCAGCTGTTCTCCAACGGTGCGCACATCGGCAGCATCACGATCGTCCCGGACTTCAACCTCACCGGCACGTTCGTGACGGTCTGGATCGCGCACGCCGCGTTCGGTCTGCCGCTCGGCACGTTCCTGCTGCACAACTTCATCTCCGAAATCCCTCGGGAGATGGTGGAGGCAGCTCGGGTCGACGGTGCCGGGCACGGCGCGATCTTCCGGAAGCTGATGCTTCCGCTGATCACGCCGGCGCTGGCCTCGTTCGGCATCTTCGAGTTCCTGTGGGTGTGGAACGACCTGCTGGTCGCGCTCACGTTCACCGGCGGCACGAAGGACGTCGCACCGCTGACCGTCCGGCTGGCCGAGATGGCCGGCTCGCGCGGCGACCGGTGGGAACGATTGACCGCGGGCGCGTTCGTCTCGCTGATCGTCCCGCTGATCGTGTTCCTGTCCCTGCAGAAGTACTTCGTGCGAGGACTTCTGGCGGGTGGCCTCAAGGGCTAGCTCCGCCTGCTGACGCGAAGCGCCGGGCCCAACCCCTTCGGGCCCGGCGTTTCGTCAGGTCAGGAGGCGGTCGACGTCCGCCGCGACGCGGTCGGGGTATTCGGCGGGAACGGCGTGCGAGGCGTCGTCGTAGCTCTTCACGGTGCCGTGGCGCAGCACGCGGCGGGCGTTCTCCGCGCCGGCCTTCGGGTCGTGCATCCGGGACTCGCCGCCGAAGACCACCAGCGTCGGCATCCGCAGCGAACGCAGTTGCTCGTCGGTCGGGCGGGTCGGCGCGGACAGCTTGATCACGTAGGACTGCAGACCTTCCTCGATCATCCGGGCAACCGGCTCGTCCTCGACCGGGGCGTCGTTGGCCGTCCAGCTCGCGAAGGAGTCGCGCCAGGACTTCGGGAACCACTTCACGCTCGCCGGCAGCGAGCGGATCACCGCCTGGCCGGAGAGATCACCGAAGACCACGACCGGATCGAACAACGCGACGCTCGCGATCTTGGCCGGCTCGCGGACCGCGAGGTTCGCCGCGGTCCAGCCGCCGATCGACCAGCCGAGCAGGTGCACGCGCGGCTCGGGGAGCGCCAGCAGCGCTTCGTGCAGCCAGCGGGCGTGGTCGGCCGGGGTGGTGATCGGCCGCTGCTGGACGCTGTAGCCGGGTTCGCCGAGCAGGTCGATCGTGTAGACGCTGCGCCGTTTCAACAGCGACGGCAGGTTGTCGGCCCAGAGCGGTGAGGCGGACGCGCGACCGGGGAGCAGGACCAGCGGTTCGGCGCCCGGGTCGGCCCCGGCGAAGCGGTACAGCCGGACGACTCCGTAGGTGGTGCGGACGTCGAGGGTCCGGTCCGGGGTGGGCATCTCGTCCATCGCGTCGTCGTAGGCGGCGAGGAACCGGTTCTGGGCGTCGCCGGACGTGAAGTAGCCGATCGGGGACGGGTCTTTCAGCGCGTAGGCGGTGCCGAGCACCAGCGCGATCACGGTGCCGAACGCGCCGAGCAACAGCCGCTTGCGTCGTTCTACCATGCGGTCAGTTTACTAACCACGCGGTAGAACGCTAGGTTCGGAGCGTGGAATCCGGGAAACCCCTGACGTTCGTGGAGCAGGCGCGGCGTGCGCAGATCGTCGGGGTGACGATCGACGTCGTCGCCGAACACGGGTTCGCGAAGGCTTCGTTGCAGCGCATCGCCGACGCGGCCGGCCTCACCAAGGCCGCGGTGCTCTACCACTTCCCGTCCAAGGACGCGATCGTGCGTGCCGCGTACGGGCAGGTGATCGAGGGGCTGACGAGCCACGTCGGCCGGGCGGTGGCCGCGCGTTCCGGGGCGGCGGCGCTGGAGGCGTACGTCCGGTCGCTGATCGAGCACCTGCGTGCGAACCCCACCCACGTCCGGATGATCGTCGAGGCCATCGTGGAGGACACCGGCGTCGAGGACGTCCCGCGCGCGTCCAGCCGTCGTGACGCCGTCGCGGGTCTGGTGCGGGGAGCCGTCGCGGCCGGCGACTACCGCGCGGACGTCGACCCGGTCGTCACCGCGGTGCTGATCGACGGCGCGGTCGACGCGATAGTGGGCGAGTTCCTCGCCGACCCGGCGTTCGACACCGGCGCGGCCGCCGCCGAGCTGATCGATCTGCTCCGTCGCGGGTACGGGCGTTGATTTCGCGTGAACTTGCAGACCTGGGAGGATGGAAGGAAGTACGCGATCTGCGGAGGAACGACCCCCTGATGGCCCAGTACATCTACACGATGCGCAAGGTGCGCAAGGCGCACGGCGACAAAGTGATTCTCGACGACGTCACGCTGTCGTTCCTGCCCGGCGCGAAGATCGGCGTCGTCGGTCCCAACGGCGCCGGCAAGTCCACGGTTCTGAAGATCATGGCCGGGATGGAGAACGCCTCCAACGGCGACGCTCTCCTCGCCCCCGACGCCACCGTCGGCATCCTGCTCCAGGAGCCGCCGCTCAACGAGGACCTCAACGTCCGCGAGAACGTCGAAGAAGGTGTCGCGGAGATCCGCAACATCCTCAAGCGGTACGACGCGGTCAACGAGGCGATGGGCGAGCCCGACGCCGACTTCGACAAGCTCCTGGCCGAGCAGGCCGAGCTGATGGACAAGATCGAGGCCGCCAACGCCTGGGAGCTCGACAGCCAGATCGAGCAGGCGATGGACGCGCTGCGCTGCCCGCCGGGCGACGCGGACGTCCGCGTGCTCTCCGGTGGTGAGCGGCGTCGCGTCGCCCTGTGCAAGTTGCTGTTGCAGGCGCCCGACCTGCTGCTGCTCGACGAGCCCACGAACCACCTGGACGCGGAGAGCGTGCTCTGGCTCGAGCAGCACCTCTCCAAGTACGCCGGCGCCGTCCTCGCCGTCACGCACGACCGGTACTTCCTGGACAACGTCGCCGAGTGGATCCTCGAGATCGACCGCGGCCGCACCTATCCGTACGAAGGCAACTACTCCACGTACCTGGAGAAGAAGGCCGAGCGGATGAAGGTCGAGGGTCAGAAGGACGCCAAGCGCGCCAAGCGGCTCAAGGAAGAGCTCGAGTGGGTGCGCTCGAACGCGAAGGCGCGTCAGGCCAAGAGCAAGTCGCGTCTGGCCCGGTACGAGGAGATGGCCGCCGAGGCCGACCGGCACCGCAAGCTCGACTTCGAGGAGATCCAGATCCCGCCGGGCCCGCGTCTGGGCAACGTGGTGATCGAGGTCGACAACCTCACCAAGGGCTTCGGCGACCGGGTCCTGATCGACAACCTGAGCTTCACGCTGCCGCGCAACGGCATCGTCGGCATCATCGGCCCGAACGGCGCCGGTAAGACGACGCTGTTCCGCACGCTGATGGGCGAGGAGAAGCCCGACAGCGGCGCGGTGAAGATCGGCGAGACCGTGCAGATCTCCTACGTCGACCAGGGTCGTGGCGGTATCGATCCGAAGAAGACGCTGTGGGAGGTCGTGTCCGACGGGCTCGACTACATCCAGGTCGGCAAGGTCGAGATGCCCTCGCGCGCGTACGTCAGCGCGTTCGGGTTCAAGGGCCCCGACCAGCAGAAGCCGGCGGGCGTGCTCTCCGGTGGTGAGCGCAACCGGCTGAACCTGGCGTTGACGCTCAAGCAGGGCGGCAACCTGCTGCTCCTGGACGAGCCGACGAACGACCTCGACGTCGAGACGCTGTCGTCGCTGGAGAACGCGCTGCTGGAGTTCCCGGGCTGCGCCGTGGTCATCACCCACGACCGGTGGTTCCTGGACCGCGTCGCGACGCACATCCTCGCCTACGAGGGTGACTCGCAGTGGTACTGGTTCGAGGGCAACTTCGAGTCGTACGAGAAGAACAAGGTCGACCGGCTCGGCGCCGAGGCGGCTCGTCCGCACCGCGTGACCTACCGGAAGCTGACCCGCGACTGAGATGCCGCGTCACACGGAATGGTGTCAGGTCCGCTGGTCGGACATGGATGCCTTCGGGCACGTCAACAACGCCCGGTTCCTGACGCTGTTCGAAGAGGCCCGGACGGCGCTGATCCTCGACGGGGGAGAGGCGCTGTCCGGGATGCTCGACGGCTGCGTGGTCATCCGGCACGAGATCGACTACAAGCGGCCGGTGACGTACGGGCGTGGCCCGATCCGGGTCGACTGCTGGGTCACCGAGGTGCGTGCGGCCAGCTACGGCGTCGGTTACGAGCTGTTCAACCACGCGAAGGAGACGGCGGCACGCGGGCTCACCCGGCTGGTTCCGGTCTCGCTGCCGTCCGGGCGTCCGCGTCGGCTGTCGCCCGAGGAACGCGAGTTCCTCGAAGCGTGGCGGGAGGAATCGTGACCGTTCCGGTCGCTCAGCGGCGTGACCTCGACGTGTTCCTGGGGCGCGTGCTGCGTCTGGACGCCGGTGCGCTGGTGCGTCTGCGGCCGTCCGGCCCGGATCACCTGACGCTGTGGGCGGCGCTGCCGTTCGACGTGCTGGTGTCGCGAACGGTGCCGGGAACGCGGCTGGACGACGTCACGGTGAGCGCCGCCGAGCTGTTGGAGTCCGAGTCCCCGCGTCGGCGCGACTCGGAATGGCGGGGGTCGCTCCCGCCCGACCGCGGCTGGCGCGTGCTTGACACCGTGCCGTCGGAGGTCGTGCGCGATCTGATCACCGCCGGCCAGAACGCGTTCCGTGCCGCCGGCACCCAGGCCGCCGGTGAGTCGCTGCTGGACCACGAGACGTTGCGTGTCAGTGCGCCGGGGTCACCGGAGATCGCGGTGACGTTTCGCCTGCTGCTGGCGCTGGCCCGGATGGCGTTCCTCGGCGACGGTCCGGTGGGGGTGGCGTCGTGCGGCCCGTGGGTGCGGCTGTCCGCCGACCACGGCAACGTCCACCACCGCACCGCGTCGCTCGGCGTCAAGCTCCTGCGTTAGTGCAGTCCAACTTGACGTGGACCGGTTTGCCGTCGCGCGGGAAGGTCAGGGCACCGGCGTCGTTCGGCCGGACCGTCAGCCGGAACTTCGTGATCTCGCAGGTCTGCGAGAACGTGACCGGCTCGTCGTAGCGGTCGAGGCCGGTCGCGTCGAGTCGCAGCACGCCGGGCGTGACGACGTGGGTCTCGAGCGGCCCGTACGCGTCCCCCTCCCGAAGTGAACCCCGCACGCCGACCACCGGACGGCGGACCACCCGCCACCGTTGCGCCGTCACGTCTTCCAGCTCGACCGTGTCCGTTCCGGTGTCGTAATCGCTCTGGTACTCGAGCGCCATGGTGCATTTCGCGGTGCGCAGGGCGACGCAGTCGTCCACCACCGTGTCGGCGGCGGTCTGGGCGATCCGGTTGCCGGCCGCGGTGGCGGCGAATTCGGGGGAGTACCGGTACCGGTCCCAGCGGGGCGCCACGACCAGCTGGGGCTGCTTCGGCGCCAGGGCCTCGAACGAGAGGTCCGCGTAGGGCCGGTAAACGCCGGGGAACATCCAGAACCCCGGGGATCCGTCGTCCGGCAGCGGCGCCCGTACCGTGCCGACCTGCACGAACGAATACACGATCGGCGTGAATTGGACGTAGACGAGCGGATTCTCTATTCGCCAGCTCCAGCCGTCCTCGGCCAGGTGGAACTGGCCGGGGCGGTCGCCGCTCAGGCGGTAGTCGACGGAGTAGACGTCCTCGTTCTCGAAGTCGGGGATACCGCCCTCGACCAGGTCCGGTGCTTCGACCTCGTCGACCGTCCAGCCGCCGTCCATCGCCTCCGGGCGGAGGAACGGGCTGGACGGGACGTCCTCGGCGCGGGAGATCTCCAGTGCCTCGGCGGTCCGGCCGGCCGACAACGCCTCGAGGTAGTCGCGCACGACCTCGTCGGGCTCGTCCCGGCTGACCCAGGCGACGAACCACACGAGCACGAACAGCGCCGCCATCGAGGCGGCCAGCACCCGCGTCGTGCGGTCCGTTTTCACGAGGCCACACGGTAACCGCGCGTGTCCACTCAGGCCGGTGCGCGGCCCGCGCCGGGTGGGCGCGGGCCGCGATCGGTCAGACGAGCCAGGCGGCGGCGTCGCCGGGGAGCTTGCCGTCGACGAGCGGAACGCTGGTCAGCAGCACCTCCTGATGCGCGGGCAGCTCCACCGGGTGGTTGGTGAAGTTCACCAGGCAGGTGAGGCCGCCGTCGCGCCGGAACGCGAGGCACCCCTCCGGTGCGTCCAGCCAGGTCATGTCGCCGGAGAACTCGTCGCGCGCCTTGCGGAGCGCGATCGCGTCCTTGTAGAGCGTGTGCGTGGAGCCTTCCACGCCCACCTGGGACTCCACGGCCAGCGGCGACCAGCCCGCCGGCTGCGGCAGCCAGGTGTCGACCGGCTCGGGCGAGAACCCGTACGGCGGCTCGCCGGGCGTCCAGGGCATCGGGATCCGGCACGCGTCGCGGCCGCGCACCGAGTGTCCGGACCGCTCCCAGGTCGGGTCCTGCAGCACCTCGTCGGGAAGCTCGACGTTGGGCAGGCCCACCTCGTCGCCGTAGTAGACGTAGACGACGCCGGGCAGCGCGAACGTCAGCATCGACGCGGCGCGGGCCCGACGGTCACCGACCAGGCCCTCGCCGAAGCGCGAGACGTGACGCACGATGTCGTGGTTCGACCACACCCAGCACGGCGGCGCGGGGGTGCCCGACACGGTGTCGAGCGAGTCGTCGATGGCCTTGCGCAGCTCGTCGGCGCGCCACCGGGCCTGCACGATCACGAAGTTGAACGCGAGGTGCAGCTCGTCGGCGCGCAGGTACAGCTTGAGCCGCTCGACGTCCTGCACCCAGATCTCGCCGACCGCCATCGAGTCCGGGTACTCGTCGAGCACCTTGCGGATCCGGCGGTGGATCTCGTGGACGCCGTCGTAGTCGAAGCGCGGGTGACCGTCGCCGACCAGCGTCTCCTTCTCGGCCTCCATGTCGGGCAGGCCGGGCGGTTTCGCCAGGCCGTGCGCGACGTCGATCCGGAACCCGTCGGCCCCGCGGTCGAGCCAGAACCGGAGCGTCTTCTCCAGGTCGGCCATGACCTCCGGGTTGTCCCAGTTGAGGTCGGGCTGCTCGGGCGCGAACAGGTGCAGGTACCACTGCCCGGGCGTGCCGTCGGGCTCGGTGACGCGGTGCCAGGCCGGGCCGCCGAAGACCGACGTCCAGTTGTTCGGCGCCTCGCTGCCGTCGGGCCCGCGGCCGTCGCGGAAGATGTAGCGCTCCCGCTGCGGGCTGCCCGGCGCCGCCTTCAGCGCCTCCTGGAACCAGACGTGCTGGTCGGAGCTGTGGTTGGGGACCAGGTCGACGGTGACCTTGATGCCGAGCCGATGGGCCTCGGCGACCATGTCGTCGAAGTCCGCGAGCGTGCCGAAGACCGGGTCGACGTCACGCGGGTCGGCGACGTCGTAGCCGTGGTCGGCCATCGGGGAGCGATAGAACGGGTTCAGCCAGAGCGCGTCGACGCCGAGGTCGGCGAGGTAGGGCAGACGGGACTTCAGCCCCGCCAGGTCACCCACTCCGTCGCCGTTCGAGTCGGCGAAACTACGCACGTAGACCTGGTAGAACACGGCATCGCGCCACCACGTGCCAGCCAAGATGTACCCCCGGGGTTCCGGAATCGTTTCAGAGCCCCCATGCTGCCAGAGGCCCGCGGAGGTCTAGTCCTTACCCCGCTGCGGCGGGCTCAAATCTGGGCGGCGCGGCCCTGCTGGATGTCCTCGATGTGGTTGACCATGAAGTCCGCGGCCCGGACGAAGTACTCCCAGATCGTGGCGTCGTACTCGGCCGGCAGCGCGATCTCGTCCATCGCGTCACGCATGCGGCTCAGCCAGGCGTCACGCTCGGCGACCCCGACGCGGAACGGCGCGTGACGCATCCGCAGCCGGGGGTGTCCGCGCTGCTCGGAGTAGGTGCGCGGGCCGCCCCAGTACTGCATGAGGAAGAGCCGGAAACGCTCCTCGGCCGGCCCCAGGTCCTCTTCCGGGTAGAGCGGCCGGAGCACCTGGTCCTCGGCGACACCGCGGTAGAACGCGGCCACCAGCCGGTGGAACGTGTCGTCCCCACCGACCGCCTCGTAGAAGTCCGGCGAAGGCTGCGTCATGTCTCCATCCTGCCACCCGTTCCGACGCTCGTTCGCAGGCGTTCGGCCAGTCCGGCTCCGTCCGGGCACCGCCTCTCCACCCTCGGCGGCACAATCGGCGCTCGGACGCAGGGGCGCGGGGGAGGCGGTCTCCGGAATGCGGGTCTTTCTCAGCCGTACCGCGGAATTCGGCCGGATCGGTGGCTGGAGTACGAGGCCGCGGCGGCCGCGGGTCTCATCCGGCTGGATGCTTGACCTGCTGCGACGCCAAGGGCTTGCCGATGAGGACGAAGTGGCTCGAACCCGATCGGACTTCGAGGACGGGCGGGCTCCCGAAGCCATCGACCGGCTGCACACGATCGAGGCGCGGAGGCCGAAACTCCCGGATCCTGGAACCGCGTGCCGAAGTCACTTCAGGGGAGGCTCTCCGGGTCGGGATCGAGCAGGCCATGGCCTCCGAGTTCCGCCGACGCCTCCTGGGTCGGGTCCGAGGCGACATCGATCGGGTAGTGACATCACAGGACGCCGCCGCCGCGCTCAAGCTCCTGGTGCTGGCCATCGGGCAGACCGGGGGACGGCCGTATCGCGCCGCGTTCGAAGCGGTGGCCCGCGGGGCGCTCCTCGACTCCGCGCGTCGGCGTCGAGCGGCCGACGACGTCGCGGCGGACGTGGCCCGTGCGCTCGAGCACCGGCAGCTCGAGGTCGAGCACGCCGTCGGTGTCCTCGCGACGATGGCTGTCGAGGCGATCGAAGCTGATCGTCACACCTGGCAGGAGTTCTCGGCCGTGCTGCGACGCCTGGAGCAGCTCACCCGCGCTTAGGCCGGCGGCGCCGGGATGGGAGCGATGCCCGAGGTGATCTCGGCGGCGGCCAGGTCGGTGCTGATGCGGGCGCGCAGCTCGCGGGCCACCCGCCACTGGGCCGCGGTCGTGGTGCGGACGGTGACGCGCAGCATGAGGCCGGTCGCCGTCATCTGGTCGACGCCGAGCACCTCCGGCGGGGCGAGCAGGTCGTCCTTGAACTCCTCTTCCTCGGTGAGCCGGGACGCCGCCTCGGTGAGCACCTCGTGGGCCCTCTCCAGGTCGGTGCCGAACGGCATCGGGACGTCGATGACGACCTGCGCCCAGCCCTGGCTCTTGTTGCCCACCCGCAGGATCTCGCCGTTGCGGATGTACCAGACCACGCCCCGGACGTCGCGCACGGTGGTGATCCGCAGCCCCACGCCCTCCACGGTGCCGCTGGCCTCACCCAGATCGACGATGTCGCCGACGCCGTACTGGTCCTCGAGGATCATGAAGATGCCGGAGAGGTAGTCACGCACCAGCGACTGGGCGCCGAAACCGAGCGCCACACCGGCGATACCGGCACTGGCCACCAGCGGCGCCAGGTTGATGTCGAACAACCCGAGAATCGTCGAACCGGCGACGACCAGGATGATCACCGACGTCACGCTGCGCAGCACCGAGCCGAGCGTGCTCGCCCGCTGGGCCCGCCGTTCGCTCATCAGCCCCGACGCCAGCAGCGCCGACTCGGCCTTCTCCCGGAACGGGCGGAGGATCCGCGGCTTCTTCTTCGGCTTGCCGTCCGGCGTCGCCGCCTCGGCGTCGCCGTTCCCGACCGAGGTGATCGCCCTGATCGTCCGGTAGATCACCCAGCGGATCAGCATCGCGACGACGACGATCACCACGATCGTCAGCGGCTTCGCGAGCAGCCACTCCGACGCGTTCGCCAGCCACCGGCTCTCGGTCGAGTCCCACACCCACTTGCAGACCGAACCCTCGTTTTCTTTGCCGAGGGCGCAGCTGGGGGTGACGTTGTCGTCCAGGAAGCTGGGCCACTTCTCGAACCACGAGGGGACGGCGGCGGGAAGACGGAAACTCACGTGTTCTTGGTACAGCACCCGGCTGGGTGGCGTGCCCACCACCCTGGGGACGGATCAGGACGAACCCGTCCGCGTACGCGACTGTGACGAAGAACGGATTCAGTACCTCCCGGATCATGCGTGCAGAACCGCGTCTGGTAAGCGATCATTGCGGCAGCGGAGGTGATCCGATGCCTGGTACAGCCGTATCGCTGGTACTCAATGCCACGTACGAACCATTGTGCGTGGTACCAGTACGGCGTGCTGCCGTACTGGTACTCACCGACAAGGCCGTCCCCGTGACCGAGGGGGACGGCCTTCTTCGTTCCACGACCACAGTTGTGATCGCACCGGCCGTCGTCCGGCTCACGCGTTTCGTCAAGGTGCCGTTCCGGGGTCAGGTGTCCCTGACCCGGCGGGCGATCTTCGCCCGGGACGGTGGGCGCTGCGCGTACTGCACCTCGTCGGCGACGACGATCGACCACGTGATGCCGCGCAGCCGGGGTGGCCGGCACGTGTGGGAGAACGTGGTCGCCGCGTGCACCCGGTGCAATCACGTCAAGGCCGACCGGACGCTCGCGGAGCTCGGCTGGCGCCTGCGCCGCCGCCCCGCCGCGCCCACCGGTGTGGCCTGGCGCGTCCTCGGCCATCGCACGCCCGACCCCCTCTGGTACACGTGGCTGGACATCCCGGAGCAAGCCTCGGCGTAGCTAAGGGGAAACCCTGAGCTTGTCGTCCTTCGGTCGCAGAGAGCCCGGGGACTGGGGTCGTGTAGGTACCGTAGGGGTTCCTGGCGATTCAGAGGACGGCGCAAATGACCAGTGTGGGAGCGGACACCGTCGACCTGGTCTGCGGGCCGGACGGACCGCTTCCCGAGGGGCGTCAGCGGTACCGGCTGACCGGTCGGCTGGGCTCCGGCGGGCAGGCGGACGTGTTCCGCGGCGTGCGGCTCTCCAGCGGCGTGCGTTCGGCGCCGGTGACCGTGAAGGTGTTCCGGGAGGACCACCGCCGGCCCGTGCTCGACCAGATGCGCTCCTGGGACAAGGGCGACGCGGTCCTGATGGACCTCAACACCCGCGACGTGCCCGGCATCTGCCTGCGTGTCGACGGTTTCTACGGCGCGCCGCCGGTCGCCGCGAACGCCACGTCCGTGCTCGGGTCGAGCACCGACCGGCGGATCCCGTACCAGGTCCTGGACTACCTGCCCGGCCACACGCTGCTGCAGCACGTGGCCAAGCAGGCCGGCGGCGAGGCCGTTCCGCGGCTCGACGGCCCGGCGGTGCTCACCACGCTCGCACGCACGATCGCGCTGCTGCACCGGCCGGCCGACCGCGGTGACACGCCCGTGCTGCACATGGACGTCAAGCCGGCGAACGTGCTGGTGCTGCCCAGCGGCGAGATCCGGCTCATCGACTTCACCGCGGCCCGCTACCACGACCCGCAGCACATCACGACGATCGCGCACACGCCCGAGTCCGCCGGGCCGGAGGCGTTCACCGGCGTGGTCGGGCCCTCGTACGACGTGCACGGGTTCGGCTCGGTCGCCTACCACCTGGTCACCGGCTGGCTGCCCCGCGCCGACCGGGCGACGTCGCACTACGACGGTGCGCTGGTGGCCCCGGGCGCGCTGCGCCGTCATCCGCTGCTGGACGCCAACCCGGCGCTCGCCGCCCACCTGCTGGCGCCGCTCGACGACAACCCGGGCAACCGTCCGCTCAGCTCGGAGCTGGTCAACTGGGTCTCGACGCTGGCGCGGCTGGCCTCGGCGGTGCCGGCGGCGAGCACGCACGTCGACTGGGTCGCCGGTGCGGCCGCGGGGCCCACCCCCACGCGCGTCGAGCGCATCCCGCCCCAGGCGCCGTCCGCGCCTGCCGCGCGGGCGTCCGCGCCGATCCGCGGCGCCGCCAAGGTGGGCACCGCCGCCGTGGGTGGGGCCGCGGCCGCAGCTCCCTACGCGGCCGCCGCGCCGGCGTCCGGTGGCCCGGCGTACGGGTCCGTCTACGGGGCGCCCGCCGCCGGCCCGGCCGCGTACGGAGCGCAGGCTCCGCGGCCGCCCGCGCCGTCGGCTCCCTCGTCGGGCGGGCCCGCGTACGGCGCCTCGCGCCCCAACCCGACCGCGCCGCTGCCGGACATCGCCGCCGTGAACGCGCCCCGGTCGGGCCCACCCAAAACCACCGCGATGCCCCGCTATTCGGACGCCAACGAGCCGCAGTCCGGCCCGCCGGCCGGGCCGAAGATCCGCAGCGGGGTGGCGAAGGTCGGCCCGCGCCAGCCGGGCGTCGACGACGTGGACAACTCCCGGCGTCGCCGCGACGACGGCCACGACCAGCACGGCGGTGGCCAGGCCGCGCCCGCCCAGCAGCAGCCCGCCGGCCCGCTGCGCCGGAGCGGCAAGAAGTACACGACGTTCGCGACGGTCGTCGCCGCGGCCGGCTGGCTGCTCTGGCTGGCCACGGTCGCGATCATCAGCGGCGCCGACACCGGCGAACCGATCACCGCGGCGATCCTCGTCGTCGTGGCCGCGTTCGCGGTGTGGTGGCTGGTGCGTCTCGGCGGCCACCTGATCCGTTCCACGCTCGAGCGGGGCGCACGTCGCAGCACGTTCGTGCAGAACGCCGTGACCGGCACGTTCATCCTGCTGTGCGGGTTGTTCTTCGCCACCCGCGGCGTCAGCAACTTCTCCGACGTCGGAGCGATGATCAGCGAGTGGTGGTCGAACCTGTGGGACAGCATCTGGCCGTTCTGACGGTCCATTACCGACCGCCTACGGCGAGGTGAGAACCGGGCCCACCGCGGACACCCTTGACATGCGGTGGCACCGCCCTCCGCTACCGTAAGCGGCGTCCACACGTCCGCTCGCTCGTGAGAGAGAGTGAGAGCTCCCGATGTCCGTGCTGGAGACCACACTCGTCTTCGTCCTGATCCCCCTGGCGGTGGCGGGCGTCCTGGCGCTGCTGACGCTCGGCGTCGGTGGCGGCAATCGCACGCCGCGTTACCGGCCCGGTATGCCGTTCGAGTTCACGCCGGTGTGGTTCCTGTCGGCCCCGCCGACCGGCCTGTCCGTCAACGGTCGGCAGCCGGCACTGGAGCGGGCCGCAGCACCCGGTGTGCTGCAGTCCGGTGGTGTCATCGACCGGCCTGACACGGTGTCGGTCGCCAACTCCGGTCCGAAGGGAGGGGCACGTGGCACCTGGTGACTCCCCGGAGATCCCGGCCTCGCAGCTCACGTCCAGCCAGCTCACGTCCATCGCGAACGGTGCGGCCGCGGCCGGCCCGTTCAGTTCGCGTCAGTTGTTCCGCATCGACGAGGCGCTCACCGCCGCTGACCGGGAGACCGGGCTGACGTTCAGCGTGTACGTGGGCGGGCTCGAGGAGCCGCTGCGCGCCAGCGCCGAGACGATGCTCGACGCACTGCCGGCGCCGGAGGACTCGGTGCTGCTCGCGGTATCGCCCAACCAGCGCGCGCTGGAGATCGTCACCGGCATCCGCGCCGCCAAGCGCATCCCCGACCGCGCCTGCGAACTGGCCGGCATGTCCATGCGAGCCGCCTTCCAGGGCGGCGACCTGGCCGGCGGCATCGTCACCGGCCTCCGCATGCTGGCGGACCGGGCCGGCACCCCCCGCCCCGCCTCGCGCTGACCGGCCCGGCCGTGCGGCGACCGGTGTCCGCGCCGGCGCAGTAGCTCACACCACCGCAGCTCCCAGCCCTGTGCTGGGAGCTGCGGTGGTCTGAGCGCCATGCACACCCCCGGCCACCGGAGGGTGGGCGCGCGCCACGCACGGATCGGCGGGGCGTTTCGGCCGCAACGAGTGAGCGCCGGTTGCGGAAGCAACCGGCGCTCACCCTGCAGGCGTAGATCTACGAAGTGGCGGACGCGTCGCAGGCGCGGGCCCGTAGCGCTCGGACCAGCCGGTCCTTGCCTTCCACCACCAGGCGGCGCAGCGCCGGCGGGTGGTCGGCCTGGGCCAGCCACGCGTCCGTGCGGGCCACCGTGTCCTCGCTCACCGCCCACGCCGGGTAGAGCAGCACCGCGACGTTCTGGGCGACCTCGCTGGTGCGGCGGGCCCAGACGTCGGAGACCGTGGCGAAGAACCGCTCGACGTACGGCTCGAGCAGCGCGGCCTGGTCGGGGTGGCCGAAGCCGCGGATCACCGAGAGGCCGACCTGGTTGGGGATCGTATCGTCCTCGGTGGCCAGGTGCCACGCGGCGGCCTTGGCCTCGGCGGTGGGCACGAGCGCCCGCGCGGTGGCGGCTTCCTTGCTGCCCTGGTCGGTGTTGTCGCGCTCGAGCTCGGCGGTGATCTCCGCCTCGCCCGCGGCGCCCCTGGCGACCAGCGACTGGAGGAAGTCCCAGCGCAGCTCGGTGTCGACCTCCAGGCCGGGGACGACCTCGGTGCCGTCGAGCAGGCCGCGCAGCACCGCGATGTTCTCGTCGGTGCGTGCGGTGCCGGCGAACGTGCGTGCCCACACCAGCTGGACGTCGCTGCCGGGCTCGGCGGCACGCAGCCGTTCGAGCGCCGCTTCGGCGACCATCGCGTAGCCGGTGGGCGCCCAGGACGGGTCGGCGTAGGACGCCAGCGCGGCGCGGGCCTGACGCAGCTGCGTCTCGACGACGCTGATCGTCGACTCGGCGGCGAGGCCGTTGAGCACCAGCCGCACGTAGTCGCGGGTGGGCAGCTCCGCGTCGCGGCACATGTCCCAGGCGGTGGCCCAGAGCAGCGAGCGGGGCAGCGACTCGGTGAACCCGCCGATGTGGTCGACGACGGTGCTCAGCGACCGCTCGTCGAGGCGGATCTTCGCGTACGTCAGGTCGTCGTCGTTGAGCAGCACGACGGCCGGCGGCGTCTCGCCGACCAGGTCGTCGATCTCGGTGCGCGCGCCGTGGATGTCGGTCTCGACGCGGCGGCGGCGGATCAGCTTGCCGGTGGACTCCGACAGGTCGTACAGGCCGATCGCGATGCGGTGCGCGCGGAGCGTGCCGTGCTCGGCCATGCCTTCCTGGGTGACCGCGAACGAGGCGTACGTGCCGTCGGGTGCGAGCGTGAACGAAGGCCGCAGCGTGTTGACCCCCGCGGTCTCCAGCCACTGCGCCGACCAGTTCGACAGGTCGCGGCCGCTGGCCTCGGTGAGCGCGGTGAGCAGGTCGGCGAGCGTCGTGTTGCCGAACGCGTGGGCCTTGAAGTACGAGCGCAGACCGGAGACGAACTCGTCTTCGCCGACGAACGCCACCAGCTGCTTGAGGACGCTGGCGCCCTTGGCGTACGTGATGCCGTCGAAGTTGACCTCGACCGCCTGCATGTCGGGGATGTCGGCGGCGATCGGGTGGGTGGAGGACAGCTGGTCCTGCCGGTAGCCCCAGCCCTTGCGGTCGGTGCAGAACGCCGCCCACGAGTCGGTGAAGCGGGTGCCGCCGGCCGCGGCCCAGTGCGCCGCCCACTCGGCGAACGACTCGTTCAGCCAGAGGTCGTCCCACCAGCGCATCGTGACGAGATCGCCGAACCACATGTGGGCCATCTCGTGCAGGATCGTGTTGGCCCGGTTCTCCCGGACGTAGTCGGTGACCTTGCCGCGGAAGATGTAGGACTCGGTGATCGTGACGCAGCCGGCGTTCTCCATCGCGCCCGCGTTGAACTCCGGGACGATCAGCTGGTCGTACTTCCCGAACGGGTAGCGCACGCCGAAGTGCTCGTGGAAGAAGTCGAACCCCTGCTTGGTGATCTCGAAGATCTCGTCGGGGTCGAGGAAGTCCTTGAGCGAGCGACGGCAGTACAGGCCGAGCGGGATGTCGTCGTGCTGGTCGGTGACCTTGTGGTACGGGCCGGCGACCAGCGCGGTGATGTAGGTGGACATCCGCGCGGTCGGCGGGAACTTCCGCACCGCCCCGACCTTCTCGGGCGTCGTGTTCGACACGACCTCCCAGTGCTCGGGCGCCGTGACCTCGAACGTGAACGTCGCCTTGAGGTCGGGCTGGTCGAAGCAGGCGTAGACGCGCTTGGCGTCGCCGGTCTCGAACTGCGAGTACAGGTAGACCTCGTCGTCGACCGGGTCGACGAAGCGGTGCAGGCCCTCGCCGGTGTTCATGTACAGGCAGTCCGCGTCGACGACGAGGACGTTGTCCGCCTGCAGGTCGTGCAGTTCGAGCCCCTTCTCGGGGTCGTAGCCGCTGACGTCCAGCGTCGTGCCGTTCAGCGTCGCCGAACGGACGGTTCTTGCGATGAGGTCGATGAACGTGCTGGCGCCGGGTCGTCTGGCGCTGAACTTGACCTCGGTGACCGAACGGAACGTGTCGGTTCCGGGCTTACCGGTGCCATCGGTCAGGTCGAGCGTGACGTGGTACGACGCGACCTCGAGAAGATCTCCGCGTTCCCTGGCTTCGCCGAGGGTGAGATTGGTACCGGCCAACTGTCGGGTACTCCTTCGCCGCTCCGATTCGCAGAGGACGCGGTCCGCGTCCTCGAGCCGTGCCAATGAGTCTCCCACGCAGGCGGGGCGGTAAACGATGCGCCGGAGACCAGTGCTGCACCAGGTGTTTACGCAGCTCTCAAGGGAAACGTACGCCGCAGGGCGGGAATACCCCGGTGTGGGTAGGGGCTCTCGTTCGGTGAGTTCATTTCACGAGGAGGATCGATGAGCGAGCAGAGGATCCCGGTCGATTTCTGGTTCGATCCGCTGTGTCCGTGGGCGTGGATGACGTCGCGCTGGGTGCTGGAGGCGGCGACGATGCGCCCGCTGGACGTCACGTTCCACGTCATGAGCCTGGCCGTGCTCAACGAGGGCCGGGACCTGCCGGCGGAGTACGCCGAGATGATGACGAAGGCGTGGGGGCCGGTGCGGGTCGTCATCGCCGCCGAGCAGGCGCACGGCAACGAGGTGGTGCTGCCGCTGTACACCGCGCTCGGCAACCGCATCCACCTGCAGAAGGTCGAGCTGGACGACCCCGCGCTGCTCGTCGACGCGCTGCGCGAGGTCGGGCTCCCGGAGTCGCTCGCCGAGGCCGCCACGTCCACCGAGTACGACGAGGCGTTGAAGAAGTCGCACCACGCCGGCATGGACCCGGTGGGCATGGACGTCGGCACGCCGGTCATCCACGTGCCCGGGCCCGATGGACCGGTGGCGTTCTTCGGGCCGGTCGTGACGCCGGCGCCGAAGGGTGAGGCCGCGGCCCGCCTCTGGGACGGCGCGGTGCTGGTGGCGTCGGTGCCGGGCTTCTACGAGCTCAAGCGCACGCGTACCCAGGGCCCGATCTTCGACTAGGGCTAGAGGCCCAGGCGGCTCATCTCCAGCTTGGCGAGGGCCGCCACCGCCTCGGGGTGGCCCGACCGCCAGGCCTCGCCGGGGTCGACCTCGAGGCGGCGGGCCACTCGGATCACCTCGGACAGCGGCTGGTGCGCCAGCGCGCGCAACGCGAAGAACGACGCGTCGGCGCCGCCACGCACCAGCCGCCTGGCCGCGGTGGCCTCCCGCGACCACCGCCACCGCCGCGCCACCCACCAGAGCACGATCAGGATCGGGATCGCCGCCGCGATGATGCCGCTGACCAGCGCGGCCCGCTCGATCGTGTCGTGCAGCGTCCGGCCGGCCTCGGCGACCTGCAGACCGGCGCCGGCGGCCCGGTCGAACGGTTCCCGGAGGTCGTCGCCGACCCCGGGGATGCGCCCCACCTGTTTGCCGGCGTTCGAGAGCCCGCCGCTGAAGCCGTTGCCCGCCGACTGCAGGGTCTCGCCGGGTGCGGCGAGTTTGGAGATCTGGTCGTCGACCCATCCCTGCAGACGGATGGCCCACCACACCAGGCCCACCGCGATCAAGTCCCCGACGAGCTGCCGTACGGCCTGACCGGTACGTGCGGAGTAGAGCACCGGGGCCGTGCGGGGGGCGACGGACTTACTCATGGGGGTTCCTCCTCCAAGGCGGGACTTAACCCATAGCGCACGTCCCCAAGACGCGGCGCGCCCATACCTAGTGAGGAGATGCTCGGTGCGCACGACACGCGGTAGCCTCGGGGCAATGAGTGCAATACACCCCATACCGGTTGGATGGGTGTCGACCGGAGGAACAGGCGCACAGAACTACGACGAGTTCGCCGACGACGCGGAAATCACGGCGTTGGTGGCCGGCAACCCCGACTCCATGCTCGGGGTGGAGATGCCGCACCGGACGCCGGACGCGGTCGCCGACGGACTCGACTTCGCCGCCGCGCTGCCGACCGCGGTCACGCGGCTGCGCAGCCTCGTGGACCGCGGGAAGTTGGCGCCGTTCACCGAGGCGATCGCCGTCTACCGGATCGGTACGGACTTCCTGGGGATGTTCTGCCTCGTCGACACCGCCGAGATCGGTGGCGGGCGGGTGATCCGCAACGAGGAGGTGTTCGCCGCGAAGGTGGCCGAGCGCACCGCGCTGATCCGCGCGCTGGGTGCGCTGACCAGCCCCGTCCTGCTCGTGCAGGCCTCCGACTCGCTGCGCGCGGCGCTGACCTCGCTGACGCTGGGGGAGCCGGCCGTCTCGGACACCGACCAGCACGGTCAGACGCACTCCGTGTGGCTGGTCGGCCCGGGCGCCGACCAGGACCGCCTGATCGCGGCCGCCGACGTCGGCGAGCTCGTCGTCGCCGACGGCAACCACCGCAGCCTCGCGGCCCAGGAGGCCGGGCTCCCACGCTTCCTCGCCGTGGTGGCCCCGGCGTCGTCCGCGTCGATCCAGCCCTACCAGCGGCTCCTGCGGCGGCTGCCGATGCCGGTGGCCGAGGTGCTGGACGGGCTGCGTGCCGCCGGCTGCGGCGTCGACGCCGTGGACGGGCGCCCGGCCACGCCGCCGCGGGGAACCGTCGTGCTCTACGCCGAGGGCCGCACCTACGAGGTGAAGCTGCCCGCCGTCGCCGGTGACACCGTCGACCGGATCGACCACACGGTCGTCGAGCAGCTGCTGATCCGCCAGGTCCTGGGCCTGACCCCGGACGACCCGGCGATCTCCTACGTCGGCGGTGACTACCCGGCGAGCTGGCTGGCCGCCGAGGTCGACGCCGGACGCGCGGAACTCGCCGTCCTGCTCGCGCCGGTGACCGTCGAGGACTTCGTGGCGGTCAACCTCGAGCGGGCGACGATGCCGCGCAAGAGCACGTGGTTCACCCCGAAAGCCCGGACGGGTCTCGTCCTCGCGGATCTGGAGATGCCTACATGAATCTGCACCCGCAAGCCGTTGCGGACCTCGCCAGCGAAGCCATCCCGGACGGCCCGGTGCCGGAGCCGACGCTCGCGGACATCGCCGCCGCCCGCGCCGCGGAGAACGACAACGCGCCGGTGCTCGGCGGCCCGCCGGCGCCGGTGGCGATCGTCGTCGACCTGGAGGCCGACGGCGTCCCGATCCGGCTCTACAACCCCCGCGGCGGGCGGGGCACGCCGGTGATGTTCTTCCTGCACGGCGGCGGCTGGGTCGGCGACAGCCTGGTCACCCACGACGCCACCTGCCGGCGGCTGGCCAACCGGTCGCACTGCGCGGTGGTGGCGATCGACTACCGGCTCGCGCCCGAGTACCCGTGGCCGGCGCAGGTCGAGGACGCCGTGCACGCGCTCGCCTGGGTGCGCGACCACGCCGACGAGCTCGGTCTGGACATCAGCCGCACCGCGGTGGTCGGCGACTCGGCGGGGGCGACGCTGGCCGCGATCCTGGCCCGCCGCGCCCGCGACGCGCACGTCGGGTTCGACTTCCAGGCGCTGATCTACCCGCCGGTGGAGCCGTTCGCCGAGCCGCCGCTCGGCCCCGACCCGCAGGACGGCACCGAGCACGGGCTGAGCGTCGGCGAGATGAACTGGGCCTGGAAGACCTGGCTCGGCGGCGCCGACCCCGACAACGAGGACATCGCCCCGGCACGCATCAAGGACATGGCCGGGCTGCCGCCGACGCTCATCGTCACGGCCGAGTTCGACGTGCTGCGCGACGGCGCGGAAGCCTTCGGCGAGGCGCTCGCCGGCGCGGGCGTGCCGGTGGTCACGACCCGGTACCTCGGGGTGCCGCACGGGTTCTTCCGGCGGCTGGCGGTGTACGACGCCTCGCGGGCCGCTGTCGACCAGGTGGCCGCCGCGGTGAAGGACGTGCTGGACCCGATCGCATTCCCCGTGCAGGTTTCTTGAGAGGATGCGGGCATGCGCGTCTACCTTGGCTCCGACCACGCCGGATTCGAGCTGAAGCAGCACCTGGTCGAACACCTCACGAAGTCCGGTCACGACGTCGTCGACGTCGGCCCGCACCAGTACGACGCGGAGGACGACTACCCGCCGTTCTGCCTGGACGCGGCGCGGAAGGTCGTCGCCGACCCGGGCAGCCTCGGCGTCG
Source organism: Cryptosporangium japonicum (assembly GCF_039524755.1). Lineage (NCBI taxonomy): Bacteria > Bacillati > Actinomycetota > Actinomycetes > Cryptosporangiales > Cryptosporangiaceae > Cryptosporangium > Cryptosporangium japonicum. Next base: position 204,676 of record NZ_BAAAGX010000017.1, read on the forward strand.
TGATCGGCGGGTCGGGCAACGGCGAGCAGATCGCGGCGAACAAGGTGCCCGGCGTGCGTGCCGCCCTGGCCTGGAACATCGAGACCGCGCAGCTGACCCGGCTGCACAACGACGCGAACGTCGTCGGCGTCGGGGCCCGGATGCACTCGGTCGAGGACGCCACCGCGATCGTCGACGCGTTCCTCGGTACCGCGTTCAGCGGCGAGGCCCGCCACGCCCGCCGGATCGAGATCCTGGCCGACTTCGAGCGCACCGGGAACTACCCGCCGCTGCCCTAGTTCGCCGGCTTGATGCCGGGCGGCAGGTTTTCGGTGGGGACGTACTGGCGGCGGACGAGCACCACCTCGCGTTCGGCCGCGGCCAGGTCCTCGTCGGTCGGCCGGGACGCGTCACGGGCGCGGAGAGCGGCGTGCGTGCTCAGCTGTGACGGGCCGGCGCCGACGAGCCCGCGCAGCACCTTGTCGTCGGACGGCTGCTCGGGCCGGGGAGGCTCGGGCGCCTCGACGTGCCGTTCGCGCCGGCGTCTTGCACGATGGCGGTGGGTTTCGATGGGGAGCCCCCAGGAGCGAGGAGAAGCGTGCCCGAAGGTCACACGATCCACCGGCTGGCCCGACGGCACAAGCGGTTGTTCGGCGGCGCGGTGGTGGGGGCCTCGAGCCCGCAGGGACGCTTCGACGCCGGCGCCGCCGCCCTGGACGGGCTGACGCTGCGCGGCACCGACGCCCACGGCAAGCACCTCTTCCACGACTACGGTGACCGCTGGCTCCACGTCCACCTGGGCCTGTACGGGACGTTCCGCGACGGCGCCGGTGAGCCGCCCGCGGTGCGCGGGCAGATCCGGCTGCGGCTGACCGGAGGGCGCAAGCAGCCGGCCTGGGCCGAGCTGCGTGGGCCGACGGCCTGCGAGGTGCTCGACGACGGCGCGCGCGACGCGTTACTGGCCCGGCTCGGCCCCGACCCGCTCCGCTCGGACGCCGAGCCCGACCTGGCCTGGCAGCGCATCAGCCGCAGCCGCACGTCGATCGGCGCTCTGTTGATGCGTCAGGACGTGCTCTCCGGTGTCGGCAACGTCTACCGCGCCGAGGCGCTGTTCCGCGGCGGGATCGACCCGTACCGGTCCGGTCGGGACGTCTCCCGGGCGGAGTGGGACGCCATCTGGGCGGACCTGGTCACGATGATGACCGACGGGGTGCGGGCCGGGCGCATCCGCACGCTGCGACCGGAGGACAAGGTCCGGGAACCACCCGGCCGGGGCGCCGGCCGGTACGTGTACCACCGGGCCGCGCAGCCGTGCCGGATCTGTGGGACGCCGGTGCTGACCGCCGTGGTCGAGGGACGGAACCTGTTCTGGTGCCCGCTATGCCAGAAGTGAGGTCTTGACCCCCAGCTCGAACCAGATCCGCTTACCCGGGCGCGCCGGGCCCTGCGGTTCGACCCCCCAGCGGTCGGACATCGCGTTCACCAGCGCGAGGCCGCGTCCGGACGTCGCGTCGGGGTCGAAGCCGCCCATCCGCGGCGGCTCGAACGCGTCGTCGTGCACCTCGATCCGGACGCGGCTGCGGTCGCCCGCGGTGACGATCAGCACGCGGGCCCGCGAGCGCGCGTGCACCACGGCGTTCGTCACCAGTTCGGTGACCAGCAGCTCGGCCGCGTCCACCAGTTCGACGTCGGCGTGCGGACCGAGCGTGTCGGCCACGAACCGCCGCGCCAGCCGCGGGCTGCGTGCTACGGGTTCGAGCTCGATCAGGGCGCGGATCGGGCACCTCCTCGGGTCGCGCTATCGAACTGTGACGGACGCGGCTTCTAGCCGGTTAGTTCCTAGTTTGCCGCTTTGTCATACCTCAACCCGACCCGGGTCGGTCGCGGCTGTCTGAGACCGGACAAACATGGACTCTTGAACGGTACGGAGAGAGATGTGACATATACGAAACCCGCTGGACGTTCTGACGTCGCTCAGCCCGGGTAGGCAGGGAAAAGCTCGAGTGGTGGGCCCACGTGGTCCACCAGGAAGAAGAGGAAACCTGATGCGGGACCACGTCATCGTGAAGAACGAACGCCGGGCCCTGGTGGCTTACTCGACGAACACTCAACCCATCGCCGGCCCGGAATTCGGTCGCTTCCTCCGTGGTGCGGAAGCGGCTCTCGACTGGGCGACGGGCGCCACGGCGACCGCACCGGTCGGCCCGGGCACCGGCCCGGCCGACGCCGCGCTCATCGCGGCCGAGATCGAACTGTGCGACGTCCTGCTCGCCGGGACGGCGTCGGCGCTGACGACCGTGCGGAACGACCCGCACTACGTCAACGGCGTCGAGCACGCCCTGCGGTGGCTGCTGGAGCTCGAGGCCGAGCCGCCGGTGCCGCTCACCGAGGACACCGCGCCGGTGGCCGTCCCGGCGGCTTGATCGACGCAACGAGTTTGCCGCCGGCCGACCTGGGAATATGCCTCGACGTTCAAGCTCTGACAGGAAGGAACGTCCATGGCGATCAACGACGACGACATCGTCACCTCGGGCTCGGGCCGCGAGGAGGGCACGGCCGACGGCGGCGCGAACCCGGGTGGCCACGACGGCGGCGCTGACGGTGGCGCCGACGGTGGCGCCGAGGGCCCGGCCGACGGTGGCGCGAACCCCGGTGGCCACGACGGCGGTGCGGACGGCGGTGCCGACGGTGGCGCCGAGGGCCCGGCCGACGGTGGCGCGAACCCCGGTGGCCACGACGGTGGCGCGGACGGCGGTGCCGACGGCGGCGCGTCGCGGCTGTGACTGACTCTTCGCTGCGGACGACCGGCCTTCCGGCCGGTCGTCCCGCGTTGGAGCGCTGCATCTCGGTGCCGGTGGCCGACTTCCCCTGGGGACGCGAGCCGCTGTTGAGCACCGGGCTCGGCTTCGGTGACCTGTTCGGTCTCGACGCCGTCGACGAACTCCTCACGCGCCGCGGGCTGCGGACGCCGTTCCTCCGCCTGGCCAAGGGCGGCGAGGTCATCGACCCCCGCCGCTACACCAGCTCGGGGGGTGCCGGCGCCGAGATCTCCGACCAGATCGACGACGAGCGCGTCACCCGCCTCTTCCTCGACGGCGCCACGATCGTCCTGCAGGCGCTGCACCGCACCTGGCCGCCGCTCGTCGACTTCGGACAGCAGCTCACCTCCGACCTCGGCCACCCGGTGCAGATCAACGCGTACGTGACGCCGCCGCAGAACCAGGGCTTCTCGGCCCACTACGACGTCCACGACGTGTTCGTGCTCCAGGTGGCGGGCGAGAAGCGGTGGCGCATCCACGCGCCGGTGCTGGCCGCCCCGCTGCGTGACCAGCCGTGGAGCTCGCGGGCCTCGTCCGTCGCCGCGCGGGCGTCCGAGGAGCCGGTGATCGACACCGTCCTGCGCCCCGGTGACGCGCTCTACCTGCCGCGGGGCTGGCTGCACTCGGCGTCGTCGCTGGGCGAGACCTCCGTCCACCTGACGGTCGGCGTGCACCCGGTGACCAGGCACACGCTCGTGGAGGTGCTGGCCGGCCTGGCCGCCGAGGAACCGTCCCTGCGTGAGTCGCTGCCGCTGGGGTTCGACCCCACCGACCCGAGCCTGCTCGCCGGTGCGGTGGACGCGCTGTCGTCGTGGCTGCGCACGGTCGACGCGAACGCGGTCGCCGACCGGCTGCGGAAGCGGACGTGGACGCAGGGACGCTCGGAGCCGGTGTCACCGCTGGCGCAGGAGCGTGTCGTCTCCGCGCTGGCCGCGGACACGCCGGTGCGCCTGCGCGGACACCTCCACCACACCGTGGACTACGCCGACTCCGTAGTGCTGCGCCTGCCCGACCGCACGCTGACGCTTCCGGCGGTCACCGCCGCCGCGCTGAAGACGATCCTGTCCGGCGCGGTGGTGCGAGCCGGCGAACTGCCCGATCTCGACGCCGACGACGGCCTGGTGCTGATTCGGCGCCTGCTGCGTGAGGCGCTGGTGGTACCGGCTTGACCCCGCGCTGCGCGGTCACCGCCCGTGAGCGTGGTGACCAGCTCTTCGGCACGGCCGCGCCGGGTGAGCGCTGGCTGCTGGTGGAACATCCCGGGCCGTGGCCGCGCCGGGCGTTCGAGGCGTCGCCGGAGTTGACGCGGGTGGCCGAGCGCGCGGTCGCGTCCGGGTTCCGGGCCGTGTTGATCCGCCGGCCGGGACGGTCGCCGGCCCGGGAGATGCGCTCCTACGCGGTGGTCGACGCGCGGCCGGGACGCGAGGGCATCTCCTGGGGGACGTTCGGCTCCGAGGCCGAGCTGCTCGACGTGCCGCTCGAACTGGGCCCGTCGGTGTCGGACGAGCCGGTGCACCTGGTGTGCGCGCACGGCCGGCACGACACGTGCTGCGCGGTGGAGGGCCGCCCGGTGGCGGCCGCGTTGGCCGACGCGTATCCCGGGCGCACCTGGGAGTGCTCACACGTCGGCGGCGACCGGTTCTCGGCGAACCTCGTGCTGCTGCCGCACGGGCTGTACTACGGGATGCTCGACCCCGGCACGGCGCTCGAGGTGGCCGCCGCGTACCGCACCGGCCGGCTGGTGCCGTCGCTGCTGCGTGGCCGTTCGGTGTTCGCCCCGGCCGTGCAGGCCGCCCAGCACTACGCGCGGCTGGAGAGCGGGGACGACCGCGTCGACGCGTTCGCGCCGCTGGGCGTGGAGACCGTCGAGCCCGGGACCGTCCGGGTGCGGCTGGTCGGCGCCACCGTCACCGTGCGGGTGAGCTGGTCCGAGCCGGCGGTGCTGACGTGCGCCGCCGGCCGGCCCGAAGTGGCGCGGGTGTTCACCCGGGTTCAGTAGGCGTGCCCGTGGATCGTGGGCGGCGCGACCGTGCGCTCCCACTCGAGGAAGTTGTCGGTCTCGGCGAAGAGCGCGCCGGCCAGGTACACCGCGACCGCGACGTCGTCGGCGAGGCCGAAGATCGTCATGAACAGCTCCGGCATCGCGTCGACCGGGGAGACGACGTAGGCGACGCCGACGCCGAGCAGGGCCAGCTTCAGCCGGGACAGCCCGGGGTACTGGCCGGACGCCGAGGCGCGGATCATGCGCGGGACCGCGCCGATACGGGCGCCGATCGACGGCGAGCCCGGACGTGACGCTTCGCGGGCCACCTTGGCGGCGGCGGCGAGCCGGGTCTTGCGCCGCAGGGGACCACTTCCGGTGCGAGCCATGGGAACACCTCCAGTGTCTGCACTCCTTGATACCCGCAGAGGGCAACGCGACGCATTGGAGGGGATTCACTCACCCTTGGTCGTGGCGCAGGTTCTCGGGGCAGGGCGGCGGCCAGCGGCGAAGGCGGCCGGGGAGACGCCCATCAGCCGGCGGAACTCGCGTCCGAGGTGGGACTGGTCGTAGTAGCCGGCCTGCGCGGCCAGCTGGGCGAACGGCACCGACCCGATCTCGTCGAGCACCCGGCGGACCCGCTGGATGCGCGCGTAGTGCTTCGGGGAGACGCCGACGGCGGCGGCGAACCGGTTGCGCAGGTGCCGCTCGCTCACGCCCAGATCGTCGGCGACCGCGGCGATCGGGGTGCCGCGCGCGAGCCGGGCGGCGGCCGCGTCGACCCAGCGGGTCTCCCGGTCGGCGGCCGGTGCGGCGGCCGCCAGATAGGGCCCGAGCACGGCGCCCGGCCGGGTGGGCGCGGCCAGCCACCGTTCGGCCAGCCGCTCGGCGTCCGCTGAGGGCAACGGGACCACCTGGTCGGTCAACTCGGTCACCGGCACCCCGAACGCGGCCCGCGCCTGGCCCGCGGTCAGGCTGAACCGCGGCGCGAGCGGATCGCCGTTCGGCTCGTAGTAGAGCGCGCGGGTGCGCGGCCCGAGGACGACCAGCTCCGGGCCGCCCGAGTAGCAGACCGAGAGCACCAGCTCGGTCGTCGTCGTGGGCGCGTGCATCACCTCTCCGAGCGTAGGCGCTGAGCGGCCGCGCGCTAGTTCCGAAACGTCCTATCCACCGGCGCCGGGCCCGCCGCAGGGTGGCGCCATGATTCTGGTGACAGGTGCCACGGGCACGATCGGGTCCGCTCTCGTCGAGATCCTCACCGCCGCCGGCGAGCCCTTCCGGGCGATGAGCAGGCAGCCGTCGGCGGACGTCCGCGCCGATTACGCGGACGCCGACTCGCTGCGCGCCGCGGTGAAGGACGTCGACGCGGTGTTCCTGCTGACTCCGCCGGGGCCCTCGGCGCCCGCGCAGGACCTGGCGCTGCTGGCGGCCGCCGCCGGGGTGCGTCGGGTCGTGAAGCTGTCCGCGTTCGGCGTCGACGAGGGGCTCGCACCCTGGCACGAGCCCGGCGAGGAGGCCGTGCGGTCGGGGGACTGGGAGTGGACGATCCTGCGGCCCTCGGCGTTCGCGTCGAACGCGCTCTGGTGGCTGCCGTCGATCGGTGCCGGTGAGCCGATCGAGAACCCGACCGGCGACGGGAAGCTGGGCGTGATCGATCCGCGGGACGTCGCCGCGGTCGCGGCGGCGGCCCTGACCGGCGGAACGTCCGGGGTGCACACGTTGACCGGACCGGAGCTGCTGAGCACGCCGGAGCAGGTCGCGATCCTCGCCTCGGTGCTGGACCGGCCGCTCCCGACCGTGGAGGTCGTCGGCTCGGAGCCGGGCTACACGTACGTCCGCTCCGGTCGGGGCGCGGTCGTCACCGACGACGTGCCGCGTGTCCTCGGCCGCCCGGCCCGCACGTTCCGCGAGTGGGTCGTCGACCACGCGGACACACTGGGAGCGTGACCGAACTCCGGGAGGCGGTGGAACGCCGGGCCGCGGCGCTGGCGGCCGGTGACGCGTCCGCGCTCGAGGCGCTGCTGCACCCGGCGTTCCGCTGGACGTCGCACCGCGGTGAGGTGTTCGACCGGGCGGCCTACGTGCGGGCGAACACCGGCGGTGGCCTGGTGTGGCGTCAGCAGGTGATCGAGTCGTTCGACGCCGTGGTGATCGGCGACACCGGGGTGGCGACTCTCCTGGTGACCGATGTCGTCTCGGCCGGGACCTTCCGGATGCCCGTCACCCAGATCTGGGTGCGGGTGGCCGGCGAGTGGTTGTGCCTCGCCGGCCACGCCGGCCCGCTCACTGGTTGAAGGCGGTCAGGAACTTGTCGCGGAACGCGTCCATCTTCCAGACCGGCGCGTTCGTGGCCGGTTTGATGCCGTCCGTCCAGCCCCAGCCCGAGATCCGGTCGAGCACCTTCGGGTCCTTCGCGACGATCGTGATCGGCACGTCCCAGCTGGCGTTCTGCCCCACGATCAGCGGCACCGGCTGGTGGTCGCCGAGGAACACCAGCACCTGGTCGTCGCCCAGGTACTTCTCGGCGTAGCCGGTCAGCGTCCGCAGCGAGTATTCGATCGTCTCGCGGTACTGGACACGCACCTGGTCGGGGTTCTTGGTCGAGCGCGGGCGTCCGCCGTAGGTGGCCTGGCCGTCGCCCACCTCGTCCCACTCGGCCAGCTTCGGCAGGTAGGACCACGGAGCGTGGCTCGACGTCGTCTCGATCTCGGCGACGACCGGGGTGTCACCGGCCTTCGAGAGCTCCGAGCGCTGCAGCTTCGAGAGCAGGTACTGGTCGGGGATCGCCGACCACTGCGGCTTCGGCCCCTTGAAGCCCAGGTTGCGTGAGTCGTAGATCTTGTCGTAGCCGAAGAACTCACCTTCCGGCCAGTAGCCGGTGAGCCCCGGCATCACGCCGACCGACCGCCAGTCCGACTGCTTGAACGCCCGGGTGAGCGTCAGCCGGTCGCTCTTGGTGAGGGAGCGGTAACGGGCCTCGTTGTCGATCCAGAGTCCGGAGTAGAACGTGGAGTGCGCGAGCCAGCTGCCGCCGCCGATCGTCGGCGAGGTGAGCCAGCCGCTGCGTGCGGTGAGCCCGGCGGCCTTCAGCTTCGCCGACCCCTCGTCCAGCACGGCGTCGACCTGCGGCGCGTACGTCGGGTCCTCGACCGCGCTGCGTCCGTAGCTCTCGATGAACGTGAACACGACGTCCTTGCCCTGGAGCCCGGCGAGGAGCCTGTCGTTGTTCTTGAACGCGTCGACCGCCAGTTCCTTCTGGAACTCCTTGTGGTCGGCGAGCGCGTGCGGGACCTTCCGGAACATGTTGTAACCGAACAGCGAGGTGGTGTAGCTGGTCTGCGGGAGGCCGGGCACGGTGGAGCCGAACGCGGCGCAGACGAACCAGATCACGGTGAGCGCGGCGACCGCCTTGGTGGCGTGCGGCTGGGCCTCGACCAGCGCCGTCGACAGCCGGCGCACCGCCAGCACCATCAACGCCAGCACGGCGACGAGGAGCACGAGCGCGCCGACCATCGCGCCGATCGCCGCGGCCTTGCCGTACGACCCCTCGACGAAGTCGTAGGCGTTCCCGAGGAAACTCCAGTCGAAGATGACGTTGAACGGCCGGGCCAGCACCGAGAAGAAGCCCAGGTCGAGCACCTTGATGACGGTGAGCACGCCGAGCGCGACACCGGCGAGCGTGGCCACGATCCGGCGCAGCCGGCCGGGGAGCACGAGCAGCACGGCGGCGCCGACGACGGCCTCCACCGGGATCCGCACGAACGCTTTCGGCGTCAGCAGGTATTCGCGGTTCGGGAGCAGCAGCGCGGCGTAGACCAGCAGCAGGGCCAGCGCGGTGAACGTCCAGCGCAGGACGGTACGGACTCTACTTTTCCGCGGTTTCGCGGACGGCGCGATCGGGGTCGGGTCGCCGCTGTCCGTCGTTGTCGACGGCTCCTGCTTCCCTGTCAGAAGCGCCATCCTTCGGCCCTCTCCGGTGGTTGTGGGGGTCGTTTTCCACCAGGCTCACGGCCGGTCCCGGCAGAAGGTTCACGTCGTCGTCCGGCCGCTGTGTCGCCTTGACGACGACGCCCGACAGCAGGCGGTGACCGGTGATCAACAGTGCCACGAGCATCAGCGTGGCCAGCAGGCGCCGGTCGATCATCGGACCCACCGGTGCCTTGCTGAACATGAACGGCAGGTACGAGAAGAACGACGAGGCCTGGACGATCAGCGGCACGTACCAGAGCCGGGGCAGGTAGAAGGCCAGGATCAGCGTCAGCACGTCGGCGAGGAAGAAGTAGCGCTCGTGCATCCCCGGGAGCAGCCAGGGGATCGCGATCGCGAAGAACGCGCCCGCGGTCAGCCAGCGGGTGCGGTCGAGCGTGGCCCGCGTCGAGATGAGGACGTAGCAGACACCGAGCGTGAGCGTGGCGGCGAACAGGTAACCGAGGTTGCGCAGGACGCCGAGCGCCACGTTGACGTGCAGGAACTGGTAGACGGTGGGGCCGCCGCGGCGCAGCGCGGAGGGGTCGTCGAGCTGGTTGGAGTAGATCGTGAGCAGCTCGACGGCGTCGCGGCCGGCGATCAGCGCCGGAACGTCCCAGGCCAGGTAGACCAGCGGGAACACCAGCACCGCACGCCACCGCACCCGCCCGGCCAGCACCGCGAGCAGGAACACCGGGAAGATGAACACGGCCTGCGGCTTGAACGCCCAGGCGGTGGCGGCCATCGCGACGGCGGCCCAGTCGTTGCCCTTGAGCACGTAGTAGAGGGCGGCGACGCAGAACGCGCCCCAGATCGAGTCGCACTGCCCGTACATCGAGGCGTTGAGCACCACGGTCGGCATGAACGCGGCCACCAGCGCCGCGGTGGCCGGGATGCGCCAGCCCGTCCAGGTGAGGGCGACCGTCCGGTAAACGTAGTAAACGAGCACCACGTCGAACACGACGAAGATGAGCTTGATCTTCATCAGTGTCGCGCCGGGGAACCAGCTGGCGATCTCGAGCAGGTACAGGAACGGCGCGTTGTAGTTGCCGACCGGCGCCTTCAACCCTTCCCGCTGCAGCTGGTCGTACCACTCACCGAAGACGTCGAGGTCGGTGGTCCAGTAACTGCGGCAGGCGTACCGGATGACGACCGCCAGTCCGACGAGCCCCGCGAGCAGCACCCACTCCGCCGCAGGCACACTCCGAGCCCGCCGAATCAACGACACAAACTTCCCCTTCCCGGTTTACGGGTACACGGTCGCACCAATCGTTTGGTTCGACGACCGACCCACAACGCGAGCGTTGCCGTCACGGCCGTGTGATGCCGTCGGCGAGCAGTCGCCAGAGCGTGTCCCGGTGACCGGCGTCGAGTCCGGGGAACAGGCGGTCCAGGCCGTCGGCCGACAGTTGGTCCGCTTTCCGCAGCGCCTTGCGTCCGGCCGGTGTGGCCTCGACCCGGCTCCGTCGGCGGTCGCTCGGATCGCGACGCCGTTCCACCAGGCCGGCCGCCTCCAGGCGGTCGACCGCGATGACCGCGATGCCCGGGGCCTTGCCGAGCAGGCGCGCCAGCTCGTGCTGGGTGTCGGGTGCGTCGGTGGTGAGGATGGCCAGCACCGCGTAGTCGCGGCCGCTGAGTCCGCTCGGGGCCAGCCAGTCGTCGGCGGCGGCTTCGAGCGCGCTGCCCACGTGCGCGAGAAGGAGCGCCGGCCGGGCGGCGACCCCCTCGGCGATGGTCGGGCCGCCCGGCGATCCGACCGGGTTGGCATCGTTCATGCGTTGCACGATATCCAGCCCCGGAGATACGTTAACGATGACATCGTTCAATCGTTGAACGTTTACGAACGGAGGGCCTGCCGTGCCCGAGATCCGCTGGCCGGCCGGGCACGAGCCCCGGGGCGCGGCCATCCACGAGGTCAACCGCGCCACGAGCGCCGCCCCGCCCTCGGCCGTGTGGTCCCTGCTGGCGAGCCCCACCGGGTGGGAGTCGTACTACGGCAACGCCCACGACGTCCGCCACCTCGCCGGAAGCTGGCCCGAGGTGGGATTGGGCACCCGCTTCTCCTGGGTGACCTTCGGTACCCGCGTGACCACGGAGATCACCGAGTACGAGCCGTTCGAACGCCTGGCCTGGACGGGCCGGGGAATGGGCGCACGAGGCCACCACGCCTGGCTCCTCACCCCCCGCCCCGATGGCGGCACGGACATCCGCACCGAGGAAACCCAACGAGGCCTGGTACCGGCGATCGTGCGCCCGCTGCACGCCCGCCGAATGCGCCGAGAACACCAGAACTGGATAGACGCCTTAGCCCAAACAGCCGCCGCGACCCTCCACCCCTGACCCCTCACCACACCCGAAAGAGTTTGTGCCCGAGCCGCGCACTCGCCGCACCGCAGAGCCCAGGACAGGTATGAGTTGCCTGAAGCCTGCACCCACCGCCCATGAGGGGCCGTCGAACCTGCCGCATCCCCAAAAGTGCGCCGACCGCACCGTGGGGTCCGGGGCTCGGCCCCGGGGCGGAATGCGAGCGGGACGCGGTCTGCGCCTTCCGCAGACACACGTCCCCCAACCGCGAGCGGGTGACGAGAATCGAACTCGCGTAGCCAGTTTGGAAGCTGAGGGCTCAGCCAGGGCGCCGAGCAGCAGATTGTCCGACCTGCGGTGACGAACGCGATCCCCCGGCGTTCCCCGCTGGACACCCGGGTTCACCGTCCGGTCGGGCACGGCGTGGGCACGAACGTAGGGGTCTCGAGTACAGGTCGGGCGTTCGTTAAGGTTCCCCTGTGGTCTTGGAGACGGCTCCGCCGCCGCAAGGGCCTGCGGCTGACCTAGGGATGGGAAATGGCGGCTACGCCACCTAAAGAGATCGAGAGCGTTGCTGACCTCCTGCAGCATCTTAAGTCAAGCGCCGGCGACGAGAAGCTCTGGTTCCGCGGTCACATCAACGAGGCCTGGGAACTGAAGCCTTCGGTTGCTAGGCGCCGTGAATATCTGAACGCAGAACTCGATATGATTAGGCTGTTCAAGCAAGATGCTTATCCCAGGCTACGCGAGCGACCAGAGACTGCCTGGGAGTGGGTATTTCTGGCGCAGCATCACGGAATACCAACTCGGCTACTGGACTGGAGCGAAAACCCACTAATCGGCCTTTACTTCGCAACCGAGCGGAGCGAGATCGATGATACCGAGCCTGGACGTCTCTGGATCTTGCGGCCTGAAGAGCTCAATCAGAGGTCGTTTGGGCAGCCCCGGATTCTACTGTTCGACCACGACCCCGTTCTGGACGGATATCTGCCCGAGAAGGTTCCTCACGGCGCGAACACTGATCCGCTTGCGGGTATTGCGTCAAGGAGCTTCGGGCGGATCGTTGCGCAAAGCGGGACATTCACGGTCAACCATAAACAGCAGACCGCGCTGGAAAAGGTTCATGATGGGGAATGTGTCGACAGCTTTCTTATTCCTGCTTGGAGCAAGGAAGGTATCCGCGGCGAGCTCCAGTCGCTAGGAATCACGGCCGCGAGTGTCTACCCAGAGCTCAGCACCCTAGGAGCGTACGTGAGGAGCCTCTACTGATGGAAGAATTTCAAATCGCGGCCCTACGGAACAGCTCCGTCGCCTATCTATATCAGCAGCGCCAGCAGATTGAGCTGGAGCCTGTCTATCAACGACAGGGTGGTATTTGGACTTTGGAGAAGCAGCAGCTTTTGATTGACTCCATAATCAATGGCCTGGATATCCCAAAGATCTATTTCCACGAGTTCGTTGGACGCAGGGAAGTCGACGGACAACGCTTGCGATATGCCATCATTGACGGCAAACAGCGCATGGAGGCTATCTGGGGATTCCTCGATGGCCACTTCCCGCTTGCCGAGGATTTTGTGTATTTTGAGGATTCCAGCACGGCTATGCAAGGGAAGTTTTACGAAGATCTCAAGAATGAATTCTCTGATGTGGCAGCCCTATTCAATGCAACCACCTTGCCGGTCATTGCGATCCGAACGGACGACCTCGAGATCATCGAGGAGATGTTCTCGCGCCTCAATGAAGCGGCACCTCTCAATGCTGCGGAAAAGCGAAACGCCTTCGGAGGTCCCGTCCCGTCTTTTATTCGTGAACTTGCGAAGCATAATTTTTTCACGCAAGTTCTATGGTTCAACAACTCGCGGTATCGTCACTATGACTTGGCGGCTAAGTTTCTCCTATGGGCTTTTGAGGGGCGGGTCGTCGATGTCAAAAAGATTCGCCTCGACGGCTTCGCGCTCACACTGAAGGAGGATCCTGACGGAGAAGCCAAGGCGAGAGGCGCGTACGAAACCGCAACGAGTGTCCTCGACCGCTTGGTGCAGATACTTGTACCGGGGGACCCCCTAACCTCTCAAGTGGGATTCGTCTCGCTCCTATATCTCCTTCACCTGACAAGCCCTGATGAGAATTTCACGCGGGAGAATTTCGTCGAATTCGAGGCGGCGCGGCGCCGCAATCGCGAAATAGCGGAGCATGACCTTGGTCAGGCGAGTTATGATCTCATCGAATTTGATCAGCGTGCGCAAAGTCCGAATGACGGCTCAGCGCTAGATCTTAGGCTGAGTGTTCTGCGTTCATATTTCGCAGGCGAGATCAGTATCCCCGATAGTTGGGACACTGAGTAATCGGAGGTTTGGTTAGATCGGTCTGCCGGTGGCTTGACCATCCATAATGCCGGTAGCTACATCGGCATTGGGCCCAGGAACCTCGCAGTGCCACTGGCGAGTTGTCATTTTAAAGTCTTCTGATTCAATCGCACCGTCGTGCTGGAATACTTCGAAGCTCTGAGCTTCAAGGTCGATCGAGTGAATCACGAGGAGGGTGTAGCGCTCACTCTCGTTCACGGAGTACAGGCGTTCCCCTTCGCTCAGGAAGAAGCGGGGGTACTTGAAGGTGGTTCCTTTTACCTCGATGTATCGGACCGCCTTATTGGGCGGGCCCACTCGAATATCGTATCCCGGATTATTGTGCGGCTGAATTTCTACTTCCGCAGGCGCCCATGCGATATCGATTATTTTCTTGGCTTCCGCAATGGCGAATTCATCGATCGCGCGAATGCGATCCGATGAGGCGTAGTTAGAAATTGTTACCCGACTCTTAACCGGAGCTCTGCGGGCGGCGCCAGCTGACTCTGATGACGCAACTTGGGTATTCGCGTCTGTTAGGATTCGTTCGTAAGTGGAATAGTCGATCGAACGCACTGCGCGGCGCCAGTACTGATTATTCCCGACGGCCCCTGTTTCGTAATACTCGCCAGAGTGATCCCTAAACGGCACCGGTTCCGTAAACGGCCGCCAGTCGTCTATATCGCAAACCAGACGATCTTCTTTCGACGGTCGGACCTCGCCGATTATCCCGGTACCCAGATATTCTGGCGTGCTTCGATTTGCGCTAGCTCGGCGGCTTCCTCGGTAGTAGATGAAGGGGGTGCCAGCCTGGACCGCTTTTCGGTAGATCCGTGCAGGGTACTCATAGCGTACGCCAATCACATCATCGTAATTCTGCTCGAGCGCAGATCGTTCATTCCCGGCAATGATCAGTGGCATAGCTGTCCTCCAGCCTATCGATCGATTAGGTTCAGCCCGTCGTGGCTGCGTACGGCCGGCGCGCCATCGCCTCTGAAAGCGTCGAGAAGCCGAACGGCGAATGCCGGATCAGACCTACGTTGGATTGTCGCGGTGTCCCACCATTCGATGGCTGCCGTTTCTTCGCCGAGCGTCTCGGTGCCACCCGTGCGTATGGCGCGAAAGACGAGAGCGACGACTCCGAGCTTTAGATTCTTATAGACGCCGGTGAGTCGCTCCGCCTGGACCTCAAGACCAGTCTCCTCGCGGACCTCCCGAGCAAGCCCTTCGGTGATCGATTCGTCGAGTTCGAGCACGCCGCCGGGTGGCTGCCACTTGCCGTTGTCTCGTCGCTGGATTACGAGCACTCGGTCTTGGTCATCGACGATCGCGGCGGCGACGCTAACTGAGTGGCGTGATGTAGTCACGACTTTCCTTCCGGAGCGCTGAAGATGGCAAGAGCTGCTGTGGCGTCATCATGGGCTTTGCCGCGCGGGTGCTGCTCGCCGAGGAGATCGAGCGCTTCCGCATTCCGCACGTCGTCGATGACGGCTGCTGGCCCGGCGACCTCTGCGCGATTCATGAGACCGGTCCAGTTGTAGAGGCCGAAGACGTCGACCGCGCGTGAGGCGCCGTCGGTGAGGAGCGCAGCACGGCTCAGCCGACTGGGGCCGGCCGTCGGGCTGCTGCCGGTCACCGCGTGCTGGCCCGCCTCCGGGGTCGCCGCGGCGAGCCAGTAGCCGCCGGGCTGGTTCCGGTAGGGGCGTTGCGCCTCGACGAGTGCGAGCACCTGCGCGCGGTGCTCCGGTGTACCGACCGGTGCGGTACCTGCGGCGACGGCCCGACGCTCCCTCGTGCTCGTCTGCCGCAAGCGGTGGTCGGTGACTACCTCGACGGCTCCGGCGTGATCGAGCACGAGCGGGCTGTCGGACAAGACGAGCCAGTCCGCCTGCTTCTCGTCGGCGCGGAGCATGCACACCGTTGACGACGGGGTACCGGGGTGTCGTAGGTCGCAGAGGCCCCCGTGGTCAGCGCGTACGTCAGCGATTGCGACGGAAAGGAGCCCGCCGAGGTCGCCGCTCGGGTTCGCGGAGTGCGCGAGCGCGAGCCTCGCTGCCAGGCGGCGGACGTACCACGGCGTGCCGTGCACGCATCCGGTCTCCAGCTCAGGGGGCGCGGTCACACCGTCGAGCACGCACACCAGGCCAGGAATCGCCAAGACGTAGTCCTCGTTGGCGACTCCCGGTGCTGGCTGAGTCGCGAAGCTAACCCGCATGTCAGGCGTCTCCGTCCGCGGTCGGGTATTCGTCGGCGGTCGGGTCGTCCCAGTCGTATCGGAGCCGCCAGAGGTTCCCCGGCATGACGTGCAGCGCGACCTCGACGGCCCGGTCAGCCGCGTCCCAAGCGACGTGCGTGATGTCGATGACCGGCTGACCGCCGTCCAGCTCTAGCAGTTGGGCTTCGTCCTCTGTGGCGGTCCGAACGGTGACTTCCTCGGTAAACCGAACCGGCCCGTGGCCTAGTTCAGCGAGACGCGTGTAGGACCCGCCGCGGCCAGCATCTCGCTTGAGCAGCTCGGGAGCACCTTCCGCGAGGTCCCACGGGATGAACGAGTCGGCCAGCTGGGTCGGCTCGTCGTTGGCGAACAGACGACGACGCCGAACCAGGACGGGCGCGTCCACGTCAATGCCGAGGGCGTCCGCGACGGCTGACGGCGCTTTCGCGCGTCCGATCTCGACATATTCCGTTCGTGGGGTGAGTCCGAGTGCCTTCATCTCGACGTCGCCGGCGCCGGTGCCCTGATTGCGGGCGGCGTAGCGCTTCTTCGCGTC
The DNA here is from genome assembly GCF_039524755.1 of Cryptosporangium japonicum. Taxonomy (NCBI): domain Bacteria; kingdom Bacillati; phylum Actinomycetota; class Actinomycetes; order Cryptosporangiales; family Cryptosporangiaceae; genus Cryptosporangium; species Cryptosporangium japonicum. The sequence continues at coordinate 220,841 of NZ_BAAAGX010000017.1, forward strand.
TCGGGTTACCTGCGGCACGCCGCGGATGAAGGTCCCGAATCCGCGGCGCACGCGGACCAATCCCGCGTTCCGTAGGACGTTGATCGCCCGGTTGATCGTCTGCCGAGACACGCCCAGCTCGGCCGAGAGCTGGGGTTCGCTCGGCAGAGGTTGATCCGCGGAGTACGTGCCGTCCGCGATTCGGCTGCGCAGTAGATCGGCTACCTGCTGGTACTGCGACTTGGGGGTCTGGATGGCCGCCAACGGATTCCACTCCCTCGGTTGTAGGACATCCTGCACCGTCTGCCCAGCGTAGTGGGCTTGCGGACGGAGCGGCCTCGCCGCTCTGGATGTAGGACATCCTTCAACCCTCTTGCACTCTCGTCAATCAGCATGGAGGATGTCCTACATCCAGGTAGCCGAGCGCGGTTGATTCGCTACTTCGGGAGATGAAAGGGCGAGGCCCGGTGGCGGCTACCACCGGACCTCGCGAAGCGGGTCACAACGCCTAAGGAGCGACCCCCATGCGCATTGTTCCACTTCGTAGGGGGTCTGCGGTGGACCGGGAACCGTCCGCCGCAGACCTGAAAGCGATCGAGGCCGAGTGGCCGGAGATTGAGGCCGGACTCGCGGTGCTGGACGCCGAGATCCGAGCTCTGTCGGCCGAGGGTGGGCCGTCGGTGCTCGATCGGCGCCGGCTGCGTCGCGCCGAGCACCGGGCGTTGACCGCTCGCGAGCTTGCCGACCGCCGTTCCGCCGACTCTCCGGAGGTGGCGTGATGGCGCGGCGTGTTCGAGTTCCCAACGATCGAGTGACCGGTTCGTCGGCGTGCGGTGCCTGTGGCGGTTGCGGCGCGGTGCCGGTCAGCCGGAACCCGCGCGGCGGCTACGGGTACCGGGCCTGCGGTGCGTGCGGTGGGAATGGCCGCCGATGAGCCGCATCCTCGCCGCGTTCATGGACCCTGCGGGGGTCAACCACGGTGGTCTGCCCACCACCCACTGGGGTGGGGCTGACCGCGAGGTGTACGCCACGCGTCGACAGCTGGCGCTGGACGGGTTGCAACCCAACCGGCAGCCGATCGCAGCCCAGATCGTGTGGTGGGGCGTGACCGGTCGGGGCGGCTACGGCGAGCGCGTGGCCTTCCTCTACCGCCGAGACCTCGCGGCGCCCAAGCGTCCGGCGACGCCGGCTCAGCTGGCCGCGCTGGAGAAGGCCAACCGCGCCCGCCGGACCTGCTCCACCTGCACCGTCGTGCAGACCTACGTCATCCCGCGGTGGCTCGGCGAGTGCTTCGCCTGCCACGCCAGCGACGAGGCATGGGCGGACTACCAGGCACGCGAAGCGCGTGAGAACGCCACTGACCGCCTGACCGGACGGGAGGCCGCCTGATGAGCACCCAGACCCTCGCGCCGGCCGGTAGCGCGTATCCGCCCGCGATCGAGTCCCTGGTTCCGCAGGCCCGGGAGCTGGCCACGTCGCTCGGCGGGGTTCCGTCGCGGAACCGGCTGATGAGTGAGTTCCGGATCGGCGCGCCGAAGGCTGCCGCGCTCCGCGAGATCCTCACCGGCGAGACGACGGACGCGCCCGGCGAGTCCGGCGGGTCCCGGCTGCACCTGGTTACCGAGGCGGCTCCGGCGCGGATGGACCAGGCACCAGCCACGGCGCCGGAGCCGGTTGCCGCGCCGCTGGCCAGCGGCGCCGGACACCCAGACACGGCCACCGTCAGCACCGAACCCGCTGGTGTGAGCGCGCCGGATTGGGAGAACCGGGTGCAGGTCGGCTTAACCGTCGCCACGGGCCTGATCGCGTTCGGCGGTGCACTCGGACACGCGGTGCAGCTGGCCGTCGCGCACGGCCAGAACCCGTACTACGCCACGGCCACGGCGGTGCTGATCGAGACCACCGCGCTGTCCGCGACGCTGGAGCTCCGGCGCCGCCGCCGGTCGGGTCAGCCGATCTGGCTGCCGGTGCTGGTGCTGATCCTCGGTGCAGGGCTGAGCCTGTCGGTGCAGATCGCATGCGCGGAGCACTCGGCGTGGGGCTGGATTCTCGCCGCAGTGCCGGTGATCGCGTTCCTGGTCCTGATGAAGTTCGTGCTCTCCCGGCACCCGTCCGAGCACCAGCGGAACGGGGACCGGTGATGCAGGTCAAGGTCACGCTCACCCGCCGCGCCCGGCGCCGCCTGGTCGGCTTCCACGTGGGCTGCTCGGTCGTTCTGCTGCTGCACGCGGCCACGTTGACCGGCTGGGTCGGCTGGCTGGTGGCGTTCTGCGCCGCCGAGACGCTGGCCACGACCGTGCTCTACGTCTGCGTCGTGGCACCGGTTCCCAAGCCCCGTGCGAGCGCCACGGCGACTCACGGCCGTCGCCAGGCCGATGCCGAGAGCACGAAGGCCGACCGCAGCACGGCCGGCGAGAAGCCCGTTCCTGAGCAGCCGCGCCGCCCGTCGTGGGCGTCGTGGACCCGTTCTGACAAGTCGGTCTGAGAGGAGGCGTCATGGCAGGAAGCCGCGGAAGTTCGCTCCCGATCGGTGACCCGGAGTTCGAGTCGCTGCCGCAGGTCAAGCAGTACCTCGACACGGTGCGGAAGGTGACTCGGCACGCGTCGGCGGCACTCGACGCCGCGGGTGCGGAGTTGGAGGCCGCGCTCGCGTCGACCCCGGGCACGCCGGGCCTGTTCGGCGCGGACTCGAAGGTTCGCGCCCGGCTGGTGGCTCGGCATCTGGACAAGGCCGCGGAGCACCAGCGCGCGGTGGCCGCCTCAGCGGTGCGGTGCTGGGGCGCGGTGCGCCGGCACTTCGCCGCGGAGATTCAGCAGGCCAACGGGCACCGCAAGCCGACCCGACGCACGTTCAACTGGAAGGAGTAGCCGGCCATGGGGAAGCGTCGCGGCGGCCGGAGCACGGCCGCACCGTCACCAGCCGCAATGCAGCAGCACGGCGGGTCGCTCGGCGCTCGCGCGCTGGAGCACCTGCCGGTCTGGGCCGCCGCCGCGGCGCTCCCGCCCGCGGCCTGGGGCCTGGGTGAGCTGTTCGTCGACCCGACCAACGTCATGTCCACCGGTCTCTACGGCGCCGGAGCCCTCGCCGTCGGCGGCGCACTCACCGGGGTCGCGTGGCATGCGGCCCGTGCTCGCGGGCAGATGGTGCGGGTGCTGGCCACGGCCGGCACGAGTGCCGCCGCGGTGTGGGAGCTGGTGGCCTCGCTCGCCGGTCCGTTCCAGGCGCCGTACTGGCAGATCTGGGCCGGTGGGTCGATCGCGGTCTGCGGATCGTGGTCGATCAAGCGGGCTCTGCGTGGCCAGGGCTCGGACACGCTCGGCGACGAGGAGGGCATCCTCACCGCCATCACCGCGGGCCGCGGCCGGTGGGGCCGCCCGGTCGTCGAGGGCTCGACGGTCCGGGTGCCGGTGCACATGTCCGAGGGCACGCCCGCGGTGGTGCAGGCCGGTCGCGAGGATCTGGAAGCGCGGATCTCGGCCCGGCTGCCCGGTGGGCTGCACCCCGGTGCGATCACCGTCACGCGGGACCCGCAGGTCGCGCACCTCGGTGAGGTGACGATCGCGACCGTCGATCACCTGCGCACCTCGACGCCGTGGCCGGGTACCTCGCGGCCCGGTGGGTCGATCGCGGACCCGATCGTCGTCGGGGTCTATGCCGACGGCCGGCCGATGCAGCTGCTCCTGCCGGGCGCGGAGAGCCCGGAGCCGCGGCCGGTGCTGCACCTGCTCACCGGTGGCGCGTCGGGGTCGGGCAAGTCGGTGTTCGGGCGGCTCATCACCGCGGAGGTCTCCGACCGGCACGACGTCGAGCTGATCGTCATCGACCCGACCAAGGGCATCCAGACCATCGCGCCGATCGAGCACCGCATCGACTGGCCGGTCTGGGACGCCGACCCGACCAAGGCCAAGGCGAAGTCCAAGGACGCGCTCGCCGGGATCTACCGGGCCGGTCTGGCCAAGGCGAACTGGCTGGGTGAGCACGGCTACGACCAGTGGCTGCCCGGCTGTGGGCTGCCGTTCACGGTCGTGCAGATCGAGGAACTGGCCACCCTCGCCAGCTCTGCTCAAGCCCTCAAGGACCTGCTCGCCACGTGCCGGTCGGGCGGTATCGGGATCCTCGGATCGTTGCAGCGCCCGACCTGGGACAACATCGATACCAGCGCGCGAAACAACTTCGGTGGCGCGGCGTGCTTCGGCACCCGCGACGAGGCCGAGACCGGGCACGTGCTGCCCGATGAGGCCATCGACGCCGGTGCGGCCCCGCACCAGTGGGGCCTGACCATGCCCGGCGCGTTCTACTACGCCGGCCCCGGCGTTGAGCAGGGCCGGTGGGCGATTCCGGCCCGCACGTTCGACGCTCAACGCGAGCAGCTGGCCGCGCTGCCCCCGACCCGCCGCGGGCTGTGCTCGGTGACCGCGGAGGCCATCGGCGCCCCCTACGCCGCGTGGGCCGCTCAGCACGGCGTAGGACTGCGGGAGAGCGTCACCGGCGGTGGACAGCCCCCGAGCGTGATCGGGCCGCGTCCAGGCAACTGGCCTACCCGCACCACCCCACCGGCCGGCCCCCCGGTCGGGGACGTCCCGGCCACCCGCAGCGACCTGACGACCGGCAACTACGAGGAAGGACTGGCCGCCATGTGGGAGCAGCTGACCAGCGACATCGACGCCGACGTCGACCCCGACGGCCCCGACCCGGTAGTCGACATGATCCCGCCGGAGACCGGCGAATCCGCGCCGGACATCGACGCGCCGCTCGGCGCCGACGAGGACCCGCCGACCCCGGACCTCCGGCTGGCCGGAGGCAACGGCGCGGCCCGCGTCCGCGGGCACATCGTCGGCCTGGCACGGGCCGGGGCGGTGGAGTTTGCGCCCGGAGACCTGGCCGACCTCCTGACCGCTCTAGGGCGCTCCGCGTCGTGGCTGAGCAAGCAACTCAACGTCCTGATCGAGCGCGGATGGCTCACCGCCGTGGGCAACACCCGCAACCGCGTCTACCTCATCCACACCCACGAAGTGCTCTCCGACGACACCGACGAGAGCTGAAGGAGGCGAGCCCCTGTGAGCTTCTGGATGAATGCCACCGACCCCTACGCCGCGCGTGCGCGCGAGTGGCGCCAGCAGGAGCAGCAGGCCACCGGCCGGGACCGTGCGCGCGCTCGATCGCAGGCCGAGGAGTTCGAGCGCCTCAGCGCCCAGTTGCACCAGCAGAACGACTCATAACGGACATCCGGATTCTGTCGCGGATTCTTTCCGTCCGACCACTCGCGACTCTTTCCACCCTGGCTGACCAGGGACCCCACCCGTCACGGAAATAATCCCCGGCCCCCTCCGACAGAAAGAAACCGAATCACTCGCCGGCGCACAGACGCCCGCGAAACACACCCCACAGCACGGAGAGGCGCTACCGCCATGCCCGGAACGGCCCTGACCCTGCTCGCGCTCATCCTCACCGCCGCACTCGCGCTCGCCGGCTACCGGCGCTCGCTGCGCACCCACCCGTACGGACTCTGCCGCACCTGCGGAGGCGGCGGCATGACCCACGGCGTGATCTTCACCAGCGCTTGGCGCCCCTGCCGCGCATGCGGCGGCACTGGCCGCCGGCTCCGACTCGGCGCCCGCTCGCGCTGAACCGGGCCACCAACCACACACGACAGTCCAAAGGAGAACTAGCAGTCATGGCTAACGAAACCGTCATCACCGTCGTCGGGAACCTCACCGCCGACCCCGAACTGCGCGTCACCCCGTCCGGGGCCGCGATGGCCAAGTTCACCGTCGCGTCCACCCCGCGGACGTTCGACAAGACCACGAACAAGTGGGTCGACGGGGAGGCCATGTTCCTGACCTGCACCGCCTGGCGTCAGCTCGCGGAGAACGTCGTCGAGTCGCTGACCCGCGGCGCTCGGGTCGTGGTCACCGGCCGGCTCCGTCAGCACCACTGGGAGGACAAGGAGACCAGCGAGAAGCGCTCGATGTTCGGTCTCGACGTCGAGGAGATCGGCCCGTCGCTGCGGTTCGCCACCGCGAGCGTGCGCAAGGCCACCCGTTCCGGCACGCCACCTGCGGGGCAGACGCCGCCGGATGACCTGTGGGCCACCTCCGCACCGGCCCCCGCCGGCTCGACGTTCGCTGACGAACCGCCATTCTGATGGCCGCAGGCGGTGTCGCCGGAACCGGTCTGGTGTGGGTCTCCGACCTGCACCGGGCCGGGATCGGCCCCGATCAAGTGGCGGCCTGGTACGCCGCGCAGGCCGAGACCTGCACCGCCCGCGCTGCCGCGCTCGCCGACGTCGACCCGGACGCAGCCGCTGAGGCCAGCGCTCGCGCCGATCTCGCTGCTTGGAACGCACACGTCTACGCCGCTCACGCCAAGCGGCACCCCTCCACACCCGCCCGGCCCGCGCCCGCTGCCGCCGTCGCTCCAGCGCCCGGCCCGGACCTGTTCACCACGGAGGACACCATGCACGACCACTGCACCACCACCGCGCCGGCGTCCCTGCTCGACGCCGCTCTGGTTGCCGCTGCTCGCGGCTGGCACGTGTTCCCGCTGCGACTGGGCGACAAGCGCCCCGCGGTCAGCGGCTGGGAGCAGCGCGCCACCACCGACGCCGACCGCATCCGCCGGTGCTGGGCTACCGGCGCGTTCAACGTCGGCATCGCGACCGGCCCGTCCGATCTGTTCGTCGTCGACCTGGACGTGCCGAAGCCCGGCACCGCACCGCCGATCGAGTGGCAGCTGCCTGGCGTCGCGACCGGTGAGGACGTGCTCGCGGTCCTCGCTGAGCGGGCCGGGGCGCCGCTGCCGTACGACACGTACACCGTGGCGACGCCGTCCGGCGGCCGGCACCTGTACTTCCAGCACCCCGACGGCCCGGAGCTGCGCAACACCGCAAAGCGGCTGGGCTGGCTGATCGACACCCGCGCCCACGGCGGCTACGTCGTCGCCGCTGGGTCGGTGCTCGACGGCCGGCCCTACACCGTCGCGCTGGAGCACCCCGTCGAGCTGCTTCCTACCTGGTTGGTCCAGCCGCTTGTGCCCAACGTTGCCGGACCCGTCGAGCGCCCGAAGATCGTTGTGTCCGTCGACCGCGGCGACCGGCGCGCGGCCTACCTCGCGTCCGCCATCCGGCACGAAGCCGACCTGGTGGCCAACGCACCGACCGGACGACGCAACCACGTCCTATTCACCGCGGCCGTAGCCCTCGGGCAGCTGGTGGCCGGTGGCGCGCTCAGCGCCGACATGGTCACCGAGGCGCTGGACCAAGCCGCAAACGATGCCGGACTCGGCAGCGTCGAGGCGCGCCACACCATCGCATCTGGGCTACGCACCGGAGCCCGCAACCCCCGGGCGGTGGCAGCATGAGCCTGCGGCTACTGGACCTGTGCTGCGGACAAGGCGGCGCCTCCCGGGGCTACGTCGACGCCGGATTCGAGGTCGTGGGAGTCGACCTGAACCCACAGCCCCGCTACCCGTTCACGTTCATCCAGGCCAACGCGCTCGACGTGCTCCAGAATCGCGCGTTCGTCGCCGGCTTCGACGCCATCCACGCGTCGTTCCCGTGCCAGGCGTTCCTGACCGGCACGCTCGCCCCGGCGCGGGACGTGCCGGACCTGATCACCCCGGGCCGGCCGCTGCTCGACGCGACTGGACTGCCGTGGGTGATGGAGGACGTCATGCCCGCACCGCTCGACCCTGCCCGGTCGATCGTGCTGTGCGGGGAGATGTTCGCGCTGCGCACCATCCGGCATCGGCGGTTCGAGCCGGCACCTGGACTGCCCCTCACCGCACCCCGGCACGTGCTTCCGCACCGGCGACGGACCGCGCATAGCCGCCGGCGTGAGCTGTGGGCGGCCGGCTACCACGCCTCGTTCACCGGTGACATCGGCACCTACGCAGGCCCAGAGGGCATGGGCATCGACTGGATGACCGGCAACGGCCTGTCCGAGGCCATCCCACCCGCCTACACCCGCTGCGTCGGCACCCAGCTTCTCGAGCACCTCACCCGATCGGAGGTCGCGGCATGACCACCGACACCACGACCCGCACCGGCGCCGAACTGCTCGACGCCGTCCGCGCCGCGCTCCTGCGCTACGTCGTGCTCCCGTCCGCGCACGCTGCCGACGCCGTCACGCTGTGGATCGCGGCCACCCATGCGCAGCCGGCGTGGGCGCACGCGCCGCGGCTGGTAATCCGGGCACCGGAGAAGCGGTGCGGTAAATCGCGGCTGCTCGACGTCGTCGAGGCCACCTGCCACGCTCCGCTGATCACGGTCAACGCGTCACCGTCCGCGGTGTACCGGTCGATCACCAGCGACCCGCCGACCATGCTCGTCGACGAGGCAGACACCATCTTCGGGCCGAAGGCCGACGGCAACGAAGATCTCCGCGGGCTGCTCAACGCCGGGCACCAGCGCAACCGCGACGCCATCCGCTACAACGCCGCTGAGCAGCGTGTCGAGCACATCCCGACGTTCGCGATGGCCGCGCTCGCCGGTATCGGCGCGATGCCCGACACGATCGAGGACCGCGCGGTGGTCATCCACATGCGCCGCCGCGCGACCGGGGAGACCGTGGCGCCGTTCCGGCACCGCCGTGACCGGCCGCCGCTGCGTGCGCTCGCTGGGCAGCTCACCGAATGGCTGCGCAGGGACCAGCCGCAACCCGGCTCGACGGAGCCGTGGCCGCTGGAGATCGCGGAGCCTCCGATGCCCGTCGAGGACCGCACTGCCGACACCTGGGAGCCGCTGATCATCGTCGCCGACCACGCGGGCGGTGACTGGCCAAGGAGGGCACGCGACGCGGTGCTCGCGCTCACCAAGGAGTCAGCCGGCCAGCAGCAGACCTCGATCGGGGTCCGGCTGCTCATCGACTGCCGCACCGCGTTCGGCGAGGAACCGTCCCTGCCCACCAAGATCCTGCTCGAACGGCTCCACGCTGACCCCGAGGCGCCCTGGGCCGAGATGGGCACCAACGGGCTGACCGCGATGAAACTCGGGATGCTGCTCCGCGAGTACGACATTCGGTCGGCCGGCAACGTCCGGTTTCCCGACAGTGACCAAGCCAAGGGCTACCACCGAGCCGACTTCAGGGACGCATGGGCGCGCTACTGCCCGCCCCCGACGCCCGCCCCGGCACTGACCGAGGGGGGAGCCGTCCCAGGCGTCCCAGCCGTAACACCGCAGGTCAGCGCGGGACGGCTTGAGTCCGTGGGACGGCTTAGCCGTCCCAGCCCCGCAAGCCGTCCCAGCTTGACCAGCACAAACGAGGCTGGGACGGCTGGGACGGCTTGCCCCCCGCTACGCGTCGTCGGGAGCGTCCAATGACCACCCGCCGTGCCGTGAACGGCACCCAAAACCGGCGCGCTGAGACGGCCCAGACCGTACGGCCGGTCACGGATCTACCCGGACGGTCGCGAACGTCGACGAGCGGCGCTCTCAGCGCCCGCTCACAACGTCGCCAGCGAGGCGCGGGGGAGAGGGAAGACCTGCACGCCATCGGCGGTTCCGTGCGTCGAGCGGCCAACTCGTCGGGCGAGCGGTACCTCTCCGTGCCGCAGGTAGCGGCCATTCTCGGCACCACCGAGCGATTCCCGCGCCGTCTGATCGAGGAGCGCCGGATCGAGGTCGCTCACTTCGGCCGGCACGTTCGGATAGCCGAGAGCGTCCTGCTCGCCTACATCGAGCGCTGCACCACACCGGCCCGGCCGAGCACTCGGAATCGGAGGTCCGCCTGATGGCTCCCCGCAAGAAGGCGAAGCGCCGCTTCGGCACCACTCGGCAGCTGCCGAGTGGTGCCTGGCAGGCCCGGTACACCGGCAGCGACGGACAGCGCCACAAGGCGCCGCACACCTTCCCGACGAAGACGGCCGCGGAGGAGTGGCTCGTCGAGACCGAGGCTGACCTGCTTCGAGGCGTGTGGATCGACCCCGACGCGGGGCTCATCCCGCTCGAAGAGTACGCGGAGCAGTGGATCGAGGAGCGCGGGCTGGCGGACCGCACCGCCGAGCTCTACCGCGCCTACCTGCGGAACCACATCAGCCCGTACCTCGGTGACGTGATGATCGGCGACCTCAAGCCGCCGCGGGTCCGTAGCTGGCGAGCGACGCTGCTCAACCACACCGGCGAGTCGACCGTCGCCAAGGTCTACAGCCTGCTCCGCGCGATCATGAACACCGCCGAAGACGACGAGCTGATCCGGCGCAACCCGTGCCGGATCCGCGGTGCCGGCCAGGCCCGGACGCCGGAGCGCCCAACGGCGACGCTGCCGGAGGTGTTCGCCATCGCGCACAAGATCCAGCCGCGGTATGAGGCACTCGTGCTGCTGGCGACGTTCGGGCAGCTGCGGTTCGGCGAGCTGATGGCGCTCCGTCGAGCGGACCTGCGAGTGCCGGCCACCGGCTCACCGGTGGTCAAGGTCCGGAGCGCGGTCAGCCAGCTCAACAGCGGCACCCAGATGCTCAAGGCCCCGAAGGGCAGCGAGGCCGGCGTCCGGCCGGTCACGCTCCCCGAGGCCATCGCTCCCGAGCTGCGGAGGCACCTCAAGCACTACGCCGAGCCAGGCGACGACGGTCGGGTGTTCGTCGGCCCGAAGGGAGGCACCGCACGCCGGAGCAACTTCAACCGGATCTGGAAGCGCGCGCTCCGCGAGTCCGGCGCGAACCCCGAACTGCACCTGCACGACCTCCGGCACACCGGCGGCACGCTGAGCGCACAGACCGGCGCAACCGTCCGCGAGGTGATGAAGCGCATGGGCCACTCGACGACCCGGGCCGCGATGATCTACCAGCACGCCACCGACGAGCGGGACGCCAAGATCGCGGAGGCGCTCAACCTCATGATCACCGAGGCGCGCGCCGCCGCCGACGAGGCCGAGAAGGACCCTCCGGCAGCATGATTGGGCACGCGTTGGGCACGACGGCCCGAATTCGGCCCCGAACGACACCGGCCCTGGTCAGCGGAAACCTACCGTTGACCAGGGCCGGAACTGCTCGGAGCGGGTGACGAGAATCGAACTCGCGTAGCCAGTTTGGAAGACTGGGGCTCTACCATTGAGCTACACCCGCAGGTACCGCCGGAGCGGCCTGGCCCATAGTAACGGCATTGGTCGGGCGGCACGCCACCGACTTACCCCGGGCCAACGAGCCGTGGCTCACCGCAACGGCCTACACTGGCGGCGCAGTGCCGCGGGGTGTGGCGCAGTTTGGTAGCGCACTCGCTTTGGGAGCGAGGGGCCGTGGGTTCAAATCCCGCCACCCCGACTGGTGTTTGGGCAGTTCGGAGGCCCTTCGCGGTAGTCGAGCGAGGGGCCTCGGCCGTGAATGTCAGCAAACGCGGGCGGATCTCGCTGGATGAGTGCGGATCTGCGTGGTTTTGAACGGCCATCCGTTTTCGGTAGCGATGCGCCATCCGAGGTGCGGAAGGCTAGTGGCGCTCGCGGTCCAGGCCAGGGAATTAGACGAACTTCGTGTGCGGGCCGGAAGCCAGAAGCCGTCGACGACAGGCCGTACAGTGCTGTGGTGAGTTCGGATCCCGTGGGACGTTCGATGCGGGTGAAAGTGTCAGGGGACCTCTACCATCCGGTGGTGCCGCCGAATGCGGTCTATGTAGGACGTCAAGGCTTCGGGCTGCGACGCTCGCCCTGGGCCAATCCCTATGGCGCTCGCGCGCACGGCCGTAGGGAAGCGCTGCGGCTCTACCGTCAGTGGCTGCGCGACCGGCCCGAGTTGATCGAACGGGCGCGACGTGAGTTATCGGGCCGCGCACTGGCGTGCTGGTGCCCGTTGGACGTCGACTGTCACGCTGATGTCCTGCTCGACGTCATCGGTTGTCCCGCAGCCGGTGCCGGCTGGTAGGTCGACCCGGGGCGTAGACGCCGCCGATGCTGAAGGTTTGTGGTCGTGCGGCTTGATTGCCGACGTAGAAGGCGACGTCACGGTCGGCAGAGCACAGCTGGTCGAGAAATTTGGTACGCAGCTGGTCGGCGGCCTCGGCGTCGGTCTGCCCGCTGAGGCGGCGTTGTAACGCGACGAACTCCCAGTCGAGCAGGCTCTGTTTATGGCCGTGGCAGCGTCGATCGGCGCACCGGTACCGGTATGAGCCGGTGAACCGCGGGGCTTGCAATGGTGTGCGGTGATGATCGTCGAGTATGTCGAGCTGGCTCAGGTAGCCGTTGATCTTGGCTTGTTGTTCGGGAGTCCAGCCCCGGTGTCGGGCAATGGTCATGCCGCTGATGTCGTGGGCGCGGACGAGTGCAATCGAAGGGGCGTCGGGCGCCTCGCGTGTCTGCTCGATGAGGCGGCACATCGAGTCCTCGACGTACGGGTCGAGGTACCCGCGCCGGGCGGAGCCGGGGCTGAGATGGTGCTCGGGCCGGACGGTACCGACGATGGGCCGCCAGCTCTCCGGACGCCTATCCTGGTTGGCCGGAAGCGCGTCGACAGTGACGATGTCGTACTTGCGGAACTTGTTGACGTCGTCGAGGTCACGAAAGTGGATGGGGTACAGGCGGATCCAGCTGCGCCGACCCGGATCCACGCTCAAGGCGCCCACGCATACGGTCTCGCCGTGTCTGGCTGAGGGGTTGGGCGCCGCCTTGACGGTGATCAACAGGCGCAACGTCGCTATCTTGCCGGCCTTCGGTTGAGGGCTGCGTTGGTCGTCCGGGCCCCAGAAGGACAGTTGGTTCATGCCACCACCCACACGAAGAGTGTTTACATGATGACTCCTAGCTAGTATTGCTGACGGTCGTTCTTCATGAGGGCGAGATAGCTGGCCTTCCCAGAACTCGGCCACTTCGACGCGGCTGTCCGCTACCTGACCGCGTTCCTGCAGGACGACGATCCTGGCGACCAACCTGGCCGGGCCGCCACGATCCGCCTTGCCACCGTGCTTGACGCCGCCAGTCGGCACGCCGAAGCGCGAACCGCTGAGCTGGTCCTCCTGGCCGTGCGCGGGCCGGAGCCGGTGCACGTCACCGCGCTCGACCGCATGACCGCCCGGATCCGGCTCGAGCGTGAGGTGACGGGTCAACCTCAGGGTGTTCAGCTGGCCAGTGAATCGACGGGCTGGCCGGTGACGTCGGCGATGAGGTCGAAGTCCTTGTCGACGGCGAGAACCGTCAGGCCCGCCTTCTCGGCCGTCGCCGCAATCAGTAGATCGGGGATGGATGGCGCGCGGTGCTGACCTCGATCGGCGAGAATCATCTGCACTTCGAAGGCGCGGTCTTCGATTGTGGGTGTGAGGTGCTCGACCGGCATCAACGCCAGTGGCGGGACTGCGAATTGTCCGCGGCCGGCATCGCCCGAGCGGGCAGAGAATCCGAGTTCGAGCCGTGTGATCGTGGAGAGCCGTACCAGTCCGCGGCTGATTCGGCTGCTCCACTCATCACGGTCGGTCGTCTGTCCCAGTTGCAGACGGACGTAGGCGGACTTGTCGATCAGCCAACTGGTTACCGCCATGCTGCGTCCATCACCGCTGGGTCGGCGAGGTCGGCGAAAACCTCAGCGGAGCGTTGCCAGTCTTCGGCGGAGACCGTCTGCTGGGCGGAGGGAGCGATGTCTTCCTCGAACCTGCGACGCAGGTACTCGTTACGAGAGAGCCCGAGGTTGGAAGCCGCTGCGTCGATGCGGTCGATGGCTTCCTGGGTCAAGTCGCGGATAAGGATGTTTGGCATGGCGTACCTCCGAACCGGCTCGTGATATCACGATATCACGCTGCTGGTTCGCGGTGTCGTCTAGCGCCGCCGGTGGGGCGTGGCTTTCGGCTGACTCCGGCCACCCCGACTGGATTTCCGGCTGTTCACGGCGCGTGGGCGTTCCGGGTCACGAACCCGCGACCTCCCATCGGGCCAGGTCGGCGGCGGCCGTGTACGTCGTGCGCAGGAATTCCAGCAGGGTCGCTTCCGGGTCGGCGGCGTCGGCCACCGTCTCGTACGGCAGCACGCACTCGTTCAGCTTCTCGTCGTAGTACGCCTTCGTGCGCTCCCCGTAACCCGGCGGCTCCGGGTACGCGTAGGCGTAGAACGCGCCCTCCGCGCCCCCTCCGGGCCAGAAGCCGAAGCTCGCCAGCTCGTGCGAGTAGCCCTCGTGCATCACCGACGGCGGGCAGTTGGGTGCGCCCCCGGGGTGCGGCGGGGCGATGCGGCCGGAGAAGCGGGTGTAGGCCAGGTCCATCGCGCCCCAGAAGAAGTGGACCGGGCTGGCCTTGCCGACGAACTCGGAGCGGAACCGGGTCAGGACGCGGTCGGCGTGCAGCAGTTGCTGCCAGAACCGATGGGCGGCCGCGCCGTCGTACGCGGTGTGCTGCGTGTCCTCGGCGAACGGGATCGCGAGTTCGACCTCGTTGGGTGCGGGGTGGATGCGTGGGCGCAGCCCGAGCGCGGCCAGCGCGTCGAGGGTTTCGCCGTAGAAGGTGGCGACCGACTTCGGTTCGAGGCGGACGTCGCGCGCGCCGCCGTCGCTGGTGCGTACGTGGAGCTGGTGGTCGACGAAGTCGAACTCGAGCTCGAAGACGCCGTCGGGGTGGGGCACGGCGGAGGTGGTGAGGCCGCGGGCGCTGGGGTAGAGCGTCACGTGCCACCAGTGGTTGACCGGCGGTGCGTACGCCATCCGGATCTTGCCGACGATCTGCGTCCACAGGTGCAGCGTGTCGCGGGTGTCGGCCCAGTCGGCGACGCGCAGCCGCGGCCAGGGACGGGCGATCGGTTCAGAGGTCACATCGGTCCCTTCGGCAGGCCGGCCGAGCGCAGGCACCCGGATCACCACCGTAACCGTCACCGGTCCATCGGCCTGCCGGGTGCGGCCCCGGCGATACTGACCGGGTGATCAACGAGCACTGGCCGCTCTACGACCTGCGCATCACGACGCCGCGCCTGGAGCTCCGGCTCCCCACCCCGGACGACCTCGCGGCACTCGCGACCCTCTCCGCCGGCCCGATCCACGATCCGGCCCGGCAGCCGTTCGCCTCCGAGTGGACCGACGCGCCCCCGGCCGAGCGCAGCCGCTCCACCGTCCAGCACCACTGGAGGTCACTCGCCGACTGGACGCCGGAGAAGTGGACCCTGCAACTGGTCACCGTCGCCGACGGCACGGTGATCGGCACCCAGGCGATCGGCGGCGACGACTTCGCCGTCCTCCGTGAGGTCCACACCGGATCGTGGCTCGGCCGGCGCTACCAGGGGCGTGGCTTCGGCGTCGAGATGCGTGCCGCCGTGCTGCACCTGGCCTTCCACGGTCTCGGCGCCCGCGCGGCGGTGACCGGCGCGGTCACCGACAACCCGGCCTCGCTGGGCGTCTCGCGCCGGCTGGGGTACGCCCCGAACGGGACGGTCAGCCGGTCGATCCGGGGCGAGCCGGCCGTCGAGCAGCGGTTCCGGCTCGAGCGGGCCGGCTGGCGTTCCCCGATCGAGCCGATCACGCTCACCGGCCTCGAGCCCGGCCTGGCGTTGTTCGGAATTCAGGCCTCGAACGTCGCCGCCAGTGACCACCCGGCGCCCGGGGTGTAGAGGCGGCACGACGCGTCCAGCGACGAGTACGTCAACACCCGGCCGTCGCCCAACGCCCACGCGACGTCGCCGGCGGCACCGTCCAGCGACGTCCACGCCGTCCCGTCGAACGACCACACGCCGTCCGGGCTCGTGACGAACCGGCCACCGACCAGCCGCCCCGGCGGGCCGGCCGCCCCCACCGGCCGCCACGTCAGCGCGCCGTCCACCAGTGACCCCAGGAGCGTCGAGTCGGCGGTGGTCACGAGCAGGCCACCCGACGTCACCCCGAGCGCCCGGCCGGCGGATTCGCCCACCACCGACCACTCGAACTCCCCGGACGCGCCCAGCTTCGCGCACCACCACTCGCCCTGGTCGGCGACCAGCAGCTCGGCGACGCCGTCCGCGTCGACGTCGCCGACGAGCAGCGTCGAGATGTCCGCGGTGAACCCTTCGGTGTTGCCGGCGTAGCTCCACTCCGACGAGCCCAGCCACCACGAGTTGTCGGTGGGGTAGTAGGTCAGGACCTCGTCGGGGCCACCGGGACGGAACCGCCCCACCCAGGACTGCGGGCCGAGCACCCGCGCGGTCACCGGCGACCAGCTCAACCGCCCCTCGACCAGCCGCCCGATCCGCCCGCCGGCCGCGTCGAGCACCTCGTCGAGGCCGTCGCCGTCGAAGTCGCCCACCGGGCCGGGCCCGCCGTGGCCGACCTCCGTCCAGGTCAGCGCACCGGTGGCGAGCGACCCGAGGTGGTACGTGCCGCGGCTGCGCAGGTGGTACAGGACGCCGAAGGACCCCACCCAGGTGTTCGCGTCGGACGGCTCGAGCGACGAGTACAGCTCCCGGATCGCCGCCCGGTCGCCGGCCGACAGCGCCTCGCGCTGCCCGATCTCCGCCCCGTCGAGGAGCGGCACGATCGTCGGCTCACCGTTGATCGAGAACGAGACCGCCGGGTAATGCATGATCGACCCGTAGTCGTACGGCCCGACGTCGTCGCCGTCGGTGATGTGCTGGTCGAAGTTGTGTTTCTGGCCCGGATCGATGTTGTCCCAGACGATGCGGACGAACTCGTCGCGGTCCTCGCGGCTCTGCTCGTGCCAGAGCCCGGCGGTGTGCCCGAGCTCGTGCGTGGCCTGACCGAAGAAGCACCCGGTGCCCAGGTCCAGCGTCTGCATCCCGCCCTGCCGCCCGACCGACGACGTGCACCCGCCGCCGGGTACGAACCTGACGTAGTCGTCCTCGCCGTCCCGGGGGACGACCGCCAGCCGGGTGCGGGTGTTCCAGTGTTCGACCGCGGCCTCCACCGCGGAGCGCTGTTCCTCGGGTAACGCCGGATCGATCTCGTACGGGATCACCCCGTCGGGCCAGCGGAAGCTCTCGCCCGGAACGGCCACCGCGGACCGCGCCGACACCTCCGGCACCGGGCCGAGCACGATGTCGCCCTCGAAGATCGCGCGCCCGTCCCGGACGCTGAACACGACCCGGCGGGCACCGAAGGTCTGCCCGTACACATATCCCACGCCGGTCTCCGACATGGACACATCAATACACGCTGCACCCGCCGTCGACGACGGCTTCGTTCCCGGTGTGGAAAACCATTGTGGAACTGACGGGAGCGGTCCGGAAACGCCGTACAGTGGCGTCGCCCCGGCGATGGGAGTCCGCACCATGGCGACGACGTCTCGGGCCGGTCGGGCCACCGCGCCGCTCGGGCAGGAGCCCTGGCCGCCGCGCGCCCGGCTGATCGTGTTCCTGCTGGCCCTCTACGCCATGCTGGCGTTCGGCGACAAAGCGATCCTCGGCCTGGTCGGCCCGCCGATGATGGCGGACCTGGGGCTCACCAACGCCGAGTTCGGCGCCATCGGCAGCAGCTTCTCGTTGTTGTTCTGCCTCACCGCGATCGTGATCGGCCTGCTGGGCAACCGGGTCTCACCGCGCTGGCTGCTCGCCGGGCTCGCGGTCGTCTGGTCGATCGCGCAGTTGCCGGTCCTGCTCCCGGTCGTCGGGTTCGCCGGCCTCGTCGGCACCCGTGTCCTGCTCGGCGCGGGGGAGGGCCCGGCCGTGCCGCTCGCGTCGCACACGGCGTTCACCTGGGTGCCGATCCGCAGCCGTGCCCTCGCCGCCGCCCTGCTGGCGATCGGCGGCGGTGCCGGCATCGTGGTCGGCGCCCCGCTGCTCATGCTCGCGATCCAGGCCTACGGCTGGCGGGCTCCCTTCGGGATCCTCGGCGTGCTCGGGCTGATCTGGGCGATCGGCTGGCTCGCGGTCGGTGGTACCGGTCCTCATCATTACGCCGCCCCGGGCACCACCGCGGGCAACGGGCCGAGCGGCTCACGCGGAACCCCCGGAACGACGGCCGGCGCCGCGGGCGGGCCGGCCGAACGGGTGCCCTACCGGCGGATCTTCGCGCTCAGCACGTGGTGGGGCGCGGTACTGGCCGGTTTCACCGTGTTCTGGACCCTCGGTCTCGCGCTCACCTGGCTCCCCACCTACCTGGAGGAGCAGGCCGGTTACGACCCGTCCACGGTGAGCCTGCTCGTCGGGCTCCCGAGCATCTTCTCGATCGTCTCGATCCTGGTGGCCGGCCTGGTCGCCGACCGCCTGCTGCGCCGCGGCGTCTCGCGACGCGTCGCCTACGGGGTGGTTCCGGCGGTCGCGATGGTCGCGGGCGGGATCGCGCTGATCGTCATGAGCCGCCTGGGCGCGGGTTGGCCGTTGCTCGCCGCGATGACGGTCGCGTTCTCCACCGGGCCGGCGCTCACCCCGCTCACCAACGCGGCGATCGCCGACGTGTGCCCACCGGCCCAGCGCTCGGGCGTGCTGGCCACCGCCCACGCGCTGGCCACCACCGGCAACGTCGCCGCCCCGTTCGCCAGCGGGCTCGTCGTCGACCTGGCGCCGAGCGAGAGCGCCGGTTTCGCCGCCGCCCTCGGCCTGGCCGGCGTGCTCCTGCTCGCCGGAGCCGCGCTGGCCGCGACCACGATCCGCCCGGACGCCCACGCGGCCCGCCTGCTCGTACCGGGGTAGGACGCTGGGGTGCGGTCGCTGATCGGCGGTCGCATAGACTGCGTAGAGTCAATCCTGCGGTCTATCCGCGTGCGCGTCTTCTGGTGGTGCCCCGTGTCGATCGTCGGCGATTTGTCGCTGCCTCGGTCCTGGGCGGGCCCTACCCTCTGAAACCCACAGAGATTGAACACCTAATTACACCTGCAGCGTTGAGGAGCACACACGTGAAGAGCACCGTCGAGACCTTGAGCCCGACGAGGGTGCGGCTCGCCGTGGAGGTGCCCTTCGAGGAGCTGAAGCCCAACCTCGACGAGGCCTACCGCTCGATCGCCAGCCAGGTCTCGATCCCCGGCTTCCGCAAGGGCAAGGTCCCGCCGCGCCTGATCGACCAGCGGATCGGCCGCGCGGCCGTGCTCGAGGAGACGCTGAACAACGCGATCCCGGCGCACTACTCCTCCGCCGTGCGCGAGCACGACATCAAGGTGATCGGGCGCCCCGACGTCGAGGTCACCGAACTGCAGGACGGCGAGAAGGTCTCGTTCACCGCCGAGGTCGACGTCCGCCCGGAGCTCGCGCTCCCGGACTACTCGACGCTCGAGGTCACCGTCGACGAGGCGGTCGTCTCCGACGAGGACATCGACAACCAGGTCGACAGCCTGCGCCAGCGGTTCTCCACCCTGAAGGGTGTCGAGCGCGAGGTGCGCACCGGCGACTTCGTGCAGCTCGACCTGGTCGCCACGATCGACGGCGAGGCCATCGAGGGCGGCAGCGCCGAGAACGTGTCCTACGAGGTCGGCAGCGGCCAGCTGCTCGAGGGCACCGACGCGGCCATCGAGGGCCACCAGGCCGGCGACGAGGTCACCTTCACCACGACACTGGCCGGTGGCGAGCACGCCGGCCAGGAGGCGGACGTCAAGGTCACGATCCGCACGGTGAAGGAGAAGGAGCTCCCGGAGCTGGACGACGAGTTCGCCCAGACCGCGTCGGAGTTCGACACGCTCGACGAGCTCAAGGACGACGTCCGGAACCGGCTCGGCCGGGTCAAGAAGCTCGAGCAGGCCGTCGCGGCCCGTGACAAGACGCTCGAGGCGCTCCTCGAGGCCGTCGAGGTGCCGATGCCGGAGAAGGTGCTCGCCGACGAGATCGAGTACCGCCGCCACCAGCTCGGCCACGCGCTGGAGAACGCCGGCGTGACGCTGGAGCAGTACCTGGAGAACGAGGGCCAGACGCAGGAGGAGTTCGACGAGCAGCTGGACAAGGACTGCGCTCAGGCCGTCCGCTCCCAGCTCGTGCTCGACGCCGTCGCGGACGCCGAGGAGGTCGGCATCGACGACGGTGAGCTCACCAGCGAGGTCGTCCGGCGCGCCCAGCAGTCCGGCGTCAACCCGCAGCAGTTCGCCGACCAGCTCGTGCAGAACGGCGAGCTCCCGATCGTCGTCGCCGACCTGCGCCGCGGCAAGGCGCTCGGGGTCGTCACCGACCAGGCGAAGATCGTCGACTCGGCCGGCAACCCGGTCGACCTGAAGGCGCTGCAGGACGAGATCAACCCGCCCCAGGCGGACGCCGAGGCCGAGTCGGCTCCGGCTCAGGTCTGATCCTCCGGGCCGTGGTCGTGCGCTCACAGCGAACAGCCCCCCGAGGCCCCGTCAGGCGCCTCGGGGCCGCGTTAGTGTCAGGCGTACGGCCAGCCGCGTAGTTCTGGTCGGCCCAGCGCAAGCAGGCCCCACAGCTCGAAAAGCTTCAGCCCAGCATCACGTTCAAGGCGAAGGCAGGCATCGTGACCCACTTCGACACACCGGCAGCACCCGCGGTCGGCCGCGCGCCGAGCTCGGGCGGCATGGGCTTCGATGACTCGGTGTTCAACCGGCTCCTCAAGGAGCGCATCATCTTCCTCGGCCAGCAGTTCGACGACGAGATGGCCAACCGCATCTGCGCCCAGCTGCTGCTGCTCTCCGCGGAGGACCCCGAGCGCGACATCGCGCTGTACGTCAACTCGCCGGGTGGCAGTGTTTCGTCCGGCATGGCGATTTACGACACCATGCAGTTCATCCCGAACGACGTGGCCACCTACGGCCTCGGCCTGGCCGCGTCGATGGGGCAGTTCATCCTGTGCGCCGGCGCCCGCGGCAAGCGGTACGCCCTCCCGCACACCCGGGTGATGATGCACCAGCCTTCCGGCGGCATCGGTGGTTCGGCCAGCGACATCGCGATCCAGGCCGAGCAGATGCTGTACACGAAGAAGCTGATGCAGGAGCGGATCGCTTTCCACACCGGTCAGAGCGTCGAGCAGATCGAAGCCGACTCCGACCGCGACCGCTGGTTCACCGCTGACGAGGCCAAGGAGTACGGCCTGATCGACGCGGTGCTGCCCACCACTTCCGACGTGGCGGCGACCACCGGCGCTCACTGAGCGCGCAGCCACCGATCCGCCATTTTCTCGTCCGGAGGACCTGAAATGAGTGACCTAAGCTTCCCGGGCTCCGGGTTGTACAACCGCGAAACCGCTCCGCAGGGCCGCTACGTCCTGCCGTCGTTCGTCGAGCGCACGTCGTACGGGATCAAGGAGATGAACCCGTACAACAAGCTGTTCGAGGAGCGCATCATCTTCCTCGGCGTGCAGATCGACGACGCCAGCGCGAACGACGTGATGGCCCAGCTGCTCTGCCTCGAGTCGATGGACCCCGACCGGGACATCTGGATCTACATCAACTCGCCGGGCGGCTCGTTCACCGCGCTGACCGCGATCTACGACACGATGCGGTTCGTCCGCTGCGACATCCAGACGGTGTGCATGGGCCAGGCGGCGTCCGCCGCGGCCGTGCTGCTCGCCGCCGGGACGCCCGGCAAGCGCCTCGCGCTGCCGAACGCCCGCGTGCTGATCCACCAGCCCTACAGCGAGGGCGGCGGCCAGGGCTCGGACATCGAGATCCAGGCCCGTGAGATCTTGCGCATGCGTACGCAGTTGGAACAAATGCTTTCGTCGCACTCCGGCCAGCCGATCGAGAAGGTCCGCAAGGACATCGAGCGGGACAAGATCCTGACGGCGGACGAGGCCAAGGAGTATGGCCTCATCGACCAGGTGCTGGAAAGCCGCAAGAAGATTCCGGTCGCGGCGGGTTGAGAGTCGTAATAAGGCAACGCGCCCTCGCGACCAGGGGTCAGCGAGGGCGCGGAGCATGTACCGTCGAGGAGTCAGTCGGCCGGCGGTCCGGCGAGGACAGGGAGATGGTCGTTCGTGGCACGGATCGGTGACGGCGGAGACCTGCTTAAGTGCTCTTTCTGTGGAAAGTCGCAGAAGCAGGTAAAGAAGCTCATCGCGGGCCCAGGCGTGTACATCTGTGATGAGTGCATCGACCTGTGCAACGAAATCATCGAGGAGGAGCTCTCCGAGTCCTCCGAGCTGAAGTGGGACGAGCTCCCCAAGCCGATCGAGATCTGCGAGTTCCTCGACCAGTACGTGGTCGGTCAGGACTCGGCCAAGAAGGCGCTCGCGGTGGCGGTCTACAACCACTACAAGCGCATCCAGGCCGAGAACACGGGCCACCGCAACGGCGGCCCGGAACCGGTCGAGCTGGCGAAGTCGAACATCCTGCTGATCGGCCCCACCGGCTGCGGCAAGACGCACCTGGCGCAGACGCTGGCCAAGCTGCTCAACGTCCCGTTCGCGATCGCCGACGCCACGGCGCTGACCGAGGCCGGCTACGTCGGTGAGGACGTCGAGAACATCCTGCTGAAGCTGATCCAGGCCGCCGACTACGACGTCAAGCGCGCCGAGACCGGCATCATCTACATCGACGAGGTCGACAAGATCGCTCGTAAGAGCGAGAACCCGTCGATCACGCGTGACGTCTCCGGCGAGGGTGTGCAGCAGGCGCTGCTGAAGATCCTGGAGGGCACCACCGCGAGTGTTCCGCCGCAGGGCGGTCGGAAGCACCCGCACCAGGAGTTCATCCAGATCGACACCACCAACGTGCTGTTCATCGTGGGTGGGGCGTTCGCCGGGCTGGAGAAGATCATCGAGAACCGGGTCGGCAAGAACGGCCTGGGCTTCGCGGCGAACATCATCTCCGCGTCCGAGCGCACCACCGACGACGTGTTCGCCGAGGTCATGCCGGAGGACCTGCTGAAGTTCGGGATGATCCCGGAGTTCGTCGGCCGTCTCCCGGTCATCACCACGGTGCGCAACCTCGACCGGCGCGCGCTGATGCAGATCCTCACCGAGCCACGCAACGCGCTGGTGAAGCAGTACCAGCGCCTCTTCGAGCTCGACGGGGTGGAGCTGGACTTCACCCGGGACGCACTCGAGGCCATCGCTGACCAGGCGATCCTGCGTGGCACCGGGGCCCGTGGCCTCCGGGCGATCATGGAGGAGGTGCTGATGTCGGTGATGTACGAGATCCCGTCGCGTCCCGACGTCGCCCGCGTCGTGATCAGCCGCGAGGTCGTGCTGGAGAAGGTGCTGCCGACGATCGTCCCCCGGGACGTTCCGAAGCGCGAGCGCCGCGAGAAGAGCGCCTAGAAGGTTTCGCCGATCGACCCCCGCCCAGCAGGGCGGGGGTCGATTCGTTTGTCGGGTGCAACCCTCGTCCTGCTTCGCGCGTGTCCTCTCCGACGACGGGGAGGAGGGCCGTGGCCGAGACCGGGCGGGACTTCGGGCGGTTCTACGCCGAGCACTACGCCGGCCTGTGCAAGCAGTTGTACGCCTACCAGGGTGACCATGCCGAGGCCCAGGACCTGGTGCAGGAGGCGTTCACGCGCGCGTGGCTGCGCTGGTCGGTGCTGTCGCGGTACGACGATCCGGCGGCGTGGGTGCGCCGGGTGGCGTGGCGGCTGGCGGTGAGCCGCTGGCGTCGGGCTCGCACGGCGCTGGCGTTCGCACGTCGGCAGCGGGAGCAGTACGCCCCACCGCCGGGCCCCGAGCACGTGACGCTCGTCGCCGCGCTCGCGGTGCTGCCCGAGAAGCAGCGCCGGGCCGTGGTGCTGCACTACGTGGGCGACCTGTCCGTCGCGGAGATCGCGGAGCAGGAGGGTGCGGCGATCGGCACGGTCAAAGCCTGGTTGCACCGTGGCCGTACGGCGCTCGCCGCCCGCCTCGTCGAGGTCGAGGTCGACGTCTACGACGGGAGGTACGACGATGAGCGGGCGTGAGGACCGGGTGGCGGAGCTGTTCGGCGGCCTCCGGCACGACGCGGGGCCGTCGTTCAGTGGTGCGGGTCCGGAGGCCGTCGCGGCCGCGGGGCGGCGTCGGCGGCGTACCCGGCTGGTGGTGCTGGCGGCCGTCGTCGCCGTGGTGACGGCCGGGGGAGTGGCGGTCGTCGGGATCGATCGACCGCAGACCCTGCGTCCGGTACAGCCGCCGACGCCGTCGGTCGCGTCCCCGGCCCCGTCGGGTCCGTCGCCCTCGGGTCCGTCGCCCTCGGGTCAGTCGCCCTCGGGCTCGTCCGAGCCGGCGGCCTCGCTGACTACTACCGACTGGAAGAACGCCGTCCTCGACCTGCCGGTATACGGAGTGTGCTCGGCGGACCGGCTGCGGTTCACGGCCGGAACGGCGATGTTCGAGAGCGGGCAGTGGGGACGGTTGAAGTACCGGATGCTCCCGGACAGTGAGCCGGAGTACGGCGACGTCACGAACGACGGCAGGCCGGACGCGGTGGTGGCGTTCGACTGCGTCGGCACCGGCGAGGGCAGCCGGATCACGGAGTACCAGCCGGCCGTCGCGGTGTATACCGCGAACGCCCGGGGAGGTCCGCAGCTGCTCGGGTTGGTGGCACAGATCAACCCGCAGAGCACGGGTCCCCGTTACTGGATCGAGGACGGCGCGATCGTCGTCGACCACAACGAGGTCAACTCGGCGGACGGTGTGCACACCTACCGCTGGGACGGGAGCCGGTTCACCGAGTCTTGAGCGATCGCTCAAAGCGTGCTTCCATGATTTGAGCAGGTGCTCAAATCGGGAGGTCGACGATGCGGTGGGTCGTGGTTGCGGCGATAGCGCTCGGCATGCTGGTGATCGTGCCGGTGGGGTTGGGGCTGCTCGAGGCGCCCGGTCTCCGGATGCTCCGGAAGGTGTGGCCGCCGGTCGCGATCGTCGGCGCGCTCTCGCTGGCGATGCCGGTGAGCAGTCCCGCGGTCGGGCTCGCCTGTGTCTACGCCGTCGGGACGTTCGTGCTGGCGGGCACGGGGGCGGCTCGGTTCCTGCGGGACCGGTCGTTCGCGCCGGTGGACGTGGCGGCGCTCACCGCGCTGGTGACGCCGGCGGTGGCGGGTGCCTCGCTGGTGGTCGAGCGCGTCGGCGGCACGGTGCTGGGGTTCGGCCCGAAGATCCTGCTTCTCACCGTCGCCCACTTCCACTACGCCGGGTTCGCGGCCGCCCTGGTCGCGGGGCTCGTGGCGCAGGCGACCCGCGCGGCCCCGGCCGCCCGGGCGGCGAAGTTCGCCGCGCTCACCGTGCCGGCGGGCACCCTGCTGGTGTTGATCGGGTTCTTCGCGGGTGAGGTGGTGGAGCTGGCCGGGGCGGCGGTGCTCACCGCCGGGATGTGGGTGGTCGGCGCGCTGACCTGGCGGTTGCGAGCCTCGGTGTCGGACCGGGCGGCGCGGGTCCTGCTCACGATCTCCTCGGTGGTGCTCGTCGTGACGATGCTGCTCGCGCTCGACTGGGCGCTGGGCGAGGCGTTCGGCGTCCCGAAGCTCAGCCTCACCTGGATGGCCGCCACCCACGGCGTCCTGAACGCACTGGGGTTCGGTCTCTGTGCGGTGCTGGCGTTCAGCCGGCTCAGCGTCGCGTCCGCCGATCGAACTCACCCGGTGGCATCGTGACCACCATGTGGACGCGGGCCGCCGACTCGCCGTCGTTGCGGTACCGGTGCGGCACGTCGCCGGGGTAGACCGCGGTGTGGCCGGTCGGGACACGCAGCTCCACGTCGCCGACGACGAGCGTCATCGTGCCGTCCACCACGTGCGCGATCTCGTGCGTGCCCACCGAGTGGTCCTCGGAGACGTGCTCCTCGCCCGGCTCCAGCACCCACTCCCAGAACTCGACGAACTCCGGGTCGTCGAGGCCGGCGAACAGCGTCGCCCGGCCCCCGGACGGGCCTTCCCACAGCACGCGGTAGTCGTCGGGGCCGGTGAGCTGCACCTCCGGCGGCCGCGCCTCCTCCACCAACCGCGCCACGGTGACGCCGAACGCGTCGGCGATGCGCACGAGCGTGCCGATGCTCGGGTTGGTGCGCCCCGCCTCGATCTGCACGAGCATGCCCTTGCTGACGCCGGAGCGGCCGGCCAGCTCGTCCAGTGACCAGCGGCGCCCGGTGCGCAGGCCCCGGACCCGTTCACCCACGAGGAGTGCGATCGCGGGGCGCGCGTCATCCCGAGCTGTGGTCACTATATTGGCCTCTTCGGTCAGTTCAGTGATACAAACGGTGCCATGAACAACGCTACCGGTTGGCCCCGGCGATGATCCCGGTGCTGCTCGCTGCCGGGTCCGCCCTGGTCTACGGCGTCGGCGACTACTGCGGTGGAACCGCAGGCAAGCGCGCACCCGCGGTCGCGGTGACGGTGGTGGCGAAGGTGTCGGCGTTCCCGTTGCTGCTGGTCATCACGCTGCTCCTCGGGGCCGAAACCGCTCCGTCCGCCGCCGACCTGGGGTGGGCGGCGCTGGCCGGTCTGGCCGGCGTCGGCGCGGTCGTCCTGTTCTACAAGGCGATGTCGGCCGGAGCGATGGCGGTCGTGGCCCCGGTCACCGCGGCGGCGTCGGCGGTGCTGCCGGTGATCGTCGGCATCCTGGTCGACGGGTCACCCGGCACCGTGCCGCTGCTCGGCGTCGGGTGCGCGGTCGTGGCGATCGCGCTGGTGAGCGCAGGTGGAGGCCGGCCGGCGCACGTCACGCCCGCACTGGTGGGGCTGGCCGTGGTGGCCGGCGTCGGCTTCGGCCTGTTCTTCGTGCTGCTGGACCGGGTGCACCCCGGCACCGGGCAGTGGCCGCTCGTCGTCGCGCAGGTGGCGGCGATCCTCGCGCTCGTCGTCCTGAGCTCGGTGCGCCGGGAACGGATGTCCGTGCCGCGCGCGGCGCTGCCGTTCGCGCTGGCCGCGGGCGCGTTCGACACGGTCGCCAACGTGCTCTACGTGCTGGCCAACAACAGCGGGCAGCTCGCGCTGGTGGCGCCGCTGGCGTCGCTCTACCCGGCCAGCACGGTCGTGCTCGCGCTGGTGCTCGACCGCGAGAAGGTGCGCGGCTGGCAGCTGCTCGGCCTGGGCCTGGCCGGAACCGCCCTGGCCCTTCTCGCCGCCACCGGTTAAGACTTGAACCATGCGCGTAGCGGTGTGTCAGTTGAACTCACGGGACGACCGGGCGGCGAACCTCGCGGAGGCCCGGCGTCTGCTGGAACGGGCCGCGGCGGCCGGTGCCGACTTCGCCGTACTGCCGGAGTTCGTCGACTACCTGGGGCGCCGTCGCGGCGAACCGGAGCCGGAGACCGTCGACGGTGAGTTCGCGGAGTTCTTCTCCCGCGCCGCGCGCGAACTGAACCTCACCGTGCTGGCCGGGTCGTTCCGCGAACGCGCGGAGGACGGCGAGCGGGCCTACAACACGAGCCTGGTGTTCGACCGGTCCGGCCGGCGCATCGCCGCCTACCGCAAGATCCACCTCTACGACGTGGAGATCCCCGGTCGCGTCTCGTACCACGAGTCGAAGACGATCGCGCCGGGGGAGGAGCTCGTCGTCGCGGACGTCGAGGGCACCCCCGTCGGGCTCTCGATCTGCTACGACCTGCGTTTCCCCGAGCTGTACCGCGCGCTGGCGGTGGCCGGGGCCCGGGTGCTCGTCGTCCCGGCGGCGTTCATGGCCCACACCGGCCGCGACCACTGGGAGGTGCTGTTGCGCGCCCGGGCGATCGAGAACCAGTGCTACGTCGTCGCGGCCGGCCAGATCGGTGACCACGAGCCCGGCCGCACCTGTTTCGGCCGCAGCATGGTGATCGACCCGTGGGGCACTGTCGTCGCCCAGGCGCCCGACGTCGTCGGCGTCGTCACCGCGGATCTGGATCTGGAGCGCCTGGAGGACGTGCGCGCCGAGCTGCCCAGCCTGGCCAACCGGCGGCTGCCGGATCAGGACGGCGTGAAGGTCCAGGTCTCGCCGTCGGCCACCGCCCGATAGCCGATCCGCTCGTAGACGCCGTTGCTCGTCGGGTTGGCCGCGTCGGTGAACAGCAGCACGGTGGCCGCCCCGATGTCGAGCAGGTGCTGGCTGAGTTCGGCGGTCGCGGCCGCCGCGTAACCACGCCGCCGGTGCTCCGGAGGGGTGTAGACGGCGTTGATGCGATAGCTGGCCGCGGCCGGTGGGGCGAAACAGACCATCGTGACCGGCTCGCCACGCACCTCCCAGAGCCAGGCGCGCCCGCCGCTCAGGAAGTAATCCACCCGGCGGGCCGCTTCCCGCTCGGTGAACGGCTCCGGTTCGTCGGAGTGGGCGTCGGCCTCGAAGCCCAGTACGGCCCGGATCAACCAGGGCCGGTAGGTCCAGTCGGCGCGGATGAGCCGCCCGGGAACGTCGGACGGTGGTCGTAACCCGTCGAGGACGAGCAGCTTCGTGGCCATGCCGCGGTGGGCCGAGGCGGTGGTGCGGCTCGTCCACGCGCGGGCCACCGCCGACGGACCGGGCGCCATCCCGGTGACGCCGGGCAGCGTCTCACCGGCCTCGAGCAGGGCGTCGACGAGCGCGGACGCGGCCTCGTCGTCCAGCTCGGGCACGAGCAGCAGGTGCGGTGGGGTCCAGGCCGCGACCCAGGTGGGCGGGGTGCCCGGTGCGGCGCCGATCAGCGCCCACAGCGCGTCGGGCTCGGTGGGCAGAACGCCGTCGGCGCGTTGGCTGACCACCGTGGCCAGGTGGTTGTGGCGGACCGGGTCACGAGCCAGCCAGGACGCGGCGGCCGGCGTGAACGCGGACAGGCCGATCGCCCCGCGGAGCAGTTCACAGCGCACGCCTGACGATGTTAAGGCTGGACCACGGCATTTCCCGGCGAATGGTCGGCCGGACCGGAACAACCTTCGGCCGCGACGCCGATCAGGAACACCGCGACGATGCCGCCGCCGACCGTGAGCATCGCCCGCCGCATCGGCGCGGAGCCCGGGCCACGCATCCGGACCGCGCCGACGACCACCGCGATCAGCACGAGAAGACCGATCAACGGGCCCCACATCGGGGCAATCAAGTCCACGGCACCCAGACTGCCACGTCCGTATCCGGGTGGCGAACGCGCTCGCCGACCGAACTAGGATTCAGTGCGTGACCACACACCCCGACACCCAGGCACCGCCGTCGCCGTCGACCGAGCTGTCGACCAAGTACACGCCGGCGGACGTAGAGGGGCCGCTCTACGAGCGGTGGGTCGAGGCCGGCTACTTCACTCCCGACGCGACGAGCGACAAGCCGCCGTTCACGGTCGTCATCCCGCCCCCCAACGTGACCGGCGTCCTGCACATCGGCCACGCGCTCGACCACACCCTGATCGACACGCTGACGCGGCGCCGTCGGATGCAGGGCTACGAGGTGCTGTGGCTGCCGGGCATGGACCACGCCGGTATCGCCACCCAGAACGTCGTCGAGCGCGAGCTGGCCAAGAACGAGGGCAAGAGCCGCCACGACCTCGGCCGCGAGGAGTTCGTGCGCCGGGTGTGGCAGTGGAAGGACGAGTCCGGGGGCAAGATCGCCGGTCAGATGCGTCGCCTCGGCGACGGCGTCGACTGGACGCGCGACCGGTTCACGATGGACGAGGGACTGTCGAAGTCCGTCCAGACGATCTTCAAGAAGCTCTACGACGACGACCTGATCTACCGCGCCGAGCGCATCATCAACTGGTGCGCCCGCTGCCACACGGCGCTGTCCGACATCGAGGTGGAGCACTCCGACGACGACGGCGAACTCGTCAGCATCCGCTACGGCGACGGCGAGAACGCGATCGTCGTGGCCACCACCCGGGCCGAGACGATGCTCGGTGACACCGCGGTGGCCGTGCACCCCGACGACGAGCGCTACCGGCACCTCGTCGGCACCGAGGTGGAGCTGCCGCTCACCGGTCGGCGCATCCCGATCGTGGCCGACGAGCACGTCGACCCGAGCTTCGGTACCGGCGCGGTGAAGGTGACCCCGGCGCACGACCCGAACGACTTCGAGATCGGCCAGCGCCACGGCCTGCCCAACCTCACGATCATGGACGAGAAGGCCGTGATCACCGCGCACGGTCCGTTCTTCGGGATGGACCGGTTCGAGGCGCGTCCCGCGGTGGTCCGCGCGCTGCGTGAGGACGGACGGATCGTCGCGGAGAAGCGTCCGTACGTGCACGCGGTGGGCCACTGCTCGCGCTGCGACACGGTAGTGGAGCCGCGGCTGTCGCTGCAGTGGTTCGTGAAGGTCGAGACGCTCGCGAAGGAAGCCGGCGACGCCGTGCGCGACGGCCGGGTGGCGATCCACCCGCCGGAGCTGGCGAAGCGGTACTTCGACTGGGTCGACAACATGCACGACTGGTGCATCTCCCGCCAGCTGTGGTGGGGCCACCGAATCCCGGTCTGGTACTCACCCCAGGGCGAGATGGTGTGCGTCGGGCCCGACGAGCAGCCGCCGGGTCCGGAGTGGACCCAGGACTCCGACGTGCTCGACACCTGGTTCTCGTCCGGGCTCTGGCCGTTCTCGACGCTGGGCTGGCCCGACCAGACCGCCGACCTGGCGAAGTTCTATCCCACCAGCGTGCTGGTGACCGGGTACGACATCATCTTCTTCTGGGTCGCCCGGATGATGCTGTTCGGCCTCTACGCGATGGACGGCAAGCAGCCGTTCGACGTGGTGGCGCTGCACGGCCTGGTGCGCGACAAGTACGGCAAGAAGATGTCGAAGTCGCGGGGCAACACCGTCGACCCGCTCGACTGGATGGACGCCTACGGCTCCGACGCGCTGCGCTTCATGCTGGCCCGCGGGGCCAACCCCGGCTCCGACCAGGCGTCCAGCGAGGAGTGGGTGGCCGGCGCCCGCAACTTCTGCAACAAGCTCTGGAACGCCACCCGGTTCGCGCTGCTCAACGGCGCCGACGCGAGCGCCGAGCTGCCCAGCGAGCTCTCCCCGGCCGACCGCTGGATCCTGTCCCGGCTGCACACCGTGCTCGCCGAGGTCGACGACCTCTACGAGCGGTACGAGTTCGCCAAGCTCACCGACCTGCTCTACCACTTCGCGTGGGACGAGGTCTGCGACTGGTACGTGGAGCTGGCCAAGCCGGAGCTGGCGGCCGGCGGCACCAGGGCGCAGACCACCAGGGCGGTGCTCGGGCACGTGCTCGACCGGCTGCTGCGCGTGCTCCACCCGGTGACGCCGTTCGTCACCGAGGCGCTCTGGACCGCGCTGACCGGCAAGGAGTCGGTGGTGATCGCCGAGTGGCCGAAGGCCGAGCTCGGGCGCCGCGACCCCGCCGCCGAGGCCGAGATCGAGGCGCTGCAGCGGGTCGTCACCGAGATCCGGCGCTTCCGCTCCGACCAGGGCCTGAAGCCGACGCAGCGGGTGCCGGCCCGGCTCGACGGGCTGGACGCGCTCGGCGTGGCCGCGCACGAGACGCTCATCCGGTCGTTGTCGCGGCTCGACCCCGCCGGTGAGGACTTCACCGCCACCGGCACCGTGCAGGTGGGGGCCGAGCTCACGGTCAGCTTCGACACTTCGGGCACCATCGACGTCGCCGCCGAGCGGCGTCGGCTGGAGAAGGACCTGGCCGCGGCCGAGAAGGAACGCGCGCAGAACTCCGGAAAGCTCGGCAACGACGCGTTCCTGGCCAAGGCACCGGACGCGGTGGTGGCGAAGGTGCGCGAGCGGCTCACCGCCGCCGAGGCCGATCTGGCCCGCCTCGAAGCCCAACTCGCCGCACTGCCCTCGGCATGAGCAAGAACGACCGGGCCGCGGAGGACGCCGCCGAGCTCGCCCGGGCCGAGGCGGGCCTCAACGCGCGCGGTCCCGGGCGGATGGTGCCCGACCGGGACCGCATCGTCGCGCTGCTCGACCTGCTGGGAAACCCGCAGCGGGCCTACCCGTCGATCCACCTGACCGGCACCAACGGCAAGACGTCGACCTCACGCATGGTCGACAGCCTGCTCAAGGCGTTCGGCCTGCGGGTG
The DNA here is from genome assembly GCF_039524755.1 of Cryptosporangium japonicum. NCBI lineage: Bacteria > Bacillati > Actinomycetota > Actinomycetes > Cryptosporangiales > Cryptosporangiaceae > Cryptosporangium > Cryptosporangium japonicum. Next base: position 252,449 of record NZ_BAAAGX010000017.1, read on the forward strand.
GGGCGTTACACCAGCCCGCATCTGGAGTCGGTCACCGAGCGGATCGCGCTGGACGGCGAGCCGATCCCGGGGGGCAAGTTCGCCGCGGCCTACGACGAGGTCGCGCCGATGGCCGACCTGCTCGACGCCAAGAACGCCGATCCCGTCACGTACTTCGAGTTCACCACCGCGATGGCCTTCGCCGCGTTCGCTGACGCGCCGGTGGACGTCGCGGTCGTCGAAGTCGGCCTCGGCGGCCAGTGGGACGCGACGAACGTCCTGGCCGCCGGCGTCGCGGTCGTCACGCCGATCAGCCTCGACCACGCCGCTCTGCTCGGCGGCACGGTCGCGAGCATCGCCACCGAGAAGGCCGGCATCATCCACGGCGACGCGAGCGTGATCACCGCGGTGCAGCCGGCCGACGCGATCGAGCCGCTGCTGTCGCGGGCGGCGTCGGAGGGCGCCTCGGTCGCGCGCGAGGGCGTCGAGTTCGGCGTGCTCGAGCGCACGATCGCCGTCGGGGGCCAGCAACTGCGGCTCAAGGGCCTGGCCGGCGAGTACGGCGAGATCTTCCTGCCGCTCTACGGCGCGCACCAGGCGCAGAACGCGGTCATGGCGCTCGCCGCGGTCGAGGCGTTCCTCGGTGCCGCGCCGGGCCGCGCCCTGGCCGCCGACGCCGTCCGCGAGGGCTTCGCGAACGTGCGCTCGCCCGGGCGTCTCGAGCGGCTGCGCACGTCGCCGACCGTGCTGGTGGACGCCGCCCACAACCCCGCCGGCATGACCGCGACGGTCCAGGCGATGGCCGAGGCGTTCGCGTTCCGCAAGCTCGTGGCCGTCGTCGCGGTGCTCGACGACAAGGACTACCGGGGCATGCTCGAACTGCTCGAGCCGGTGGCCGACGCGATAGTGGTGACCGAGAACTCGTCGCCGCGCCGCCTGAGCGTCGACGAGCTGGCGGCCGCGGCCGTGGAGGTGTTCGGCGCCGACCGCGTCGACGTCGCCTCCCGGCTCGACGACGCGATCGAGTCCGCGGTCACGATCGCCGAGGAGGACGACGACGGCGACGCCCCGCTGGCCGGCGCCGGCGTGCTGGTCACCGGCTCGGTCGTGACGGCCGCCGACGCCCGGAAGCTGCTGGCCCGGTGAGCGGGCCGGACGAGACCCCGGAGCCGACGCCACCGCAGTCGGGGTTGAAGAACCCCGGCGCCGCGGTCCGCGGGGTCGGCTCGGCGGCGCTGCTGCTGGAGTTCCTCGTGCTGCTGCTGGCGATCCAGCCGCTGCGGACGCTGCTGCCGGACGCCTCCGGTGCGGCCGCGGCCCTGGCCCTGGCGCTCGGGGTGCTGTGCCTGGCCGCGGCCGGTCTGCTGCGTCGCGACTGGGCGTGGAATGCGGTGATCGGTCTGCAGGTTGTGATCGTCGCGACCGGCATCGTTCATTGGATGCTCGGCGTCGTCGGGGGCATATTCCTCTTGGTGTGGATCTATGTCCTCAACGTCCGGAAAAGCGTTCTGGGTGACCGCTCGTAAAGAGTCACCTTGAGTACATGAGTCATTAACTGAAAGTAATTGAATCAGTCGGTTCTCCGAAGCAACTTCCTCGCTGTTCACAGCGTCTATTGGGTGTGTCCTACACCGACCCGATAGCGGGCGCAGTATGTCGCCTCTGTAGCGGTTCCAATCCGTACCGTGACGGATGACCGTTCCGCAGAGTGAATGCAGGGCAACACTCCGGTGTCCGGTCCGCGCTCTCGCCTGTAGCGCTGACCTGGCAGAATAAGCTGCGCGAAAGCGCGACGTCCTGGCTACTCCCGGTAATTTCAGTCGTCATCCGAACGAACCGAATGGCGTGGGCGACCGTCTGATCTTTAAGGCTCGCTCCGTCGAACAGTCGAGGTTCTATGTCGGATTGGTGACTTCCTAGGAATGGCACTGTCCGTGATGACCGATTGAACCCTCACTGTCCGCCCAAATTGGCGGTCCTTGGGTCGGAAGTCCAACTTGTCGGTTTCGTTGACGTCTTTGAGATATCGCTTAAGGTGCACTCGTGGAATCAGGGCTGAATTCCGATACCGAGCAGGTCGAGGTCTTACCTGAAGACATCGTTGCTGCTCCGGTGTTCGTGGATACGACGGGTAAGCGGCACCGCCGTTTCCGTACCGTCGGCTTCCTCGCGGGCGGCGTCGGCATCGCCTACGCCGCCATGCTGGGCCTGAGCTTCGCCGGCGGCCCGATCGCTCCGAACGCGCTGCTGCCGATCCCGGGCGTCCCCACCGCTGCTCCGTTGGCCGTTGCCGACAAGGAGCCGAAGGGCGACGACATGTCCGCGGTCAGCAGCGACGAGGAGATCTCCCGCGGCGACGACGGCAACCGGGGTCGCCGTGACGACCGGATCGACTCGACTTCCACCACCACGCCGAGGGTGACGCCGTCCGGCACGGCCAAGGTGCCGGTGAACCCGACGCCGACCAAGCCGGGCCCGACGCCGACCAAGCCGTCGCCCACGCCGACGAAGCCGTCGCCGACGCCGACGAAGCCGTCGCCCACGCCGACCAAGCCGTCGCCCACGCCGACCAAGCCGGCCGACCCGCCGCCGACGACCAAGCCCGCGGACCCGCCGCCCACGACGAAGCCCGCGGACCCGCCGCCCACGACGAAGCCGGCCGACCCGCCGACGTCCAAGCCCGCGGATCCGGCGCCCGGCACCGGCGCGGGTGGCGGTGGCGGCAGCACCGCGCCGAAGCCCCCGGCTGACCCGCCGGCCGATCCTCCGGCGAGCAACGACCCGGCGCCCGTCACCAAGGCGCCGACCGCCAGCGCAAACCCGAGTTCCACCACGGAGAGCTGACCGAGATGCAGCCTGGGCAGTACGGCCGCGTCCCGCAGCCGACCCAGTACCCGCAGTACCCCGCACAGCGGTACCCGCAGTCGGCGCCTCCGGCGCCGGCTGCTCCGCAGCGTCCGGGTACGCAGTTCCCGCAGCAGCGGCCGCCGGCCAACCCACCGACGTTCGGTGACGGTGGCGGGCCGGTCACCCCACCGCCGGGCGGAGGCGGCGGTGGGGGAGGCGGCGGCGGCGACGCCGGTGGCGGCGAGGCCCGTAAGGTCCCACCGCGCCCGCGCTTCCTCTTCGTGGCGTTCCTGCTGCTCGTGCTCGTCGCGGTCCTGATGGTGCAGGCGTACGTCCAGGCGCAGGTCGCCACGCCGAAGAACGTTCACAACGCGGGCGAGTCCGACCAGGTGCCCGACTCGGTGCGCGAGGGCGGGCCGATCATCGACACCACCCACGCCAAGCCGTACTCGTACCGGCTGCCGCCGAAGAAGATCGCGTTGACGTTCGACGACGGCCCGGACGAGAAGTGGACGCCGAAGGTCCTCGACCTGCTGAAGAAGCACAACGCCCACGCGACGTTCTTCCTCGTCGGCTCCGCGGTCACCGAGCACCCCGCGCTCGTCAAGCGGATGGTCGACGAGGGGCACGAGGTCGGCATCCACAGCTTCACCCACCCCGAGATGTCGGAGATGGGTGCCTGGGAGCGCAAGCTCCAGTACTCGCAGACGCAGATGGCGATCGTCGGCGCGGCCGGCGTCACCACGTCGCTGCTCCGCTTCCCGTACTCCTCCCAGCCCGACGCGATCGACAACGTGTACTGGCCGATCGTCCAGGAGGCCGGAAAGCTCGGTTACCTCAACGTCGTCAACGACACCGACAGCGAGGACTGGAAGAAGGAAGGCGTCGACAAGATCGTCGAGAAGGCCTACCCGACCGACAAGAAGTACGGCGCGGTCTCGCTCTTCCACGACGCCGGCGGCAACCGCGAGATGACGCTGGCCGCGATCGCGAAGATGCTGCCGCGGTTCCAGGGGGAGGGCTACTCGTTCGTCACCGTCGGTGAGGGCCTGAAGCTGTCTCCCGACTGGAACAACGCCGACGGTGGCTCCAACTTCCAGGCCATGCAGCCGGCCAGCTCGGGTGAGATCTGGCGCGGGCGCGCGATGATCTGGGTCGTCCAGGCGTCGGGCTGGTTCGTCACCGGCCTGGTGGGCCTGCTGACGGTCGTCGGTGTGCTGACGCTCGCCCGCCTGGTGCTGATGCTGGTGCTGGCCACGGTGCACGCCCGGAAGCGACGGTCGAAGAACTTCCGCTGGGGTCCGGAGTTCCTGGAGCCAGTGTCGGTGGTGGTGCCGGCCTACAACGAGAAGGAAGGCATCGCGGCCGCGGTCAGATCGCTGGCGACCAGTAACTATCCGATGGTCGAAGTGATCGTGGTCGACGACGGTTCGTCGGACAACACGGCCGAGATCGCCGAGAGCCTGGGCTTCGCGAACGTCCGGGTGGTCCGAGTACCCAACGGCGGTAAACCCGCGGCGCTCAACATCGGCACCGCCTGGGCCCGCGCCGACGTGATCGTCATGGTCGACGGTGACACGATCTTCGAGCCCGACTCGGTCTACGAGCTCGTGCAGCCGTTTGCCGACCCGCGTGTCGGCGGCGTCGCCGGCAACGTGAAGGTCGGCAACCGCCAGAGCATCGTCGCGCGCTGGCAGCACATCGAGTACGTGATCGGCTTCAACCTCGACCGGCGGATGTACGACATGCTCCAGTGCATGCCGACGATCCCCGGCGCGATCGGCGCGTTCCGCCGCGAGGCGCTCAACGACGTCGGTGGGGTCTCGCACGAGACCCTCGCCGAGGACACCGACCTCACGATCGCGATGGGCCGCGCCGGCTGGAAGGTCGTCTACGAGGAGAAGGCCCGCGCCTGGACCGAGGCTCCGTCGACGATCCAGCAGCTGTGGAAGCAGCGCTACCGCTGGAGCTACGGCACCATGCAGGCGATGTGGAAGCACCGCAAGGCGGTGTTCGAGAGCGGTCCGTCCGGCCGGTTCGGCCGGTTCGGTCTGGTCTTCCTCGGCATCTTCCAGGTCGGCCTGCCGCTGTTCGCGCCGCTGATCGACGTGTTCGCGCTCTACGGCCTGGTCGCGTACGACGCGGCGCTCTCCGCGGCGGCATGGATCGGGATGCTCGCACTGCAGTTCTTCCTGGCGGTGTTCGCGTTCAAGCTGGACAAGGAGAAGCTCGGCCCGCTCTGGTCGCTCCCCGCCCAGCAGTTCGTCTACCGGCAGCTGATGTACGCGGTGATGATCCAATCCGTGGTCACCGCGCTGACCGGCGCGCGACTGCGGTGGCACAAGCTGCACCGCACCGGGCTCCAAGCTCCCGGTAGCTGATGCATCACGAAGGGCCCGGCGAATCCGCCGGGCCCTTCGTCGTACCCCCGTGGGAGAGTGTCGGCGTGAAGGTGCTCGTGGTCGAGGACGATGCCGACCTGGGATACGCGGTCGCAGCGGCGCTGCGCGGCGCCGGGTTGGCCGTCGACCTGGTGGGCGACATCCCGGCTGCCGACGAGGCCGTGCTGGTCAGCCCGTACGCCTGCGTCGTGTTCGACCGGATGCTGCCCTCCGGGGACAGCGTCGACTACGTGGCCGCGCGCAGACGGGGCGGCTGGGCCACCCCGGTGCTGTTCCTGACCGCCCGTGACAGTGTGGCCGACCGGGTGGCCGGCTTCGAGCACGGCGGTGACGACTACCTGGTGAAGCCGTTCGCGGTGGCCGAACTCGTCGCGCGGGTGCTGAGCCTGGGCCGGCGTTCGCTCACCACCGGTCCGCCGGCCGCACCGGTGCTGCGCGTGGTCGATTTGGAGATCGACGTGCCCCGCCGGCAGGTCCGGCGCGGCGGTGTGTTGCTGACGCTCACCGCGAAGGAGTTCGCGGTGCTCGAGCTACTGGCCAACCACGCCGGCGAGGTGGTCAGCCGCACCACGCTCATCGAGCACTGCTGGGACGCGATGGCCGAACCGATGTCGAACGTCGTGGACGTGCTCGTGCGCCAGTTGCGTCGCAAGTTGGGCGGTCCGCAGCTCATCCACACCGTCCGGGGTGCGGGCTATCTGCTCGGTCAGGACCCCGCCGAACCGGCCTACGGCTGATCGTGGTCGCCACGCCGCCGCTCGCGCCCACCGCCGCCGGGAAGACCTCCGGGCGGCGCTCGGGGCGGCTCCGGAAGCGGAAACTCACCGGGAAGGGAACGGGCACCGTCGGCGTCCGGCGGTCGTTGCGTCTGCTGCGCTGGCGGCTGACCGTCCTCTACACGGTGGTGGCCGGCTGCGGGCTGATCGCACTGGCCACGTTGGCCGTCAACACCGACAACCACCTGCGCGAGACCCGGCTCGACAACTCGATGGAGACCCGCGCGCGCACCGCGGTCGCGCTGGTCTACTTCACCGACTCGGGCATCCAATTGCAGGACATCCGGCAGGACGAGGTCGCCACCGGGTCGCCGCAGCTGGTCGTGCTGCTCGGGTACCCGCCCGAGCGGGCGGTGTTCGCGAGCAGCGATCCGGCGCTCAAGGTCACCGCGTCCCACCTGAACGGCGTGGCCGCGCAGGCCATCGATCTCGGCGGCATCGTGCGCACCGACGGCGAGGACGACCGCGGGCACCCCACCCGGCTGCTCGCCGCCCCGCTCTACGACAACGAGGGCACCGCGGCCGGTGCGGTCGTCGTCATCGGGGACCCGACCGACGGGGACGAGGAGCACGAGAAGCTCGTCGCCGCGCTCATCCTCGGCTGCGTGACGCTCGTGACGCTGGCCGCGCTCGCCGGGCACGCGCTGTCCGGGCGGTCGATGCGGCCCGCGGTCGACGCGCTGGAGCGGCAGGAAGCGTTCCTCGCCGACGCCGCCCACGACCTGCGCACCCCGGTGGCGACGCTCCGGACGCTCGCCGAAGCGGCCCTGGCCGATCCCGCCCAACGCTCCGACCTGCTGCCCCGGGCGGTGGCGCTGTCGGCACGCATGGGCGACATCATCGACGACCTGCTGACCCGAGCCCGCCTCAACGCCGGTGTCCAGCACCTGAACAAGGAGCTGCTCCGGCTCGATCTGCTGGTCGAGAGCATCGTCGATCAGCTGGCCGACCCGGTGGGCGGTCCCGGCGCGCGGGCCCAGGTCACGTTCCACGCCGAGGAGTGCACGGTCCGGGCCGACGCCCACCTGGTCACCCGCGCGGTGGCCAACCTGGTCGAGAACGCGTTGAAGCACGGTCACCACCCGGGCGTCGCGCCCGAGGTGGACGTCGTCGTGCTGCGGCCAGGGCGCATCACGGTCAGCGACCGCGGCCCGGGAATCGACCCGAACGTGGCCTCGGCGCTGTTCGGCCGGTTCCGGAGCGATGGTGGCTCGATCGGCCTGGGGCTCTCGATCACGCTCTGGGCGGCCGACCTGCACGGCGGAAAACTGACCACCGCCGCCCGCCCGGGCGGCGGCGCGGTCTTCGAACTGGTGATCCCGGCCTAGGTGTTTTCTGTCCATGGACGTTGGTGACACTGGGGTTGACGTGGCGGAGGACCTCCGGGCAGGTGTGTAGCTGCCAAGCACACACAGCCTGTCGGTCCACGGAGGTCCTCCAGTGCCCCACCGTAATGCCCCGCTGACCGAACTCGGACGCCTGCGGCTGGCCCGCTGCGTCGTCGAGGAAAACTGGTCGTTGCGGCGGGCCGCCGACCGGTTCCAGGTCTCGCCCACTACCGCCGCGCGCTGGGCCGGCCGCTATCGCCGCGAGGGTGCAGCCGGCATGTCCGACCGGTCCAGCCGCCCGCACCGATCACCGACACGCACGCCGACCGCCCTGGAGCGGCGGATAGTGAAGATCCGGGTCATCAAACGCCTCGGACCAGCACGCATTGCCGCCCGCCTGGGCCTGAACCCGTCCACCGTTCACCGCGTTCTGACCCGTTACCGCCTGCCGCGTCTGACCCAGCTGGACCGCGCGACCGGTGTCCGGGTCCGCCGCTACGAACGCGACGACCCCGGCGACCTGGTCCACGTCGAGGTGAAGAAACTCGGCCGGATCCCCGACGGCGGCGGCCACCGCATCGTCGGCCGCGCCCAAGGCGGCCGCAACCAACGCGCCACCACCACCGCCCGCAAGAACTGCCGGGCGGTGATCGGCTACGCCTACCTGCACACCGCGATCGACGACCACTCCCGCCTGGCCTACACCGAAATCCTCGGCGACGAACGCAACACACCGCCGCCGCGTTCTGGACCCGCGCCCAGGCCTACTTCCACTCCTGCGGCATCACCGTCGCCCGGGTCCTGACCGACAACGGCTCCTGTTATAAGTCCCAGCTCCGGGCCGACACCCTCACCACTGCCGGCATCACCCACAAACGAACACGCCCCTACCGGCCCCAGACCAACGGCAAAGTCGAACGCTTCCACCGCACGCTGGCCGACGAATGGGCCTACGCCCGCCCCTACCAGTCAGAAGCAGAACGCCAGGGCGCGTTTCCGCCCTGGCTGCACTTCTACAATCACCACCGCGGCCACACCGCCCTCGACGGCCAACCACCCGCAACCCGCGTCACCAACCTCACGGGACAGGACACGGCCTAGCGGTTGCGCGGGATGGTGCCGGTCTCGTCGAACGACGGTGGGCGGTCGTCGCGGCCCCGGGGTGACTGGGTGCCGGGGCCGGCGCTCCAGCCGACGTCGTCACGCTGCGGCGGCACGTCGGGGAACCGGCCGCTGCGTGGCGTGCCGTAGGTGGCGGCCCGCTCCGACGTACGCCGCTGCTCGGGCACGCGCCGGTCGTTCTCGTAGCGCCGGTCGTTGTCGTACGCCTGGTCGTCGCGGGGCGCGGGGGAGCCGTACACACCGGGCTGCGGCCGCTCGTCGGGCCACCCCGGCCGGGACGCCGGAGTCGCCTGCCAGGCGCCGCCCGGCGGAGTACCCACCGGGGCACCGGACACCGGAAGCGACACCGTGCTGTCGTCGACGTTCGCGGACACCGGGGGCTCGGGCTGCCCACCACCGGTGACCCCGGAGGCCGCGGCGGGTGCGGCCGGCGTGGACGCGCCGCCCTTCTTGCCCAGGTCCTTGGGGAGCAGCTGCGGCCGCCGCTGCGCGGCGACGTCCTCGATCCAGCCGAACGCGAGCATGCCCAGGATCGTCAGCAGCACCGCGATGACCGCGCAGACCGCGGTGCCGGCGGTCTCGCCGAGCTTCCAGACCCCGACCTTGTCGCCGACCGGGTAGCTGAGCTCGATCGCGACGTTGTGCCACAGGTAGATCACCATGGCGCGGCCGTTGACGATCGTGATCAGGCGGTCGAGCGCCTTGTTGTTGCCCACCCAGCTGAACTTCGGGGCGAAGCGCAGCAGGATCAGCACGATGCCGAACGAGAAGATCGCCTGCCCGGCCGGGATCAGGTTGAAGTCGTAGCTGTTCTCCTCCTGGTGCGTGAACGCCCAGAAGGTCGCGACCGCGGCCAGCGCCAGACCACCGGTGACCACCAGCGGTACCGGAATCTTCTTGAGCATTCCCTCGCGGTGCGCGAAGCCGAGCAGCCAGAGCGAGAGGAACGTGAAGCCGTCGGTGAGCACACCTTCGCCCAGCTCGCCGGCCCAGCCGAAGCCGACCTTGCCGGTCGCGACCCCGACCATGACCAGCAGCGGGATCGTGATCATCGTCCGCGGGTACCAGCGGAACAGGATCAGCAGCAGCGGCGAGAGCAGGATGAACCAGACGATGCTCCGCATGTACCAGAGCGGCTCGGTGAGCGAGGCCGCCCACTCCGACCCGGGCGGGTCGGACAGCGGGAAGATCCAGAACACCAGACGCCAGAGCGGCGGACGCTCGTCGGCCGGCCAGCCGTGCCAGAACATCAGCGGGACGCCGATGATGCCGGCCAGCCAGAGCACCGGCAGCAGACGCTGGAGACGGTTCTTGATCGTCTTCAACGCGCCCCGGTCGAGCGAGCGAACCATCAGCGACCCGGAGATCGCGAACAGCAGGCCCATCGCCGGCCAGAAACCGAGCCACGCCTCGGTCGAGAAGATGTGGTAAACGACCACCCAGATGATGCAAAGGAACCGGAGGACGTCGAAGTACCGGTCCCGACCCCCGGTGGAGGCGCGCGCAGGCGTATGCGTGGTCACTGAACCATGATCACCTTCCGAACGGGTGCGCATGGTTGTTTGAGATAACTAATTCGCGCACGCGGTGTACATTTGCTGACACTCCTCGTACTATCGGGCGGCTTGATCTGGCCGGTCGTCCGAGCGAGGACGGGCAGTACCGTACTCCGCCGACGGATAGCGCCCGCCGGCCCGGGGGTCGGGGCTCCGGGGCTCGTACTGCTGCGGCGGGAATTGCTGTGGCGGGTACTGCCGCGGGTCGTACTGCTGCGGAACCTGCTGCCGTGGATCCCCGTATCGCGGGTCGTTCGCGTACCGGGGGTCGCCGCCGTAAGGCTGGGCGTTCCCGTAGTGGGCGGGAGCCGGGGCCGGCGGCACGGGCGGCGACTGGGGAGCGGCCTCGGCCCCCGGTTGCAGCGGCGCGGCCACCACCTTCACCTTGCCCGGCACCAGCTCCGGCTTCCGCCGGGCGGCGACGTCCTCCACCCACCCGAACACCAGCACGAAGACGCCGACGAGCACCCAGGTCAGCGGGAACCAGGCGACCCAGATGTCGATACCGAAGTTCTCCAGCACGGTCATCGCGATCAGGATCGCGGCGTTGTGCCAGAGGTAGATCGTCACCGCGCGTGAGTTGAAGATCGTGATGATCCGGTCGATCACCGCGTGGCGCTGCAGCCACTCCATCCGCGACGAGTAACGCATCAGGATGAACACGACGCCGAACGAGTAGAGCGCGAGCGTGAGGCTGCTGTTCTCCACCGACCAGGCCCGGCCGCCCTCCTCGAGCGCCTCGGTGTTACCCGGCCCGGCCAGCCAGCCGATGCCGGCGGCGATCACCGCGCCACCGATCGCGAACAGGGCCGGCAGCGGCAGGCGCTTGATGATGCCTTCGGCGTGCGCGAACCCGATCAGCCAGCAGCCCAGGTAGACGAGAACGTCGTTGAACGTGCTGCCCCACCAGTCCTCCAGCGGCAGCAGGCCCACCTCGGCCAGGCCGAGCAGCGCGAACGGCAGGGCGAGAACCAGCCACGGCACCTTGCGGAACGGCTTCAGGAGCAGCGGCGAGAGCGCCACGAACCAGAGGTAGGTCTTCAGATACCAGAGGACGCCCCACGCGACCTCGCCCCACTGGCTGCCCGGCGGGTCGCCGACCGGCAGCAGCCAGAACCCCAGCTGCCAGATCGGGGAGTCGCCGTTGGCGCCGTAGCTCCACTCACGCGGTGCGCCGTCGTGCCAGATCATCAGCGGGATCCAGATCGCGCCGAACACCCAGACGACCGGCAGCAGGCGGCGGAACCGGCTCTTGACCGCGGCGAACGCGCCCTTGTCGATCGAGCGCACCATCAGCGTTCCGGCGAGCGCGAACATCACGCCCATCGCCGGGAACCAGGGAAAAATCGCGAAGCCGAACGCGTGGTAGGTGACCACGCGGATGATCGCGACCGCGCGCAGCGTGTCGAGATAACGGTCGCGGCCCTTTGCGGGGGTCGCCTTCGGCGCGGGCGCAGGGGCAGTCACGGACACGAGCACATGTTCCGGGAACGAGATGAAGTTTGGATGAGGAGAACAACTCCGGTTTGCTGCGAGTCTTCACAGGTGAATGCACATATCACCCGAGTAGCCACAGATCGCCGCTCGTTCGGGGGTGTATGAGAGCGGCGTCACGCGGACGGTACGCTGCGGTGACGGGTCGGCGCACGGGCCGAAAGCATCATCACGCATCGTCCGCTGCCGGTGTTCACGCCCGGCCTCCGGCCCCCACCCGATGAACGAGGAGTCAACTCTGTGTCCGAGCGCACGCTGGTTCTGATCAAGCCCGACGCGGTCCGCCGCGGCCTGGTCGGGGAGGTGCTCGGGCGGTTCGAGCGCAAGGGCCTGAGCATCGACGCGCTGAACCTGCGCACGGTCGACGCCGCGCTCGCCGACGAGCACTACGCCGAGCACCTCGAGCAGCCCTGGTACCCGCCGCTGCGCGACTTCATCACGTCCGGGCCGCTGGTGGCGCTCATCCTCTCCGGCGACCAGGCGATCACGGTCGTCCGGACGCTGATCGGCGCCACCGACGGGCGCAAGGCCGCGGGCGGCACGATCCGCGGTGACTACTCGCTGTCGAACCGGGAGAACCTCGCGCACGCGTCGGACTCGCCGGAGTCGGCCGCACGCGAGATCAAGATCTGGTTCCCGGAGGCCTGAGACTTCCACGACGAGGCCGCGGCACGCTCCGAGCGTGCTGCGGCCTCGTCGTCGTTCAGTGCCGGCTGCGGCGGTGCTCCTCCGGCTGCCCCTCGGCCGCCGGGCGCTGCGTCGGGTACCCGTTGCGGCGCGGTGATTCGCCACGGGCCTCCCGGTACGCCTGGCTGTAGTCGGCGGTCGGGTGGTTCGCGTTCCGGTACTCGGCGTTGTAGTCGGCGGTGGGGTGGTCGTAGCCACCCATCGGTGCGCCGTACTGGCCCGTCTCGTACTGCTGGTAGCGCTGCGCGTCGGGCGGCCCGTAGCCGTTGGGGGCGTAGCCGGAGGGCTGCTGCTGCGCGTACCGGTCGGGCGGCGGGTACTGACCCGGGCCGTACTGGCCCTGGCCGTACTGGTCCGGTCCGTAGGGGCCCGGCCGCCGGCCCCGGTCGTCGCCGTGGGCGACGTTCGGCCCCACCGGGGCCGGTCGACCCGGGGCGGCGTCCTCCTGCTCCTTGGCGGCCAGCTCGGCGGCGTACTCCGCGCGTCGCTCCGCCGCCGACGGCCCCACCGGGAACAACCGCGGTTTGCGCCGGGCCGCCAGGTCCTCCACCCAGCCGAACGCCAGCACGCAGAGCGCGACCAGCACCCAGACGGTCAGGAAGTCCCACGCCGGGTTCTCGACGAGCCCCTCCGGGAGCCAGCGGGTCAGCCAGTCGTCGATCGGGTACGACGCGTCGATCATCACGTTGTGCCAGAGGTAGATCGTGACGGCACGGTTGTTGACCAGCGCCACCAGCCGCCCCAGGAACGGCGTCCGGCCGATCCAGCTGGCGTCGGGGGCGAAGCGCAGCAGCGGGATGATGACCGCGATCGACCACAGGGCGTTCGCCAGCGGGATGCCGTTGAGGTCGTAGGCCTCGCCGGCGTCGGCGTCCTGCGCCGGGTGACCGAGCGCCCAGGCGATGCCGCCGACCGCGCACGCCACCACGATGGCGATCAGCGCCGGCATCGGGATCTTCGTCAGCTTGCCGGTGCGGTGCGCGAAACCGAGCATCCAGCACGGTGCGAACATGCCGAGCGTCGAGACCAGGTCCCACAGGTTGCCCTCGTCGGGCGAGGGCAGGACGCCGAAGGCCTGCAGCAGCACGAGCCCGAGCGGCGCGACGAGCGTCGGGATCGGCCACTTGCGGAACGCCTTGAGCAGCAGCGGGCTGAGCGCGACCAGCCAGAGGTAGGTGCGCAGGTACCAGAGCACGACGGTGAAGTTCGTGCCGAACTCGTTGCCCGGCGGGTCGAAGATCGGCACCACCCAGAAGATCAGCTTCCAGAACGGCACCGGCTCGCCGGTGTTCGGGTCGGTCCAGGTGGAGAACGCGCCGCCGCCCCAGAGCATGACCGGGATGATGACCAGGCCGAACAGCCAGAGCGCCGGCAGGAGCCGCCGCGCCCGGTTCTTGATCACGGTGAGCGGAGGCTGTTTGTCCAGCGAGCGCACCATCAGACCACCGGCGAGCGCGAACATCACGCCCATCGCCGGGAAGGCCCAGCTCAGCCAACTGCCGCCGAACGTGTGGTACGTGACCACCCGGATGATCGCCGCAGTGCGGAGAGCATCCAGGTACAGCTCACGGTTCGGGCGCTTGGTGGGGCGATCGCTCACACCCGAGATCATTGATGTCTCTCCATGAGGGGATCGTGAGAAGGCAGGAGCGATTCAGGTGCGAATCAGGAGCCGGACCGCACCGGAGCGTCCTGCCCCGGGAACGCCGACCACGCCACCTCGCGGACGAGCAACGTCGTCGGTACGGCACGCACCTCGCCACCGGCGATGCCCACCGCGTGCACGACCCGGACCGGGCGGCTCTCCTCGGCCGGGAACTGGTCGGCGCGCAGGAGGCCCAGTGCCCACGGGTCGGCCGGCGGAGGAGCTTCGGCCGGATCGCCGGTGACCGTGTCGGGAACGGTCGTCTCGGCGTCGGCGCGGGAACCGGCGGCGATGCCGGCTGCGACCGCCGCCGGCCGCGGCCGGATCGGTCCGCCGAGCCACGTCAGCGGTGGTTCGGCCGGGAGGCGGGGGAGCAGCGTGGGGCGGCGGTCGGCCGACACGTCCTCGATCCAGCCGAACGCGACCACCCCCAGGCCGACGAGCACCAGCGCGATTCCGAAACACGCCGCGGTGCCCACCACGGTGCCGAGCGCCCAGATGCCGAGCGCGGTGCCGATCGGGAAGCTGAGCGCGAGCGCGACGTTGTGCCACAGGTAGATCACCATCGCGCGCCGGTTGACGACCATCACCAGCCAGTTCGCCGGCAGGTAGGGCCACCACCGCCGCTCCAGGCCGGCCCACGACGGCGCCGGGCGGAGCAGGAGCAGGACCGTTCCGGTCGAGAACAGCAGCTGGGCGAGCGGGATCAGGTTCAGGTCCACCGACCCGGCCGCCGGGTGGGTGAACGCCCAGACGACGCCGGCGAGCGCGAGCACCGCACCGCCGATCACCACGGTCGCGCGACGGGCGTGCGCGATCCACTCGTCGCGGTGCGCGAAGCCCAGCAGCCAGCACGGCAGGTAGATCGAGGCGTCGCGGACCACCGCGCCGAGCCGCTCGCCGAGCGTCCACACGTCGAAGAGGCCGGTGCCGATCGCGACCGCCACCGCGGCCGGGACCAGCACCGTCATCCGCGGGAAGCGCCGGAACAGCGGCAGCAGCACCGGTGACAGCAGCAGCAACCACAGATAGGTCCGCAGGTACCAGAGCGGCTCGGTGAGCGGGCCGGCCCAGTCCGCGCCCGGCGGGTCGGAGAACGGCACCACCCAGAACAGCAGCTCCCAGCGGGCCTCGGGGCGCCAGCCGAGGCCCACCATCACCGGGACGGCCAGCGCGGCCGTGGCCCACAGCGGCACGAGCAGGCGCCGCAGCCGCCGGCCGACCGCGCGACGCGTGGAGGTGTCGAGGGAGCGGGCGGTCAGCGAGCCCGCGATCGCGAACAACAGCCCCATCCGCGGCCAGTACGAGAACGCTGCCAGCGGGAACATGTGGTACAGCACGACGTAGGCGATGCAGGCCGCTCGCAGGACGTCGAAGTAGCGGTTCCGTTCTCCGATCGGCCTACTGACGGTGACGTGAACGCGTCCGGCGGGAGCGTCGACGACGGGCTTCGCTGGGGCTAAAGCGGTCACTGGCCCATAATTGCCCGATTCGCCAGCGTGATGGGGGACGCATCTCGGTGATCACCGCCAAAAGGGGGTGATCAGCGGAGCGAAACCGTCCGAAAGGACAAATGTTCCCGGCTAGACGTTTCGGTGGCGGAGAACCTCAAGCGCTTTGTCGGCATGGACGGACATCCGCAGTTCGCTCCGGACGACCGCGAGCAGACGCCGGTCGACGTCGATGACGAACGTGTGGCGCTTGACCGCCAGCGGGCCGAGGCGACGCTTGACGCCGTACTCGGCCGCGACCGTGCCGTCGAGGTCGGACAGCAGCGGGTAGTCGAGGTTGTGGCGGCCGGCGAACTCCGACTGCACCTCGACGCGGTCGTTGCTGATACCGATGCGCTGGGCGCCGACGGCCGCGAACTCCTTGGCGAGATCACGGAAGTGGCAGCTCTCGGCGGTGCAGCCGGGGCTCATCGCGGCCGGGTAGAAGAACAGGACCACCGGCCCGCCCTCGGCCAGCAGCGTGCTGAGCTTGCGCGGCACACCGTCCTGGTCGGGCAGTTCGAAGTCCGGGGCCAGATCACCTGTGTCCATCGTCGACCTTCGTAGCGCTCGGTTCGTCGGTGGTCACTCTCGCAGCCCCGCTGCGCTCCCGCCAGTCGGTGCGGGCAAGGCCACTCGCCTTGCCCGCCGACCGGGGGTCAGGCGACGCGACGCGGACCCGACCCGCGGCGACGACGCCCGCCGCTGCGCTCGCTGTGTGCCGCGGCTCCGCCGCCCGAGTAGCCGGCAGCGCCGCCGCCGGCCGTGTAACCGCTGGTGCCGTTGCTGTCGGACGTGTACACGGCACCACCGGAGCGGCTCGCGCCACCCCGGCCGCGTCCGCCGCTCCGCCCGGCGTTCTCGCCGCTCGCGCCCCGACCGCCATGGGTCGAACCGCCGCGGCCACCGGGGCTCGAACCGCCACGGGCCGAGCCGCCCCGGCTGCCGTG